>NZ_JBLWZK010000026.1:0-5240 GCF_048266485.1 Vibrio sp. | reverse complement strand
TGACTATGAAAGAAGCATCTGCTGGCAAGTTCGTTCGTACTCTGGCCGCTCTGCGCGATCAAAAACAAGAAGCAGCTTAATCAGCTCGCTGCTTAATAAAATTGAATTCAGAACAATAGGAAATATTTCTAATGTCTATCACTAAAGACCAAATCCTTGAAGCCTTTGCAGAAATGTCTGTAATGGAAGTTGTTGAACTGATCGAAGCTATGGAAGAGAAGTTCGGTGTATCTGCTGCTGCTGCAGTTGTAGCTGGTGGTGCTGGCGATGCTGGCGCAGCTGCTGAAGAAAAAACCGAATTCGACGTAGTTTTGACTTCACACGGTGACAACAAAGTTGCTGTAATTAAAGCAGTTCGCGGCGCGACTGGCCTGGGTCTGAAAGAAGCTAAAGCAATGGCTGAATCTGCTCCAGTAGCTGTTAAAGAAGGCGTTTCTAAAGAAGAAGCCGAAGCAGTGAAGAAAGATCTGGAAGCAGCTGGTGCTGCAGTAGAGATCAAGTAAGTTATATAATAACTTGCTCCACCCAGTGGCAAAACTGGGTGAAGGCTGGCGGTTTTTTGACCGTCGGCCTTTTTTGCGCTGTAAGCGTCGATGATTTTTTAACCGTAAAATCATTTGTATCTTAAGCAGTTCCTAGCAGAGATTATTGGTTAGGTTGTTGCTAAACCGGTTAAGGGCAAACGTGCTGAATTACTCGTTAGTGTCTAGTTCAGTCTTGGTCACATCTCGCAAGCAGAGGAAACCCATGGTTTACTCCTATTCCGAAAAAAAGCGTATCCGCAAAGACTTTGGTAAGCGTCCACGTGTGTTGGATGTTCCTTACCTACTGGCAATCCAGCTGGATTCTTTCAAAAAGTTCACCGATCAAGATCCGACCGGTGAGCGAGGCTTGGAAGCCGCGTTCCGCAGCGTTTTCCCTATTAAGAGCTTTTCTGGCAATTCTGAGCTGCAATATGTCAGCTATAAAATGGGCGAGCCTGTTTTTGATGTTAAAGAATGCCAAATCCGTGGCGTAACTTACTCAGCGCCGCTGCGTGTTAAATTACGTCTGGTATTGTTCGATCGCGAAGCTGCCGCTGGCACCGTTAAAGACATCAAAGAACAAGAAGTTTACATGGGTGATATCCCATTGATGACTGAAAACGGTACCTTCGTAATCAACGGTACTGAACGTGTGATCGTATCTCAGTTGCACCGTTCTCCTGGTGTGTTCTTTGATCACGACCGTGGTAAAACCCACTCGTCAGGTAAGGTACTGTATAACGCTCGTATCATTCCTTACCGTGGTTCATGGTTGGATTTCGAATTCGATCCAAAAGATGCGCTGTTTGTGCGTATCGACCGTCGTCGTAAGTTGCCTGCAACCATTATCCTGCGCGCGCTTGAGTACTCTACTCAAGAGATCCTCGATATCTTCTTCGATCGCGTAGAGTTCAGCATTAAGAAAGATTCTCTGCTGATGAAGTTGGTGCCAGAGCGTCTGCGTGGCGAAACTGCTAGCTACGATATCAAAGATATCGAAGGCAACCTGTTGGTGGAAAAAGGCCGTCGCATCACTGCTCGCCACATTCGCCAATTGGAAAAAACCAACACCACTGAGTTGGAAGTGCCAGTTGATTACATCGTTGGCAAAATTGCTGCCCAAGATTACATCGATCCAGATACTGGCGAAGTATTGGTAACAGCGAACAACGAAATCTCTTTGGAAGATCTGGCTAACCTGTCATTGGCAGGTATCAAAGATATTAGCACCTTGTATATCAATGAGCTGGATCATGGTGCTTATATGTCAGATACCCTGCGTATCGATTCAACCACCAATCGTATGGAAGCGTTGGTTGAAATCTATCGTATGATGCGCCCTGGCGAGCCACCAACCAAAGATGCTGCTGAAGCCTTGTTCCATAACTTGTTCTTCACTGAAGAACGTTATGACTTGTCTAAAGTAGGTCGTATGAAGTTCAACCGTCGTCTCGACATTGACGAGAACGAAGGTTCAGGCATTCTGACCAAAGAAGACATCGTTGCCGTAATGCGTAAGATCATCGAAATCCGTAACGGTTTCGATGAAGTCGATGATATCGACCACTTGGGTAACCGTCGTATTCGCTCTGTGGGCGAAATGTCAGAAAACCAATTCCGTGTAGGTCTGGTACGTGTTGAGCGTGCAGTACGTGAACGTCTGTCTCTGGGCGACTTGAACGAACTGATGCCACAAGACCTGATCAACGCTAAGCCAATTTCTGCGGCAGTAAAAGAGTTCTTTGGCTCTTCTCAGCTGTCTCAGTTCATGGACCAAAACAACCCATTGTCAGAAGTAACGCACAAGCGTCGTATTTCTGCCCTTGGCCCTGGTGGTTTGACCCGTGAACGCGCAGGCTTCGAAGTCCGCGACGTACACCCAACTCACTATGGTCGTTTGTGTCCAATTGAGACCCCTGAAGGTCCAAACATTGGTTTGATCAACTCTCTGTCTACCTTTGCGCGTACCAACGCTTACGGTTTCTTGGAAACTCCATACCGTAAAGTGGTTGATGGCGTAGTGACTGATGAAGTTGATTACCTGTCAGCGATCGAAGAAGGTCGTTACGTTATTGCACAGGCTAACATCGACTTGGATGAAAATGGTCGTATTATCGACGAACAAGTTGCTAGCCGTCATAAAGGTGAATCTACCTTTATGCGCGTTTCTGACGTGCAATATATGGACGTTTCTCCACAACAGGTTATCTCTGTTGCGGCTTCATTGATTCCGTTCTTGGAACACGATGACGCGAACCGTGCATTGATGGGTGCGAACATGCAACGTCAGGCAGTACCTGTTCTGAAAGCCGAGAAACCAGTTGTTGGTACCGGTATTGAACGTACTCTGGCCGTTGACTCAGGCGTAGTTGTTGCCGCTAAGCGTGGCGGTGTTGTTGACTACGTTGATGCTAGCCGCATCGTAGTAAAAGTAAATGAAGATGAGCTGCGTCCAGGCGAAGCGGGTATCGACATCTACAACCTGACCAAATACACCCGTTCTAACCAAAACACCTGTATCAACCAGCGTCCATGCTGTAACCCAGGTGAGCCGGTTCGTCGTGGTGATGTGTTGGCTGACGGTCCATCAACTGACTTGGGCGAATTGGCTCTGGGTCAGAACATGCGCGTCGCGTTCATGCCTTGGAACGGTTACAACTACGAAGACTCGATCTTGATTTCTGAGCGTGTAGCTCAAGAAGACCGTTTCTCAACTATCCACATTCAAGAGCTGTCTTGTATCGCTCGTGATACCAAACTGGGTAGCGAAGAGATCACCGCGGATATTCCAAACGTAGGTGAGTCTGCACTGTCTAAGCTGGACGAATCAGGCATTGTTTATATCGGTGCTGAAGTCAAAGGCGGCGACATTCTGGTAGGTAAAGTGACACCAAAAGGTGAAACTCAGCTGACCCCAGAAGAGAAACTGTTGCGTGCGATTTTCGGTGAGAAAGCGTCTGACGTTAAGGATAGCTCTCTGCGTGTACCTAACTCTGTGAAAGGTACCGTTATCGACGTGCAAGTCTTTACTCGCGATGGCGTAGAAAAAGACAAACGCGCAGTTGAAATCGAAGAGATGCACATTGCTCAAGCACGCAAAGACTTGACCGAAGAGTTCAAAATCCTTGAAGAAGGCGTGTTTGACCGTGCTCGCAACCTGCTGCTGAACGCTGGTTTCAGCGAAGCTAAACTGGCCGAATTGCCACGTAAAGATTACTTGGTACAAGTCATCGATGACGAAGCAAAACAAACTGAGCTGGAACAGCTGGCTGAGCAACACGTTGAGCTGAAAGCAGACTTCGATAAGAAGTTTGACGTTAAGCGTCGCAAGATCACCCAAGGTGATGACCTTGCTCCAGGCGTACTGAAGATTGTTAAGGTTTACTTAGCAGTTAAACGTACCATCCAACCTGGTGACAAGATGGCGGGGCGTCACGGTAACAAAGGTGTTATCTCTAAGATTTGTCCAATCGAAGATATGCCATACGACGAAGACGGCAACCCAGTGGATATCGTACTGAACCCACTCGGTGTACCTTCACGTATGAACATCGGTCAGGTATTGGAAGTTCACCTTGGTGCTGCAGCAAAAGGTATTGGTGATCGCATCAATGTCATGCTGGAAGAACAACGTGAAGTTGCTGAGCTGCGTGGCTACATTAAGCAAGTGTATGAACTGGGTGAAGGCATTCAACAGAAAGTCGATATCGATTCATTCACCGATGATGAAGTTAAACGTCTTGCTAGCCACCTGAAACTGGGTCTGCCAACGGCAACCCCAGCATTTGACGGTGCTGAAGAGAGCGAAATCAAAGCCATGCTAGAACTGGCAGGCTTGCCAACTTCTGGTCAGAGAACCCTGTATGACGGCCGTACTGGTAACGCATTCGAACGTAAAGTGACAGTGGGTTACATGTACATGCTGAAACTGAACCACTTGGTAGACGACAAGATGCACGCACGTTCTACAGGTTCTTACAGCCTGGTTACTCAACAGCCGCTCGGTGGTAAAGCGCAGTTCGGTGGTCAGCGTTTCGGGGAGATGGAAGTGTGGGCACTGGAAGCATACGGTGCAGCATATACTCTTCAAGAAATGCTCACAGTTAAGTCGGACGACGTCAACGGTCGTACTCAGATGTACAAAAACATCGTTGATGGCAACCACCAGATGCAACCTGGTATGCCTGAATCCTTCAACGTATTGCTGAAGGAGATCCGTTCACTCGGTATCAACATCGAGTTGGATCAAGAGTAAGGCACAGCCACGACTGTGTTTGGCAAAGTACGCTGCCTTGTCTAGGCAAGGCAGCCGGTTTAACTCCTTCAGGAGAGAAACGTGAAAGACTTATTAAAGTTTCTGAAACAGCAAAGTAAGACCGAAGAATTTGAAGGTATCAAAATCGGCTTGGCGTCACCCGATCTGATCCGTTCTTGGTCATATGGTGAAGTCAAGAAGCCTGAAACCATCAACTACCGTACCTTCAAGCCTGAGCGCGAAGGTCTGTTTTGTGCACGCATCTTTGGACCAGTGAAAGACTACGAATGTTTGTGCGGTAAGTACAAACGTTTGAAACACCGTGGTGTTATCTGTGAAAAATGTGGTGTTGAAGTTACCCAAACTAAAGTACGTCGTGAGCGTATGGGTCACATCGAACTGGCTAGCCCAGTTGCCCACATCTGGTTCTTGAAATCACTGCCAAGTCGTATCGGTTTGAT
>NZ_JBLWZK010000025.1:0-5507 GCF_048266485.1 Vibrio sp. | reverse complement strand
TATTGAACGCTTCAGTTGGGTCAGTGCCGCATATCTTTTGGCGCAAAGTGCCATCATGCCGGTGTATGGCAAGCTGGGGGATTTGTTCGGCCGCAAATATGTGATGATGTTTGCGATCTCGCTCTTTGTCGTGGGCTCTCTGAGTTGCGGTTTGGCGTGGTCGATGGAAAGCCTGATTGCTGCACGTGTTTTGCAGGGTCTGGGCGGCGGCGGTATTATGGTGTCGATTTTCTCGATCAATGCCGATTTGTTCGAACCGCGTGAGCGGGCGCGGTATCAAAGCTTTTCCAGCCTTGTCCTCATGGCGTCAGGTTCCATAGGTCCAACGCTGGGCGGGGCCATGAGCCAGTATTTCGGCTGGCGCTCAATATTCCTTGTGAACCTGCCTGTCGGGATTTTGGTTCTGTCTGGCATCTTTCTCTTGCTGCCCTATGTCCGCCCGAACCGCCAGCCGAAGATCGATTATGCTGGGGCTGCGACTTTAGCGCTTACGATCGGGTTGATCGTGCTTTGGGCTGACGGGGCGCAGATTTTCGGAGGGATGTTCACGCCTGTGACCATTGGCATTCTTGCTCTGGCCACCATGTCCGCCGTCGCTTGGGTCCGCATTGAGCGCCGCACGCCGGAGCCGATCATTCCGCTGAGCCTGTTCCGTGATCGCAACTTCCCGCTTCTGTTGATTGTGGCGCTGACGTCGGGCGGGATCGGGATTGGCCTCGTTAATTATCACGCGCTGTTTCTACAAATGACGACGGGACTTTCGCCCGCCCATGCGGGTCTGTTCTTCATTGCCATTACCTGCGGAATTGCTGCGGGATCACTGACCGCGGGGCGCTTGATCGAGCGCACAGGGCGATACAAACCGTTCCTGATCACCGGCACGATGCTTTCCGTGCTTGCTTTGATTGGGGTTTCTCAAATTCAGGTGGGAAGCTCGCTTTGGCTGATTGGAGCCGTGCTGGCAACATGCGGCTTGGCCATCGGTCTGGCGCAGCAATCTCCGGTCATCGGGGTGCAGATGGTGGCCCCGCAGGGCGACATTGGTGCCGCGACAGGCGCGGTGACGCTGTGCCGGATGGCGGGGGCGTCATTGGCCATCTCGATCTACGGCGCGGTCCTCTCGGCACGGCTAATCGCAGGGGCCGGAGATGTGAGTGATTTGCCGGATCCTTCCAGCCTGTCGCCCGAAGCCCTTGCGGCGCTGCCTGAGACCAGCCGCATTGCGGTCAGTATGCTGTTCTCGGATGCGTTCACATGGCTCTACATGGTGGCGGCGGGGCTTTCGATCATCGGGTTGACCGCCGCGATCCTGCTGCGCCCGACGCTCATGCCGGTGAGTGAGCGGACGGGGTGAGCGCGATGGGATCGCGTGCATCAATAAAAAGCTTGATGCACATTTGGGCCGGAACCTTGTGTTTTGGGGCGGAGACCTTGAAGCACTGCGGCTTCAAATGGAGCAATGGCCAAGTCTGTGAAAGGTTATGGCCATATGCACAATCCTCAAATTGCGCAGTGTGTGGCCATAACCGGATCACTGTTTATTGGTATGGTGTAATTTGAATTTGTTTCGTGCAACTCACACGGTGCCATTATCCACCCGAACAGGCACCCCTTGTTCATACGACTGGGTCGCAGCATCCGCTAACACCTGTGCGCGTAAGCCATCCACGATCCCGGGCATAATGCGCTTTTGGTTGGTGACGGCATCGACAAAGTAAGCCATCTCGGCTCGGTAAGCCGCATCATATCGCTCAAGAAAGAAATGCTGCGCGGGGGCCCTTTGAAACCCTGCCTCCGTGGCGATCTCTACGGTGTTTTCCAGAGCATTCTCTGCACGCAGCATGCCTTTCGCGCCGTGCACTTCGATCCTTTGATCATACCCATAGCTGGCGCGGCGCGAATTGGTGATTTGACAAATCTTACCGCTTTTGGTGGTCAACGTGACCGCTGCTGTATCCACGTCTCCCGCCTCCCCAATTTCAGGATCAACAAGGGAAGCGCCAACCGCGTGAACAGTTTGAGGTTCTTCGCCCAACAAAAAACGCGCCATGTCGAGATCATGGATCATCATATCACGAAACAGACCACCGGAGCTCTTGATATAGCTGATAGGTGGTGGAGATGGATCACGTGACTGGATCGTCACAATCTCAACGCCGCCAATTTCTCCAGCCACGATACGAGACTGTAAGTTTGCAAAATTGGGGTCAAATCGACGGTTGAAAGCGGTCATGAAGGGCACGCCGGCGGCCTCGACAGCCTTGATGCACTCCCGGATCCGTTCAGCGGACATATCCACCGGTTTTTCACAAAAGATGGCTTTGCCCTCTGCGGCGGCGGCATGGATTAAATCATAATGCGTATCGGTTGGTGTCCCGATCACTACAGCATCGACATCTGCATGAGCGATAAGTTCTATAGCATCCATAGCCTTTGCGCCCGTCTTCTCAGCCAGCGCCTTGGCCGGAGCTTCAAAGGCGTCTGCAACAGCAGTAACCCTCGCTCCATCAATGTGAGAAATTGTGCGACCATGAACCTGTCCGATCCTGCCACAGCCCAGAAGTCCGATATTTAACATGTTATGCTCCTTTGAAGGCTTGCAGGACAGTGCGGGTGGCGGTCACCAGCGGATCATGGGTTTCTTTTAAAAGCTGGACCCGATCAAAGCGAGTGGCATCGCGATTGACCGCCGCACGCAGCGCTTGTCCAAACACCATCCGCAATTCTGTGCCGATGTTGAATTTGCAGATCGCTGAGTTACGCGCGAGGGAGCGGCGCTGAGCTACCGGCACTCCGGACCCGCCATGTATGACCAAGGGTACATTTGTCACAGATTCAATGGCGCGAATACGGTCTTCATCAAGCCCCCCTTGCTTGTCCTGTTGCAAGTGCACGTTTCCCACCGAGATCGCCATAGCATCGACCCCGGTCTCCTGTGCAAACTGCGCGGCCTCGTCGGGGTCGGTTCCGGCAGAGCCTTCGCCGCCCGAATAGCCCACAAAGCCGATTTCCCCTTCGCAAGACACCCCTGCATCATGAGCCATCTGGGCAATCGCCGCAGTCTCGGCAATATTTTCGGCCAAGGGTTTGCGCGAGCCATCATACATCACCGAGGTAAAGCCACTCTCAATGGCAAGGCGGCAATCTTCGGCAGAATAACCGTGGTCCAAATGGGCAACGACAGGCACGGAAGCATTTTCTGCAAGGTAACGAAACATGGCTCCCAGAACGGGCAAAGGTGTGTGTTCCCGACAGGACGGCCCTGCTTGTAGGATAACGGGCACGCCCTCGGCCTCAGCCGCCGCCACATAAGCGCGCATGTCTTCCCAACCTAGCGTCACCAAACCCGCGACAGCGTAGCCTTGACGGAGCGCCGGTTGCAGCACTTCTGATAGCGTTGCGATACTCATTTGAACTTTGCCACCATATCCATAATGCCCGGAATCGTATGCAACTGGGCTGCATGGGTCGGTTGGAAATATTGCTTCAGGCTTCGCTGGCTCAGCCCCCCGAGAATAGTGAAGTAATACATCTCGTAGCCGGGCAGCACGCAGCAGGGGTGATAGCCCTTGTCGATGCAGATCGTCGAGCCATCGACGATGTGATAGGCGTCCCCGGGTTCATTGTCCTCACGTTGGAGCATTTGAAGACCCGAGCCATAATTCGGTTTAAACCGGAAATTATAGGTTTCATCATGGCGGGTCTCGATCAACTCGCCGTCCTCATAACGATCCGTGTCATGTTTGTGCGACGGGAAACCCGACCAGCCACCGGCACCGACAGTATACAACTCGCTCACCAACAGCCGGCCAACCTTATCATGATGGTTGGCGCCTAGAATGTGCTTGATCTTGCGGTGGGTTTTGGTGTCGTCCGAGCCGTATTGAACAATATCAATCTCTGCGTCACGGACCTCGAACGGTTCCAGCACCTTGTCGTATTTGGCACCGGCGATAAACGTCTCCGTTTTATCCGATACACAGGTGATACGAACCTTGGCGCCCACGGGCACATAGACTCCCTCGGGCTCACCGTCCCAAACATCGGCATTGCGATTGCCGAGGTGCGTATAAACCGCCCCCTCAACATCCACATCAACAGTTCCCGTAGCAGGCACCACACAGGTCTCATATCCCGCGACAGAGTATTCAAAAACCTCGCCCTTTTGCAGTTTGACGATGTTGAAGTAGTTCAGTGGCACAAGGTCGTGATCGGCATCAACGATAGGTGTATTGGCGTTGTCATGGGGCGCGATATGCATCGGGCTTTCCTTTCAGATATCAGTGGGGCCGGAACACGCGGCCAAAAAGTCATTGAGTTGTGAAGTTGTCGGCATGGCTGGAGCACATCCCGGACGGCTCACCACCATTGAAGCGCAGGCGGAGCCGCGCAGCACCGCCTCTTTCAGCGATCGTCGCTCGGCAATGGCCGCCAGCAGCCCAGCCATAAAACTGTCGCCTGCGCCGTTCGGCTTGATGGCGGTGACGGGATAGATGCCGGTGCGTATCTCTTCGCCATCGGCAAAGGTCAGCGCTCCCTCGTGCCCCATCTTGTAGATCACCATCTTGCCTTTTGCGGCGAGCTCACGGGCTTTTGCCAACCCCTTGTCCATACTTCCGGCCATGAAGCCGAATTCCTCGTCGTTGCCGACGATCAGGTCGCTTTCCTCGCCCGCGCGGGTCAGCACCTCGGAGGCCACCGCGGCTGAGGGCCAGCTATAGGGGCGATAGTCTATGTCGAAGATCACAGGTAGATTTGCAGTGCGGGCGTTTTCAAATGCGCGGAATGTGGCGCTGCGTGATGGTTCGGCGGCAAAGACTGTCCCCGCCGTGATCAGAGCGCCGAAATTATCATAGTTCACCCGATCAACGTCTTCTTCGGTTACCTGAAAGTCCACCGCGTTGTTGCGGTAGATGACCAGCTGAAAATCCTCAATACAACTTTCATAAACCGCCAGAGAGACCCGCGCCTCACCGCCCAGCACTTTCAAATACTGCGTATCCACGCCGTAATGGCGCAGTCGGTTGGTGCAAAACCGCCCGACAGCATCGTCGGACACCGAGGTGACCAGCGCCGATTGCATTCCCAGCTTGCACAGCCCTGCACAGATGTTTGCAGACGAGCCGCCAAGATCGGCGCGAAAGGTGTCGGCCTCGTCCGCACGGGTGCCGGGGGGATCGGCATACATATCCATCCCCGCGCGGCCGAAGACGACGAAACTGCCTTTGCGGATACCCGCTATCAGCGCGCTCATTATACGCCCCTCCGTTGTTTGCTACGTGAGGATTCCCAGTCTTCATGCGCTTTGCGCACGCGCTCGCTTTCGGTGACAGTTGGTGTGCCAACCTCCCACCAAGCATGACCTTCAGTGGTCCACCCTTCGTAGGGGTCGACATCCATTACGATCACATAGGTCTTGTCTGATGCTTTGGCGCGCTTGAATGCATCGCCAAGTTCGGCCGGATTGGTGACTTTTTCAGCTTGTGCCCCCATCGAGGCCGCATGTG
>NZ_JBLWZK010000024.1:0-6905 GCF_048266485.1 Vibrio sp. | reverse complement strand
AACCCTTTATGAGTATTTTTTTTAATTTGTTGCGCTAACTTCGACTTCTTACCAACTGATAACGACGGGTTATATATTCAAGTGGTACGCTAAATATATGAACTAATCGACAGAATGGAAATAGTAAGAACAAGGTCATGCCGAGAAATAGGTGCAGTTTAAATATTAAGGCCACATCCTGTAAATTTGTGGACGCGCCTTCTCTGAATGTCACAATTGCCTGGGCCCAATCTGCCAGTTTCAGCATTTCACTACCATCTAGATGCTCCGCAGAGAAGGCTATGGTCGTCAGCCCGAGTGCCGCTTGCAGCACGAGTAAGCTCAGGATCATGATATCTGCAAAAGAAGATGAGGCTCGAACGCGCGTATTCGTAAGTCGCCGTTTTAATAGCAATACGCCGCCTATCAATGTCATCAGACCACATACGCCACCAGCGGTCATAGCGAGTAACTGTTTATGCGGTGCGGATATTATTGGCTCATACAACCAATGTGGCGTTAACAGTCCAACAAAGTGCCCACCTAAGATACCTATAATGCCGATATGGAATAGGTTTGAGGCGAGCCGCATTCCTTGACGATCCATAATTTGGCTAGAGCCAGCGCGCCAGCTGTACTGGCCATAGTCGTAACGCAGCCAACTACCGATGACAAATACCGCGAGGACAATATAAGGATAAATATCAAACAGTAAGTGATTAATGTAATTCATATTATTAGTCTCCACATGAGCCAGCAGTATGTAATGCTTCAACATTGAGATATTGCGGAGTGACCGCGCCCGCAAAACGACGTTGATGTTGCGTTTGCTCACTGGTAGAACAACCTGCATCTCCCATGAAAGTGATTTGCTCCTCTTGCCAGACGGCATCGAGTGCTTCTGGTGTATCGTCACGTGCTTCACTGGCCACTTTGTCTTGCAACTCGGTGGTGCTAACTTCGCTATTTGTAAGTGAAATTAGTACATCAAACAACGTGGCATAATGGCTTTGGCGTTGGTGTAGCCGTGCTGCTAGCAACGCAAGAATAGGAACAATATTCTGTAATCCTTCGAGCATTTTGGCGTGAGGTTGATGCGCAAGAAACTCCAAGTAGAGCGGTAGAAAATCGGGCAGTTCTCGACTATTTAAAGATAATCCAGCCGCTTCATACTGGGCCATGAGATCAACCATTGCCTGGCCGCGATCACGTGATTCAGCATGCACATGCTCAAACAGTAGCAAAGAGGTCGAGCGCCCACGATCAAACAAGGTACAGTAATCGGCTTGAGCATCTAGGAACGGCATTTTCAGTAGCGCCGTCATGGTGTCTAGCAATTGCTGCTTGTGTTCATTGGTGAGTTCGTTGGCCTGCATCGCTTCGTGAAACAGCTCATCGCAGTGTTCCCAAAGCTCTTCGCTAGGGTATTCTAATAAGCGCGCAATGATGATTAAGCTAATCATAATTAAATCCCCCCCGCCTATCTTTTAGTCGATGTCGCACCGACATCAATGGCATCGATACGTCGGCTATTAAATAGATTTGTCTTGCTATCACTGCCATGGCAGCCATCACCGAAACTAAAACCACAGCCCTTGCTTTCAGGAAATGCTTCTCTGGCCAACTCTCTGTGGCTAGATGGCACGACGAAGCGATCTTCATAGTTTGCGATAGCTAAATAGCGATACATCTCCTGTGCTTGCGCAACGCTGAGGCCGACTTCGTCAAGGGCGCGAGTGTCTAGCACACCTTCGACGGTCTCGGCTCGTTTAAACTGGCGCATTGCTAACATGCGTTTAAGTGCCGTTAGCACCGGTTTTTCATCACCGGCAGTGAGTAAGTTAGCGAGGTATTGTACGGGGATGCGTAAGCTTTCCACATTCGGCAGAATACCATCGTGCGGCAACATGCCAGCATCTGCGGCTGATTGAATAGGGGATAACGGTGGTACATACCACACCATAGGTAAGGTACGATATTCAGGGTGTAACGGGAGTGCTAACTTCCAATCAACGGCCATTTTATAGACAGGCGATTGTTGAGCCGCTTCAATCACTGACATAGGGATATCCTGTGCCAATGCTTCAGCAATAACTTCGGGATCATGAGGATCTAGAAAAATATCTAACTGACGCTGATAAAGATCGGTTTGATGTTCGGTAGATGCCGCTTGCTCAATCCGATCCGCGTCATAGAGCATAACGCCTAGATAACGAATGCGGCCAACACAGGTTTCTGAACATACTGTGGGTTGGCCAGCCTCAATACGCGGATAGCAGAAGATGCACTTTTCAGACTTACCACTTTTCCAGTTGAAGTAAATTTTCTTATAAGGGCATCCGGTTAGACACATACGCCAGCCGCGGCACTTATCTTGATCGATAAGGACAATGCCATCTTCTTCCCGTTTATAGATTGCTCCACTAGGGCAGGTCGCTACGCAGGCCGGGTTGAGGCAATGCTCACACAAGCGAGGAAGGTACATCATAAAGGTGTTTTCAAACTGGCCGTACATCTCTTTTTGCATGTTGGCAAAGTTGCTATCTTTACTACGCTTAGCAAATTCGCCCCCTAAGATCTCCTCCCAGTTAGGGCCTTTGGTGACCTTATCCATACGCTCACCTGTGAGCAGTGAATGAGGTCTAGCGACAGGCTGATGTTTACTCTGTTTGGCCTGTTGCAGATGCTCGTAGTCATAGCTGAACGGCTCATAATAGTCATCAATCGTTGGCATGTGCGGGTTGGCAAAAATTTTAGATAACAAGCTGAGTTTGCCACCTGCTTTAGGCTCAATTTTGCCATTGATTTTACGGATCCACCCGCCTCGCCACTTTTCTTGGTTTTCCCACTCATTGGGATAGCCCACGCCCGGTTTGCTTTCCACATTATTGAACCAAGCATATTCCACGCCTTCGCGACTGCTCCATACGTTTTTACAGGTGACTGAACAGGTATGGCAACCAATACATTTGTCGAGATTCAGCACCATGCCGACTTGAGAACGGATTTTCATTAGATATTCTCCTGTTCAGATTTACTTTGTGCGGCTTCGTTACTTTGTTCATCAAGCCAGTCAACGTTATTCATCTTGCGAACGACCACAAATTCGTCGCGGTTTGAGCCTACGGTTCCGTAGTAGTTAAAGCCATAAGACAACTGGCCATAACCGCCAATCATATGCGTAGGTTTAGGGCTGATACGTGTGACGGAGTTATGAATGCCTCCGCGTTGACCTGTGATCTCTGAACCCGGAATATTTACAATGCGTTCTTGTGCGTGATACATCATCACCATACCTGCCGGTACGCGCTGGCTGACGACCGCGCGTGCGGTTAACGCACCGTTAGTATTGAAGGCTTCAATCCAATCGTTATCCTCAATACCTAATTCACGGGCATCTGTTTCACTTATCCACACAATCGGGCCACCCCGCGACAGTGTCAGCATGATTAAGTTGTCACTGTAGGTGGAGTGGATCCCCCACTTCTGGTGCGGTGTAATAAAATTAAGGGCTTTTTCCGCATTACCGTTAGATTTGCTGCCTAACAGTGGCTGAGCGGTACGCGTGTCAATCGGTGGACGATACACAACGAGGCTTTCACCAAACGCGCGCATCCAGTCATGGTCTTGGTAAAGTTGTTGTCGGCCAGAAAGTGTGCGCCAAGGGATTAGCTCATGAACGTTGGTATAGCAAGCATTGTAGGAGACATGTTCATCCTCAAGGCCTGACCATGTTGGGCTAGAGATAATCTTACGTGGTTGCGCTTGAATGTCCCTAAAGCGGATTTTTTCTTCCTCTTTATTACGGGCAAGATGGGTGTGATCACGTCCGGTAACTTCACTGAGTGCAGCCCAAGCTTTTACCGCAACTTGGCCATTGGTTTCCGGCGCCAGCGATAGAATGACCTCAGCCGCATCAATGGCTGATTCAATTTTAGGCCGACCGGCATTAGCTCCTTCACTGTGGGAATAGTTAAGCTGTTTGAGAAAATCGACTTCAGTTTGGGTGTCCCAGTTGATCCCTTTGCCGCCATTGCCTTGCTTATCAAGCAATGGACCTAATGAAGTAAAGCGGGCATAGGTATTTGGATAATCGCGTTCTACTTCAATAATGTGTGGTGCACTGATGCCAGGGACAAGCTCACATTCACCTTTCTTCCAATCTTTGACACCAAATGGCTGTGCCAGTTCTGCCGCGGTGTCATGCAAAATCGGTAACGTCACCACATCGGTTTCTTTACCTAGATGCCCGTGACACAGTTCGGAGAACTTTTTGGCAATGCCTTTATAAATTTCCCAGTCGGTTTTTGACTCCCATGCTGGATCAACTGCGGCAGATAACGGATGAATAAACGGATGCATATCCGATGTGTTCATATCGTCTTTTTCGTACCAAGTGGCCGTAGGTAACACAATATCTGAATAGAGACAGGTACTGGACATTCTGAAGTCCAATGTCACCACCAAATCCAGTTTTCCCGTGGCGGGCGAGTCTTGCCATTCAACTTCTTCGGGTGTAACCGCTCCCTGTTCGCCGAGATCTTTCCCCTGAATACCATGTTCTGTGCCCAGGAGGTATTTAAGCATGTACTCATGGCCTTTACCTGATGAGCCAAGCAGGTTAGAGCGCCAGATAAATAGGTTGTGGGGATAGTTTTGTATTTTGTCCGGTTGTTCTGCAGCAAAGCGTATCTGGCCGTGCTTTAGGGCGTTAACAGTATATTCTTGGGTGGACATGCCTGCGGCTTGGGCCTGCGCGGCAATAGATAGTGGGTTGGTGTCTAGCTGCGGCGCCGAAGGTAACCACCCCATGCGTTCAGCGCGAACGTTGAGGTCAATAAGGCTGCCGCTGAATTTAGACTTATCGGCATTCGCGGCGAGCAACTCATCCGTGCGCAGTGTTTCATAGCGCCATTGGCTAGAGTGATTATAGAAAAAAGAGGTGCTGTTCATATGCCGCGGCGGCTTTTGCCAATCCAAGGCAAAGGCTAATGGTTGCCACCCTGTTTGTGGCCGTAGTTTTTCTTGACCAACATAGTGTGCCCAACCACCACCACTTTGACCCACGCAGCCACAAAAAATAAGCATATTGATGAAACTGCGATATGCCATATCCATGTGATACCAATGGTTAACGCCAGCACCCACAATGATCATCGAGCGACCATGGGTTTTCTCCGCGTTATCGCCAAACTCGGTGGCGATACGGATGATATCGGCTTGGGGCACGCCAGTAACTTGTTCTGCCCAAGCTGGGGAGTAGGCTTTTAACTCATGATATTCGGCGGCGCAATTCACATCATTTAAGCCACGTTCAACACCATAGTTAGCCAATGTAAGATCATATACGCTAGTGACTACCGCTTGACGACCATCAGCCAGCGTTAACTGCTTCACTGGTAATTTGTGGGTTAATGTTTGTTCCAATGGCACACTGTCAAAGTGTTCACTTGCTGTGCCACCAAAATAGGGAAAGCCCACGTCGACCACTTGATCATGCTGCTCTAATAAGCTCAGTTGGAGCTCAACATCCTGCTGTGTGTTACCCGCTTTAGCTTCAAGATTCCATTTCCCCTTTTCGCCCCAGCGAAAACCAAGCGAACCGAGTGGTGCCACGAGCTGGCCCGTGTGGCTATCAATTGCAATGGTCTTCCATTCAGGATTGTTTGCCTCGCCTAGATCATCCACTAGGTCCGATGCTCGCAACATGCGGCCCGCTCGATAACTTCCGTCGCCAGTCTCCTCCAGTAACACCAGCATGGGAAGGTCGGTATAGCGTCGAGCATAGTCCTGGAAATACGACGTTTGTCGTTTTATGTGAAACTCTTTCAGTAATACATGGCCCATCGCCATTGACAGCGCACTATCAGTCCCTTGTTTAGGGTTGAGCCACTGGTCACATAACTTGGCAACTTCTGAATAGTCTGGGGTTACCGCAACGGTTTTCGTGCCTTTATAGCGAACTTCGGTAAAAAAGTGGGCATCAGGTGTGCGTGTTTGTGGCACATTTGAACCCCACGCAATAATGTAAGAGGCGTTGTACCAATCAGCAGACTCAGGGACGTCGGTTTGTTCTCCCCACGTCATTGGTGACGCTGGAGGCAAGTCACAATACCAGTCATAAAAGCTCAGGCAGGTACCGCCAATGAGTGACAAGTATCGCGCACCAGCAGCATACGACACCATCGACATTGCAGGGATCGGCGAAAAGCCAGCAATACGGTCGGGGCCATATTCTTTCGCAGTAAAGACATTGGATGCCGCAATGATCTCATTCACTTCTGACCAGTCAGCGCGAATAAAGTCGCCTCGGCCGCGCTGCTGCTTGTAGGTCTTCATCTTTTCTGGTGAACGAGCTATGGCAGCCCAAGCATCAACGGGATCACAATGTTGACGCCGCGCCTCTCGCCACAGCTCAATTAGACGCTTGCGTACCATGGGATATTTCACACGGTTAGCGCTGTACAAATACCAAGAGTAACTCGCGCCGCGGGGACATCCACGAGGCTCATGGTTGGGCAGGTCTGGGCGGGTTCTAGGGTAATCGGTTTGCTGTGTTTCCCATGTGACCAAACCGTTTTTTACATATATTTTCCAACTGCAAGAGCCTGTACAGTTAACCCCATGGGTAGAACGGACAATTTTGTCATGCTGCCAGCGGCTTCTATAGCCATCCTCCCAATCTCTGTTGGTCTTAAGCGTCTGACCATGGTCATCTGCAAACGTGTCGCCCAATTGCTTGAAATAAAGGAACCTATCAAGAAACTTACTCATACCGCCTACTCCTGCTGCATTCTAGTTCCCACTCATGAACTAGACATCGACATTGCATAATTTGGCGCCAGCTTAGAGAAGCGATTGCGATAATTTCATGATAGAGATCAAATTACGCGAGTAGTGAAATTGGGCGAGATGCTGCTAATACC
>NZ_JBLWZK010000023.1:0-7521 GCF_048266485.1 Vibrio sp. | reverse complement strand
CATCTTCACCACATAGAAAAGCGCGGCGTACACAACGGTTAATGACGTGGTAATAAGGGGTTGATTCAACATCAATCAAACGGCGGCGGGCAACGGTCATAACAACACTCCTTGTTGTAGCAATTTCACTCCATGTGAAGGTTCAGCGTAGTCAATTCCCATCAACTACGCAAATTGATGGCTGTCCTATAATTTTGTATTTTTAAATGATAATGATTATTAATTGCTAATGACTTTGGGTCATTATTGATCGAATCTTCGACAAGATTCAATCGGAAAATAAGCTTAAGGTGCTGAGATTTTCGTTTTTACAGGAAGGGTGTTTGAGGAGGATGCCAGATGCAGGCAGTAGGTCATTAGGATTATGATTTTGGGAGCGTTATCGAGAGAGAAAGCATTTGAGGGGGGACGACGCGAGTAGCCCTCACTCAATGTCAGGGCTACCGTGCGATATTCCGGTTCTGCAAAGCCGGGTTATGTATTCATTTCTGACTGGAGAGTTAACGATGGTGCCGAGAATGCGTAAATACCAATGAGTGCCGGTATGGTTGTCAATGCGGCATATGCACCGACATAACTGGCATCATACTCAGACAGGAAACTCACAATTAACGGGCTCATGCCGCCAAAAACTGAGAGAGCAACGTTATAGCCAAGCCCCAGAGAGGTGGTGTTGTTGCGGGCAATGGAAAATAGCACCGTCGCCAGATTGGCTAAAATCAGTGCTGAAATCAGGCTGATCTTGATAAATGCGATCCATTGTTGCCACCCATCATGACCATGAATCAACAGATAATAAGCCGGATAAGAAACCACCAAACCGGCCAATAATCCGCCCGAAAAGCTTTTCTTTGGTGATGACAGGTATTTGTCCGTGATCCATCCGACCAGCAAGATCATCACAAGTAAGGTCACTGAATTAACCAAGGCAAACGGCTGAATGGGGAAATCTTTGGCTAAAATGGTGCTGGAAATATTCTGGACGTAGAAAACTACCGCTCCTGTTACAGACACCAAACCGATCCTGACTGTGGTTCTTACATCGTTGGTTAAGCGAGTCGGCTGTGGGGTCGGAAGCGCAGCGGGCAAGCGCAGGCGGAACCAAAAACTCATGGCAATGTTCACTGCGCCAATAATTAAAGGGATACGCCATCCATAAGCTTGCATCTGGCTTTCAGATAAGGTGCTTTTCAGCCCCATCACGATTAAGACGGATGCAATCACCCCAACAATTGAACTGGCAACAATCAGACTGCTGATACGAGCATGTTGTTCACGCTGGCTCCCTTGGTGCAGGTATTGAATGATGGTCGGGTACTCTCCGCCAAAACTGAAGGCCTGAACCATTTGCAGGCATAACAGGAGTATCACAAGACTTTCTCCCAAGATATTGACGGGTAAAGCCGCCATCAGCAGCGTTGCACTGCCTGTCAGGCTGCTGGTGATGATCAGGGCTTTTTTTCTTCCTTGTGTCCCCTGCCTTCAGCAGCCCGCTTGTAGCGAGTGACCGGAGGGAAGTAGCGGAAAGCGGGTCGACTGAAAGGCATTGTTATATTTCACTTTTTCCAAAACATCCAAGCAGGGGTTTTTGACGTTTCTTTGAGTTCTGGGTCGGGGACTGATTGCTTTTGCTCTAACACATGGAAGGGTAGTTCACTTTCATTGGCAAGCGCTTGATCATAGCGATAACCTACGTGGGCCCTTGCCATATCTACGGGAATATCAAATACATAATCAACCATTCCCTCGTCATCCTGGACTTTCTCTTGGAATTTTTTTGATCTGATTCCCTCGAACTCAGCAGGCAAACTGCCCCTTATTTCTAAGTGCTCTAGTGCCTCTTGCGCATTATGAACTACGCTCCAGACAAGCTTACCCGATTTATAGCCAGATGCCATGCTGACCATGATGCCTTCGTGAACTTGGCAAGCAACCACATCACCAAGAGATGAAATTCTTGATAAGGATTCTTGTTCTAGTGCTGGAGCCAGAAACTCGTTGAAGTGAACCAGGTACCAGCCATTAGGCAGCTCCACGCCAGCTATCGGAGAGTCAGGAAATTCCTCGCGCTCTCCACTGGGTTAGAGGGATAGCATTTTATGGATTGCCGCAGGTTCAGAATCTTTTACAGCAATCCATCCGATCTTAAATCCCATGATGAGTTTCCTTGTGAAATATAACGCTTCAATATGGGGCAGCCGAAACAAAGCGAAGCGGCGAGTAGGCTGTCCCAGCCCGCGCTTTTTTCGGGCGACATAATTGACTTGTTATGTGTTTGTACGCACCAGTTTATTGGCATATGGCTTGCTACCTAATTTATAGCCATCAATATTAGGAGTTAACTATGCAAATTGGAAGCTCAACAAGCGCATTACCTATAACGCCAGCGCAGAAAAGCGGCAACAATTTGCCACCCAATACACCCGTTACTGGCAATATGCAGCCGGAAAAACCGTTTATTCGTGAACTTGCTGAATCATTTGACCCTAAGAATATGAGCTACAAAGAATCCATGGAACTTGCCAATGCTTTAATGAAAGCTGGAGAAGGTGATTTAAGCTCAGCATTTTTACCGCCACCACTTTTAAAAGTTAATAGCGATGGAAGTGTAAGTGACATGAGAGGAACGCCTGAAGGTGAGGCCAAAATGAATGCCAAATTCAATATGTTTGATGTACTTGAAGCTAGGATTGATTTCAATAAAAGTATGAATATGCCAACAAACTTACTTGAAGATTCTTATTCTTTTTTAGAAAAAATCCAAGTAGCTCGTAATACGCCGAGTATCAATGAGTACACATAACGCCGCCAGCACGCGCGGCTTTGTAGTGTAGGCGAAGCCGCAACGGAAAAGCCGTCGCCGTGCCTGGCCTTGTTAGCGCTGTACAATGTAGGCATGATCCGACGGAACAACCAACGAAACACGCCCATCTGCCCCCATAACATCAATCGCAATATTCTTACCAAAACCATTGAACAAAATAGAAGTATCTTCAAATTTAGAATATTCACTTCCAAAATTGCTTTGCGCGCCTTTTACGCCATGCTCAGCAGCATACTTAACATACGGTTCTTTCAGGTGCACTGTTGCGACATCAGTCCTGACATTCGCGAGACGCATTGCCCCGTCCAAAAGCTTTCCTGATACGCCGCCTATCAATAATGGTACAACCAAGATCACCCCAAGCAAGAACGGTTGAAAGTCAACCAGTCGCTTCAGGCGTTTCGATTCCTCATCCGCAAGGTTGTCACGACGTTCTAGCAAATCGATTTCACGTGAATTCTGTTGATAAGTGCTCCACAGCAAAGCGCATCCCCAAACACACAACACCAAGGTTGCAAGAACCTCAATATCGGAAAAGCTAAAACCCCAGATAAAAAACAGCCCAAAAATCGCGAAAATGAACAGTTCAAAACCGCCTTTTTCTATAGTAAAAGGTGTGTAGTCAGCTGTTCTTCCGGAAACTCTTTCGTATCCTTTTAGCAATAGTAAAAATAGCTTTTGAAGCCCGTGCCATACGGGCCTCAGCGATAAACCAAGGCTTGTCAAACACACAACGAAAAACAGATAAACACCACCGAATGCAATAGCCAACAATATAAATAGCAAGCCATCACCAACCGACATATCCTGTGGGAAATAACCGATTTTCCAACAATAAAAGAGCAGTACTGCTCCGCCAACTACGACTCCAAGCTTAAAGGCAAGAGAAAGAAGCTTGTCTAGCAAATCAAGTTTTTCGTCTAGTTTGTTAATGTTTTCCACGACCTTTCCTTTGGACGCTAACGTTTGGTTAAGGGGCCGGCTTTAGCCGGTCCCGAGTGAGCGCAGCGAACGACTTGAACCAGTTGTTATATTTCATTTCTCAATTTTAAATAATGCTCTATTTTTCTAAATAGCGAAGCTGGAATCCATGACATACTAAAATTGAATTTCCCATCTTCACTTTCCGAAGCAGAAAAAAGGCAGTAATCATCATCAAAGTAGGACTCTGGTTGAGATATGATTTCGGCTATTCGTTCTCTTGCTTTCTTGGTTTTATGGAAGCTGGTGCTGTCCGTGAAGCAAATATAAATTCGCAATATTGATGTGATGAATTCTTCAACAATAAAGAATGCATCAAATTGCTCTTGTTGAGCCTCTAACTCAGGCTTTACGATTGCACCCCATTCATCGTACTCAGAAAGCAATGCGTTGCGATTAAATTGCAGCTCCAAAGTGGCGAAAGGTGCTTCGTTGTCAAGTGTTTTGGTTTTTGAATAACTTAATGGTGGCATTCCGCAGTGCTGGACATAATTTCGAAGCTTGTACATGAATTTGTATGAAAACTTATCGTCAAACTCTTTTGCGGTTAAGCTTTTGAAAAGTTTAAACTCACTTGATGCCTTTCCATGCTCCCTATTGACAGAGGTTTCCATGTGATCAAGAAACGTTCTGGCCGACATCATCAGGTTTAGGAGGGTTATATTAACCTCGTGGCCGAAAGAATCTAAGTCATATCGGCCAATTGTGTCGGTCTCTGTTGCAAAGCTTTGAAGGTTATTTTCAATGCATGTTTTGAAACACGCGAAATTGTAAAGCACGTACTCTACAAGCTTGAAGTGTCTGTTGAAGTCAAAGATTTCCATGTTGCAATCTCTAATTTCTTGTACTTCAGATTCATTTAGGCGTCGAAGTGCTTTTATGCTATCTCTTTCGACTCTGGCTAGCTCAATGTTTGAGTGCACAATTCTTCCTTGAAATATAACGCTGAGCTAAGTGGCTAACAAACCGGGTACGCAGCTAAATTAACCACCATAAACGCTATATTCAAATAAACAAAAAATGCCGAACGTTTGTTAGTCCATCTTGAGCGACTTGTTATGTGCGTTCTGTATGTGATTGCAGAACAACTCTTAGCTCTTCGATAGCTAATATAACTGTAGATTTATAGTCACTATAAATACTCTTAGAAAGTTTTTCAGCGCGATGAGCAATATTATTTCGTTTTTTTCGATATTTGCCATTTGAGTCCATTAGCGCTTTTAATTTTGGAACATCACCAATTGCTTCCTCAATCAGTGAAATTGGAGGTATAGAAGTAGAACTATACTCCGTTTTAAAACTTTTTATGTCCTTAGGTTTCTTACCCGAAACAGGAGATTCGTAAGCGGTTAATAAACCCCACATACCAATAGTACCCACACTTTGACATAGTGCCTTTTTCAACGGAGGCACTATGAACCAAGAACAAAAACGCGCTCACTGGACATCCCTCATCGCGCAACAAAAGCAAAGCCAGCTCTCCATTAAGCAGTTTTGCGAACACAATAACATCAACTATCAAACCTTCTTTTACTGGTCTAAGCGACTGCGCTCCCCTGAAACAGTACAGACCTTGCTGCCCATCACGTTTGATGAACCTCGCCATTCACTCTCTGAGGTTGTTGTCCTGCTTTTTACTAATGGTATGCGGGCAGAGTTGCCCGCTGCGCTCAGTCCCGCGCAAATCAAGCATTGGGTCGACGCGCTGCAATGACACCTTCCGGCAAGGTCTTCTTGGTCTCCGGCGTGACCGATATGCGCAAGTCCATTGATGGGCTGTCACTGATTGTCGCCGAGCAACTGGAGATGGACCCGTTCAGCGAAGCCTGGTTTATCTTCTGTAATCGCGGTCGCGATAAACTCAAAATCTTGTTTTGGGATACTAATGGGTTTTGGCTGTACTATCGCCGTTTAGAGAAAGGGACGTTCAAATGGCCTCGCCCGAATGCCCGGGGCGGGATGGTCATCAGCAAACCGCAACTTCACTGGTTGCTCTCTGGGTTGTCACTCGAGCACAGTAACGCCCATCAGCCCTTAAATGGGCTGGAAGTGTGACCGAAGATGTTGATCGCCATATTTCACTTGAACGATCCTTTTTAGCCGTCACACTGGGCATCATTCCATGCTGTAAATGATGCCCAATGACCGATTTCCCCAATGACATCGAACAACTTAAAGCCATGCTACTTGCCAAGGATGCCATGCTACTTGCCAAGGATGCATTGTTGCAGGCCAAAGAAGAGGAAGTCGCCGCCCTGAAAACTCAGGTGCAATTACTCGTTGAGCAGCTCAACCTCAGCAAATCCAAACGCTTCGCCTCCCAAAGCGAAAAGGTCGCCAAAGGCACGTTTAACGAAGCTGAGCAGCAAAACGCGTTGCCAGCTTCACCTAAAGCGCGCAGAAAACCAGGTCGTAAACCGCTGCCTGCTGACCTTGAACGCGAAGTGCAAACCCACGCCTTAAATGCACCGTATTGCGACGGCTGTGATGCGCCGTTACATGAATGCGGTAAGGAAGTCAGCGAAACCCTGAAAATCCTACCTCAACGAGTGAGTGTCATCCGCCACGAGCGCACTAAATATGCGTGTCGCCACTGCGAGCAAACCGCCGAAACCAGCAAAGTGGTCACCGCCCCGAAACCGGCGAGCATGGTCCCCAAAAGCATGGGCAGTGCCGAGGCCTTCGCCGCAGTGGTCACCGCCAAATACGTCGATGCCCTGCCGCTATACCGCCAAGTCGATATCCTTAACCGCTCTGGCATTGATATCAGCCGCGCCACGCTGGCGAACTGGTGTGTGCAGCTCGGCACTAAAGTGCAGGTCATTATCGATGCAATGAAAACGCAGCTTCTCAAAGACCCCCTCATCTGCGCTGATGAAACCACGGTACAGGTGCTGAGAGAAGCAGACAGACAGGCGCAATCCAAATCTTACATGTGGGTCTATCGCAGTGGCGAGTTCACCCCCAATCCCGTGGTGATTTACGATTATCACCCCAGCAGAGCGGGCGCTTGTGTGCGCGAGTTTCTTGGTGATTACCATGGTTATCTGTTGTCCGATGGTTACAGTGCCTATGACACGGTAGACGGTGTCACTCAAGCCGCGTGCATGGCGCATGTGCGCCGCAAATTCACCGATGCTCAAAAGGCATCCCCTTCGAAAAAGGCAGGAAAGCCCGAAAAAGCCTTGGCCTTTATCGCCAAACTGTATGGCATAGAGCAACGGGCCAAAAACCTGTCGCCCGAAGCACGCCAACAGATGAGGATGCAAGAAAGCCTGCCCATCCTGAATGACGTTAAAGCGTGGCTGGATAGCCAGCATGTTCTGCCGAAAGGGGCATTAGGCCAAGCCATCACCTACGCCAGAAATCAGTGGTCCAAGCTGCTGACTTATCTAGAAGATGGACATATCAGCATTGACAACAATGTGACTGAGCGGGATATCCGGCCATTTACGACGGGCCGAAAAAACTGGATGTTCTCGACCTCAGTCGGTGGCGCGAAAGCCAGTGCCAATCTGTATAGCTTGGTCATGACGTGTCGGGCGAATGACATCAATCCCTATTATTACTTTCGGCATCTGTTCACAGAGCTGCCGAAACGTTCACTCACCGATGACATGTCGGATCTGATGCCGTGGAATGTTGATATCAGCAGCATTGAGTAAAGCTGTACGGGTTTATTGAGCGCTTACGTTTCTTTTGGGATTAAAAGAAAC
>NZ_JBLWZK010000022.1:0-14280 GCF_048266485.1 Vibrio sp. | reverse complement strand
TAGCATTGCAACGGCCTTATCAAATTAGCCGTAACAGTTTTGCTTAGCGACAATAGCACTTTGGACCCACCTGATTCCATGCCGAACTCAGAAGTGAAACGAAGTAGCGCCGATGGTAGTGTGGGGTTTCCCCATGTGAGAGTAGGACATCGCCAGGCTTTGAATTAAGACTGAAAAGTCAAACATTATTGGTTTACCATTAATGACAATTTGTGGAGGGATGGCTGAGTGGTCGAAAGCACCGGTCTTGAAAACCGGCAAGGGTTAATAGCTCTTCTAGGGTTCAAATCCCTATCCCTCCGCCACTATTAAGAAAGCCCACTAGTTATCTAGTGGGCTTTTTGCTATCTGTTATTATAGAATTGAGCGGCGAAACGAAAGCCATCACCAGATTGTGTCTGGATGTATTCTAGTAATGGAATAGAAGCTTTACTCTACTTTCTTATTCGGCAGGGAAGACGACTTCTTTCGAACCGTGATATTGTTGGTATTATTCTTAACAGTGCTCACTAATGAATTAGCTGTAATCGGTAAGTATATTGTTTAGTAGAAACTTTCAACTCTTATCCTCTCCCTCTTTATTATGAAAATCGCATTAATATTTCACTCAAAATGGCGGTTGATCGGTACTCTTATATTCGTCGACTTATATTAAATGTAATAAATAAATAATCACCGGATCTAATAAGAATGCTCTTTGATTTGGCTTATTTGATTTATTGTATTTGCCGTTATTGAGCTTGGTATTAAAGCATTGGTTTGAAATATTGAAACGGCTTTTTTGGGGAGGAATATATGGAGAATAAAAAAGCCAACACTGAATATTAAAGTGTTGGCTTTGGTCGTGTTTAGACTTGGCTGGTTTAAGTTTTATCTATTAAGGATAGTGCTTTACGAGATACCTCACCTGCAGCTTGTTTCATGTTTTGTTGCTCCAATGCATCTGCTAGATAAGAGTAATCGGATATGCTGACTCTTTGCTGAAGAGCTGCTTCAAATGCGTGTTGTGCGTCTTGCCACCTTTGTTCTCGTAAATATAATTGACCTAATGTGCTATTTATCTCTGGGTTATTAGGTTGTTTTTTCGCAAGCCCTTCAAGCATCACCACGGCTGGGTGGGTATCAGGTAAATCAACTTGGGTGATTAAAGTCAGTAGCTTATTTGATGGCGTCTGCTTTATTAAATCACGTAAAATGATATAAGCTTCTGAGTCGCCATTATGTAAGATCAGTTGTTCAACCATCAATTGAACAACGTTGTCGTCTTGCTTAATCTTTTTAGGAAGGTGATTCCAATAAGACAATAGTCCTTCAACGCCTTGTTGAGAGCCGACTTCTTTCATTTTTCCCAGTTGTGCTTGATAAAAAAGCTGATGATATTCTTCATCTGAAATTAGCTTACTTTTCTTTAAGCGCGGTAGTAATTCATCTAATGCTCCCCATAGTTCTAATCCAATATAAGTTTTCTTGAGTAGATTAAGCACTATGGTGTTATTAGGGTAACGACCCTTTAAATGTTCAAGCTGACTATGCGCATCAGCGTATTGCTGATTACGGATCATTTGACGAATTTTAGTCATTTCAACGGCTAGAGAATACCCTTCTTGTTGTTCTGCTAACGCTAGGTACTTTTCTCTTTTTGAGTCATCACCCATTCCTTGCGCTGCTTCTGATGCGATTAAATAGCAAAGTAATGGCATATCATGATGGTTCGCCCAACGAGTGACTTTCTTCTCAGCCGCTTTCCAATCGCCTTCTAGTAACTTAATTATACCTTCATTGGTATAGCGACGGGCTCGTTTTAGCTTACGAATGCTAAACCAGTTCCAGGTGGCGCTGGTTGCTCGTAAGCTTCGTTTGATGATGAACTCTAGAAAAAATAGCGCGGCGAGTGCGGCAATCACAAAGATGACGAGTGTCGTCACGCTCATTTCGGTGGTGGTATTGGCGAACGAAATTAAAACGTAACCTTGCTGATCAGAGAACAAGGTTCCCGCGAAAAGCCCTAAACCTAAAACGATGAAGAGAAAAACAATACGAAACATTATTTATCTCCTTGTCCAATCGTTGAAACTGAGCGGCGTAAACGTTCAGAGATCAGATCAGTTAAAGGTTGTTGAGTTTTAAGTTTGATTGGGTAATCGACGGTAATATTTTTTTCTTGTAGTTGGCGGATTTCTTTTTCAAACTCTTTTACTTTTATGGACTGTTGATTGAAAAATTTATTCGACCACTCTTGAGTAACATTGAGTGATGTTTGATAAATATCGTTATTTTCCGCGTACACTCCTTTAATTGCGGTTTCTAATTTTGCTTTTACATTTTCTTTTAAGTAGAAATGTTGGGTAGGAGATAGGAGTGGAGTGGTGTTACCTTCTCGGGTTCGAAAGGTAATAAAGTGACCGGCAAAGTCTTTTAATGATGTCATTAAATTGGTTTTCCAGTCATTAATATCTTCAGATACCACTTCTTGCTGCTGTTTTTCTTCTTTAGGTAGCAAAGCATTCGCTAGCGGTAGTTTGTCGACTTCTTTCTGTAGGCTGATTAGCTTGAGGATTAACCCTTCTTGATCGATAACCGGTAAAGACTTTAACTGAGTAATGTCATCGGTCATTGCTTCTCGTAAAGTAACCAGACTAGGATCATTGAGCGCAGCAATTCTTTGGTCGGCTGAAATCATTAATTGGGTTGCTGACTCAACATCATGTTCTAAAAATAACTTACGCCCCGCCATTTTGACTAAATAGTCTGCCTCTGCGAGTAGCCAATCGTTAGGGCTGCGACCTTTGATATCCGTGATGGCTAGTTGTAGACTTTTGATACTTTTGCCTTGTTGTTCGGCTTGAGTTTGAAGTTTGTGCTGCAAAGTTGTCGCTTGTTTTTTAATGATTGCTTGATTAGTTTCTAGTTGCTGATTGAGATGGCTATTTAATTGATTAACTTGGGCTTTTAGTTGATTAATGGTTTGTTGGCTTTGGGTGTATTGATAGGCTTCGAAAGCGATCACTGAGCCAGTAAGTAATACCGCAAGGATAATGGCAGCGGTCGCGCGTTTTTGGCCTTTATTTTTTTTCGGTTTAGCTTGAGTCGAAGCACTTACCTCAACCTTAGTGTCATTGGTATTATTATGATTATCTGTCATGTTTTTGTCCTGTGGTAAATGTCTTGCTGAGACAATCCAATAAAACGAGGTTAGCGGCGCTTCCTGTATTGATTATATGTGAAAATCCGAGTTCTTTTGCTTGTTGTTGAATTCGTAAGCTAGGAACGTAAAGATTCAATTGGATTACCCAAGGTAAATATTGCTTTGGTACTTGTGACATAAAAAATGTAAGTTGCTCACCACTTGTTATGACTAAGTGAGAAACAGCTTGCATTTTCCATTGCTTCCATTGGTTTACATCGTCTATTGGTAATGAGTCTCTACGATATATTTCATTGTAATAAACCTCTGCGCCACGTTGTTGTAGTGTCTGTTGTATTAACTCTCTACCACCATTTCCTCGTAGTATCAAAATACGCTTGTTTTTAATTAACTTCAAAGCTGGTAAGTCCAGTAAGTGTTCGCTGTCACTTATTTGAGGGGAAATGACGGGTGACTGGGTGTATCGTTGTAGAAATTCTGCCGTTTTATTGCCGATAGCAAAATAGAGCGGCGTGGTGGGAAATTTTTGTTGATTGAGTTGGAGGGTGTGTTGCGCCCAAAGTACAGCATATTGGCTAACGGCAATCACGATATCAGACCGAGAAAGATCATCGATTAATGATGTGCAGTCTCGGCCTTGCGTCAATTTGATCAGGGGGTGGTGAAGGCTGTTAATTTGCCGCTGTTGCAAACTTAAACATAGCGCCTCACCATCCTGCCCTGGACGAGTGATTAAAACCGTGCTCATTAATCGTAATCTGAGTAGAGCTTTTCTAGGATCTCTTTGGCTCCATTATTTAACAATTGGTTTGCCAGTTGAATTCCTAGTTTTTCTGCATCTTGTCTATGGCCTTGAATCTCGCCACGCACGATTAAGCTACCATCTGGTTCGCCGACCAAACCTCGCAGCCAAATTTGATCACCATCTAACAACGAATAACTGCCGATAGGAACTTGGCAGCCACCTTGTAACGTTAGGTTCATTGCTCGTTCACATAACACGCGATCAGTTGTATCTACATCGTTAAGCGGAGCAAGTAACTTGATTAAGCGATCATCATTGAGTCGACATTCAATACCAACCGCACCTTGTCCTACCGCAGGTAATGACTCTTCAGGTTCAATATAATTGCGGATACGCTCTTCAAGGTTTAAACGCTTTAGACCAGCAGCAGCTAGAACAATAGCATCGAATTCACCAGCGTCCAATTTACTTAAACGTGTACCTACATTGCCACGTAGTTCTTTAATAATAAGATCTGGGCGACGTTCTTTGAGCTGACACTGACGACGTAAGCTGCATGTGCCGACTACTGAGCCTTGCGGAAGATCATCAACGTTTTGATAGTGATTAGAAACAAAAGCATCGCGTGGATCGCCACGTTCACAAATCGTCACTAGACCCAAGCCTTCTGGGAAATCGACTGGTACATCTTTCATTGAGTGAACCGCAAGGTCAGCATGACCTTCTAATATGGCTACTTCTAATTCTTTAACAAAAAGGCCTTTACCACCCACTTTTGCTAATGGTGTATCTAAAATAATATCGCCTTTGGTCACCATGGTAACAAGTTCGACGTCTAGTCCAGGGTGCGCTTGTTGCAAAGCGTCTTTCACGAAGTAAGCTTGCCAAAGTGCTAAAGGGCTTTTACGGGTAGCAATACGAATGGGTGTGGTTGACATAAAGTGACCTTTTATTTCTTAATATTTATCCCTAATCCTATCATTCATTGTATAAAAAACTTACTTTCATAGCTTTATTTTTAGGAAATGAGATAATAATTTGAATTGGCTGATACAGGACTAAAGTGGTACATGTCATCAGATTGTATAATGTTTACCCAGCGCCAAAAAAGTGTTAAATTGATCACGTTTTTAGCCTGTATTGATTTAGGTGCCATCGTTTTATTTTTGTTTCGTTAGGATGTAATCTTGCAAGCATATACCACTATATTAATAGATAGACTAGATAAGCTGAACCAGCAAAGGGTTGAGCGAGCACTATCTATTATGGATAAGCAAAGTCAGCAAGTTTTTCATCTTATTCCCGTTTTATTGCATTTTAATCACCCTGCCCTTCCTGGTTTTAGTTCAGAGCTTACCCCTTTTGGTGTCTGTGACTTCTCTCTCAGCCATTCTCAACTTCAAGCTTTACAAGAATTTGATTTTGATGAAAAGCTCGATTTATCTACTCTCGTTCAGCCTTCGTCTAATCCTGCCGATATTCTTGCTCTTTATACTATGGGCAGTACTTCTTCTGTTGGACAAAGTTCGTCGAGTGATTTGGATATATGGGTTTGTATTTCACCGAGCATGGGGCTAGATGAGCGAACTAAATTAATCAATAAATGCTTATTAGTGACTGAATGGGCACAAAGCCTAGGAGTGGAAGCGAACTTTTTCTTAATGGATGAGACACGTTTTCGTACCAACCAGTCAGAAGAAATGACAGGTGATAACTGTGGTTCTTCTCAGCATTTATTATTACTCGATGAATTCTATCGTTCAGCAGTGCGTATTGCTGGGCAGCGTTTGTTATGGAAAATCGTACCTCCAGAGATGGAGGAGTGCTATGACGAATACGTACAAAAAATTTGTAGTAGTGGTCATATTGATTGCTCGCAGTGGATAGACTTTGGTCAACTGCATCATATTCCGGCAGAGGAGTACTTTGGCTCTAATTTATGGCAATTGTATAAAAGTATAGATTCGCCATATAAATCGGTTCTAAAAGCGATCTTGCTTGAGTCGTATTCATGGGAATACCCGCACCCTCAATTATTAAGTGTTGATACTAAACGTCGTTTCTTTGCTCATGAGCAGAAAGAATACGGTATGGATAGCTATTATCTGATGCTGGAAAAAGTCACTCAATATCTAGAAAGAATTGGTGATAAGCGCCGTTTAGAATTGGTAAGACGTTGTTTTTATCTTAAAACCCATGAAAAACTCTCTCGAGAACCGGGCGCGAATTTTGTTGCTTGGCGTCATTCAGCTTTACAAGACCTTGTGGCGAAATGGGGTTGGAGTGATGAGTTAATCGAGGAGCTTGATAACCGTCGACATTGGAAAGTTGAACAAGTGAAAAAAGTGCATCATGAATTGCTTGATGCATTAATGCTGAGTTACCGAAATCTAATTCAATTTGCTCGTCGTCATGACATCACGTCAGCGATTAGCCCACAAGACATTAGTATCTTAGCAAGAAAACTTTACGCGGCTTTTGAAACACTACCGGGTAAAGTGACGCTACTCAATACTCAAATTTCTCCCGATTTGCACGAACCCAATTTAACCTTTATTCAGGTTCCTGAAGAGCGAGTAAATAAAGCCGGTTGGTATTTATATAAACAATCACTCGATCCTTATCAAATTTTAGGGAGAGCGCCGCTGGAGCATAACCAATATTTAAGTAAGTTGGTGGCTTGGGCATTCTTTAATGGCTTAATTACCGAAGGTACTCACCTTGAAGCGGTTGTTCGCCACGCAGATATTGATATCGATAAGCTCTATCAAATGGTCAGTGATTTGCGTAATACTTTTTCGCTGCGTAAGCGTCGACCAACGATGCAAGCTTTGGCAAGCCCTTGTGAAGTGAGTCAGTTATCGATTTTTATCAATTTAGAAAGCGATCTAACAGCTAAGTTAAAGCCTAATCAGCTTAAGAATGAATTAAAAAATAATGTCGATGTGTTTAGTTTTTCAACAGATCAGCAATGCTTAGTTTCTAGTGTTGATTTGGTTTATCGTAACTCTTGGCATGAAGTCCGTACTCTGCATTTTTCCGGTGAAACTGCGATTATTGATGCGTTAAAAACCATACTAGGAAAAATGCACCAAGACGCATTGCCGCCAGAATCGGTTGATGTTTTCTGTTATAGCGAAAATCTACGTGGCGTTATGCGAAATATGGTGTATCAACTGCTGGCGGAGTGTATTGAGTTACGTTTAAAACCAGTCGAAAATGAAAAACGTCGCCGCTTTAAAGTATTAAAAATTGCTGATCAAATGTACGGCCTTTTCTTTGAACGTCGTGGTGTATCAGTGATGAAGCTAGAAAACTCCATTGACTTCTATAGCAGTATTTCGACGAATAAGCTGCAAGGTTCACCATTACTTAAAGTAGGTAAAAGTCAGGAATTACCACCACCAGATGTGGTTGATGCCTATGCCAGCGAAGGATTAATTCAATTTTTCTTTGAAGGTGATGATGATGGTTTTAATGTCTATGTATTAGATGAAAGTAACCGCGTTGAAGTATACCGGCAGTTTGATGGTAATCGTGATGATATGGTGAGAACGGTGAATCGTTTTTATACCAATAATACCCAAGGGTTTGAATCGGAATCGAAGTGTAATTTCAATTTACCTCAGTATTATCAGATTATTCATCCTGATAGTGGTGATAGTTATGTGGTGCCATATCGTAGTACGACAACCAATTGCTCTAGCAGCGAAATACATGTGAAATAGTTTTGTCGATCTAAAGTGTATAAAAAAGATAAGGGCTACTCGACTTGAGTGGCCCTTGTTGTTTTTGGGTGGAGACTAAAATGATCTAGTCATCGACGCGTTCAAAGATGGTGGCAATACCTTGGCCAAGCCCGATACACATAGTCGCAAGACCAAATTGAACATCGTTGGCTTCCATCAAGTTAATCAGGGTCGTTGAAATACGAGAACCGGAGCAACCTAGTGGGTGACCTAATGCAATTGCACCACCATTTAAGTTTACTTTTTCTTCCATTACATTCAATAAGCCAAGATCTTTGGCACATGGTAGTGCTTGTGCAGCAAACGCTTCATTGAGCTCGATCATACCCATATCTTCAATCGATAAACCGGCACGCTTCAAAGCTTTTTGCGTAGCAGGAACGGGGCCGTAACCCATGGTTGATGGATCGCAGCCTGCTACTGCCATTGAGCGAATGCGTGCGCGGATCGGTAAACCTAACTCTTTTGCTTTGCTTTCGCTCATTACTAGCATGGCTGACGCGCCATCGGATAGAGCGGAAGACGTGCCCGCTGTTACTGTCCCATTAGCAGGATCAAACACAGGGCGCAATTGAGATAGCGTTTCGACGGTAGTTTCTGGACGAATTACTTCATCATAGTCGTATAGCTTTAATGTTCCATCTTCCGTATGACCTTCGGTTGGCAGGATTTCATTTTTAAAACGACCCTCTAACGTTGCAGCGTGTGCACGACGGTGAGAGCGAGCGCCAAATTCATCTTGCGCTTCACGGCTGATACCATGAACTTTGCCTAGCATTTCAGCGGTTAAACCCATCATACCGGCCGCTTTGGCGACATTTTTTGCCAAGCCTGGATGGAAGTCCACTCCATGGTTCATTGGTACGTGGCCCATGTGTTCCACGCCACCAATTAAACAAATCTCGGCATCACCGACCATGATTGAGCGCGAAGCATCGTGTAGGGCTTGCATTGACGAACCACATAATCGGTTGACCGTTACCGCACCGACATTTTTAGGTACGCCAGCAAGTAACGCGGCATTACGTGCAATGTTAAAGCCTTGCTCTAATGTTTGTTGCACACAACCCCAATAGACATCTTCAATTTGAGTCGGGTCTACCTGTGGGTTACGTTTTAAAATTCCTTTCATGAGGTGAGCTGATAGGTCTTCTGCACGGACATGACGAAATGCACCGGCTTTTGAACGACCCATCGGAGTACGAATACAATCGACAATAACTACATTATTCATTTTGTTTTTCCTTATCCAAAGTCGTTAAACAGCAGCCGTTTGACTAGCGTAAAAAGTGTCGCCTTTTTCTGCCATATCCAATAGTAGTTGTGGTACACGATACATTGGGCTTAAGTCAGAATATTGAGACGCTGCTTGGATATAATTTTGTAGTCCAACACTATCTAGGTAGCGGAATACCCCACCACGGAATGGAGGGAAGCCTAAACCATAGATTAGTGCCATATCCGCTTCTTGTGGTGAGGCGATAATGCCTTCTTCAAGGCAGAGTACGACTTCATTGATCATAGGAATCATAGTGCGGTTGATGATCTCTTCATCAGAGAAATCTTGCTTAGTCGCTGTGATGCCTTCAAATAGTGATAGCACACCTTGTTCAAAGATTTTCTTCGGCTTACCTTTACGGTCCACGCTATAAGTATAAAAACCACTGCCATTTTTCTGACCATATTTGTCGGCTTCAAATAGTGCATCAATCGCATCTCGGCCTTCTTTACCCATGCGCTCAGGGAAACCTTCGGCCATCACCGCTTGTGCATGGTGTGCCGTATCGATACCTACGACATCAAGCAAATAAGCAGGGCCCATTGGCCAACCAAATTTACGCTCCATCACTTTATCGATTTGTGTGAAATCTGCTCCGTCACGCATTAACAAGCTAAATCCACCAAAGTAAGGAAATAGAACGCGATTAACGAAGAACCCTGGGCAGTCATTAACCACAATCGGTGATTTACCCATTTGCGCAGCGTAGGCGACAACTTTATTAATCGTGTCTTCAGATGTGTGCTCGCCACGAATAATTTCAACCAAAGGCATGCGATGTACTGGGTTAAAGAAGTGCATACCGCAGAAGTTTTCTGGGCGTTTTACTGCTTTCGCAAGTTGGTTGATTGGAATGGTCGAAGTATTAGAGGCAATGATGGCGTCTTCTTTCGCGTGTTGCTCCACTTCCGCTAATACCGCCGCTTTTATTTTTGGATTTTCAACCACAGCTTCTACTACAACATCAGCTTGTTCAATACCCGCGTAATGTAGGCTTGGCGTAATCGAACTGAGAATTTTTGATAGTTTGAAGCCACCAATTTTTCCGCGTTCCAGTTGTTTGTTGAGTAATTTGGAAGCTTCGGTCATACCTAGATCAAGGGAAGCTTGTGCAATATCTTTCATTAAGACAGGCACACCTTTTGATGCGGATTGATAAGCAATGCCACCACCCATGATGCCAGCACCGAGTACCGCTGCACGTTCAGTCTTTTGTGAGTTTTTACCCGCTTTTTTAGCGATGCCTTTGATGTATTGGTCGTTAAGGAATAATCCAATCAGGGATTGAGCGACTTCCGTTTTTGCCATTTTGACGAAGTATTTACGTTCAATATCTAAGGCTTCATCACGGCTTGAGGTTGATGCTTCTTCTATCGCTTTTACTGAAGCTATTGGCGCTGGGTAGTGTGGACCCGCTTTGGCTGAAATCATGCCTTTGGCCATGGTAAAACTCATCAAGGCTTCTATTTTACTTAAAGACAGTGCAGAGGTTTTTTGTTGGCGACGGGCTTGCCAGTCAACTTTTCCGTCGATAGCTTGTTTTAATGTTGTGATGGCAGAGGTTTCTAGTTGTTCGCTATCTACGATCGCATCGAGTAGACCAAGCTTAATGGCTTCATTGGCTTTTTGTTGTTTAGCGGTAGCTATCATCTCCATGGCATTATCTGCTCCGATAACGCGAGGTAGACGAACGGTACCGCCGAATCCCGGGATGATGCCAAGTTTGGTTTCTGGTAGGCCGATAACAGCCGTGTTATCACCAATACGTAAGTCAGAAGAAAGAATCAGTTCACAACCACCGCCTAACGCAAAGCCGCGGATAGCTGATAAGGTTGGGAAGGGGAGGTCTTCTAGCTTGCAGAAAATATCATTGGCGTATTTCACCCAGTGATCAAGTTCTTCTGCGGGTTTAGCAAATAAGCCGAGGAATTCTTTTATATCTGCACCAACAATGAAAGCGCTTTTATCTGAGCTCAGAATTAATCCGGTGATGCCCGGCTGTGCTTTGATGGCGTCAATCGCTTCATTTAGGGCAGTGAGTGTTTTTGAATTGAGAGTGTTGACGGATCCTTCAGCACTGAAAGTAAGCTGAGCGATACCATCTTGTAATTCTTTTACGTGTAGGGACGTATGTTGGTAAATCATTGTCTATCTCCATGACGAACAAACGGTATTGTTGTAGAGCAACTTATTATCGTTTTTCTCTGGTTTGACCAGGTTGTTACAGTCTTGATCGTGTAATTGTTAACTTCAATAACAATTCAAACAATTGTTTGAAAATTGTGCGCAAGGTCATTTTGTGGACCATCAACAGCTCAATGACGTGTTAAACTGAGGCACTTTATTTTTGAGATCATGTGTTATGAATGAGCAGCCATATTTAATCCCTATCGATCGGGTGATATTTGAAGAGGAAATCAAGAAGAGTCTTTTCATTACTCATATTGCTCACACTCCGACTATAGAAAGTGCGAAAGCCTTTGTTGATGAGATAAAAACTCAGCATGCTTCTGCTCGACATAATTGCTGGGGCTTTGTTGCCGGTAGGCCAGAAGATTCACTACTGTGGGGATTTAGTGATGATGGTGAACCTTCCGGAACGGCGGGGAAACCGATATTAGCTCAATTATCTGGCTCTGGAATTGGTGAGATGACGGCGGTTGTTACCCGTTATTCTGGTGGAATTAAGCTGGGTACTGGCGGATTAGTGAAAGCTTATGGCGGTGGTGTGCAGCAAGCTCTCAAGCAAGTTCAAACTATTGAGAAAAAGATCACCATCCAATTGCAGCTAGGGTTAGACTACTCTTTAATGCCCTTGGTGCAATCTATCATGGCTCAATATCAAGTGGCTCAACTTGATGGAAAGTTTGGGCAACGCATTGACTTACTGGTTGAGATCGATATAAGAGAAGCGGACGTGTTTACACAGACTCTAGTCAATAAAACTGGCGCTAAGGTTGAGATTAAACCGAAACACATATGATCCCCATTTTAAAAGGACTCTGGAAGTTTAGCTTCCTTACTTGATATGCAATTTCGTTCAATTATTCGAATCGTCGGTTTATTACTGTCACTATTTAGCCTCACGATGTTGGCACCTGCGCTGGTGGCTTTATTCTATCGTGATGGGGCCGGTGTGCCTTTTGTTACTACTTTTTTTGTGTTGTTCTTCTGTGGAGGCTTATGTTGGTTTCCCAATCGTTATAAAAAATCAGAACTAAAAGCTCGAGATGGCTTCTTAATTGTGGTTTTATTTTGGGTGGTTATTGGTAGTGCAGGGGCGTTGCCATTTTGGTTATCTCATGATCCTAATATTTCAGTGACGGATTCCTTTTTTGAGTCTTTTTCAGCATTAACTACCACCGGGGCTACTACGATTGTTGGCCTAGATGCCTTACCTAAAGCGATATTATTCTACCGACAGTTTTTACAGTGGTTTGGTGGTATGGGGATCATTGTTCTCGCGGTGGCCATTTTGCCAATCCTTGGCATTGGTGGCATGCAGTTATACCGAGCGGAAATTCCTGGGCCGGTAAAAGATAATAAAATGACACCACGAATTGCCGAAACGGCGAAAGTGCTTTGGTATATTTATTTAAGCCTTACCATTGTTTGTGCTGGGGCATTCTGGTTGGCAGGTATGAGCTTGTTTGATGCGATTTGTCATAGCTTTTCGACAATTGCCATTGGTGGTTTCTCTACTCATGATGCCAGTATGGGGTACTTTAATAGTCCAGTGATTAATATGATCACGGTAGTCTTTTTACTTATTTCTGCGTGTAATTTCTCACTGCACTTTGCGGCTTTTGCTTCGGGAGGTGTACACCCTAAATATTACTGGCGAGATCCTGAATTTCGCGCCTTTATCACGATCCAAACTTTGCTGTTCTTTTTATGCTTTGTCATTTTGCTTCTGCACAGTAATGACTTAACGACATTTGAAACCTTTGATCAGGTGTTGTTCCAGACAGTGTCTATCTCTACGACTGCAGGCTTTACTACGACAGGCTTTTCACAATGGCCACTGTTTCTTCCTGTGTTATTATTGTTTTCTTCTTTTATAGGTGGCTGTGCTGGCTCTACAGGTGGTGGCCTAAAAGTGATTCGAGTGTTGCTACTCACACTGCAAGGAGGGCGTGAACTAAAACGTCTTGTCCATCCTAAAGCAGTCTTCCCTATTAAAGTGGGCGGTAAAGCGCTGCCGCAACGAGTTGTTGATGCTGTATGGGGATTTTTCTCCGCGTATGCATTAGTGTTTGTATTGTGTATGTTGGGACTCATCGCCTCAGGTATGGATGAATTAAGTGCTTTCTCCGCTGTGGCAGCAACACTTAATAACTTAGGGCCAGGGCTCGGTGATGTATCAGTACATTTCGCTAATGTTAATGATGCCGCCAAGTGGGTGCTTATTGTTTCAATGCTATTTGGTCGACTAGAGGTGTTCACACTTCTTATCTTATTTACACCGACATTTTGGAAAAGTTAGGTTTTCGTGAAAAGTACTATTATTTTGTATTCAACCCGAGAAGGGCAAACCCATAAAATTGCACAGTTTATAGCAGAACAAATTGGTAACGATAGTTGTGAATTGGTTGATCTACACCAAGCTGATGATTTAAACCTTAACTTATATAGCAATATCATTATAGGCGCATCTATTCGCTATGGTCACTTTAATAAGAAGCTATACCAATTTATCGAGCAGCATAAAGTGTATTTAACCTCAGCGGATGCGTCTTTCTATAGTGTTAACTTAACCGCTCGCAAACCGGGCAAGGATACGCCTGAGGGGAGTGTTTATATCCAGAAGTTTTTAAAGCGTTCACCTTGGCAACCTAAGCATATTGGTGTGTTCGCTGGTGGATTGTATTATCCACGATACTCATGGTTCGACCGAGTTATGATTCGTTTTATTATGTCTATGACAGATGGTGAGACGGATACCAGTAAAGAAGTTGAATATACCGACTGGGAAAAAGTCGCTCTATTTGCCAAAAAGGTTATTGAATAGCAGACAAAATAGACAGAAAACACATCTTTCGGTGATTTTTTCTTCGAAATGGAAAAAAATCAAAGAAAAGTGAAAAAAGCCCTTGCCAATGTGAGTCAGGTCTCTATAATGCGCCCTCACTGACACGGAGCACACAGCCTAACGGCAGCAACGAGTCAGAGGTCAAAACCTTCTCAAAAAGGTTAGCGAAAAAAGTTTTAAAAAAGTGTTTGACACGAGCTTTTAAATCGCTAAAATGGCCGCCCTGTTCGACGAGACGCACTAAGCGATTTCGATAAGAACAACGCTCTTTAACAATTTAAACCTATCAATCTGTGTGGGCACTCGTTGATGATAATCAAAAAGATTTAT
>NZ_JBLWZK010000021.1:0-17091 GCF_048266485.1 Vibrio sp. | reverse complement strand
TTCGAAAGAATCAGGTTTTTTTTCGTCTGTTGAAAATAAAATCTATAAGAGCCAATATTGAGAAGTGGTTATTCAGTCGGTTTTTGGAGATTAGAGTCGAACAGGTTGTCACTTTAAGTGTACTAAGTAAGGCCTTAGGGAGCGCTACTCCGCAATTAACATCCTCTAGTTCTCAATAAAGAATATAAAGCAACAGAGCTGAGGAGCTTTGATCTTTTGGCATAAAAAAGCCCAAGCTATGTGTTTGGGCTATGAAAATGTTTATAGAATTTGCTTGAGGATTCGGTCTGCTTTGACTCTTTTTATTTTACGTATGAGCTTTTGCACATCTTCAGGGTAATCTTCAATAGTGTCTAATTGCTTATAGCTGCCAATTAAATTGGTATGTTTGAGAATAGATGAGAGTTCATTTTCAAACTTCTCGGTAAGTAATTGCTCGGTATCTTTAATTAATAATCCATTCTCTAAATCTAATTTCCAGGCTCTAGGATTAAAGTTATTGCCTGTGATTAACATATATTCCTTATCAATCCACATTCCCTTTAGATGGAAGCTATTATTGTCATGCTTCCAAAGGTGAATCGATAGTTGACGACTCGCGATATAGCCTTCATTGATACGTGCAAAATGACGTAAGTTGAGCTCGTATAAGTAAGGTAGGCCAGCGATGGTCTTAAAATCCTCTTCTGGCGGAATATAAAAATCGTTGGCAGTTTTATCTCCAACAATAATGCTCACCTTAACGCCTCGTTTTATCGCTCTTTTTACTTCTTTAGCGATACTTTTAGGAAAGTTAAAATAAGGTGTTAGGATCGTGATTTCCTTTTCAGCGCAAGCGATAAGATTATTAATATGTAGATTTAACTTATTGCGACGCTTACCAACACCAACTAATGGCGTGATACCCACTTCGCCTTGTTTAATCATCTCTGGAGTAAACTCGTATCGAGATTGAGTGAGCAGAGCGCGAAATTGTTTGATTGCAGGTTTTAGCGTTTTAGTTGCAGGCCGCTCTACTTGTGATAAGCAATTGACGGCTGGATTATGGCTAATATTTTTCTGAATATATTGCACCATACAATCGGCTAGCGCTGGATTAGCCATTACATGGTAGCGGTCAAAACGGTATTTTTCACGATGGTGCAGATAGATATTATTTAGGCTTGCGCCACTATATATAACGGTATCATCAATGATAAAGCCTTTGAGGTGTAATACACCAAAGACTTCTTTTCCACGAACAGGAACGCCTAGAATAGAAATTGGATGCTGGTACTTTTGCGCAAACTCTTTATATAAAGCCGCATTACCTTCACTTTGGTCTGCGCCAATTAAACCGCGTTGTGCTCGGTGCCAGTCAACACATATCGTAACATCAAGATCAGGGTTGTGTTGCTTTGCCTCATAGAGTTCGGTCAGAATTTGACGGCCAGCATCGTCATCTTCGAGATATAAGGCGACAAGGTAAATTCGTTGTGTTGCTCTTTTGATTTCAGACAATAGCCGATCACGGAATTGTTGTGCAGAAAAGAGCACTTCAAAAGCATTTGGATCTTGAGCTATGGTTGGTAGCTGTTCGAGTAATTCCTTACTAGCTATCATATTTTTATGAACCTTACATGCTGCTAATGTCTTGGCTTATTATTTTACCAAATTAATCACGATTATTCCTACATATGAACAAGAAGTTATGTCAGAACTGTAGGTAGATATCGCATTGGTAGAAGTTTTTTACCGGCACTTGTGTAACGTATAAATAATTGTTGTAGTGAATTAGGAAGTTGATCGACTTCCACTACAGAGAACCCTGCCGATTGATATAGAGATTTAAGGTGTTGGTATGCGAAGCAAAAACTATTCTCGGATAAATAATGAGCCTGACAAAATGCTAATAATTGGCTAGCAATACCTTGCTGTCGGTAGCCTGGAATAACTAACATACCAGTAAGAAGCGTAAAGTGTTCTATGGGACGAAACCGGACAATACAAATAATTTTTTGTTGATGGTAACCAACGATTATTTGTTCATTTTTTTTGGGTTTGGCCGAAGGGTAGAAAGCTTTATAGATAGGCTTAATGAGCGGTATTTTAATACTTTCAAGCGGTTGAAAATTAACTTCAATCATACAGGCACTGTGTTTATTAAGTGTATAAGGTAGAATAGTACGACACGCGCTTAGGTAATCAAACGTATGAATGCAAATAATAATGTAAACCTCAAACCTTTCCATACTTTTGGCATTGATGTGCCTTGTGATGTTCTTGTGGAAGCGACAACGGTAGATGACTTAATTTCCGCTTACCGCAGTCCTGAGTGGCAAGACTTACCTAAGTTGATCTTGGGTAAAGGCAGTAATGTGCTATTCACTGAACCTTTCCATGGTGTGGTGGTTATTAATAAACTACTAGGAAAAACCGTTACTACCCGTGATGACTCTATTTCTTTAACTATCGCGGGCGGTGAAGATTGGCCGAGTTTAGTGGAATGGACATTAGAACAAGGCATCCCTGGCTTAGAAAATTTAGCCTTAATTCCAGGTTGTGCCGGTAGTGCTCCTATACAGAACATTGGTGCTTATGGCGTTGAATTTAAAGATATATGTGATTATGTTGAGTACTTAGATCTCGAGTCACTCGATATTATTCGCTTAAGTGCTCAAGAGTGTTTGTTTGGTTATCGAGATTCGATATTTAAACATGACTTGTTAGGTAAAGTTATTATCACCTCTATTGGGTTAAAACTTCCGTCTAAGTGGCAACCCAATTTTACCTACGGCCCATTAAAGTCGGAAAAAGATTTGCTTACCACGCCTCACGCTGTTTTTGAGCATGTGTGTGATATTCGACGCTCTAAACTGCCTGATCCTAATGTGACGGGCAATGCCGGCAGCTTTTTCAAAAACCCAGTGATTAGCCATGAGAACTACTTAGAATTACAAGCGCTTTACCCTGATCTAAACGGATTTGAAGTTGAAGGTGGGGTTAAAATTGCGGCAGGTTGGCTGATTGATCGTTGCGGCTTGAAAGGTCATCAGATAGGTGGTGCGCAAGTACATCCTCAACAAGCTCTGGTTATTGTGAATGTCGATAATGCGACCTCTAATGATGTTCTTGAACTTGCCTGGTATGTTAAACATGCTGTGCTGGATAAATATGGCGTGGAATTGGAGCATGAAGTGAGATTTTTTAATGCCACCCAAGAAACGCGTTTAGACATTATTTTTGCAGATCGCTTTCAATAATTAGATTGGTACCTCATGACAGATAGCAAACCTAAATTACATGACGTTAAGCTACGTATCATCAAACAATTGTCGGACGGTGAGTTTCATTCAGGCGAAGATTTAGGTGAGCTGTTTGGTATCTCACGGGCGGCAATTAGTAAACATATCAAAGGGATCCAAGAATGGGGGATTGATATCTATCGAATTCAAGGAAAAGGCTATCAACTTTCTTCTCCTATCGACTTATTAGATTATGGCATCATCCAGTCTGCCTCATCGGCTCCCGTTGAGCTATTTCCAGTTATTGACTCAACCAATCAGTATCTTCTCGACAGCATCGATTCTTTACCGAGTGGTGCGGTGTGCGTGGCGGAGTATCAAGCAAAAGGTCGAGGAAGAAGAGGGCGTCAATGGGCATCTCCTTTTGGCTCTAATCTATACTTTTCAATGTATTGGCAGTTGGAGTCGGGAGTCGCCGCTGCAATGGGGTTAAGCCTTGCTATCGGTGTTGCGATTGTTGATGCATTAGAAGCTTTAGGCGCGACAGGCCTGAAATTAAAATGGCCTAATGATCTCTATTTCGAAGATAAAAAACTAGCCGGTATTTTGGTCGAAATGTCTGCGCAAACAGGTGGTGTTGCTCATCTGGTAATAGGGATGGGCCTGAACATTAATATGAAGGTAGACACCGATGCTATCGATCAGCCGTGGGCCAATTTAAATCAAGTGTTTAATGATAATATGCCATCAAGAAATCAACTGGTAATAGAGTTGATCAGAGCTTGGCAACAGGTGCTTGAACAATATGAGGAACAAGGTATGGCTTCGTTTGTGAAGCGCTGGAATGAATTGGATAATTTTAAAGATAAGCCAATTAAGCTATTAATGGGTAACAAAGAAGTTTACGGTATCGGTAAAGGCATCAACCAGCAAGGCGGCATTTTATTGGAAACCGAACAAGGGATAGAAACTTATGTTGGTGGCGAAATTTCATTAAGAAAAGCAGACTAATCGCCGCAACCAAGCGGTGCTATTTTCTTAGGTGAACCTCTTCTACCATATGATCAGCACCTTTGCGTAATATCAGTTGTGCTCGATCTTTGGTGGGTAGAATATTTTGCTGTAAGTTGATGCCATTGATCGAGTTCCAAATACTCTTGGCCTTATCAATCGATTCTTGTTCAGTGAGTTTGGTGTAATGGCTAAAGTACGAACCGGGCTTAGTGAATGCCCCTTTACGTAACTTCATAAACCGAGAAACATACCATTCTTCTATCTGCTGAGTATCCGCATCAACATAAATAGAAAAATCCAAAAAGTCAGAAATAAATACTTTGAAAGGGCTTTCTGGGTAATCACTGCCACTTTGTAGAACATTTAGCCCCTCAATGATCAATACGTCCGGTTGATCGACTATTTTAACTTCATCGGTAATATCGTAAGTAATATGTGAATAAATAGGCACTTGAATGTTTCGTTTGCAAGCTTTGACATCACTTAAAAACTCAACCAATGACTTAGTGTCGTAAGATTCAGGGAAACCCTTTTTGGTCATCAAATTATTATTCAGCAAGGTTTCATTGGGATGCAAAAAACCGTCCGTTGTAATCAGCTCGACTTTAGGATGGTTCTCCCAACGAGATAACAATGCGGTTAATAATCTTGCAGTGGTACTTTTTCCAACCGCGACACTTCCTGCAATACCTATAATAAAGGGAGGAGATTTCTCTTGTTTATTAAAAAATTGATGCAGAACTTGATTGCGGCTTTGACGCGCTTCGACATATAAATTAAGTAGGCGAGATAATGGCAAATAAATTTTTGTCACTTCTTCCATTGACAAGCTTTCATTGATTCCTTGCAATTCTTCCAAGTCTTTAGAAGTAAGTGTCATCGGTACAGAATTACGTAATTCTGACCATTGACTTCTATTGTATGAAAGGTATGGGTTCATAGAAAGACTCGAAAATAACCAAAAAGGATGAGCGAAGATACACCAAGCGTCGTTGATTTCAAATAAGCGTTAGGTGACTTTAGTGGTAAATTAGCAAGTTTTTACCTTATTTATACTTAATTTCGTATTCCATTAATGAAAATAATGGTTTTTTTCATTTTACCCTTGCAAGCTTTTGGAACATTCAATAGAATTCGCCCCACTTGCGCCGACTTAGCTCAGTAGGTAGAGCAACTGACTTGTAATCAGTAGGTCACCAGTTCGATTCCGGTAGTCGGCACCATCTCTTTTTATTTAGATGAAAGAAGTGGTAAGCAATAAAAAATTTGGAGGGGTTCCCGAGTGGCCAAAGGGAGCAGACTGTAAATCTGCCGGCTCCGCCTTCGATGGTTCGAATCCGTCCCCCTCCACCATATTGACATTTGTTTGATAATCAAAATGAATGTAAATAAAATTGTGAAAATAGCACTCAGAGTTACACGTGTGCGTGCGTCGTATAATGGCTATTACCTCAGCCTTCCAAGCTGATGATGCGGGTTCGATTCCCGCCGCACGCTCCAATTCTGTATTTGATAAAACAATGTAGTGCTGATATAGCTCAGCCCGGTAGAGCGCACCCTTGGTAAGGGTGAGGTCCCCAGTTCGAGTCTGGGTATCAGCACCACTATTTAGCATTGCAACGGCCTTATCAAATTAGCCGTAACAGTTTTGCTTAGCGACAATAGCACTTTGGACCCACCTGATTCTATGCCGAACTCAGAAGTGAAACGAAGTAGCGCCGATGGTAGTGTGGGGTTTCCCCATGTGAGAGTAGGACATTGCTAGGCTTATATTTTAAGGCCTCCCTGAATTGGGAGGCCTTTTTCGTTTATGCCTTTATAAATTTATTTTGTGATACTTGCCATAATGCCTTTATCAGTGGGTTTTGTAGCTGAGATCGTTGACAACAAATTCCTAATTTAAAAGGTTTAATCGGTGCGACCTTTAAACGTTGAATTTTATCTTTCACTGGGCTGTTATTGATGACCACATCAGGAGCTATACCTACCCCTAAACCAAGTGCAACCATACTAACAACACCTTCATGACCGGATGTTTGAGCATAAATATTAGGCTTAAACTTCATATCTCTAAACCAAGTATTACTTCTATCTCGAGCAGTTCCGGCTTCTGGAATGATAAACGGAATTTGAGTCCAATCAGGTTGTTCTTTTTGTAGTTCAGCAGTGAAGCTGCTGTGAGCATTTGGAGCAATGACAGATAAAGGGATTTCACCGATTGTTTCAAACTCTAAACGTGCAGGTAGCTGTGTCGGCAAAGCGCTAATTACAATGTCGGCCTCATCGCGTAATAACTTATCAATCGCTTGTGCGGGATCTCCGGTTGAAAGTTTCAATTCGATTTTAGGGTAGGCCAGTCTGAAGTCGGTTAAAATCTCGGGTAAATGGCTAAAGCTTGCAGTTACTGAGCAAAATAATCGAATTTCTCCGGCTAACTGCTGTTCATTTCCTTGTTGGCTGCTGCAAAATTGGGTCCACTCTTGAGTGATATGAGTGGCCACTGGAAGGAGCTTTTTTCCTGCTTCCGTTAGCTCAACACTTCGGTTATCTCTAACCAGTAGCGATTGTCCTACTTCTTCTTCTAACTTTTGAATCTGTCTACTTAAAGCGGATGGACTTATATGCATCGCAGATGCCGTCTTACTGAAGTTTTGACTACTGCATAGATGGACAAATAAGTGAAGACTACGAATATTCATTGTGATCCTATTAACGTTATTGCACTTTTCGCAATGATTACTTGTGAATATATCACTTTGGGCAATTGAATTCGTGTTTTAATATCAATTCATCGAGTAAGGACATCTTTAGAGTAATGCTTACTCAACGCTATTATGGATTAATTAAAGACAGGATTTTTAGATTATGGCTAACTATTTCAATACCTTGAATCTACGTGAACAATTAGACCAATTAGGTCGTTGTCGTTTTATGGATCGCGAAGAATTTTCACAAGAAGCTGATTACCTAAAAGGTAAAAAAGTCGTAATCGTGGGTTGTGGTGCTCAAGGTCTTAACCAAGGCTTAAATATGCGTGATTCAGGCTTAAATGTTGCGTATGCACTTCGCCAAGCAGCAATCGATGAGCAACGTCAATCGTTTAAAAATGCTAAAGATAATGGTTTTGAAGTTGCAAGCTATGAAGAATTGATTCCTGAGGCAGATCTAGTAGTAAACCTGACCCCAGATAAGCAGCATACAAACGTGGTTGAAACAGTGATGCCATTAATGAAACAAGGTGCAGCGCTTGGTTACTCTCATGGTTTCAATATCGTTGAAGAAGGCATGCAGATTCGTAAAGATCTTACGGTAGTGATGGTTGCGCCTAAATGCCCTGGTACAGAAGTTCGTGAAGAATATAAACGTGGTTTTGGTGTTCCAACTCTGATTGCTGTGCATCCTGAAAATGACCCACAAGGTGAAGGTTTAGAAATTGCTAAAGCGTGGGCTGCGGCAACAGGTGGTCACCGTGCAGGTGTACTAGAATCTTCATTTGTAGCAGAAGTAAAATCTGATTTAATGGGTGAGCAAACTATTCTTTGTGGCATGCTTCAGGCTGGCTCAATTGTTTGTTATGAGAAGATGATTGCTGATGGTATTGATCCTGGCTATGCCGGTAAGTTATTGCAATTTGGATGGGAAACGATCACTGAAGCATTAAAATTTGGTGGCGTGACTCACATGATGGATCGTCTATCAAACCCTGCTAAAGTAAAAGCATTTGAGCTATCAGAAGAGCTTAAAGATCTTATGCGTCCACTGTATAACAAGCACATGGATGATATTATCTGCGGTGAATTCTCACGTACTATGATGGAAGACTGGGCGAACGATGACAAGAACCTACTAGGTTGGCGTGAAGAAACGGGTCAAACTGCGTTTGAGAATTACCCTGAATCAAATGTCGAAATCTCAGAGCAAGAATACTTTGATAATGGCATTCTAATGATTGCAATGGTTCGTGCAGGTGTTGAACTAGCATTTGAAGCGATGACAGCATCAGGTATCATTGATGAATCCGCTTACTACGAGTCATTACACGAATTGCCACTGATTGCTAATACGGTTGCCCGTAAGCGTCTATATGAAATGAATGTGGTTATCTCAGATACGGCTGAATACGGTAACTATTTATTCGCGAATGTTGCTACGCCACTATTGCGTGAAAAATTTATGCCGAAAGTAAGTACCGATGTAATCGGTAAAGGCTTAAAAGAAGAAAGCAATCAAGTTGATAACGGTCGGTTAATTGAGATTAACGATGCGCTACGTAACCATCCAGTTGAGTGGATTGGTCAAGAGTTACGTGGGTATATGAAGGATATGAAACGTATTGCCGTTGGAGGCTAAATTACTTGTTATATCTCAGCCTTTCGGTGTCGTTGGTGCTCATTGACTATCGTCAATTCCGCGCCAATTCCTAGAAAGTCAGAGATATTCCAGCGTAATTCTGTACTAGATAAAACAAAAAGGCTTGCCTATTAAATGGCAAGCCTTTTGTGTTGTGGGACGGTTAACTTATTCTTTTTCGCTTAACTTACTTTCTAAGTCAGCGAGTTTTGCTTCAATGTCATTCAGTTTTTGACGAGTACGCAGTAGAACTTGGGTTTGTACATCAAATTCTTCACGTGAAACCACATCTAACTTATTGAGTTGTCCTTGGATCACTTGGCGAACTTTTTGATCAACGTCGGAACCAAGGTCTTTTACTGGCTGAGGCATTGATTCGTGAATTTGTTTGGCAATTTGCTCAATTTTCTTAGCATCAAACATCTGGTTAGCTCCTAAATAGTATTGCGTTATTTTATGCAAATCTGTTCAAAATGTCTCGGCTTGTTATCGTGAAATAAAACAAAGGCTACCAATTTGGCTGGTAGCCTTTGTATTTAACTTATCCAATATGAAGAGTTAGTGTTTAGGCTCTTCGATGGCTGGAATACTTTCATCGAACTCTGGTAGTGGTTTATGTTCACTTGCTAAGTAGCTGTAAATGACTGGCAATACAAACAAGGTAAACAAAGTACCAATGGCAAGGCCCGCCACGATAACAATACCAATACTAAAGCGCTGAGCCGCACCTGCACCGCTGGCATAAAGTAGAGGTATTAGACCTGCAATCATCGCTGCTGTCGTCATTAAGATTGGACGTAGACGAATTTTTGCAGACTCCATTACCGCTTCTATTTTTGATTTACCGTGATGTAACTGTTCTTCTTTAGCTACCTCACAAATCAAAATACCGTGTTTGGTGATAAGGCCAACTAGTGTGATCAACCCTACCTGAGAGTAGATATTCATGGTTGCTGCACCCCAAGCAAGGGCAATCAATGCACCACAAATCGCTAGTGGTACCGATACCATGATGACTAATGGATCTCGGATAGACTCAAATTGAATTGCAAGTACTAAGAAGATAATCGCTAGCGCTAGACCAAATGTGGTATACAGTGCACTACCTTCGGTCACGTATTGCCTTGCTTCACCTAAATACTCATGGTTATAGCCTAGAGGTAGCTTAGTTTCAGCAATGTTTTCAAACCAATCAACCGCTTGACCCATAGAAGCCGTTGGTGATGGAACTGCACTTATATTAGCTGAGTTCAACTGGTTTAAGTGAGGCAGAGACAGTGGTTGAGCGATAACATCAATATGAACTAAACCGCTAAGTGGTACAGAGTGTCCATTAGATGCGCGCACATAATAACCATTCATCGACTCAGGATTAAGGCGGAATTTTCGCTCTACTTGAGGAATAACCTCATAAGATCGGCCATTGAGATCGATACGGTTAACATAACCGTCAGACATCATAGTACCAATGGTCACTGCGATATCTTGCATAGTCACGCCGTAAGCACCGGCTTTATCCTTATCAATATTGATTTTCATGGTTGCTGAATCAAAATTGAGATCCAATGTTGAATAAACAAACAATGGGCTTTTCCCTACTTCGACCAAAATGTCACTGGCAATTTGGAATAAGCTTTCAAAGCTGTTCGGTGTAGTGATCACAAACTGCATTGGCAAGCCTGAACCTGCACCTGGTAACTCTGGCATCTGGAAAGCCGACACAGCCATGCCTGGGATATCTTTCATCAGCTTACCCACACGTTCAGTGACTTCCGATTGGCTGGCTTCACGCTGGCTCCACGGTTTCATCGACGCAATACCAAAAGCTTGATTAGATGCCGGAACACCAGTGAATGCTTGAGCATATTGAATTTCTGGTTGATCAACCAGTACATCGTTCACTTCATTCATGGTGTTTTGTAGGTAGTCTAAGTTAGCATTGGATGGACCTGTACCCATCAATACCACCACCCCTTTATCTTCCGATGGTGCTAATTCACTAGGAATAAACTTAAACAATAGTGGTAAGCTCGCCATAACAATGACCGCAAATGCGATCAGTACTGGACGATGTTGCATTACTGCACGCAACATACGTTCATAGCGATTAGTCATACGATCCAATACTCTGTGTACTAAGATTTCAAATCGACTAGGTTCTGAGTGGGCTTTCAACATCTTAGAACACATTACTGGTGAGAGTGTTAAGGCGATAATCCCCGACACAAATACCGCACCTGCAAGCGTTAAAGCAAATTCCTTAAATAATGAGCCTGTAATACCACCCATTAAAGCAATCGGAGCATATACCGCACCTAGTGTTAATGTCATCGCGATAACCGGAACCGCTATCTCACGGGTACCAATAATCGCTGCCCTAAATGGAGGTTCGCCGAGTTTTATATGCCGATCCACGTTTTCTAATACTACGATAGCATCATCAACAACCAGTCCTATCGCAAGTACCATTGCCAGCAGGGTCATCAAGTTCCATGAGAATCCCATCGTCTGCATAACGACTGCCACACCAACCAAAGATAATGGAATGGTGATGATTGGAATGATAACCGCGCGAAGTGAGCCTAAGAATAGAGTGATCACTACCAATACGATTAATGCGGCTTCCAATATAGTATGAATAACTTCATTGATTGATTCATTGATAGCAACCGTTGAATCATAAAGGATTCGCATTTCAATATTGCTAGGCAGGTTTTTTTCCAAGTCAGGCAATAGTTCTAAAACATCATGTGCAATATTGATTGGGTTGGCAGTTGGTGAAGCGTCAATCGCCGCCACTACTGCTTCATTACCATTTGAAGTCGCACGATAAGTATCATGGCTTTTGGCTAATGAAACCTTGGCAATATCACTTAGTCTAATTACTTCTCCTTTATCAGACTTAACCACTAAACGTTCAAGTTCAGCCGTATCTTTTACTTGAGTATTGGCACTACCATTATAAATAACAAACTCACCAGTAGATTGGCCCGTTGCTGATTGGTAGTTGTTAGCATTTAAAATGCTCATGACTTCAGTCGCGGTTAAATCAAACGCTGCCATTTTGGCTGGGTCTAACCAAATGCGTAGAGCATATTGTTGACCACCGTATAAGTTAACTTTAGATACACCATTAACGGTAAACAACTGTGGGTTAATTACCCGTTCTAGGTAATCAGTAATTTGGCTAGAGACCAACTCGTCAGAAGTAAAGCCAATATAAAGTACCGAGGTTGTTGAACCTGTCGACATAGTTACAGTTGGATCTTCCGCTTCTTTCGGTAGCTGTGAACGAACCGAGTTAGTTTGTGCCAAGATATCGGCTAATGCGCCATTAGGATCGGTATTAAGTTTCATCGTTACCGTAATGGTCGATAAACCTAACACTGAGCTGGAGGTCATGTAGTCGATATTATCGGCTTGAGCGATCGCTTGCTCCAAAGGCTGAGTAATAAAGCCTTGGATTAAGTTAGCATCTGCACCGTAGTAACTGGTTGTTACCGTTACAACGGTGTTGGTCATTTCGGGGTATTCGCGAACAGACATTTTGAAGATGGCTTGAAAACCAAGCAATGCAATCAAAAGACTGATCGATACCGCCAAAACTGGACGTTTTATAAAAACATCAGTAAAGCGCATAGTGCCTCCAGTTACAGCATTGGGGTTTGGGCTGGTGGAGTGGTTGCATCACTCTCCACAACTTTAACTTTTGAATTGTTACTCAAGCGAACTTGTCCCGAGGTGACAATAGTTTGACCAGGTTCTAGTCCATCTAAAATATGAGCAACACTGCCCGCACGTTCACCGACTTTTACTACTGTTTGGATAACACGTTGTACGCCGTCTTTTTCTTCAAGCACATAAATACTGTCACCATAAAGGGTATAGGTGATCGCCGTTTGAGGTGCGATAATTTGATCATGAATGGTTGGTAGTACAATGCTGGCTCTCGCAAACATACCACTGCGGAGCTTTCCATCACTGTTTGGTATTTGAGCCTGTACTTGAATCAAACCGCTTTGTGCATTTACTGCCGGGGCAATAGCACTAATTGAACCTTTAAAGATTTTATCAGCATAAGAATCAACATTAATATTCACTTGTTGGCCAACATAAATCTTACTAATGTCGGTTTGTGGCACAGTGAAACGCAGACGCATCACGCTCATATCTTCTAAACGCACAACTTCTGCACCAGTTTCTAAAAACTGGCCATTAAATACATTACGTAAGCCAACTGTGCCATCAAAAGGTGCGGTAACGGTACGACGGTCAATTGATGCTTTTAAGCTTTCTATATCGGCTGATAGCGATAAGTAATCTGCTTGAGCATTATCAAACGCTTCTTTAGATACTGAGCCTTTAGAATACAGATCTTTATAGCGTACGTATTTTGCTTGTGCAGCGGGTAGCTTTGATTGAGAGCTTTTTAGTTGTGCTTTTTCTACTTTTGAATCAACCTCAACTAATACATCATTCTTTTTAACATCAATACCAGAATCAAAATGAATCTTATCAATTTGACCGCTAGCTTGAGCGGTAAGGGTGACACCTTGATTTGGTTCGACAAAACCAATCGCATCTATGGTTGGGGTCCAATCTTCTGGGCTGACTTTGACTACTGTTACCGGGAATTCCGGCTCTGGCATGTTTGCCATGTATTCGGCAATTTTTTTCTGCTTAAACATATTAAAGCCAATCACACTACCGAACAGTAGTATTGCGATGATCAGCATAACGAAAGTCCACTTTTTCATTTCGTCAGAACTCCAAAATTAATGTTGAATAACCGCATCCCAACTCGCTTCAATAGCGGAATCAAGGGCGGTATCAGTGATAATATAACAACCAAGTACGTGTTTTCTGGCTATTGATAAACAAACATCTAAACTTAAACTAGCAAGTAAATGATTATCTAATGGTTTAAATACACCGAGAGCTTTCCCTTCATTAAACATAGTTTCAATTTTATAGAATAGCTTACGTTCTATTTCTGAACCACAACTTGGCCTCGTTGGCAAAGACTCATATTGGATTCGGTTGAGAATGATATCGACTTCATTTTGAGTCGTAGTAACATGAGCAACGTTTCTCCAGATTAACATGAATCTTTCTTTGAGAGGCATGTGTTCTTCAACACCTTGCTGTACCATATCAGCCACACGCTGAAGGACATGCATGCGTACCGCTTCAACCAAGTCATTTTTATCTTGGAAATAACGGTAGATGGTTCCAGCAGCAACACCGGCTTCTTGAGCCAGTTTGTTCATAGATAACCCTTGAAAGCCATTTTTAGCAATCATATGTTCAGCGCTATTCAATATGAGTTGTCGTTTATCTAACAGCGAATTGCCTTTAGAATTAACCATAGAAAAGACCAGATAATGAATGAACGTTCATTCATTATATTCAGGATTTATTGATTAGTCAGTAAAAATAAAATATTCGTATTAATTTGTTACACCTTAATTAGAGTAGCAGATGTAGAGAAAAATATTGAGCTCAGTATGAAGTTAAACCCCCGACAAGATGACGCTGTAAAATATGTGTCCGGCCCATGCTTGGTGCTCGCTGGTGCTGGATCGGGCAAAACTCGCGTGATCACTAATAAAATAGCCTACCTTGTACAGCAATGTGGCTATCAACCAAGGCATATTGCAGCGGTCACTTTTACCAATAAAGCCGCGCGAGAAATGAAAGAGCGAGTCGGCCAAACCTTAGGCAAGAAAGAAGCTAGAGGCTTGATGGTGTCAACCTTCCATACGCTCGGACTCAATATCATTCGTCGTGAATATAAATCATTAGGATTAAAAGCCGGCTTCTCATTATTTGATGATCAAGACCAGCTAGCCTTGTTGAAAGACTTAACCGAAGAGCAACTCGATGGCGATAAAGATTTATTGCGTCAGTTATTAAGCAGCATTTCCAATTGGAAGAATGACATGCTAACTGCCGCTCAGGTCAAAGCGCAAGCCGATTCAGAACAAGAGCAATTATTTGCCTTTTGTTTTGAAAAATACTTGAATCAAATGAAAGCTTATAATGCACTTGATTTTGATGACCTGATTGCCATGCCGGTATTGCTACTGAAAACTAATAGTGAGGTGCGTGAGCGCTGGCAATCTAAAATCCGCTACTTGCTGGTGGATGAGTATCAAGATACCAACACCAGTCAGTATGAATTAGTACGTTTAATTGTCGGTGAAAGAGCCCGCTTAACTGTGGTGGGGGATGATGATCAATCCATCTACTCTTGGCGTGGTGCTCGTCCACAAAACTTAGTGTTACTTAATAAAGATTTCCCGCAACTAAAAGTAATTAAGCTGGAGCAAAACTATCGTTCAACTAGTCGAATTTTACGTTGTGCCAATATTTTGATCGCTAATAATCCGCATGTATTTGAAAAAACGCTTTTCTCTGAAATTCCCGACGGTGAAAAACTAAAGTTGCTTACCGCCAAGAATGAAGAGCATGAAGCCGAACGAGTCACTGGTGAAATCATTGCTCATCGCTTCTTAAACCGCACTCAATATAAAGACTATGCGATTTTGTACCGTGGTAATCACCAATCTCGCTTGATTGAAAAATCGCTCATGCAAAACCGAGTACCATATAAAATATCCGGTGGTACTTCATTTTTTGCTCGCTCTGAAATTAAAGACATGATGGCTTACTTACGGGTTTTGGTTAATCCAGATGATGACAATGCCTTCTTAAGAATTGTGAATACACCTAAGCGTGAAATTGGCCCGGTGACACTCGAAAAACTGGGTAGCTATGCCAATATGCGTGGTAAAAGTTTATTTGAGGCCAGTTTTGAGTTGGGACTTGAGCAACATTTATCTGGCAGAGGCTTAGAATCATTGCGACGCTTTACCGCTTGGGTTGTTGAAATTGCGGATAATGCGGAGAGAGGCAATACAGTTGAGGCAGTACGTTCATTGGTGCGAGACATCAATTATGAAGATTGGTTATACGAGACTTCATCGAGCCCTAAAGCAGCAGAAATGCGAATGAAGAATGTCTCTGATCTTTATACGTGGATTACTGCAGATTTAGAGGGTGATAACTACGATCAAGAGGTAAAGACTCTAAAAGAAGTGGTTCAACGCCTAACTCTGCGTGACATGATGGAACGTGGGGAAGGTGATGATGATGCCGACCAGGTCCAATTGATGACATTGCATGCCTCTAAAGGTTTAGAGTTCCCTTATGTCTATTTGATGGGAGCGGAAGAGGGCATCTTGCCTCATCAAACCAGCATTGATGAAGAAAATGTCGATGAAGAGCGTCGCTTAATGTATGTCGGTATTACTCGTGCGCAGAAAGAGCTGACTTTTACGATGTGTCGTGAGCGTCGCCAATACGGTGAGCTAATTAAACCAACGCAAAGTCGTTTCTTAGATGAATTACCTTTTGATGATGTTGAGTGGGAATTACAGAAAAAACCACAAAGTGCGGAAGAACGTATGGAGAAAGGCCAAGCCCATATTGCGAATTTGCGAGCTATGTTTAAAAAGTAGTAAGTAACTAAGATTTTTATAGATGAAATAAATAACAAAGCCTCATATTAGGGAGTATGAGGCTTTGTTTATGTGCCACAGTATTTATAAGCCAGCAATCATGTGTTCGATAGCAGCTTTGATTTCATCATCAGAACAATCCATACAAGTCCCTTTCGGTGGCATTGCATTAAAGCCTTCGGTGGCATGTTTAATCAGTGTTTCTTCACCTTGAGCAATACGCGCTCCCCAATCTCCTGCATCACCTTTTTTTGGTGCACCACTGACGCCAGTACCGTGGCAAGCAATACAGAAAGTACCGTACACTGTTGCGCCATCACGAGGGCCGGATGCTTCAGCGGCAACTGGTTCACTACCAGCAAGGTAGACATCCCCAACAGGTTTAATGCGATCAGCAATCGCAGCTCGTTCGCTGTCACTGATTCCAGAAGCAAAGGCGAAAGAAGAAAAGGTAAGTGTCGCGGTAAGTATCATTAAGGTTTGGCGAATCATATCCATAAACTCACTATATTCTTAGGCCGATAAAAAGGACCTAGATAAAAACAAAGCTTCATTGCTCTTCGAAGGAGCAGTATATCGTTATAAAATTGTAAATAAGTCGTGATTGTATCCTTTTAATAACGTGGTATAAACTATAAGATTGCAGTGACATGGTGTGTGTCACATCCTAAATAGGTTTATTTATTGCTTAATTGTTGAAAAACGCACCAAACAGTAAAAAAAGTTCAAAAAACACTAGACGACCTAGTGTGATATACGTATTATTCCACTCCGCCGATAGGGCATGCGCCCGTAGCTCAGCTGGATAGAGCGTTGCCCTCCGGAGGCAAAGGTCGAAGGTTCGAATCCTTTCGGGCGTGCCATTCGGAAAGCAGGAATATCGGTAAAAACATTGGTGGCTATAGCTCAGTTGGTAGAGTCCCGGATTGTGATTCCGGTTGTCGCGGGTTCAAACCCCGTCAGCCACCCCATATTATGGT
>NZ_JBLWZK010000020.1:0-17538 GCF_048266485.1 Vibrio sp. | reverse complement strand
ACTCATTCCCCTATAATCGTGCAACAATTTGGCCCCATAGCTCAGTTGGTTAGAGCACACGACTCATAATCGTTAGGTCCACGGTTCAAGTCCGTGAGGGGCCACCATCAAATTCCTCAAAAGAGCCTGTTTTTACAGGCTTTTTTGTTTTTTGGCCCGAGTATCAAAAATGCAAAAAAATTAGCATTTTTTGCTGGTGCTACCTCTGTGCTACCGAAGAAACTAACACAGCGTCTCTTGGTACGCACTAAATTCAGTAAACTCAATACTCACCACAAAGCAACCTCCCCTCCTCTGCATTACTGGCATAGCAATGCCCTTGCGCAAAATCCAAAGCTGCCAGCAACGGCCAGAACGTACACGAAAAAGCTGATCAGTAGCGATTAACTCTTTTAGTGTTATTTCGTTATGCTTTGTCTTAGCTTTAGGCAAGAGGCTGTACTCAATCTCTGCTGCTTTATCAAAATACTGTTTGATGTTTTGTTCGCGTGTTGATGAAGTTTTCATTTTAGTGTCCTCGTTCAGTGGTAAAGCCAGAAACTCAGGCGCTATGCCTGAGGTGGTGTGCTTTACCGCTAACGACAGCGGCTCTACGAATGAACAATATGGTCAAGATGCTAAATCGCCCCGCTGTTTGGGGCGCAAAGCGGGGGGCCCCTTTGGGGTTCCGATTTAGCATTTGACGATATTGGAATGAGTGGAAATCAGTAATGTTAGGTTGGCAGCGCATACCAGTTCAGATAGACGGAGTCATCTACGGCTCCGCGCGTATAGGAACTACACGACTATCCTCTGAGGCTTCTGACGGTAAACCCAAAACGTCAGATGGATTACGTGCCTCTCGGGGCATCCCCGAATGCACCGTAGCTCGATGGCGCCCAGGTGTGGACCATTACTATCGATAATGAATCGCGGCATGCGCTGCCAGATTTGAATATCTCACAGAATGCAATAACTAAATGCTGAAAAGTCCCCCCGAATTTTCGGGAGGTTTTTTCTGAGCTGTTTTTGTTCGAGTCGTCCCTACCAGAATGGTGTAGGGACGACTCGCAGAGTCGCCGACACAGGCTATTGCTCGTGATGCCTGTGTACAGACCAGCACAGAAAAAATCTAAGGGACAGTAAAGGGACGGCTATTTTTCAAGCAATAACATGCGCAAGAAAAATATTTTAGATAAGAGGGGGAAAACGCATCGTTTTTAGCTACTTGTTATGCCAATACCTACCCTTTTGATTCGTACGACGCGAGATCCTGTTGACGGGATCATGACAATGTATCATGGTGGATTACAGTATCAGGCCGCGCTAGGAACAGAATGAAACTTTACGAAGAACAGCTAATTAGTATCGTTGTGGATCGAGTATGTGACGTCTGCGGTAGCAGTGTCATGATTGAGGTAAACGGTCAAAAGTATGAAGAAGTTGGTGAACTAAAAGCCCAATGGGGCTACGGCTCGAAGACTGACGGCACTGCATACCACTTAGATTTATGTGAAGATTGTTTCAGACACGCCATATCTTCACTACGGGAGCTTAGACGAAGCACCATTATGTTCGATAAAGATCAGGAATTCCCGCCCGAAGATTTCGGTATCGATAAATCTCGAACGTTATGATGATAGCAACGCATTTGTAAAACAGTTATGCCCCATTGTGAGTTACGCTCGCCCAAAAGCACTTAGCCATTAGAAATGATGTTGACCTAATTTGGCTAATGTCGTAAATGAGTGTTCTGCTCATGCTTCATATCGAAGCATATCTAATAAGGTGGTCTGCTCTAGTTGAGGAAAAGCATCAAGAAATCGCGGGTAATAGACCGACTGCTGGCGCGAGATATGATGAGAGCTTGCCAGTAGGAAACCACAAACTCCAACTCTATTCTCTAGCAACACCCAACGGGCAGAAAGTGGCCATCATGCTGGAAGAGTTGCTGGCATTAGGCGTGCGAGAAGCTGAATATGATGCCTTTCTAATCAAAATCATCAAGCGTGTTGGTGCTGCAATCAATGAACCTGATATCATGGCCGTAATGATGAACCCAGGTTCTTCATACCCATTGCCAGCGCGTTGGGTGAGATACGGCCGCCAGTTCGTGAGCAATTCGCCAGATTTAACGCGGCACTCGCCGGCTCGGACTGCTTCAACAGTACCCAAGCGCAGCAGGTTATCAATGCGCCGACGTAGGTCAGCAATAAGCGTGATGGCGTTCATGGTCAGGGCTGTAAATCAGTGAGGCAAGCAGTTAAGGGGGTGACTGGTTAGTTAAGAGGACTAATTGGATATAAAAAATCAGCGGACTTTTGCCGCTGATTTGTTTAGGTAAATTATCTATTGACCACCTTCACATGGTGGCAACGTTTCTGGAGATGTTTGTCCCGGTGGTCGGCAATCACGAATTACAACAGAACCGCCGGGAACGCCGGGAACATTGACCATATGAAGGCCATATTTCCATAAAAAGCGATCCATTTCTTGGTAGTAATGATTCCACTCGCCTTTAAGACCTATAGCTTCTGACTGCGAACGAGTAGGTGGAACTGTGTTATTCATCTTATCAATGACTTCAATGATTTTAATTCTGACGGTTTTTTCTGCATCATCAGCACCATTGATTAATTGAATTTCTATAACAATCTTACCACCATCAGCCAATGGTATAGTGTAAGGACCATTGATATCGCCACTTATTACATTGATCCAGCGAAGAATATTTTTTACTTCCATCGTAGTGGTTTTAAAGTTGCCAGTACGATTCAAATAATCTTCAATATCATTTTCACAATATGAACAGCCAACCCATTCCCATGAGCCCCCCATAACTTCAGTAGGGATAGTTATAGAAGCAGCTTCTTGGGATAACTGTCTATATTTATTGAATAGTGATACAGCCTTCTCGTTAAATTCACTACTAGTGTTGATTGGGTAGTACCGAGGGACATAATCATAAGTAGGAGGGTTTAAGTAAGGTAAATAGATCATTTGCTTAGCCATGCTATATGACGTAACAGTACTTCGATCCATATCAATAATATGTAATATCTTAGTGATATTGTGCTTGCTGTCATTAGGGCTTACATATTGTGTAGTCATGCTGGCTGCAAGTAAATTCATATCCTTAGGTGAACAACTATTACATATTGCAGAGTATTCATTGGTGTCATCTACTGCAGAATAACCAATGTTGGGGATTAAAATTAATACCCCTAATGTTAATAATCGATTAACTTTGATCATAAAAAATCCATTTATATTGAATAGTCGTTATCGACGAGGAGAACTATATATGCTTTTTTATTATATAAAAACTAGACTTAGTATTAATTTAAATTAGTGTAATTTACTAATTTTTGTATTTTATGGGCTTTGATGTGATGGACGCACCTCCTTTCTAGCGTCGCTGTACCAAACTTTAGGTACAAGTCAGAGCAGGAGTAAGTAACATGTCTATCAAGGTTGTTGGTATTGATTTAGCCAAAAATTCTTTTCAAGTATGCGTATTAAGTATCTCTGGGGCGATTTTATCCAATCGGAAAGTCTCTACTTGATACCATCCGTCAATTGCCTGAAAAGACGACTATTGCCATGGAGTCGTGTGCAACATCGCATCACTGGGGAAGAATCTTCCAAGAACTGGGGTTTAAGGTTGCCCTCATCCCCACACAACATGTTAAACCATTCGTTGGAAGGCAAAAGAATGATGCAAACGATGCGAGCAGGGGTATCCGTTGGTGAAAATGCAATAGAAGATGATGGCTCAATTGATAGTGGCTATTCTATCATGGGGATCTATGTTTTGGTGGGTATGTATAGTAAGTTTCAAATAAGTGACAAAATTTGGCTAAATTACAACCCATTCTGGTTGACCACTATTTCTGGTTCAGAAACTTATAAAGACAATTATTATGGTTTAGGGCATAGTCATATTCTCACGCACGAACTTGCTCTTAGTTATCAGATCAGTCCAAGACTTAACGTGCGATACTTTGCGAACTTTAACGAACATGTAGATTTTATGGATGGAGATCAACGTGTTGAGTTTAATTACCAATTTTGAGATTCATCGTGCTAGATGTGCAGGAAACTGTGAGATCAGGTTACAGTTAAGCCAATACATATGGAACCTCGTTAGCTTCATCTAGGCAATAGTGATTAATGCAGCCCCAACCGATGAGCAGATGCAGGCTGCATTTCTTTTTTACAGTTTAAATCGCCTCACTTCACTTTGTAGTGCATTCGCCAGTTCTGATAACTGTTGAGCTTTAGCTGTTGCCACTTCAGCTTCATTAGACAGTCCAGTTGATACTTCCCGAATAGCTTCAGTGTTACGGTTGATTTCGCTTGTGACTGAGGTTTGCTCTTCAGCCGCAGTTGCTATTTGCGTCGCCATCTCGGAAATTTGGGTAATAGCACTATTAATTTGTTGCAGACTAGCGCTTGCGATTTCAACGTCATCAACACTGGTTTCAGCCATTTTATGGCTGTACTCCATTGATGAAACGGCTTTAGCCGCAGTGTGCTGAAGCGTTTCTATCATCACCTGAATCTCTTGAGTCGAGGCATGAGTACGCTGTGATAGCACTCGGACTTCATCCGCAACAACAGCAAATCCACGGCCTTGTTCTCCGGCGCGTGCAGCTTCAATTGCTGCATTCAATGCTAACAGGTTGGTTTGTTCCGCGATGCCGCTAATGGCCAGCAAAATACCATTAATTTTCTGCGAATGGTCGTTGAGCTCACCAATGATATGTCCAGCATTTTCCACTTCAGTGGCTAAGTTGCGAATAGATGATTGGCTTTTTTCCACCTGCTGATGACCACCTATTGCTAGTTTTACCGCTTCTTGTGAAGTTTGCGCGGTAAGCTCCGCATTACTAGCAATTTCTTCTGTGGCACTCGCCATTTCGGTTACAGCTGTGGCTACCATAGTAATTTCATCTTGCTGTATCGCAATATGTTGCTGGTTTTGCTCGGCTGCTCGCTGGGTATCATCCGACTGTCTACCGAGTTTGTCCGCGATATCTCCCATACGGCTAATAAGTCCATGGAGGTTAGTAACGAATTGGTTAAACCCTCCGGCGAGCACACCAATTTCATCATGAGAATTTTTAGTTTGGATACGAACGGTAAGGTCACCTTCACCTTTAGAAATATCATTGAGAGCTTGTGACACGCGCTCTAAGTCTGCAAATTGCATCTTAAAAACGGCTAAAAGCATTAACGCAAATAGTATTAAGAACCCAACACCTGAAATCGACATCCACCATGCTAGGGATGTCGCTTCTGACATTATGCTCGCTTTATCCAATACGAAAAGTAACCGCCAGTCAGAATTCGGAACACTAGCAACGTAGAATAATTTAGGGCTTCCTTCAAAGTTAAACTCTGTCAACGTCGTTGCCGCAGCTCGCTCTCGCAACCAGCCATCCGTAAACTGACTAGCTAAGCTGGATACGGACTTATCGTTCATCTGGCTATTAGGATGGCTGATAATAACGCCATTGGTTTGCAGTAAAATTCCGTAACCATCCCCGGGTAAAATGAGCTTTCTGACTGAGCTTGTCAGGGTATCAATTGCCACATTGGCTGCCGCAGCACCAGCAAACTGTCCATTTTTCTGCACGGGTTGAGATAGTGTAATCACCAGCTTTTTCATCGTTGCGCTAACATATGGCGCAGAAACAAAAAATTGCCCAGTTTCTTTGGCGCCTTTATACCAGCTTCTAACTCGAGGGTCATACCCATCAACGTGTAGAGATGGGTCCTGCCTATACATATTGCCTTGCTCATCACCGTAATAAGTTAGCCCAAAGCCCATCGCGTTATGCAATTCGAGTAAATATGGCGTGACCTCTACATCCGGATTCGACTGAATGGTTGCACCTAATGAGGCAACTGCATTTTGCCTATCTTGCAGCCATGTCCCCATGCCATTAGCAAAGGTATCGATAAGCGTTCTAACTTCCCGCTCAGTACTATGCATAGCGTTAGTTCGAATGAAATACGAAGACATAGCAACCAGCAGAACAATCGTCAAAAAAACGGACAACATACTTGCTGCTAACAATCGCATTTTAAGGGTGGTTTTCATGTTCTAGTCCTTACGTTGACGAAGTTTATTTACTGAAATGAGTGTTCTGATGCTGCAATTAACGATTGTAGGTACATTTTCTGAATAGCATTCATCGAGGTCGGAGCGATGTATTTTTCAATGAATTCTTCTATTGGTAGTGGCTTATCAAAAAAGTATCCTTGATAGCGTTCAATCTTCATGTTTTTCAAATAGGTGAATTGAACGTCATTTTCGACACCTTCAGCCAGCAGTGGCACATCAAGGCTACGAGCAAGGTTGATGATATTGTCCAGTATTTTGGTTTTACCACTGTCAATAGTCGCCACATACATCATATCGATTTTAATCATATCCACTTGAGTGTTAAGCAGATACTTTAATGAGCAATGACCAGTCCCGTAGTCGTCAAGAGCGACGAGTACATCTTGTTCTCTCAGTGAACGAATGGCAGCTATGTATTTCTCATTACAGGAAAATTCTTGACGCTCAGTCAATTCAATAACTAATTTAACAGGATTCTTTGCAACTTTTTTTTGAAAGTTTTGAATATCGGAGACAAGCACTTCCGTATCAAACTGTATGGGGCATACGTTAAAACCGAGCCGAAAATCCCGTGCCCTTGCAGGCATATCAACTTTCGCGAATGCGGTTGCGCATTTATCCATGAGTACGGAAGTAATGCCCACGATTTGACCGTTTTCTTCTACTCGGTTAATAAAATGGAGCGGTGAAATAACGCCTCTTTTAGGATGGTGCCACCTCACTAATACTTCGCCACCAGTCACTTCGCCTGACTTATTAACAACAGGCTGAATATAAGGATGAAACTGCTTGAGTTTGATGGCACGTCTTACACGCCAATAGTTGAGATTAAATTGGTACATATGGTGCACTAGACTTTTTGCACTAACGAATATGATAAAGGTCCAAATGAGTGAAATAACACCATAGTGTTCAACTGAATATTTTAAAACATCTTCAATCCGATAGTTACTGCCAACAGCAAATAATTCACCTTCACCTAAATTATTATTCTCTTGGGTTACATTCCCATTTGAATAAAGGGTGGCATTTCCAAACTTGACAAATGTTGTTGCAAACTCGGCGCTGCCTAGAATTTTGTACAGTGATTCAGGATAAATGGCGACATAAAGACCATAGTAATTGTCCAGTTCAAAATGTAATGCTAAAACACTTTGGCGATTTTTAGGAAATAAGTCAGAAAATGGCGTTTTTTCAACATATTTTAGTTCGATATACCTACCTGAAGGCTGCCAATTATCAATCTGTTTGAGAACCGGTCCCATGATCGAACTGCACATGATCACCCCTCCGTGCGTGGCACTGACAGCACGAATATAAGGTGATGCAAGTAAAAGTGGTTGGGATTCGTACAAGAAACGTTCACAATTTTTCATTGGGAGATAACGAACGAACTTTCTGTCATAAAAATCGGTAATTTCGGCAATTCCCATATGGATTTGGTCATAAATCCATGTAATGCGTGATTCTGTCGTTTGTTGCAGACGAGAATAACCGTAGAGAATTTGACCTGCCAAGCCGAACAAGTAAATCAATAATATCAGTGAGTAGCGAAGCAGTTTATCTTTTTGGGTCATAAGGTCATCCGAAAGATATCGACATAAATAAGTATAGAAAATCCACAGGCACATGCATTTTATTATCAATTTAACGATTGGCGGATATTAGAATGTTATCGGCAGCTTTCTACCATTTGATGTTTCCCCTTAGAGGTTTTAAGTAAGGTCGTAGGGCGCAGATTCTGTGTCACGGTAATCCTCCCATTTTTAACCGTAGTTAAAAGTAGAGATTAAGCAGCCATCAAAGGTGGCTTTCCTCCATTGGCTTTGTGTGGCCGTTCATGATTATAGAACCATAGCCATTTAGTGGCGTAGTCCTGAACGTCTTCAAGCGTATCAAATAAATGTTTACTGACCCAACTGTATCTCATCGTTCGGTTATGTCGTTCGATGTAAGCATTTTGCTGAGGCTTGCCAGGTTGAATGTAATCAATTCTGATCCCATGCTTTTTCGCCCATTCTGTAAATTCGTGACTGATGAACTCTGGCCCATTGTCACAACGGATCGCCTTCGGTGTTGTTCGCCATTCAAGGAGTTGGTTGAGCGTCCGAATTACCCGCACCGCGGGTAGCGAGAACCCGGCTTCTATCGCAAGACCTTCTCGTTTAAAGTCATCAATGACATTAAATAACCGATAGCTTCGACCATCTGCTAACTGGTCATGCATAAAATCTATCGACCAAACTTGGTTCGGTTTAGTTGGCTCTTTCAGTGGCTCTGGTGCGTTTCGTTTTAATCTTCTGCGGGGCTTTATCCGCAGATTTAACGCCAAATCGCAGTAAATTCGATATACACGCTTGTGATTCCAACCAAAACCTTTGACGTTGCGGAGGTAATGAAAGCACTGCCCAAAGCCCCAATCGGTTTCTTTCTCGGTTAACTCAACAAGTAAATCCGCGATCTGCGCATTTTCATCATCGTTAACCGGTTGATATCAGTAACAGGTTTCACTGATAAAAAATGCAGCACAGGCCAAGCGAATAGTCACTTGACGATTGGCAACTGCATGTTGCGCCATCGCTTTACGTTGCGACGGCTTTACCACTTTTTTGCCATCGCTTCCTGAATGATTTCGGCTTTTAAACGCTCTTCGGCATACATTTTTTTAAGACGAGCATTTTCAGCTTCAAGCTCTCTTAGTCGGGCCATGAGTGATGCGTCCATGCCTCCGAATTTAGCCCGCCATTTGTAAAACGTCGCAGAGCTCATGCCATGTTCGCGACACAGTTCTGGAACTGGTGCTCCGGCTTCAGCTTGTTTAAGGATCGACATGATTTGGCTGTCGGTGAATTTTGATGTTTTCATAAAGAATCTCCTGCGCATATCGTACGAGAAAATTCTACTGTTGACGTCAGTTAATTTAAGGGGGGATTACCTCACAGCGCAAGAAGTAACAGCAGTTTTCATTAGCTCTAGTTGACCAAGTATCAGTAATCATACAGAGTGTTGGCAATTAGAGTCGGCCACAGGGAGTGATGCCAATGTATCGGCAATGTTTTCAATGCCATCAGAGTCTACCTTTTCAGATTACAAATGAAGAAATCCAATGCCCTTTGTGTGGCGCAGTAAATGAGAAAGAAATGCTGAAACATCTTGTCGGCAATAGTTGGTCAGTAAAACGTGAAGCGGATGCTGGCGGCGTTGGAGTAAGTTTTTGCGATGGTGGAAGCGGTGATGGCGGCACTGGCTGCTAGTAGTTTAATATACCATATTGTGCGTTACAGAGCTGTCGCACAGACAGGCTAAGTAATACCCGCTAGTCAAATTTTAGTAATGCGGCGAAAAGGGGACTGTGCCAGTGACAGCACTCGTATTCGCGAGTTGACCTTACCAAAATAATCCTAAACTTGATTGACTCGTTTTTTGGCACATTATAGATTTAGTCCTGCAAAGGGGAGTAACTTCATTGTCGGTAGATCGTCATCACGATGCTTAAAGCATCCGGTCTCCGAGCAGCCTGTTTAGTTAGGTTGTAAGTGAGACCTTGCCGGAAGGCGAGGTCTATTGCTGCTCAAAAATCAATGGCTGACACTTTCTGTGTTGGCCATTTTGTTTTTAAGGAGTAGCTATTTTATGACGACAATCGGAACACCAATGCTCTGGGGCTTTTTTGCGCTCATAGTTTTTACGATGCTTGCTATTGATTTGATGATTCAAGGCCGCAGAGACGAATATGGCATGTCTGTTAAACAGGCTGCTGCCTGGTCGATCATTTGGGTATCAATATCATTAACGTTCAACGCCGGTCTTTGGTGGTATTTAGCTAATACTACTGGGCGTGAAGTAGCGACAGAGCAGTCTGTCGCATTTTTAACCGGGTATTTGATTGAAAAGGCCTTGGCCGTGGATAACCTGTTTGTCTGGCTAATGCTGTTTAACTATTTTGCAGTTCCACCGTCCTTACAGCGCCGAGTGTTAGTTTATGGCGTGTTAGGCGCTATTATATTACGGACATTAATGATCTTCGGGGGCAGTTGGTTAATTGCCCAATTTGACTGGCTATTGTATGTATTCGGTGCCTTTTTAGTTTTTACCGGGATCAAAATGTTTTTCGGTGGTGATGAACAAGCCAATACCGCTGATAATCCACTAATCAAATGGTTACAACGACGCCTACGGGTCACTAACACACTAGAAAATGAACATTTCTTAGTGAAACATAATGGTCTTTGGTACGCCACACCGTTGTTTTTGACTTTGGTGATGGTTGAACTGAGTGATGTCATTTTTGCCCTTGATAGCATTCCAGCGATTTTTGCTGTCACAACAGATCCTTTTATTGTACTAACCTCCAACTTATTCGCGATTCTAGGTCTGAGGGCGATGTATTTCTTGTTAGTCGGTATGGCAGAAAAGTTCGCGTTGCTTAAATATGGGCTTGCTGCCATTTTACTGTTCATCGGGCTAAAGATGACAATGGTTGATTTCATTCATATACCCGTTGCGATTTCGCTTGGTGTCGTTGCACTGATCCTTGTCACAACGTTGGTTGCTAGTGTATGGATTAATCGCAAAAATCATTAACTACTGTGATGCAACCGGGGCAAAAATTAAGTCGATATACTTTTGCCCCATTCCTTGTTTCGGCGTCGTTCGCTGATAGCTATCGAGTCATGGTTGATGACCAAATTTTTGTAATGCTACAGAGGTGGCTACTTTGACTGTGGCAATTCAGTCGCTAGCAGAGTGTGAGGAGCTGTATTTTGAGGATTTCGAAAGTATCTAATTTTCTCGGGCCTTACCAGATTGACCGAATTTTAGTAATGCTACAAAGTGACTAGTTGATAAATGGCGATTCACCGTGGCAAGCCCGTTCGACTCGAATACAAAAAGACGCCCAACTAATTTAGTTAAGCGTCTTGTTATGTTTGAGCTGCTTTATAATGTTAAAAAGGGACTGCTCATGCTCCCTTTGGCTAAATGGTTTATACGCCGCCAGAACCAAAAGCTTCCGCGAAAATTTGCGTTTCTGGTACACCGTGGGCTTTTAACTCTGAAAGATAATGACGCATAAACGCAGCAGGACCGCACAGGTAATACTCTGCATCATGTGGTGCTTCAGGTAGGACATCGGTTAACGCAAATGGTGCGGGGCGGGCATGTTGATCCTGTGCGTCAGTTTGATCATAGAAGTAATGTACTTTTGCCCCGTTTTCGGCCAATGAATCGCTGACGTCTCTAAACGCATGTACATGACGGTTACGCGCTGAATGTACGAAATGGATATCACGCTTACCTTGTTGTGCCAACGTACGACTAATAGCAATCATTGGTGTAATACCGACACCTCCGCTGAGCAATACTACCGGACGTTCGGAAGATTGTTGTAGGACGAATTCGCCTGCTGGCGCAGATAACTCAACAATCTGCCCCACATCATATTGGCTGTGCAGCAGATTGGAAACTTTGCCTTCGGGTGAGGTTTCTCCGGCACCTTGGCGTTTAACTGAAATACGCAGTGCACTACCACCGGCAATGTCTGACAAGCTGTATTGGCGAGGTTGGAAAATCCCTAACTCTTCAACATATACTCGGACGCTAATATACTGGCCGGGTTGATAGTTCGGCAGACGGCCTCCATCAATAGGTTGCAGATAGAAAGATGTTATTTCGTCACTTTCAGGCTGTTTGCGCACGATACGGAAGGGTTTCCAGCCACTCCAACCACCAGTGTTATCAACACTTTGCTGATAAAGCGTATTTTCCAACCCAATAAACAATTGTGCTAATTCGCCATAGGCTGCCGCCCAAGCATCAATCAATTCGGCGGAGGCCGCGTCGCCGAGGACTTCTTGAATACTGGCCAATAAATGTTTGCCAACAATCGCATAGTGCTCAGCGCGAATACCTAAGCTCACATGTTTATGGGCAATACGTTCGACCACAGGGAGTAATACTGAGGGATCATCGATATGTTGAGCGTAGGCTAGCACGGCACCTGCCAGTGCTTGTTGTTGACGACCGGCGCTCTGATGCCCCTGATTGAAGATGTGTTTTAGTTCGGGATTATGGCTTAGCATCCGTTGATAGAAATGGCTTGTTAAGGCGACACCGCTGCTTTGTAATACTGGTATTGTCGCGCGAACCAAAGCTTTTTGCTGTTCATTCATAAACTTCAACTCCTGAAAATGAAAATGCAATCACCGAGATGTGATGCCAAAGCAGTGACGTCGTTACGGGGTAATTCATACTGAGGCGTTCACTGTTCTGCTTGGTCTATATCAAACGACGTGCCAAGTGTTAATTAGTTGAAATATATAGAAATGAATATTTTTATATGGTGAATTTTACCCTATAATTACGGGTATAATTTACCATTGGGGTAAAATAAACCATGTTATTCCCATTAGATTTTGGTGACTTAAAGCACGAGTTGTCACCGCCGGTTCGCTTACAGCGTTTCGTTGATCAGGTTCAACAGTTGTTAGACTGTAACGCGGTCGGACTGCTACAACTTGATGGCGACATTCTGAAACCTGTGGCGCTCGCAGGTTTAGTGACTACAACCAGTGGACGCCGTTTTGCAGTGGCTCATCATCCACGGTTGTCGGCCATTTTATCGCAACGCAAACTAGTACATTTTGCTCCCGACAGTGCTTTACCAGATCCCTATGATGGATTGTTAGCTACGCAGCAAGGAGTGCCGCTGCCGGTACATGACTGTATGGGCATTAGTTTATGGCCCGATGGTAAATGTTGGGGGGTGTTAACGCTTGACTCCCTGTATAAAGGCCATTTTAGCGCCGAGCAGATAGCGTTCATACCGCAACTTGCGGTGTATTGTGAAACCATCCTAAGAGTTAATCGACTTGAAAGTGAAATGCGGGCATTACGACAGTTTGATGAGCAACTGAAACAGGACAATGGTAGCATTTCCGCTAGTCAAGAGCTGATTGGGCAGCATCCACAGGTACAAAACTTATTGAAAGAGCTAGATGTTGTGGCGACTTCAGATCTACCTGTATTACTCCAAGGGGAAACGGGCGTTGGTAAAGAGCTATTTGCCTGGCGCTTACATCAGCGTTCCCAGCGTAAAGTTGCTCCAATGATCCACGTCAATTGTGCTGCTCTGCCGGAAACATTGGTTGAAAGTGAGTTGTTCGGCCATGTCAAAGGTGCATTTTCTGGGGCCGCATCAGAACGTGCTGGTCGCGTGGAATCTGCCGATGGTGGCACGTTGTTTCTTGATGAAATAGGTGAGCTGCCGTTGACCGTTCAAGCCAAGCTATTGAGAACACTACAAAACGGTGAAATCCAGCGCTTAGGCGCAGATAAACCAATAAAAGTAGATGTGCGTATTGTTGCCGCCACGAACCGGGACTTGGCAGAGATGGTCAAACGAGGAGATTTTCGTGCCGATTTATACCATCGCCTGTCCGTGTATCCGGTGGTCATTCCGCCACTAAGAGAACGCGGAGATGATATCCTGTTGTTAGCGGGTTATTTTGTGGAATTGAATCGTAGTCGCTTCAGTTTTCGCAGTTTACGTTTGGCACCTGCGACGGAGCAGTTGTTGCAGCGCTATCCATGGCCTGGGAATGTACGTGAGCTAGAACATGTTATCAGTCGAGCAGCTTTGCGTACTGTAAGTCAAGGTGCCAATAAGACCGAAATTGTGACCATTGAACCGCGTCATTTGGATCAAGAATTGCTTACGTATCCTCGTGATTTTAGTCAAGCTCTCGATAGCACGTCGCCTGAACCGTCAGTGCTCTCTGGACGTTCATTAAAGGACAGTATCGAAGATTTCCAACGTCAGTTTATCCAACAGACTTTGGCAGCAACACAAGATAATTGGGCGGAAGCAGCCCGTTTATTAAAGCTTGACCCTAGCAATTTACATAAGCTCGCGAGGCGGCTTGGACTGAAATGACATTTTTAAACATAATCAGTGTTAAAAAGTTGCAGAGGCATGAAGAAAATCCAGCTTATTCCCCATCCCTAAATATCAGGATGGGGAATATCATGCAGTTAGTTAGTAACCGCGCTGGGCAACCGGATCCCAGTGCTTATTGATTTCTTCCTCAATGAACGCCTTTTTCTCACGGACTAATTCTGCTTCATCTATCCCCACGGCTTGTTGGGCTTTGGCTTTGCTACTGATGTCGGGATAATAGACATGCTCGACTTTGAGTTGCTTCAATATTTTTGACAAAGAGCTACGTGCGCTCTTTGCCTGTTCGATAGCTTTATTGAGCAGCTGTCTACCTTCCTCTGGGTTATGAGCGTAAATTCCGTGTGATGACATGGCAAAATCCCAGCGCCATTGGCTGTGACGAATGTCCATTATGGCGTCATTCATCTGTTCCCAATTCGCGCCGGCGACCCATGCGGCTTTGGCCTCATAGTGCGCCTTAACCAGTAGTTCTTCTACGTCTTTTGCCATAGCATTTATCTCGTGCTTCAAGTTCGTAAGGCGTTGCTTCATTTTTTCTTGGCTGCTATGACAGCCTTTGCAACTGCTCTTAAAGTAGGGCATGGCCTTATCAACTTTATGGTTAGTAAATGCTTTACCATTTTCATCGATTGCTTCAGGCATGTGACAGGTGACGCAGGTTACACCAAGTTCCGCATGTTTACTGCGATTCCAGTGTTCATACTCTGGATGACGAGCTTTAAGCATTGGCGTTTTTGAAATCGGATGGATCCACTCATAGAATCGACGAGTGTCGTAATATTTTTCTATGTCATCAGCGGAATTACCAAAGATCCAAGGGATGTTAACAACATTGCTCTTTTCTGGGCGAAAATAATAAGTAACGTGGCATTGCCCGCAGACTTGAGCACCTTGAACTGTGGCACTTTGCTGTTCAAAGGGTTGATGGATTTTGGCCATCGCGTCACGGGCGTGAGGGCGCGGCAACGTTAGCTTTTCTGAGCCAGATTCATGACAGTCACTGCAATACACCACATTTTTTATTTCAGAGCCTAAATCGGTAAAGTTTTTCGCTGCATAACCTTCAAAGCCAAGTTCGCCTATCAGGCGTGGCGCATCCGGAGTTTTACATGTCCAGCAACTCGCAGATAGCCCTTTCTCTCCTGCCTTTGGCGCAACGCCGGTTCGGAGTGTATGACTCACGTCGGCTACAGCAAATTGATGGCCACGAGGTGTGTGGTATTCCTTGGCGTACGAAGACCCTGCCCAAAGAATGACATTTCGCGGGTTGTTTGCTAGTACATCTTCTCGCTCTGATTGCTCCTGCGTTGCTTCCCACGTTTTGTACTGCTTTGGGTAGGATTTAGCTATATCAGTTGTTCCATCGGTTGCAACAGCATTGCCGGAGGCACCAAGCAAAATGAATAACCACAGTTTTAGGTTCAGAGGCGACATTATTTTCATAGATGGTCTCACGTTCAATTTATCCAAAGTGTTTTGCATCATCCTGGACGTCCATCAACTCTTGGACGCGTTAAAATCTTGGTGTAGTAGTACACAAAAATGGCAAATGAACCAAACCAGAACACTGCTGCAAACCATAGCCAAAGGTGGGTTTGGCTGGGAAAGTAAATCGGCATGATGGCTCTAAAAATTGCAGCCAAAGGCAGACAGATAAATGCGATTCGCATGTTGGGTCCTTGGTAGATATTGCGCCCAGTGTGGCCGAGTGAAACTCGCGAAATCATTGATAGGCAAAGCATTGCCATGCCGCCAATTGCGAATAAGTGTAGCAGACAGCGATAAGCAAATTCGTCGTTAAAATACCAGCTCATCATCAGTAAGCTTATTGGCAACGTAAAATAAGCAATGTGTAAGGACCAAAGCAGTGGTTCCCTGAAAGATTTTAGCGGCATCCAGCGAGAAGCTCTGATCAGGTGGAGTACACCCGCAATGAATAGCAGCACTTGGATAAATGCACTTGGTAATAGCTCGAATAATGCTTGTAAAACCAGCGTGAGCATGATCAGTAATAACGGATATTCTACCCAAGGTAATGCGGGTTGCTTGATTGCATTCAATCTCATTGCAGTAAAGAAGCCAATCACTCGACCGCCAACAATCGTGATCAGTAACGAAAGCCACCAAAGCATCGACTGCCAAATTTGGTGTGCCAGAATAAAATCACGGACATACAATGAATAGTAACTGAGAATATTGATACATAATGCGACAATAATCATCAGTGGAAATCCAATATTGCGCCACTGTTTTACCTTATAAATACTCCTCCATAAGGTGGAGCCAACTATTCCTAAAAATAGTATGTCGAATACGGCGGGCAGAATAATGGGGAGCGGTGTAGGGATGAGCAAGCTCAAGCGTGCCAACGCCCAACAAGAAAATGTTAGCGCTAATGGCCAATTTTTAAGAGATGGCTGATTTGTCCAGTTTTGTACTGCTGTCAGCAAAAATCCTGACACAATTGCCATGGCAAATCCGAATAGCAATTCGTGAGGGTGCCACCACAACGGTAGGATTGGCGACCAGAATGTATCTTCAAATAAGGAGTATGCTGGTAGGAGCCAAGTTAACACCCACAAAGGGATGTAGAGAGCAGCAATAATCGCCCCACCAAGAAAAAAGGGCCGAAAACCTAAGCGCCAAATGGCCGGTGTTTTAGCAACTTTGCTTGGATCATCAATATTCAACATGTTCAGTTACTGCCAAAGCCATAAGGTGTATATATTATGCAGTTTATCGCTTTGGCATCACCATACCAAATCTAGGCTCCAATTTTGGTATCAACATCTCACTTTGATACATCCATTGAGATTTGGGTTATTTCTATTGATCCTGCGAATACTCCAGATGACCTTTGGCTCCTAGGGAACAATTTGTACTACTCAAAATACTCTCGTCAATTAATTATGTTTGTGTTTAGCCAAGGAAAATGTTCGCGAAATATCATTAGCTCGCTTTGGATAATTTCTTTTTCAACTTTGATTTCAAGTTGTCCAAGTTCATAAACGTAGCTGTTGGAGTGCCATGTGCGGACGTAGTCGAAAAGTGCATCCATACAAACTGGTGCTTCCTGCGGAATAGTTAACGCTAATGTCTTCATAACGTTTTCTCCGTCACGGAAATATCACAAAATTTTAAATTCTTGTATCATAAATGTAAGGATTGTGTGTTTTTGATACAAGGTTTTTTGGCTTTAATAAGTAAATTTATCTCTTTGTGGGTACAGCGTGAGGACTACAAAGTGGTGTGTTTTAAACAGCATAATTTCAGTAGTTACAAGTCGCCACTTGATATGAGACGGCCCTTACTCATTTTCCTAATGCTACAAGTGACTTAATGTAGAGGGAGTAATGCAAAGTACCAGTTTAACCGGGTGTTAATCCATAGAAATTTTTATCCGAAACAGATGCGTTAGAGTTAAGGACCTAACACGAAAATGTCCAAAAATGAGTTTCAAGTAATGTTT
>NZ_JBLWZK010000019.1:0-27430 GCF_048266485.1 Vibrio sp. | reverse complement strand
TTATTCGAACTCATATTCATAGCCTCCTATAAAGCCGGTTGAGGAATAGCTTTCAAGCTTTCCTTTGGCGCAGAAATAGTTTTATATGTGTTATAAGCCATCAACAACATACCAGACACGATAATCACACCACCAATAAAGCGAATTAGATAGAATGGGTGAGAAGCTTCGACCGTCTCGACAAAGCTATAAGTTAATGTGCCATCAGCGTTAACTGCACGCCACATCAAACCCTGCATAACGCCTGAAATCCACATAGCAACGATATACAGCACGGTGCCGATAGTCGCAAGCCAGAAGTGAACATTGATCAATTTAATAGAGTACATACGCTCTTGACCAAATAACTTAGGAATCAAGTGGTATAGAGAACCAATGGTAACCATTGCAACCCAACCTAATGCACCAGAATGCACATGACCAATTGTCCAGTCAGTGTAATGAGATAGTGCATTAACCGTCTTAATTGCCATCATTGGACCTTCAAAGGTAGACATACCGTAGAAAGATAGAGAAACAATCAAAAAACGTAGAATCGGATCGTAGCGAAGTTTATGCCAAGCACCAGATAGCGTCATAATACCGTTGATCATCCCCCCCCAAGAAGGAACGAATAAGATCAAAGACATCACCATGCCTAATGACTGGGTCCAGTCAGGTAAAGCAGTGTAGTGAAGGTGGTGTGGACCAGCCCAAATGTAAAGAGAAATTAGCCCCCAAAAGTGCACAATCGATAAACGGTAAGAATAAACAGGGCGTTCAGCTTGTTTTGGTACAAAGTAATACATCATACCTAAGAAGCCTGCAGTTAATAAGAAACCAACCGCATTATGTCCATACCACCATTGAACCATGGCATCGACAGCACCAGAATAAATCGAATAAGACTTACCTAATGAAACTGGGATAGCCATACTATTTACGATATGTAATACCGCAACAGTTAGTATAAAACCACCAAAGAACCAGTTAGCAACATAAATATGAGATGTCTTTCTTTTGACTAAAGTACCAAAGAAAACAATCGCATAAGCAACCCAAACGATCGCAATCGCGATATCAATAGGCCACTCTAGCTCCGCATATTCTTTACTGGTTGTATAGCCCAAAGGTAGTGAGATTATTGCAGCCAAAATTATGGCTTGCCAACCCCAAAATGTAAACGGAACTAATAAACCACCAAATAAGCGGGTCTTACAGGTTCTCTGAACAACGTAATATGATGAAGCGAATAGGGCACTTGTGCCAAACGCAAATATTACCGCATTTGTATGTAATGGACGTAAACGGCTGTACGTCAACCACGGCGTATCAAAGTTAAGCTGTGGCCAAACTAATTGAGCGGCAATTAATACACCCACACTCATACCAACAATACCCCAAAGTATGGTAACCAGGGTGAATTGACGTACGACTGTGTAGTTATAATTATGCTCAAGCTGATGTTCTTGGCTCATCTTGAATGCTTCCAATATTATAATTAACTACATAGCATCAACACAAAAATAGTGTTGTAATGTCACCCAAACACACATAATCAACTGATTAAAAATAAGTCGATAACAATGGTTTTCAATAAAAGTAACATTTTCGTTGCCTACTATACCTGACATGCGAACAGGTTATATAGGTTAATTAGTAAAAATTTGAAGTAAGTTGCATAGGATAAAAGTGTAATGGCAGCAGAGAAACTCACCAAAGCAAGACTTGTACAAATACTCATCATATTCAGCATATTAGTCACAGCATTTACGTGGAGAACATTTCAACACCAACCACAACAAAACACTGATACCGTGTGCCAAATAAATCAAAATTGTACAATAAAAGTCGATGATATAGAGCTTTCAATACTCTTTGAAAGGGAAACCGATAATTCGCTTACGATTTTGGCCCAACCGCTTGATCGTAAAAATGAAATCAAATTACGGGAGCTGACTTTAATTTCTTCAGCCATACTTGATAGTAAAAACCATCAACTAGAACCACCGATCAACATAAAAACAGTATCAAACATAGATAACTCGCGTTGGTTGATTTCAACACCAACTGGAAATATGCACTGGATAACGTTAAACACTCAGAATTGATTTAAGTTGCTAATGCATTGTCATTGTAGTGAAAGAACACAGGCAATAAACGGAAGCTTCAAGATGAATGAGTAATAAGATACAAAAGAAGCCACTTATCGATGGCTTCTAAAAAATACAAAACAGGGCATTTCATTGAACAACCAAAACAAATTCTACGTATATGCACATATTATTTAACATAATATACGTAATGCGCACTTGAGTTACTTAGTTAACAAGCTTCATAAGCACCCATTATAAGATATGTAAGATATTGTAAGTAAGTGACTTTTTTGAATTCCCTTATCAGCAGAATTCCTATTAAGCCTTTCAGGCATCAGTTATGACCTGTTGTGGTGATGGTCAAACGCAATAACTTTTCAGGCGTATCATAGGTTATTTTTTTGTTTCGATATTTCTTCAACTCTTTCTTTGCAAGCTTGCATACTTGGCTGTTCCCATTAGTTCTCACGCGTTTTAATTTGGCATACTTTTGATCTAGATGATTCATTGATAACATGAGCCTACATTCACCTTTTAAGTTCTTGGCTGAACCATCTACCGCTCTCTGTGCTTTCTTCTTGTAAAATTTCGCAACTTTATATCGTTGGCTATCATCATAACTAAAGACTGATGGGCTAATGATAAGTATACAAAATAATATAACCAGTGATTTCATCCGACTAACACCTTGATTGATTAACAAAATCAAAGTTTTCACTGTTTCAATAACCTCATCAAGTCTACTTGAATAGTTAGTTATGCTAACCTCATATTTAAGAAACGATTTCATTTCACAAAAGTAATTGCGAGAAAGCTTCATATTATGGAACTTGTTCTTAAATCAAGGCTCTTAAGAGATTAACACTTATTTTTAAATTGGAAATTTTATGAAAAAGCTTATTTTACCTCTTGTAATCGCCGCAGTGACAAATAGCGCTACAGCAGCTAACACGGCAACATTCACGCCAGAGCAAGAAGCAAGAATTGGTGAAATAGCCGCACAATACCTTTCCGAGCACCCAGAGTTTTTAATTAAAGCCAGCCAGAAACTACAACAGAAACAATTAGAAGAACAAGCAAGTGCTCAAAAATCGGCTGTGATAGCAAATAAGAATATTTTAATTAATGACAATACAACCCCTTTTACTGGTCCTAAAGATGCAAAAGTGAATGTTATCGAATTCTTTGATTATCAGTGTGTCTATTGTTATAGAATTTCTTCAACAATTGAATCTTTGCAGAAACAATATCCGGATGTTCGTTTCATCTTTAAAGAAACGCCTATCTTTGGTAACCGTTGGGAACCATCAAAATACGCGGCACAAATGGGATTAGAAGTTTTCTCTCAAAAAGGCTCTAAAGCATATGAGCAATACCATAATGGAATTTATGCCAGTGGTTTAAACGAAGGTAAATTAACAAAAGCAGTTGTGGAGACTCAAGCTAAAAATGCAGGGGTCTCATTAGATAAGTTTAAACCAACGGAAAGCTATCAAAAGAACTTACAATTATTTTCTCAACTTGGCTTTAAAGGCACACCAGCTTTAATTGTAATGCCAACTGATGGCGCGACCTCTGATAATATCTACGTGATCAATGGTGCTGATGTTGCATCATTAACGAATGCAATAAAAACCTTATCTAAATAAAGTGCCATCCAAATCATCTAGTTTGATATAGCGAATTTAACAGATTCGCTATTTTTTCACACCACAAAAGTTACACTGTAATTATAATTCACAACAACCCTGAAGTATACGCTACAGGGTAACTAATTAATTCTCCTATCATTCTCTTCATAAACACACTCCCCTTGCTTGTAATAAAATAACACACCAAAATTTCTCGACCTTTACTTATGTTGTTTGCTTTCATATTGTGGATAAGGTGTTATTAACATTTCGTGACTGGACTTACCAACAAATAATAGTAATTAATATTCTTTTAAATTAACAACTTGGAAATAGGTTACAATTGTCTAGTTTGTTACGGTGTTGCATTCTGATGCATATAAATAGTACAAAAAAAGCCCACCATTTGGTGGGCTCATCGGAAAATTCAAGTTAGTTTTTGTCGACTTTAATCATCTAGCAATAGATCGTCCGAATCACTATCATCATCGTCATAGGATGAGGCACTACCTTTTACCGTGCTGCAGAGTGTATATGTTCGTTTACGCTGGGTTTTACTTAAATACTTCTTCCAGCACTGAACATATTTATTAACCATCCCCTCACCTCCTTCTTGTTGAAAAGCGGTGATAAACGCTTTCTCATCATCATCTTCAGGAATTAAGTTACCTTCAAATAGTCCCTGCATTGTTCGACCGTAATTTTCGAGGATTTGTGCTTCATTAATAGTAAATTCACCAGAGCGACTAAAGCCGCGTGCAAAGTGTTTATTATCAAAAAACTTTCCTAGATTTCTCATATTTCAACTCTTTTACTGTGTTACTTGTATTTCAGCGAAAATAGGTGTTTATTGTCTAACTGTACAACAAAAGATTTTGTTCAATTTAATAAAATTTTTTTATCATTTTGCGATATTCTTGTCTTTATATTAGTCAAAGAATCAAACTTTTTTCAAATCCTTTGAGGTGAACTTTGGATACAGAACTATTAAGGACATTTTTAGAAGTAGGAAAGACGCGTCACTTTGGTCGTGCAGCAGAGAGTTTGTATCTAACTCAATCAGCGGTGAGCTTTCGCATCCGTCAACTAGAGTCACAACTTGGCAGCCCGCTCTTTTCACGTCAACGAGGTAATGTTCACCTCACTCCTGCTGGAGAAAGGTTATTACCCTACGCTGAATCTATTTTACAAACTTGGGGACGTGCCAGACAGGATGTTTCTCTGAGTGATAACTACATGGAACAGATCTCCTTAGGCGCTTCTTCAAGTGTTTGGGAGCTTGGCGGTATTTCAGATTGGATTAACGAATCTCACCAGGCTTTGCCAGAAATCGCATTCAGGATGGAGTCTGTCAGTCGTCAAGATATCGTACGAGCTTTATTAGAAAAAAGTATCGATATGGCACTATTAGGCGATCCACCTAAAGTAGAAGGCTTTAAACTGAAACAAGTTGCTAACTTCGAATTTAAGTTAGTGTCAACGCAACCAGATGTAAACTTCAATCAACTGCCTTCCATTCCATTAGCTTATTTAGATTGGAGTACTCGTTTTTCAATTGAGCATGCGAGAATTGCTGAGTTACAAAGAACGCCATTGTTACATGCTGCCTCTAGTAACGTCATTGTTAAGTTTTTAAGCGCCAATACAGGTATGGCTTATTTACCAGAACCGGTCGTATCTAAGCATATTGATACTGGAAAATTATTTATCGTGGAAGATTCTCCAGTTATGGAGCAGTCTTTGTATTTATGCTGGAATGAAGATAATGAAAAAGTGAATTTAATTAATCAATTAGCTAAAGTTCCATTCGAACTAAGAACACCTTCCGACGATTAATAACTTTCATGCTGACATCAAAAAAACTTCGTTTTACTGTCATATTGTTATTACATAATCTCTAAAGTTGTCTGAAAATACTTTAAGACATTAGATAGTTGGATAGGAACATGAGCAACTGGGATAAGTGGTTAAAAAATGATAATTCTCGTTTATCTGGTAAGAAAAATAGACGAGATTTCGATGATTATGACGGTGAGTTGATTGAAAAAAGTAAATCAAAGCGAAAATCTCATAGAGATAAGCATCACCCACGATCTGAGGATTTAGAAGACCGTTTGTACTAATTTGTAATGAAATCGAGGGCAATTATGCCCTCTTATATTTTCCCAACTTATTTAGTTATAGTGCATTAGAGTGAGTCGATATTACTCAGATTCTGCTTTCTTTTCACTACGGATTCGCTGGGCAACAATCTTAATTGCTTCAGCGGTACTTATCCCTTGCTCCATCAACTTTTGTATATCTTCTACTGCAGCTTGTTGCTCTGCATGGCTAAGCGTTGGTAAATCATCAAACATATTAGTTCTCTTTTAGAGTAAGTTAGATTTTGCTTTATTCAGAAATATCATAGGCTTTATTGATAACTTGTTTATCTTCAATGACTATCGCACCTTGCCAACGTTTGTGGGTAATCGAAACTCCAAGCAAATACCTGTCAATCGGCAGCTTAGTTTTAGGAACTTGGCTAGGATAATCAGATTCATATTGTTTATTCCAAACCTGAGTATAGTCACCATCTACATCGCCATAAAGCGCAACATCCATAACCGGTAATGGACAATATCGATTCAACAAGGCGGTTTTATCGACAACCCAAGATTCCTTAGAATTCCATCTCACTGTTTGTTTATTATTAGGATGAGTGAGTAAAATCCAACTTTCCCACTCTTCCCCTAAGCTAGTTTTAATTTTGACTTTATAAAGTCCGGTATCTAATTGTGCATTTAAATCCGCCTGTTGATGATATTGCCAATATTTATCATCAATTTTTTCGGGTGTATCAACGTTAGACATCAATACCTGTTCGGGCCATTTAACAAAAAGGATTTGATCGAGCTCTCTATCCGTTTGAGCATCAATTTCTAACCGATAGCTTAAACGTCCAGGGCTTTGTTTCACTTGCCGTTGGATAGCAAGTTTATTCAACCATGTTGGCAGTTTTGAATTATCAAAAGAACGGCCACAGTCTTTATCAAGTGCTTTTAATAACAGTTGATCGAGGTGATTCTCAATGTTCTCTTGTGGTTCTTTTTGCCAAGCCTGAATCATAGCATCAAAACTTTCTTCAAGATGGCCTTCCAATAAAAACTTATGAGCATTGGTTAACGAAGTTTGTTCTAGAAACCAGTCATTCGCCGCCCAAATTGGAGCGGCAAAAAGTGACAGTGTAATTAATGAGTATTTTAACTTCAAAATGATTCTTCAGTAAACTGTTAAGATTTCATCTTGTAGCCAACACCACGCAGAGTTTCTATTTTTATACTAGGTATCTTCTGACGTAGCTGTAAAATATGTGTATCCACGGTACGAGTTGTTGGGAAATGGTTATAGCCCCAAACATGATCTAATAATTCGTCTCGTGTAAACACACGACCTAAATTACTTGCAAGAAAAACAAGCAGATCAAACTCCGTGCGAGTCATCACTATCATTTCTTTGCCAAATTTAACATCGCGAGTCGTTTTATCAATAAAGATGTCACCTACCGTAATCGTGTTACCATCTTCTTCTGTATCGGGTGAACGCAATTGCGCACGAATTCGCGCAAATAGTTCCGCTTCAGCAAATGGCTTTGTCAGGTAGTCATTTGCACCAGCATCAAGTCCTGATACTTTATCTTTAACCGAAACTAACGCCGTTAATAAAATAACGGGTACAGATTTAATATCCTTCCAATCATTTAGGAAAGTAACAGAATCACCGTCGGGTAATTGACGGTCTAAAATCACTAAGTCTGCTTTACCCCATACGGATGCAACATCGGCTGCACGCTCAACATGCAAACACTCATAACCAGCTTGCTCTAAACTAACCAATAGGCCATCAGCAAGATTGCGATCATCTTCAACGAGTAGCAGTGTCTGTTTCACAGGGAATCTCCAATTTAAATGTTGTCGGCGGGCCACTTAAGCTCAAAGAGCCTCCCATTCGTGCAACCATCGATTCAACGATAGTTAATCCTAAGCCTAGTCCGCTTTTGCTCACGAATGGTTTACGTAATTTTGCCCAGTCCTTTTTAGTCAACTGTCCTTGGTCAATTATCTCAAGAACCAATTTATTTGAATATGTTGTAGCCTTTAATACCACAGGGTCAACACCATACTTACATGCATTTCTTACTAAGTTATCAACACAGGTTCCTAGCCAATAGATATTAGCTTTGACGGCTTGGTCCTGATTCAGTTCAATCGCGATATCAAACTCACCTTGTCTATATCGATATTCCAGCCACTCCTCTACCGATGGTATCCATTCGGTTGCTAATGGTTGTGTGTCTGATTGCAAATAATCTTTGCTCGCTTCAGCTAATTGTCTTAATCGGCGAGTATCTTCGCACAAGCGGCGAAACTCATCGTATACGGTATCCGGTAAATGCTCGAACTCACGCCGAAACCCTTCCACTGTAAGCGACAAACTTGCAATGGGCGTTCTAAGCTCATGTGTTAAAATTTGTAGCACTAACATCCGGCTACGTAATTCTTTACGTTTATTGAGCCAACGAGAGTAACCCCAACCACAGATTAGAATAACATTGACGATACCTAAAGCTAAGATACTGTAAAATAAGGTATCTGAGTTATTTTTTATATCCCAACACACATTGCCGCTTTTTACGTAACAATGTTCACTTTGGCTTATCGGAGTCGCGATTAATTCTGCTTCTTGTAACCTAGTATCTAACGTCTGTTGATCGAATACATAATATTGCATGCCTTTTCGTAACCAAAATTCATTTCCCGAGATAATGGTTTCCGATCCTGAAATCAATGCAGAAATAGAATCATAAGGCATTCTTTGTAAACGACCTAATAAAGTATTCTCATCTGTTAGTGGCCTTTCTTTGATATGCATAAAAGGTAATAGCTGTTTATACCTCTCAGGATGAGCTTCCGCATAGCGTGCTGCATAAGTCCCCCCACCTGGGTGGATCATTCCAGAACGTACAAACCATTTAATTGGTAGGCTAGTACCATTACACAAGGCTCGAGAAAAAACTAAAGGTTCGGTCACTAAGGGGCTTAATGGGTACTTTCCCTTACATGTCGTCGCCAACTTGTATAAACGTTGCATATCTTTCAGAGGATATTTTGCAGTCTGTGGAATCAGCGAGTCTGGTGATAATAGACTAGTGGGATAGTCTGTTTGAATCACTCGTAAATCATAAACAGCAGCCGCTTTGTCATTATCAAACGATGTTTTAAATTGCTCGATACGAGCAGGTAGCGTATTAGCATTTGCTGTTCCCGCTATCACCGTTATCGACAAGATTAAAAATCGCGTTAATTTCAAAGGGTAATTATCCTATCTGACAAATATCTGGGCGTATCATACTACACAAAAAATCAGTTCTAACCACCCGCCATGTCATTTTTAAGTCATTATTAACGTTTATGTAACCTTTGATTAAATGTTACCTCACAGCTAAGCAGAGCCTGCTTAGTCAAAAGGCGATGCTGTAATTTTTATGAACAAAATGGACACAAGTAACAATATCCTTTTTAAGTCTTCATTATAGGAAAATGCGCTTCTACATTCTAAATTCATTCATGTGATCCAATAACCCGACACTACTGGGTAATCAATTATAAAAATAGATAACTATAAGAACATAAGGATGTGAAACATGAAAAAATTCACCACTTCAATTACAGTGACATTACTATCCGCTGCATTTGCAACATCTGCGTTTGCCAATGATATAAAAGAAATTCATTTTGTCGTTCCTGGTGGCGCAGGCGGCGGTTGGGATATGACCGCCCGCAGTACTGGCGATGCACTGAGAAAGTCAGGTATTATTGAAAATGTTTCATACCAAAACCTATCTGGTGGCGGTGGTGGTAAAGCCATTGCTTATATGATTGAAACTGCAGATCGCCAACAAGACACATTAATGGTTAACTCAACTCCTATTGTGGTGCGCTCTTTATCCGGCATTTTCCCTCAATCTTTCCGAGATCTGACTCCTGTCGCTGAAACTATTGCCGATTATGCGGCTTTCGTGGTTGCCTCTGATTCTGACATCCAAACGTGGGAACAGGCAGTAGAGATGTTTAAGAAGGATCCACGTTCATTAAAAATCGCAGGAGGATCTGCACGAGGTAGTATGGATCACCTTGTTGCAGCCGCTGCCTTTAAAGGGGAAAACCAAGACCCTCGTAAAGTTCGTTACATTGCTTATGATGCCGGTGGCAAAGCTATGGCTGCACTACTTTCTGGTGAGACTCAAATGCTTTCGACCGGCTTAGGTGAAGTGCTTGAGTTATCTAAAAGTGGTCAAGTTCGTATCGTTGCAATCACTGCACCTAAACGCCTAGATACCGCACCGGATATTCCTACACTCAAAGAAATGGGTAACCCTACCGTATTTGCTAACTGGCGCGGTTTCTTTGCTTCTCCAGGTATTAGTAAAGAAAAAGTAGAACAATGGAACGCCGCCTTAACCAAGATGTACTCAACTAAAGAATGGCAAGAAATTCGTGATCGTAACGGTTGGATTGATGAGTACAAAGCTGGTCCTGAATTTACCGCCTTTCTTGAACAGCAAGAACAACAGATCGGAGATCTTATGCGCGAGTTAGGCTTTTTAAAATAATATTGTCGCTATAACAGCACAATCATAATTTGCCGCATTTGATTTTTTAAAACGTTCTCCTTTGTACACTTTGGTTAACTAACGGATGACTATTATGCATCGCTACTAACGTAGGTAGTTAACTTGTTGAATGCGGCTTTCTTATTTCCTTTCACTATTGGAGCAGAGTTATGTTCTCCAAATTTATCTCGACCGATCGAATTAGCGCCCTATTATTTCTCTTGTTTTGCCTAGGATATAGCTATCAAACAACCGAAATTATGCTTTTCCCGGGTGATGAATATGAACCCTTTACTGCGAGAACCTTACCTTTTGCATTAGCAATAATCGGTTCAATTTTATCTTTATTATTACTCGTAACAGCTCAACCTGATGAAAAAAGCGGGCTTGCTAGTCACTTTGATTGGAAGTTGCTCATTTCATTTTTAATTTTAATGGCACTTTATGGGTTTGGCTTAACTTGGTTAGGTTTTGTTATTGCCACTGGTGGTTTCTTATTTGGCGGTTTTTACCTACTCGGTGAACGTAAAAAGTCAATTTTATTTGGTGCATCGTTCCCATTCGCTTTTGCGTTTTATTTATTACTTACTCAAGGTTTAGATATTTATCTAGAATCTGGGTACATCTTCAACCTTTTCTAGGATAGAAATCATGTTAGATGGAATTTTGATCGGTTTATCCACGGCCGTTATGCCAATGAATATCTTCATGGTTATCGTGGGCTGTTTTGTCGGTACCTTTATCGGCATGCTACCTGGGCTTGGTCCAATTTCAGCGATTGCCTTGATGATCCCAATCAGTTATGGATTAGATCCTTCCTCAGGCCTAATTTTAATGGCAGGGGTTTATTATGGCGCGGTGTTTGGCGGATCGACCTCTTCAATATTAATTAATGCACCGGGTTGTTCTTCTACGGTTGTAACCGCTTTTGATGGCTACCCAATGGCGAAAAAAGGCCAAGCAGGTAAAGCTCTAGCGCTGGCCGCCTACTCTTCTTTTACTGGCGGTACTTTATCAGCCATTATGCTATTGGTTGCCGCTCCAGCGTTAGCGTCTGTGTCACTTAGTTTCCAATCATCCGATTATTTCGCATTAATGTTACTAGGTTTATCGGCGGTCGCGGCCTTTGCTGGTAAAGGACAAGTCATAAAAGCGTGGATGATGACTATCTTCGGTTTAATGTTGTCTACCGTAGGTATCGACAAAGGTATTGGTGTCGAGCGCTTTACTTTCGGCTCAACTGACTTAATCGACGGTTTTAGCTTCTTATTATTAGCGATGGCAACTTTTGCACTAGGTGAAACCTTAATGGGGATCTTGAAACCTTCAAAAGACACGAGCCAACAAGAAAGCCAAAAAATGCATGAACTAGGTAGTATGAAGATCTCTAAAGAAGAATTTAAAGAAGCGGCTCCGGTTTCGATTCGTTCTTCTATTCTTGGTTTCTTTACTGGTGTATTACCTGGAGCAGGCGCAACCATTGCAGCATTTTTAAGTTATGGTATGGAGCGTAATCTCGCCCCGAAAGATAAAAAAGAAGAATTTGGTAAAGGCAGTATTCGTGGTTTAGTTGCACCAGAATCTGCCAATAATGCGGCATCAAGTGGTTCCTTTGTACCGTTATTAACACTTGGTATTCCCGGCTCTGGCACAACTGCAATCATGCTTGGTGCGTTAATTTCTTATGGCATTCAACCTGGTCCACGTTTATTTGTCGACAACCCAGATATCTTTTGGTCTGTGATCATTTCGATGTACTTCGGTAATATCGTGTTAGTAATTTTGAACTTGCCATTGATCCCGTATATTTCCAAGCTTCTAATGGTGCCACGAACAGTATTGTTGCCAATGATTTTGTTCTTCTCAATCACAGGTGTATATCTGGTTTCGTTTAATACCATGGATGTGTACATCATGATCATGATTGCGATGGTCGCCATTGCACTACGTTTAGCTAACTTCCCGCTCGCCCCACTACTACTCGGGTTTATACTCGGGGGAATGATGGAAGAAAACTTGCGACGAGCGTTAATGATCAGTGACGGGCAATTGAATTTCCTATGGGAGCGCCCGATTACCCTAGTCTTTACTTCCATCGCTGCACTGGTTCTTTTTGCGCCAATACTAACAATGACATGGAAATACTTTAAAAGCCGTAAACTGGGTGCATCGTCTAGTGAAGCGCCTCAATAATCAACGGATATAACGAAACGAGTTGATAGATAAAACAAAGCCACCGTCACTGGTGGCTTTATATTATTTAATTTATTGGGTTCTTATACTCAACGAATTACTTTTTTATAGCTTCTCTCTGGTCGACCTACCGTTCCATAGCGTAAATCAGCCACAAGTTCACCTGTTGTGATCAGATACTCTAAATAACGGCGTGCAGTGGTTCGGCTCGCGCCAATTTTTTCTCCAGCTTCATCTGCGGTTAATTGACCAGTTTCTTGCTTAAATAAACAACGGATTTTATCTAACGTCACTCCATCAATACCTTTAGGTAGACGTAATGTATGTTGATTTCCTTCGCTATCAGATGAAGACGTCTGAAACATCTTATCTACTAGTCCTTGATCTAGGCTAGACGCTTGCTCAAAACCCGTTAACCTATGTTTATATTTATTTAAAGCTGACTCCAAACGAGAAAAAATCACCGGCTTCAATAAATAGTCGACTACACCACCACGCATTGCTTGTTGTAAAGTATCAACATCACGAGCAGCGGTAATCAAAATCACATCACATTGGTGTTGTTGTTGACGTAAATAACGCAAAATATCTAATCCGTTACCGTCAGGTAAATACACATCAAGCAATACCAGTTGTGGTTTAAGAATATCGACTTGAATCTCCGCTTCATGTTGGCTAGTCGCAATACCTACTACTTCAAAACCATCGATTTGGCTCAAGTATTTATGGTTCACTTCAGCAATAGCAATGTCATCTTCAATGATCAACACTCGAATGCTTTCTTGAGTCATTTTTTCTTCCTATTAAATCTTGCCTGCGTTCATACCATTACGATAAAGATGCTGATCTTTGGGCAAATAAATCGTCACACGTGCGCCACCTTGCAACCCATTAATAATATCGAACTGGCCATGATAGGTTTTGGTAATGGTATTCACTAAATACAATCCAACACCGCGATTGTTTTTCGCTTTACTTGAAACCCCCTTTTCAAATAACTCTTCTGGTCGATATTTATCTGGTAAACCGAGGCCGTTATCTTCAACTTCTAAAATCACTTCGGTGCCATAATCACTTATCGAAACGACTACTGCAGGCTCACTACATTGTTTAGCTTCTTTTGCTGCAAGTACCGAATCAAACGCGTTATCAATTAAATTACCGAGAATAGTGACAAGATCTTCAGCATTAATTTCTACTGGTAACGCCTCTAAATGACAGCCTTCTTCGATGTGTAATCGGATCCCTAGTTCTCTTGCTCGTTCAGTTTTACCGAGTAACAACCCCGCAATCAGAGGATCGGCAATCGCTTGACGTAAAAACTCAATAAGCTGCTGGTAATGCTCAGTTTCTCTACCAATCATATTTTGCACTTTTTCAATTTCATTAAGCTGTAATAAACCACTAATAGTATTGAGCTTATTGCGATGTTCATGCGTTTGAGAGCGAAGTAAATCAGCATATTCTCGAGTTTGCGAAAGTTTCTCTGTCAAATCGGCAATTTCATCACGCCGACGGAAACTCGATACCGCACCCACCACTTGGTCATCGATATATATTGGATTACGGTTAGCAATAATCCGCTGACCATTCAAAAACAAATTAATATTATGATCTGGTTTTGGCTGTACCAATAAACGTCCTAAATCACTATCGGGCATCACCGCTGAAAAAGGCTTATCCAAAACCTCATCTCGGTTCAATTTTAGAATATCGCAAGCACTGCGGTTGATAGAGCGTAAAATCCCCTGAGCATCAATACTCAGAACTCCTTCTTTAATTGTGCTCAGCGTGACATCTAATTCAACGTATAAACGCGAGATTTCTTCAGGTTCAAATCCCAAAATAGCTTTTTGAAAGCGTCTCGATGCATAATTAGCAAGTGTGATATTTAACGTTAAAACTAGTAGTGCCGTAATAAGCAAAAAAACAAGGTAAGGCTCAATACGGTTTTGCAAGTTATCTAATAAATACCCAACCGAGACTATGCCAATGATATTACCACTACTATCAAGCACTGCAGATTTACCGCGTACAGCGTGACCAAGCGATCCTTTCGCATAAGAAATATAACTTAAACCTTGTTGGAGGGCTTTTTGGTTATCCCCCCCAACCATGTGTTTACCTAATCGATCATCGTATGGGTGGATAAGGCGTATACTGTTTTTATCACCCACCACAATATAAGCCGCACCAATTAATCTTGTGAGATCTCGCATTTCTTGCTGTAGCTCACCCGCTTGACGAGTCTGAATTAATTGAATTACTTCTGGAGAACGAGAAAGAAAAACTGACACTTCTTTGGCTTTTTCGGCCAAATCAGTTTGCTGAGTATGTTTAATATAGCTAAAACCTGCGGCAGTCAGTATCAATAACTCAAATAATCCTGATACCGTCATAATCACTAATAAGCGTCGACGAAAATTAAGGGTATTCCACTGGATCACGGCACCAACCTTATTTAAGACAGGACACGACTACAACCAAAAGATGACAACGAAAATACCACTTTTTATTAACAATTACCGTGTTCTAGAGATTCGACGATCTGATTTTGTGATAAGCCTTGCACCCGTTACCTTTTTAAGGCTCAAGTTGTAAATATATATTGATGAATAGGTTTCAGACATAAAAAAAACCAGTCACTTTTTCAGCAACTGGTTTTTATTGTGAAGCTTGCTAATTAACGAATACTGTTAATTACAGCGCTTTCGCAATCGCATCTACGCTGGCTTTAGCATCACCAAACAACATTTGCGTATTTTCTTTAAAGAACAATGGGTTTTGTACACCAGCATAACCTGTATTCATTGAACGTTTAAAGACAATCACGTTTTTCGCATTCCAAACTTCCAGTACCGGCATACCGGCGATTGGGCTGTTTGGATCTTCTTGAGCGGCTGGGTTAACCGTATCGTTAGCACCGATAACCAGTACCGTATCCGTTTCAGAGAAATCATCGTTGATCTCATCCATTTCTAATACGATATCGTACGGTACTTTCGCTTCAGCGAGTAATACGTTCATATGACCTGGTAGACGACCTGCTACAGGGTGAATACCAAAGCGAACGTCAACACCTTGTGCACGTAGCTTTTCAGTGATTTCGTAAACTGGGTACTGAGCTTGTGCCACCGCCATTCCGTATCCCGGAGTGATGATCACAGACTTAGAATCTTTCAACATTTCAGCCACATCTTCAGCCGTGGTTTCACGGTGCTCACCTTGTTCTTCATCGCTTGATGTAGAAGTTGGTGCTGCACCGAAGCCACCAGCAATAACACTGATAAAAGAACGGTTCATGGCTTTACACATAATGTAAGATAGAATCGCACCAGAAGAACCTACTAGAGCACCGGTTACGATAAGTAAATCATTTGCTAGCATGAAACCTGCCGCTGCCGCTGCCCAACCTGAGTATGAGTTCAACATTGACACAACAACTGGCATATCCGCGCCACCAATTGATGATACAAGGTGATAACCAAATACCAATGCAATCGCTGTCATAACCATTAGCGCTAACATGCTGCCATCGTTGTTCACGAAGTAGATCATCAACAAAGTTGAAGTCACTAAAGCTAATAGGTTCCACTTGTGCTTATGAGGAATGTTCATTGCAGAAGATGAAACCAAACCACGTAGTTTACAAAAAGCAACAATCGAGCCACTAAAGGTTACTGTACCAATAAAGACACCTATGAATACCTCAACTAGGTGAATCACATGTTCAGCATGGTTTAAAGTCATAGTGCCCATGTCTAGATAGCTATTGTAGCCGACTAACACAGCCGCCATACCAACAAAGCTATGTAGCATCGCCACTAACTCAGGCATTTCGGTCATTTCTACTTTCTTAGCATAGAAAATACCAATCGCACCACCAATTAGCATCGCAAGGATAACCCAAGTAATACCACCAGTTTCAGGGCCAAAGATCGTTGCGATCAACGCGATCGCCATACCAGTAATACCGTAGTAGTTACCAGCACGCGCAGAATCTTGCTTAGATAGACCAGCAAGGCTCATGATAAAAAGAACGGCAGCAACAATGTATGCCGCTTGTACTAATCCTGCAGACATATGTTACTCCTATTTCTTACGGAACATTTCAAGCATACGTTTGGTCACGGTAAAGCCACCAAAAATGTTAATGCTCGCAATTAATACAGCGATGAAAGACAAAACAGATACCAAAGTATTTCCTTGTCCAATTTGCAACAATGCACCGACAACGATAATGCCAGAAATCGCATTAGTTACCGACATCAATGGAGTATGCAGTGAATGTGAAACATTCCAAACTACGTAGTAACCGACCACACATGCCAATACAAACACAGTAAAGTGTGAAAGGAATGCAGCTGGAGCAACACTTGCAATCCAAGCAAACGCACCGGCAGCGACAACCATACCAGCCACTTTCTTAACGGGTGATTTAGGTTCTTCAACTTTAGGAGGTTCTGGTGCCGCTTGGGGTTTTGCTGCAGCTTGAGGTTGCGCTGATACCTTAATAGGTGGCGCAGGCCATGTTACTTCGCCTTCTTTTACTACTGTTACGCCACGAAGTACTACATCATCAAAATTGATATTGATGTTGCCATCTTTCTCTTTGCAAAGCAGTTTAAGGAGGTTTACAAGGTTTGTACCGTACAACTGAGAAGATTGAGTCGGCAAACGACCTACCATGTCAGTATAACCAATAACCGTTACACCATTTGGTGTCGTAATCACTTTATCGGCTTCAGTATATGCACAGTTACCGCCATTCGCAGCAGCAAGGTCAACAATCACGCTACCCGCTTTCATGCTATCAACCATTTCTTTGGTGATAAGTTTCGGCGCTGGGCGGCCTGGGATCAATGCGGTTGTGATGATGATATCAACATCTTTAGCTTGTTCAGCATAAAGCTCTTCAGCTTTTTTGTTGAATGCTTCAGACATTTCTTTCGCGTAACCATCACCAGAGCCAGATTCTTCTTTGAAATCAACTTCTAAGAATTCTGCGCCCATTGATTGAACTTGCTCTTTTACTTCAGGACGAACATCAAATGCACGAACGATAGCACCTAGGCTACCGGCAGCACCGATTGCTGCAAGACCGGCAACACCCGCCCCTGCAACTAATACTTTTGCTGGTGGCACTTTACCTGCAGCGGTAATTTGGCCAGTAAAGAAGCGACCAAACTGATGCGCAGCTTCAACGACCGCACGGTAACCCGCGATGTTTGCCATTGAACTCAATGCATCTAGCGATTGTGCGCGAGAAATACGCGGCACAGAATCCATCGCCATAACATTAATATTTTTGGTTGCCAGTTTATTAAGCAATTCTTCGTTTTGAGCAGGCCAGATAAAGCTAACTAAGCTCGCTCCTTCTTGAATAAGCTCAAACTCATCCACACCTGTTTCATCGTTAATACGAGGCGCGTTTACTTTCAAGATCAAGCCTGATTTCCACACTTCTTCAGTATTAACAATTGAAGCACCTGCGGCTTCGAAGGCTTCATCGTCAAAGCTGGCAAGAGCACCCGCTCCTGACTCAACGGCGACTGTAAAGCCTAGTTTTAAAAGCTGCTCTACCGTTTTAGGTGTGGCAGCAACTCGCGCTTCACCTGCGAGTATTTCTTTTGGTACACCAATCTGCATAGCTATTCCTTGAACATTGGCACAATAAGTTTGTAGTCCACTATTTTAAACTCATCTCTGGGCATAACCCTTTAATTAAGATCAACTTAATCTAAGAGATAACAGTTAAAGATAGTAACCGTAAGTTCAATGTAATAAAAAAACATTTTTATATGACATATAACTCTAAGTTTGACGATTCTCACTCTTATGACGTAAAAAAACAACAGATTGATCACAATAACAGGTCATACCTGATATGCACGCCATACATTTGTCTAAAAAAATTTCTTGTGATACGTCATAAAATGCTTATTAAACATTCAATTAGATTAAAAAATATTATCCGATGACTGGTCAATAAACAGCTTTGATTTCTTAATCATTAAATCACAAGCATCTGATTCAGAAGACAATACATCTGAACGTATAAAACGATGACTCTTAACTTCACCATCAATCTCTTTGGTTATTTGTCCAGCGATTCGAAATTGACCACCTTCTGCGATAGGTTCTGGATAAATTAGAAAGCCATTGTACTCAATTGGCTCTACTTCTTTTTTTGCTTGTGTTTTGCTGCCACCAAATAACTTCGATAAAAATCCCAATGCTCTATCCTCTTTATAATTCTCTATCCAATATACTCTTCGTACTTGAAGCTACGCATTGTTGACTGCGCTCATTCACCTCAATCATATAAGCAAACTATGCTCATTAGGCTTCATTCACTTGTCGCCTCACTGCAACTTCAATTCCTTTGGGTATATTAGTTTTAACATTCTTACTACCGTCACGCTAAGCGATTAGATGGTATAATTCAAACTTACTTGGTATACGTTTCTTACTCATTAAAGAATATAACTAAGCTCCCGCCTTTCAGCGCACTACCATAATTCATATTAATGCCTATTCCGACATTATCGATGTAGTCTTTAAAAATTGGCGGCGTAAGCAGTAATCCAACCGAAAATTCATAATAGTTATCCGTACCAAACGAAGCCTCAGGATCTCCTTTTAAATCGATACGCTTAAAGCTGGTATAAGCCGATGGTATGTATCCATCCCAATTGGTTAAGTTGTAATTGGCCTTTAAGCCGTTAACCATGTACCAACCTTTCAGATTACCAAAATCATACTCACGCTTTTTATCCCAAACTTTTCCATAAAAATAGTTAAAGGATGATGTGTATTTCCAATATCCCCAATTACGTTTCAGTTCATAATTCAGTTCAATGTTAGGCTCAACAATATAAGAACGGCTCGATGTATTATAAGCATAGTTATCCAAATAGGGTTTTAACTGCTCACTTTCTCGGCTGTTATAAGAATGCTTATTTTTGAAATACATCAGATGGTTGCCTAGCCCGTACTTAATATTCCAAGAATCACTAATATGGTAGATAAGGCGATATTCAAAAAAAGCATCATAAACTTCATTACTATCAGTATCTGCGGGTAAATCAGTTCGGCTATCTAAAGAGATAGTATTTTGAAAATGAACATAAGCAGCACGTATCGTTATTTCATGCTTAATTTGAGGGCTGGGACTATTGAGTTCCCATGAATAAGGAACAGAAGTAACCGAAACTCTATTTCTTAAATCTAATGAATTGTCATCACCTAAATCATCGTTATCAAATGGTGCAATCGAGTTAGGGTTAAAATCTTGTATACCAAATTGAATCGCATCGCTATCGGTTAACACCACAGCGGTTGCGAAGTTCTTTCGTGATCGAGATTGGATTTCCTCATCAGCTATAGCGGATAAAATCACGGCAAAATAGACTATACAACCAACGAACCATGCCGATAAAACTGACGTCACAGACAACCCTTATAATAAATTAATGACTCCCATTTCAATAAAAATGGGTAATGAAGTGGAAAGTACTTTTTAACCTTAATTTCTCTAGGTACTTTAAGTTGTTTTAGTATGCTAATTTATCTAGACAAAATAAAGGGGATTCCGTTATGTCATCTTGGTCTAACGCAAAATTTAGCTATCATTTTCATGGATTATCTGAATCCTTCTATCAAGGTGTGACACCGTCACCACTAAGCCACCCTCATTGGGTTCATTGGAACCATGAATTTGCTGAATCGCTCCAACTCCCTAAAGAACATAATACAGAAATACTCCACGCTTTTTCCGGAATGACTCTTCCTGAAGAATTTAAACCTATCGCCATGAAATACGCTGGTCACCAGTTTGGTTATTACAATCCCGACTTAGGTGACGGTCGTGGCTTATTGATGGCAGAAATCAAAGCAAACGATGGACGACGTTATGATATTCATGTCAAAGGTGCAGGTTTAACCCCCTTTTCTCGCCAAGGCGATGGACGTGCTGTATTACGTTCTAGTATCCGTGAATATCTATGTTCTGAAGCCTTACACCACTTAGGCATTCCTACTACCCGTGCATTAGGGTTAATTAATAGCGAAACTCCCGTTTATCGTGAAAAAACCGAAACTGGTGCAATTTGTATTCGACTAGCGGAAAGTCATATCCGCTTTGGCCATTTCGAGCACTGCTTTTATACAGGTCAACACGAACAACTTAAAGAACTTGTTGAACATACCTTAAGCAATCACTTCCCTGAGTGCCAACAACAAGAAAAACCTTACGCAGCCATGCTACAGCAAGTGGTCATTTCTACCGCTCAATTATTTGCCAAATGGAACGCCTTTGGTTTTGCTCACGGAGTTCTCAATACTGATAACATGTCGATACTAGGACAAACCTTCGATTTCGGGCCATTTGGCTTTTTAGATAACTACGATCCAAGTTTTATCTGCAACCATTCTGATTACCAAGGCCGTTACTCCTTCGCCAATCAACCGAATATTGGCTTATGGAACTTAACCGCCCTCGCTCACTCTCTGTCACCTTTAATTGAGCGCAGTGATTTAGATGACGCCCTCGCACTCTACGAACCTGAACTCAATCGTGAATTCAGTCGTTTGATGCGTCAGAAAGTGGGATTGCAAACCAAGCAAGAGCAAGATCCTGAGTTATTTGGTGAGATGTTTGCTCTACTAGCCAAAAATAAAGTCGACTACACTCGCTTTTTCCGTCAGCTTTCAATGCTCGATAGCCAAGGCATTCAGCCAGTGATCGATTTAATCTTAGATCGTGAAGCGGCGAAAATCTGGTTAGAACAATATCAACAACGACTCACTTTCGAAACACAAAGCGATGCTGAACGCTGCGAAGCAATGAGATCTCACAACCCTAAATACATTCTACGTAATCATCTTGCTCAAATCGCTATCGATAAAGCAGAAGATGGAGACTACTCTGAAGTAGAAACATTATTTACCTTGCTACAAAACCCTTATGATGAGCAGCCAGAGTATGATCAATATTCAAATCTGCCGCCTTCTTGGGCACATGAACTTGAGATCAGTTGCTCTTCATAGCAAGCTTATCCATAATGCCGACCTTAGGCAGAATTAAATGAGGTTTCCTTATGTCAGAACAACAAGAAGTAAATGTTACAGAAGAGTCAGTGGAAGCCATTGATCTAAGCACTTATTCGCCAGAACTTCGTCACCTTATCGAGTTCGAACAAGTACCAGAGCAAGCGGTACCTATGGTTACTTCAATTCATGACGTTTCAGAAGAAGCGGTTCGTGATGTGTGGGATGATCTACCAGGCAGTGCGCAGAATATTTTAGATAACTTCGAACAATTCCATGCTTTGATCTCAGTAGGGCAAACTTTTGCCGCTATCGATTTCATGCAGGAGTTCGAAACATTAAAAATGCGTGATGATATGAGTGAAGAAGAACAACAAGAATACCGCGCAAGCCTACTAGACAAAGTGCTACAAAACTGCGTAAAAGATATGGTTAAGCAACTTAAAAAAGCACGCCGTGACCCTATTTTGAAAAAAGACTTTATGGAAATCTTTGCAGAGCAAGCTTAATCGCCGCTAGAGCCAAGCATCCCAGTATAAGTAAATGAATAAAAATAACGCTGACTGATGTCAGCGTTTTTTATTGCCTAAAGATTTGGATGCTTCTTGCTGGTTTACAGCCTAACGGTTCTACCCACCTTGCTATTTAGCACAAAGAAAGCAGTTTAGTACAAAGAAAAGGGTTTAGCGTGAAGAACTCTCACAACCCAATGTGGAAAATCGTGTTAATACGATGATTAACTGCGCTTTTCAGCTTTAGTGACACAAACAGAAAATAGCTCTTTCATTGTAAGGAGGTAATTGAAATTCCACATACATTGCTGCCAACGTTGTTAAATCACGTTCAGCAGCCTCTAATACAGCTTCATTTCTAATGTTGAGCTTATTAACAAGAACCGTGCTATTTTCGTAAGTATAAGGATCTTGTGTTGTGCCATATTTATCAGCCACTGAGCGCTTCTATGAATTAGCGTTTGAGTATTTATTTAACAAAATTCGACGTTGTTGCTCTCTGTCGAGTGATATATCGAAATCACTAGCAACATCATGCCCCTCTAAACGCATACTTTCTTTAAAGTTATCCATTTTAACTTGCTCGAAATAGGCATGTTTGTCTTCGTAAGAAGAAAGCTTTGAATTACTTGGCATAACTAAATCAATATCATTAAGTTGAGATTGAATCGCTTTCCCTGATTCAAAAACACCCCAACTATTAATAGAAAAACGGAAGGTTCGACCTTGGCGCTCTCTTTGAATATTTAACCCTAAATCTTCAACTAATGAGTTAACTACGGATTGTACTTTTCGTTCAGAAATCCCAGTGGCAGCAACGATAGCTTGGGTATTTGGAGACTCCAATCGAGTCATTGCAGCTAAAACTAATAATTCGTACTTCACGCTTACCTCGCACATTTATGCGGAAATAATATTAGTCTACTATTCAAAGAGAATAATTTCCATTTTTGAACACTAAATGAACTGTACACACCCCTACTTTAATGCCATTTTGGGTGTAGGCACGTCTTCTTTACTAACATTCTGAGAGCGAGTAACAGAAGTCGCGAACGCTTTATCATCTTGATCGGGAACCAAGCCATCTTGCCCTTTTCCTTTTATGGGTGTGAAGGCCAAACGAGAAAGTAGTGGAAAGTGATCGGAGCCAATGGATGGCAATCGTTGGATACTCTGGACGGTAAAGTGCTCACTGTGAAAAAGGTGATCTAGCGGCCAGCGAAGTAACGGATAGTCTACATGGAAGGTATTAAACATCCCTCTACCTACCCTAGGATCCAGTAAACCACTCAATTTACGAAATAAACGAGTAGTTCGAGACCATGCGACATCATTTAAGTCACCGGTAACGATGATTGGCTGATCGCTCTCTCCCACACTACGCGCGACGATGATTAATTCGGCATCACGTTCGGCTGATTCTGGGTTTTCTGTAGGGCTTGGCGGCGCAGGATGTAGAAAATGCATTCGCACCAAGTCACCAGTCGGCAACTCGACAAGTGTATGCATAGATGGAATATCATCTTCAACTAGGTAAGCCATTTCTTTTTCATGCAACGGCAGTCGAGAATACACATGCATGCCATAAAGATTATCTAACGGACACTTCATGGTTTCCGGCATATCCACTTCAAGGCATTCTAATTGGTTTTCCCACCATTGATCCGATTCAAGCGTCACCAGTACATCTGGCTGATATTGATTAACCAACTCAATCAGTTTATGAGCATCTCGATTCGGAGTCAGCACATTGGCGGTTAAGATACTCAGTTGACGAGTCTCATCGACGTCTTGGCTTGCACGCACTTCAACTCGCCATAATTTGGTATAAGGCAAAATCCACCAAAGCTGCCAAACCAAACATAGGGTTGTCGGGATAACAATAAACCAAGTTTGAGGCTCAGAAAGGTTAAGAATACTCAGCTGTAATAAGATCAGTAACGCGGCACAGATTGCGAGCTGCATCCGAGGAAAGTCCATCCCTCTCACAATCCAATGTGGATGACGGGATATAGGAAGCAGCGTCGCCCCAACAATCAATCCTGTCACTATATAAATCACTATATCCAAATATCCCAAGTATCTATACCTAAAGTTAAAGCTAAACCGTAGTCAAATATCGACTATAAAACAAAAAAAACACCAAACCTTGAAAGCCAAGAGTATTTTGTTATGTATTACATACAATCAGAGCCTTACCTACTCTGTTTTGTCACACTCATCACACTGTGGGAATGGGTTGCCATTAAATAAGTGTAATATAAATCAATTCCATCTTTTTCAAAGTTTGACCTAGTTTTGTTTTCATCAAATTCAAATTTCAATATACGAACGGAGGGTTAACCAAAGAAAGAAATAAAATTAAAGTTAACCATTTGATAATATTTGGTTTTTACTTTATCAGAGTTAAACTCGCTGCAAGAAAAAAGAATCTAATACTTACCGAAAACTAATATCGACCTATTTACAATAAGCAGCTTCGGGCTTGTTCAACACCCAAATAAGATGTCGGCTACGCGGCACCTATCTTTATTTGTTATGTGTTTAGCTCTTAGCTTATTCTGGAAGCTTTTCGTAGCTAGGTACATCGCACAATTTCATAGACCATTTAGCACTACTACCAACAAAGATGTTAGCAGTAGGCAAAATTGGCACTGGACTATCAAGGCTGCCTGCCGGAACCATTACACTGTTAATACTGTCTGTAAACGTTGGGAGTGCAGACCCGCATTTTGAACAAAAGCTTTTTGCATGGAATGAATTTGGATGCTTATACGTTCTGACATCGCTTTCACCATTTAACCAAGTTAAGGTGCCAGCTTTAGCAAACAAATTGGCACCATGAGCCGAGCCTGTACCCTTTTGACAACGAGTACAATGACATAAAAAGAAAGACTGGAACTCACCTAAAAGCTCATACTTCACACTACCACAAAGGCATGAACCTCGATATTTATTCGCCATAAAAGCCTCATTACTTTCGATTACACAGCATGATAACCGACGAAAGTGCTTGCTTGAGCAATGCGTTAACACTATCTCTTTTTTAAATAAAGAATGCCCAAAATAAATGGGTAGAATTTTTGCGCTCTACTTGACAGTGGGAGTCATACCAACGCCGCATTAAGGTGTGAGCGGCGCTTGGCTATACTTGAGCGAAGCGAAAACGCCAAGCGTTGCGAATCACTCTTAAATGCTTGTTATGTGCATTTATTTTAAGGCTTCTTTTGGGGGAAGTTCAAAAGGGGGGTGAGGCGTGAGGTCTGCTACGTTAATATGATTATCTGCAAACTTTTGGTAATGAATTACCCATTGGGAGGTCAGCTCACCATTTTTAGACACTTCATAACCTTTAATATCATAACCAAAGTCATAGAAGCCAACATGAAAATGCCAGAGGGAATGTTGCTGAGCAAACTTAACCTTTGCGATAAAATCAGGGTCATCTGTGTCAACATCATCTGAAGCTTTGTTACGGACTCTGTGACCCTGAACAAAATAGTTATCAATTGCAGCAAAACCACCTTGTTGGAAAGCCTGAAAAAACTCAAACACTTTCCCTTTTTCGTACTTACCTAGCTTTTTGACTTTGTCCTTGAGTACTTCTGACGTTTCTAAAATATTTTCAGACATTAATACCCTAGCTCTCCAACCACTTCTCAAAGTCCTCAAATGATTTCATTTTTGGTACTTTTGTGCGCTTGCTGTGAACAGCTTTTTCCATTTGTTTTAGGTCGTAAGTAAAAGGAATTTCACGAGTTTTCCTTTTTTGACTAGTTTGAGATCTCATAAGAACCTCCTGCATAACCTACCTCTACATTCAAGCTAATTGCTTGCATAGCACAAATATACGCCATTACTGTCCAAACCTCAACTGAAGTAGCATTATTCACATAGACATAATGACTCCCACGAAGGTGCTAGCCTCCAGTTTCGTGGGTTAGCGAAGCCAGAGCCATAATTAGTTTACTAAAGAACTAAATTAGGAGGCTAGCATAAATAACGATACCACTCTTTTTATTGGATTAGACACCCATAAATCCTTCACTCAAGTCGCACTTTTAAAAGATAATCGGGATGAAACCGCAATGAAAGATTTAAAAGATGCCAAGCTTCAACTAAAAGGCTTCTTTCTCCGCAACAACATCAATACTATCGTGAAAGATAATTGGTCTAAAAAGCATTTACGCTGGCTCACCGAACTTGTCCTTCCGCATCATAGCCAACAAATTGTGCTGCAAGAGATGATTCAAATCATCTCTGAACGGATGCAGCGCCTACAACGACTGGATAATGAGCTTATCCACCAAGTTAAAAATTGGCGTTATTATCCTGTAGTCAAAGCAATCCAAGCCATGCGAGGCATTCGCTTATTGGTGGCCTTAGGAACGATTGCCGAACTTGGAGATTTACGACGGTTTGACCATCCAAGAAAACTGATGTCGTATCTTGGATTAGTCCCTTCTGAAAGCTCAAGTGGACAAAAGCGGCGACAAGGCAGCATCACTAAATGTGGTAACTCTCGCGCAAGGCGATTATTGATTGAAGGGGCGCACTCTTATAAACATAAAGCAAACATCTCATCAGAATTACAAATTCGGCAAGAAGGCCTTTCGAAAGAAATTATCGACATTGCTTGGCAAGCACAACTCAGGTTGTGCCGACGTTATCAACGGCTGATGTTTTTAGGCAAACACCGTAGTGTTGTTGTTACGGCAATTGCGAGAGAAATGGTAGCCTTCATTTGGGCAATCACACGAGAAGTTGGGATCCAACCGATCGATCCTCGTCAACGTATTGCAAGGTTACCCTCATGAATTATGAATTATGAATTAGTGTTAACGCAACGCATCAAGCATCGGGTGTGGCATAAACTTCGACGGCGTTAGGATGGCAATAGCCTAACGGCTATTGAACCACGAGCATAGACTGCAGACAGGTGCCACGACGGAATAAGTACGGTAAGCTCTGCTCATTTTCGGATGAGTAACCTACGAATACCAGCATGATAACCGACGAAAGTGCTTGCTTGAGCAATGCGTTAACACTATCTCTTTTTTAAAGAAAGAATGCCCAAATAAATGGGTAGAATTTTTGCGATCTACTTGACAGTGGGAGTCATACCAACGCCGCATTAAGGTGTGAGCAACGCTGCCACCAAACCTAAACGTACCACCGTAAACACAAAACCCAACGATAGAATGAAAAATGCCATGCGTTGGGAATCTGTCTTAAACGCTTTGTATGGGAAATTAACTCTGCTTTTGGGTAATGTGAGACCCAGGCTTTAGCTGCAACTAAAGCTCTCTATGTAGT
>NZ_JBLWZK010000018.1:0-28522 GCF_048266485.1 Vibrio sp. | reverse complement strand
TCCGCCACTTATATCTCTTAGATAAAGAGTAGAAACCTGATTCGAAAGAATCAGGTTTTTTTTCGTCTGTTGAAAATGCTTCAAAAGCATGGAGAGCCCGTTTTGTTCTCTGTATATTTTTATAGCAGAATAGGAGATATATCTATACATTAAGTTCAGGTATTCTATACATGATTTCTAAAATTTATTGATACATGAAAGCTTAGAGGAGTTTTATCTTGTTAATCCAGCTTAGTGTCTTGCTTTATATTGCTCTTGGTGGGGCTATAGGGGCATGTTCTCGTTACATAATCTCAGAAATCTTTGTGTTAATGTTAGGTAGAACCTTTCCTTATGGAACATTGTTTGTAAATATATTTGGTTCATTTCTTATGGGGCTTCTTATTTCCTCTCTGAATAATGGAACCATTGAATCTACGCCATGGAAACAGATTCTCGGCTTAGGCTTTTTAGGGGCTTTTACAACTTTCTCAACTTTTTCAATCGATAATGTGACTTTATTTCAGCAAGGTGAATTCTTTAAAGCTGTCTTAAATATATTATTGAATGTAACTATTAGTATTTTTGCTGCTTGGATCGGCTTTCAATGTATTTCTAAGAGTTAATTTATCAGAAAAATTGAATTTCATTCATTTATCTGTCTATAATTACGTCACTTGTCGGAGTGCCATAAGGCTGAGACCGCTATGCGGGATCCGTTGAACCTGATCAGGCTAATACCTGCGAAGGGAACGAGAGAAGAGTAATCTATCTACAATTACCCCTCTATATATGTATCTGTTTCTACAGATCCACTCTTGTGCATCAAAATCCGTCAAGCATTTACCCTTCGGGCTTCTAACTCATACAGTTAAAGGAAAATGCTATGTCGTCAAGTCGTAAACAAGCCAGAATGGACGCTAAGAATTTTATCGATTCCCTGTCTGTCCAACCTTATCCCAATTCGCAAAAAGTTTATATTCAAGGAAGTCGTTCTGATATACGTGTACCTATGCGTGAAATCTCCCTTACTGATAGTTTGGTTGGAGGCTCGAAAGATAACCCCATCTCAGAGCCGAATAAACCTATCCATGTTTATGATACTTCCGGTGTTTATACGGATCCTACTCACAATATAAACTTATATGAAGGGTTACCTAAGTTACGTAAACAGTGGATTTCTGAACGTAATGACACTGAATATCTTGATTTTGTTTCATCTGAATTTTCTCAAGAGAGACTTAATGATGAAACATTAGATGAACTCAGGTACGGAAATTTACCTAAAATACGGAAAGCAAAGCAGGGGTGCTGTGTGACGCAACTGCATTATGCGCGTAAGGGGATCATTACTCCTGAGATGGAATATATTGCGATTCGTGAAAATATGGGACGTCAAAAATTCACTGATGAGCAATTAAACCAACAGCATCCAGGACAAAACTTTGGTGCCCATCTGCCTAAAGAAATTACCCCAGAGTTTGTTCGCCGTGAAGTGGCAGAAGGGCGAGCGATCATTCCATCCAACATTAATCATCCTGAATCTGAGCCAATGATCATTGGCCGCAACTTTTTAATTAAAGTGAATGCCAATATTGGTAACTCATCGGTGTCATCCTCGATTGAAGAAGAAGTTGAAAAATTGGTTTGGTCGACTCGTTGGGGCGGCGATACCGTTATGGATCTTTCTACTGGACGTAATATTCATGAAACGCGTGAGTGGATTCTGCGTAATAGTCCTGTCCCTATTGGTACGGTTCCAATGTATCAAGCATTAGAAAAAGTAAATGGTGTTGCGGAAAACCTCAATTGGGAAGTGATGCGCGATACTTTGATCGAACAAGCTGAGCAAGGTGTAGATTACTTTACTATTCATGCAGGGTTGCTATTACGTTATGTTCCTATGACGGCTAAGCGAGTTACGGGGATTGTTTCTCGTGGTGGTTCTATTATTGCTAAGTGGTGTTTGGCTCATCACCAAGAAAGTTTTCTTTATACTCATTTTCGCGAGATTTGTGAGATTTGTGCTCAGTATGATGTGGCATTGTCGCTTGGTGATGGTCTGCGTCCGGGCTCAATTGCCGATGCTAATGATGAAGCTCAATTTTCGGAATTACGTACATTAGGCGAACTGACCAAGGTTGCTTGGGAATACGATGTTCAAGTTATGATTGAAGGTCCTGGTCATGTTCCTATGCACATGATCAAAGAGAATATGGATGAACAATTAAAGCATTGCCATGAAGCGCCCTTTTATACATTAGGTCCACTCACTACTGATATCGCTCCTGGCTATGATCATATTACTTCTGGCATTGGTGCCGCGATGATTGGCTGGTTTGGCTGTGCCATGCTTTGTTATGTCACCCCAAAAGAGCATTTAGGTCTACCTAATAAAGAAGATGTTAAGACTGGGCTTATTACTTATAAGCTTGCAGCACATGCCGGTGATTTAGCAAAAGGGCATCCTGGTGCACAAATTCGTGATAATGCTTTATCTAAGGCGCGTTTCGAATTTCGTTGGCATGACCAATTTAACCTCTCGCTCGATCCCGAAACGGCATTGGCTTTTCACGATGAAACATTGCCTCAAGAGTCCGGTAAAGTTGCTCATTTCTGCTCGATGTGTGGTCCTAAGTTCTGCTCGATGAAAATCTCTCAAGAGGTGCGTGAGTATGTCAAAGACAGTGAGCAAGTATCTGCTGATCAGGCTATTGAGGTAAAAATGATAGGCGATCCGTTAGAAGGGATGAAAGACAAATCACGTGAATTTCTTGAGACAGGTTCTGAACTTTACCATCCTGCGGTTCAGCCAAAGCATAAAGAATTGGCAGAGCAAGAGGATAAGTAATGAGTAAGCTTGTCTTTAATGGTGTCGATGAAGCTTTATTTAAACAGCAAGTTCAATCTTGTGTAGAAGCAGTTAAGCAAGCGGGTTTTATTTTGCCTGATGTTGAGTTTTCAACATGCTCGCCTGTAGGTGATTTATCAGCAGTTGTTCATTTAACATCTGGCCCTAAAGTGATTTCTGCAGTGTTTGATGTCGATAACCAAGATGAAGGTTGCGACCTTGTTTTGTGCTATCAAAATGAACCGAATGTATCACTTACTTCTGAAAACGGGGTAAGTTCAATCTCGGTGGCAGTAAATGATGGTGATGTACTTACGGATAAAATTAGGCTTGCGAATGGATTGTCTGCTGATTTGCATACTTTTAATATGAAGTGGAATCATGAAGTGACTATTCGTCATTACTGTTGGTTTGTTGTTAGTTTATGCTTGGAGTTTACACTCGAAGATGCCGCTATCATTGCGAATGCCGCAGTGAAACAATACCAGGATGTTTCACGTGAAACATGGCCAGTTGATGCGCGCGTATTTCCACAATTAGCCCAAGCGGCTACACCTCAAATCTGTCCTCCATTCAAACTGATACCACACAACATCGGCTTATACCCAGTGGTTGATTCAGTTGAATGGATCGAAATCTTGCTTAAACGAGGGGTTAAAACGCTTCAGCTTCGAATGAAAGATCCGAGTGTCTTTGACTTAGAAGTAAATATAAAGCATGCGATAGAGCTTGGCCGAGAGTATAAAGCACAGCTATTCATTAATGATCACTGGCAACTTGCGATTAAATATAGGGCTTATGGCATTCACCTTGGACAGGAAGATATTGAAGTCGCTGATTTACAGGCGATTAACCAAGCTGGCTTACGTTTAGGTATTTCAACTCATGGTTATTATGAGATTTTACGCGCCAAGCAACTGAAACCTTCCTACATTGCGCTTGGACATATTTTCCCAACCACAACCAAAAAAATGCCATCGCAACCGCAGGGTTTGAATAAGTTAACGGGGTACCAAATGTTAATAGGTGATGATTTTCCAACGGTAGCAATAGGAGGCATTGATTTGAATAATGCAGCACAAGTATGGCAAACCGGAGTGAGCAGCTTAGCGGTGGTTCGTGCTATTACACAGGCAAATGATATACAATTGGCGATAGATTCTTTCTATCAAATTATGGCTTCCCCACGAAGTCAAAAGGCCATTGCTTAACAGCTCTAATAGGTAATAAGGGAAAACAATGAACGACCAACAATTTCAGCGCTACCAACGACAAATCATGGTTCCAGAAGTGTCAGAAGTGGGCCAAGAAAAACTTATTGGTAGCAAAGTACTGTTGGTGGGTTGTGGTGGACTAGGCTCAGCGGCTGCGCTTTATCTCGCCGGAGCGGGGATTGGTTCATTAGTGGTTGCCGATGGTGATGAAGTTGACTCATCCAATTTACAGCGTCAGGTAATATACCGTGAATCTGATATTGGAAGAAATAAAGCAGAAGCGACTGCCGAACAACTGAAGCAGTTAAATCCTAATTGCAAAGTTCGTAGTGTTAAATCATTTATAGAAGACGCTCAGCTGAACTTAGAAGTGATGCTGGCTGATGTGGTATTAGATTGTAGTGATAACTTTCCAACTAGACAGGCGGTTAATAAAGCCTGCCATGATGGAAATACGCCACTGATTTCAGGTTCCGCGATCGGTTGGGTCGGGCAATTAATGAGCTTTGATTTTAAGCACCATTCATCACCTTGTTACCGTTGTGCTGTGCCATATCAAGATAACAGCGCAGGTTTGAAATGTTCAGAATCGGGAGTGATTGGCCCGGTCGTGGGTACGTTAGGTAATTTACAAGCGCTTGAAACGATCAAATACTTAACTCAAAACGACAAACTAAAACCTGCGTCTCTTAATTTATTTGATGGACAAACGCTATCTTGGCAGAAGTTTAATATTGCTAAAGATGCCGAGTGCCCAGTTTGTGGAAGCTGATGGGTATAAATCAGTCTCCGCAAAGAAGGATCTAAGGAGGCACCATGCAAGTCACGGTGAACCAACAAGTACACATTTTAGAGAAGAATCAATATAACCTAATTCAATTACTTTCTCGGCTATCTCTCAATCAACAAAGTATTGCGATTGCGATTAATCAGGATGTTATTCCTAAAACGCAGTGGACCGAAACGACACTTAATGATGGTGATGATGTTTCGGTTTTCACTATGATCGCAGGAGGGTAATCATGAGTCATTTTCAAGATTCGCTGGTTATCGCCGACCAAACATTCAATTCAAGATTATTTACAGGCACAGGCAAGTTTGCTAATTCTGACCTTATGTTGGAATCGCTGCTGCATTCTAGTTCAGAACTCACGACCTTGGCACTCAAGCGCCTTGACCTACAGCGTCAAACGGATGATATTTTACCGCCATTATTAAAAATGAACGTACGTCTGTTACCCAATACTTCTGGGGCAAAAACAGCCAAGGAAGCGATTTTTGCTGCTCAGTTAGCACGAGAAGCGCTTGATACGAATTGGTTGAAATTAGAAATTCATCCTGACCCTAAATACCTAATGCCCGATCCTATCGAAACACTAAAGGCAGCTGAGAAATTAGTTGAACTAGGTTTTATTGTTTTACCTTATTGTCATGCTGATCCTGTGCTATGTAAGCGCTTAGAAGAAGTTGGCTGCGCCGCCGTTATGCCCTTAGCATCACCGATTGGCTCCAATAAAGGTTTGGTATCAGAAGATTTTCTTAAAATTATTATCGAACAAGCAAACGTGCCAGTCGTAGTTGATGCTGGAATTGGCGCGCCTTCACATGCTGCTTATGCCATGGAACTAGGCGCTGATGCCGTATTGGTCAATACCGCCATTGCATCATCGGCTAATCCTGTAGCAATGGCGCAAGCATTCAAACTTGCCGTACAGTCAGGACGCCAGGCTTATCTTGCAGGGTTAGGTGGAGTAAGCCAGCAAGCAAGTGCATCAAGTCCGCTTACTGCGTTTTTAGGGTAGGTGATATGACTTTTACTGAGGTATTTAAAACGCTAGATTGGGATCAAGTCTATTTGTCCATTCATAGTAAAACGCCTGCTGATGTTGAGCGAGCTTTAGCTAAAACCAGATTAAACTTGGAAGATTTTAAGGCGTTAATTTCACCCGCTGCTGAACCTTATGTTGAGCACATGGCACAACGTTCTTATGCTCTGACCCGTCAGCGATTTGGTCATAATATTAATTTCTACATTCCACTGTACCTTTCTAACTTGTGCGCCAACGCTTGTACTTATTGTGGTTTCTCTATGGAGAATAAAATTAAACGTAGGACACTCGATCAAACTGAGGTAGAAGCAGAAGTAGAAGCTATCAAAGCGATGAATTTTGATAGTGTGTTATTAGTCACCGGTGAACATGAAACTAAAGTCGGCATGAACTATTTCCGCACTATGCTACCTGTGATTAAGCAGCAGTTTTCTTACTTGGCGATGGAAGTCCAACCGCTTGATCAAGATGATTACCGCGAACTGAAAACGCTAGGACTTGATGCGGTGATGGTCTATCAAGAAACCTATCATCCAAGTACTTATGCTAAACATCACTTAAGAGGGAATAAACAGGATTTCTATTACCGACTCGAAACGCCTGATCGTGTTGCCAAAGCGGGAGTTGATAAAATCGGTATAGGGGCACTGATTGGTTTAGAAGACTGGAGAACCGATTGTTTGTTTACGGCGGCACATTTACAGTATTTAGAAAAGCAGTACTGGACCTCTCGCTATTCAATTTCATTTCCTAGGTTGCGACCATGTGAGGGTGCTCTGCAACCCAAATCGGTCATGACAGATAAACAACTCGTGCAGCTTATTTGTGCATTCCGTTTGTTCAACCATGAAGTTGAGTTGTCATTATCGACACGCGAACAACCGAGTTTTAGGGATAACGTTTTGCCACTAGGGGTTACCCATATCTCTGCCGCATCAAAAACCCAGCCGGGTGGTTATGCTAATTCAGAGGTAGAGTTAGAGCAATTTGCCATTAGTGATGAGCGTTCAGTTGAAGAGGTGGTTAAGTCGGTGCAACAACGTGGCTATGAAGCGGTGTGGACGGATTGGCATCACGCTTATTCTGGCTGATTTGTGTAGATTATAGTTACATAGTTATTCTCAACTATAGTGAGTTTCAAATAGGTTTCACGTGAAACAATAAAGCCTGTCTCGGTTGACATCGAAACGGGCTTTGTTTTTATTTACTATCAACTGCAGTATTGAGTGACTTCTATTATCTGCTGTTGAGGTTATTTATAGTGAAAACGGTTGTTAATTAAATCGCTAAGGTAGCCTGCTTTAACCATTGTTTTACCTCACCATCAACGAGTGGGCTGACATCATTCCATACTTTTTGATGGTACTGGTTTAGCCACTCAATCTCGTTAGTGGTTAACAGCGTGCGCTCAATCGCTCTAACATCAATAGGACAACGCGTAAGAGATTCAAAACCAAGAATAGATAAATCACCTTGGGTTTGTTTCTCAGTGACTAACTCAAGGTTTTCAATACGAATGCCAAACTCGTTAGCACGGTAGTAACCCGGTTCATTGGATAGCACCATACCTGCTTGTAGGGCTACGCCATTGTAAGCAGGGGAAATACGTTGTGGTCCTTCATGAACACTTAAGAAATGACCCACACCATGCCCGGTACCATGATCATAATTATAGCCTTCAGCCCATAAATATTGGCGAGCCAAAACATCGAGTTGGCTACCAGTGGTTCCTTCTGGAAAATGTGCCGTTGCTAAAGCAATGTGGCCTTTGAGTACCAGTGTGAATTGTTGCTTCATAAAAGTTGAAGGCTCACCAATTGCTACGGTACGAGTGATATCAGTAGTACCGTCTGGGTACTGACCGCCTGAGTCGACAAGATAGAGTGAGTTTAATTCAAGTTTGCCAAACTCTACTTGATCAGCGTGATTGTAATGACACATTGCTGCATTACTTCCTGCTGCGGAAATGGTATCAAAACTTAAATCGGCTAATGACTCATCTTGTTTACGGAAATCATGCAACTGATTAGATAGGGTGTTTTCATCGTGAAAGCGACCAGCTTCAACTTCAGAATCAATCCAACATAAGAACTTCGCCATTGCCACACCATCTCGAACATGACAATTAATCATGCCTTGTGATTCAGTTTTGTTTTTAATCGCTTTAGGTAGTAAACATGGATCACTGGCTGCAATAATATACGCCTGACTATTTTCTAATATTTGGCTAAACCAGGCATTACTGCTGGCTGGATCAACAATGATTTTTTTGCCCGTTAGTGAGCTAAGCGATGCTTTAAGTTGAGATGGCGATGAGATACGAACATCTGAGCCGACATGCTGTGCAAAATGAGTAGGGGTGCGTTCAGGATTAATAAATAACTCTAAACTTGAATCTGCATGTAAAATTGCATGACATAACACGGCAGGTAGGCGAGGTACATCGAGACCACGAATATTGAGTAACCAACAAATTGAATCTATTTGAGTCAGCAGTGCAGCATCAGCATTTTGTTGAGTAATGAGCTGCGCGATGTTGTGACGTTTATCTTGTGAAGATTGACCCACAATGTCTAATGGCATTAATCGTAATGGTGATTCAACGGTTGTAGGGCGATCAGACCAAAGCATATCAATTGGGTTGCTTTCGACATCAACCATCTTAATTTGACCATCAAGTGTGCTTTGTGCGGCTTGATACCAAGTAGCGGAATGCATTTTAGGATCAATAGCTAAACGACTACCTGCTGGCATATTTTGTTGTAGCCAAGTAATCGGCGGTTCTTGAATAAAATGATGATAGCTAAAAATATCACTCGGAACTTGTTTGGTGACTTGAACGGTATAGCGACCATCAACAAACATCGCTGCGCTATCCTGAGTAATTATTGCCGCACCGGCTGAGCCAGCAAAGCCAGTGATCCAATTTAAACGTTCATTATGGGCCGGAATGTATTCCCCTAAGAACTCGTCTTCATGTGGAATAATGATCGCGTCATAATCGTTTTGAATTAGCCATTGGCGAAGTTGTTGGACACGATCTGCAATTGCTTTATACATCTGAATCATCCTTATTGATTTAGCGGTCGATGCCGAAATCATGAACATTGTTGTTTCATGTTATGACTTAATACTACCATCGGGACTAGAGAGTGTAATGCGCTTGTGTTTAAAATCTGATGATGTGATTGATAATTTTACTGTTTCACGTGAAACATTAAGTAAACGAGTTTCTCAATGGGATGGTAGGTAGAACTCTGTGGAAATCACAAGCGCCTGAATTCAAATCTTTAATTCGAAAATAGAATTATACCCAAGTGACTTCAAGATGCAGAATTCAGAGCTATCATCCAAACCTTTAGGCAAGGAAGATTGTCGAAGGAATGTAGGCACCTTTCAAACCAATCTGACGCGGTATAAAGGTTTGGATGAAGCTCCCGAAGGGCAAGTTAAAACAAGCTTTATGCTGCGTTAAATTGAACAGAGATAGAGTAACTATGATCATATTCAATTTGTCTTGCCTAAAGCTTGTTTTATTCTTGCTGAAACTCGCATCTTGAAGTTACTTGGGTATATAAAGTCGCTTTGAGATATAAAATTTGTTTTGCTTAACCATCAATCAGGCGTATATTTACGGCTGATTTTCTAGATTTCCTTAATTGAATAATTGGAATATAAATAAACCTATGTCATTAACAACGTATGAAATGGCTCGTATTTTAGAGCAGATGGAAGAAAGCCCAGAAAAAATCATGTTCGGTAAATTATTAACTGAGCTGGGTAATCAAAGTCAGGAACGAATTCGTAGTGCGGCTAAGCAAGTGCCACTAGAATTATTAAGAGATATTATTTACCAATTTCAAGTCATCGCCGATTCTCGCAAAGGTGAGCAAGTGCAATTACTGGCAGAGCAATTAAAGGCTCAAGGTTTATCAGTTGAAGATCTTAAGCGTTATATGGAAAAGACGAAGTAATATATTTAATTAATGATTATCCAGACAATCGATATTTCGTTTTTTTAATTTTATCTGCTGAACCACTAAGCCTAATAATATACAAATTAACCCAATTAACGTTGATGGGTAGATAGTCTCGCCAATAATTTGAGATAACAAAATCAATGAAATAAATGGCGATAGAAAAATTAAATTACTCACCTTGGCGGTATTTTGAGTGCGTTTTAGTGCCGTTAGCCACAATACAAACGTAACGCCCATTTCAAATAATCCGACATAAGTCACCGCCAACCATCCCTTAATGCTGATTGTTTCCCAACCTAGTCCTTCGTACCAAACAAGCAGGGCAGAAAACGGCAGCGAAACCAAAAAACCGAGTAAGACAACTAATATTGGGTCGGCTTTATTTTTGGCATTTAAAATCCAATAACTTGCCCATAGTAAGGTTGATAATAACGCCAGCCCCACACCTAGTGGACTATCAAAAGATAATGCAAGCACATCCCCTTTAGTTGCAATAATCAGCACACCTAAGTAACCAAGCGTGCAGGCCAACCAGTCTTGTTTGCGAATTCTTTGACCTAAAAATAAGGCCGCCATTAAGGTTAAGGTAATCGCCCAACTGTAATTAAGCGGCTGAGCTTGAGATGCCGGTAATAAGTCGTAAGCCTTAAACAGAATCAAATAATAACCGAGAGGATTGACCAGTCCTAATAAGATGAAATATTTAGGGTTAGCGAGAAAGGTTGATGCTAATTGAGGAAGGGTTCCTTTGATTGTGCAGATAAACAGTAACACTGCCACCGAAACCAAACTGGCGACCAATAGCATTTGAATAGGTGAAAATTCTTGCAGCGTGAGTTTAAAGGCAGTGGCAACGGTTGACCATAATAAAACAGCCGCAAGCCCATAAAGAAGAGCGCTGCGTTCTGAGGATGCCGTGTTTTCCATAATCGCCTCTTGTTCGCTAAATTAAACTATAAACTGGACATTTATCCAGTATTTAATATGATCTGAATAAATAAATGTAAGAAAGTAAGGGTACTTATGCAGTGGATTTTTAATCATAGCGATTTCATTTGGCTTTGCCTAATAGTTGCTTTGATGATGTTGGTCGGTGCACAACTTTGGATTAAAAATCGCCATAGTCACCAAATTGAAATGCTAAAACAACAGCATGAGTCGGAATTAGCGAATCAACAACAAATTTTGCAGGCCACACATCAGCAAATAAAGCAGCAGCAATCGGAGTTAGACCAACTCGACATTGAGCGTGATAAATCTGAATTCGAAGCGAGAAAGAATTTTGGCCAGTTAATGGTGGCTAATGAACGATTAAAACAGCTGGAACAAATACAGTTCGACTTGCATCAACTGCAAGAAAAGTATGAGCAATTAAATAACCAAAATCATGAACTAAAAGCCAGTATGCGGGAGCAAGACGCTAAGCATGAACAAGAAAAACGTTCCGCTCAAGAGAAGCTACAACTATTAGAAAAAGCCGAGCAAAGATTAAAAGTTGAGTTTGAAAGTCTCGCTAATCAGTTATTTGAAAGCAAAGTGAAAAGTGTTGATCAGCAAAATAAACAAAGCCTAGAAAGCCTATTAAATCCATTAAAAGAACAACTCAATGGCTTTAAGCAGCAAGTAACTGCGAGCTATCACGCTGAATCTAAAGAGCGGCATACCTTAGTACATGAAATCAAACAGCTACAGAAACTCAATGAACAAATGGCGCAAGATGCCGTTAACTTAACCCAAGCGCTGAAAGGTGATAACAAGCAGCAAGGTAATTGGGGCGAAGTGGTTCTGGCGAAAGTACTGCAAGATTCTGGCTTGCGAGAAGGTTATGAATATCAAACCCAAGTTAGCTTAAATCACGCTAGTGGTAAACGTTATCAACCGGATGTAATCGTTAATTTACCAGAAGATAAACAAGTGATTATCGATTCGAAAATGACTTTAGTGGCGTTTGAGCGCTACTTTAATGCTGACGATGATGCTCAAAAAGCCAAAGCCTTAAATGAACATTTGGTATCGGTGAGAAGCCATATCAAACAGCTAAGCCAAAAAGATTATCACCAACTAAAAGGTATAACCTCGTTAGACTATGTCTTGATGTTTATTCCGATTGAGCCGGCATTCCAGCTTGCTATTGAGCGCGATCCAAGTTTGATTCGAGATGCGATGGAACAAAATATTATCGTGGTGAGCCCGACGACTTTGTTGGTGGCACTACGGACGATTAATCATTTATGGCGTAATGAAAGACAAAATCAAAACGCTCAACTGATCGCAGAGCGAGCCAGCAAGTTATATGACAAGATGCGTTTATTTGTCGATGATATGGAAGCGGTTGGGCAGGCGTTAAACCGCGCGCAAAATAGTTATCAAGGTGCAATGAATAAGTTGTCGACCGGACGCGGTAATCTCATTCGCCAGGCAGAGAGCTTCAAATCATTAGGGGTAGAAGTTAAAAAATCAATTAGCTCCGAAGTGAGTGAAATTGCACAAAATGATTCTGACAAAGACAGACAAGCGATTGAGGATAAAGTAAACTAACCGCAATCAAATTAAGCGCACATCTGTGTCAACGTTGGAGTAATAGAAAACATGACAGATAAGCCAGTACATGCAGACAGTTCTGACTCGCAAACTGAAACCACGCACTTTGGGTTTTCAACCGTAGCAAAAGAGCAAAAAGTTGAAAAGGTTGCAGAAGTCTTTCATTCGGTGGCCGCTAAATACGACATCATGAATGACTTAATGTCGGGTGGTATTCACCGTTTATGGAAGCGCTTCACGATTGATTGTAGTGGTGTTCGTCCTGGACACAAGGTGCTTGATCTTGCTGGTGGTACTGGTGACCTAACCGCTAAGTTTTCACGTATAGTTGGTGATACTGGCGAAGTTATATTGGCTGATATTAATAACTCTATGCTCAATGTTGGCCGCGATAAGCTGCGTGATATCGGTATTGTCGGCAATGTTCATTACGTGCAAGCCAATGCAGAAGAGCTTCCTTTCCCTGATGATCATTTTGATTGCATTACCATCAGTTTTGGTTTACGTAATGTGACAGACAAAGACAAAGCGCTGCGCTCTATGTTCCGAGTGTTAAAGCCCGGTGGTCGCTTATTGGTACTTGAGTTTTCGAAGCCGAAAGTTGAAGCATTATCGAAAGTCTACGATTTATACTCTTTCCATTTACTGCCTAAAATTGGTGAGTTTGTGGCCAATGATGCCGATAGCTACCGCTACTTAGCTGAATCCATCCGTATGCATCCAGATCAAGAAACATTAAAAGGCATGATGGAAGACGCGGGTTTTGAGCAAACTAAATACTTTAATTTGACTGGCGGTATCGTTGCCTTGCATCGCGGATATAAGTTTTAAGGAATAAGTATGCCATTTGAACCATTGGTGACAGGGATTATTGAAACCACATTAAACCGTTTAATTCTCGACGCGCCTGAACATCAAAAGCAGGTCGCTCGTTTAAAAGGTAAGGTGATCAAAGTTCATATACAAGAACTCGATCGTCAACTGATTTTTGTGTTTAGTCACCAGGTTGATGTACTTAGTCATTATGAAGCTGAGCCGGATTGTTACTTGAGTTTAAAGTTAGCAGTACTGCCTGAATTAAAAGATCAATCCAATATCACGCGTTTAATTAAGCAAGACAAGTTAGTCCTAGAAGGTGATATTCAATTAGCACAAAAGTTCTCCCAACTGATGACCGACATTAAGCCGGATCCGGAAGAGTGGCTATCTCGTGCAACTGGAGATGTTGTCGCTCATACCGTAGTGCAAGGTGCTAAGAATCAAGCTGAATGGCTTAAACAAGGATTGCAGAACCAACAAAGAAGGTTGGGTACAGTGGTTACTCAAGAGTGGAAAATTGCTCCTAATGCGCTTGAAGTTGCTTACTTCTGCGATCAAGTTGATGAGCTGGCCGGTTCAGTGTCAGTCATCGAACAACGTTTAGAGAGATTGGTGGCGAAGTTATGACGTTAGGTGAAGTAAGACGTTTATATCGCATTATCAAAATTCAATTAGAATACGGACTAGATGAACTTTTACCTGAACATCAATTGGTAAAAATGCCTCGTCGCCTGATTAAACTTTTATTCTGGATCCGTAAAAAACATCAAGATAAAGAAGTGGGTCAACGCTTGCGACTCGCGTTACAAGAATTAGGTCCGGTTTGGATTAAGTTCGGTCAGATGATGTCGACTCGCCGTGATTTATTTCCTGATTACATCGCCGATCCTTTAGCCTTATTACAAGATAAAGTGAACCCATTTGATGGTGAATTGGCGAAGCAACAGATTGAAAAGTCATTGGGTGGACCATTAGAGCAATGGTTTAATGATTTTGATATTACGCCGCTTGCTTCTGCATCGATTGCCCAAGTGCATACCGCGAAGGTAAAAGAGACTGGCCAAGAAGTCGTTCTTAAGGTTATTCGCCCCGATATTCGCCCGGTTATCGAAGCAGACTTAAAATTGATGTACCGCATGGCGAGAATTGTTGCTCGATTTATGCCAGATGCACGTCGATTAAAACCGGTTGAAGTAGTTGAAGAATACGAAAGAACCTTGCTCAGTGAGCTAGACCTGCGTATGGAAGCGGCCAATGCATTGCAGCTGCGCCGTAATTTTTCCGACAGTAAAGATCTCTATGTTCCGGATGTATTAATGGATTTTAGCTCTGAGCATTTAATGGTCTCTGAGCGAATTTATGGTATCCAAGTGTCGGATCTCGATGGACTAGCCAAAAACGGCACCAACATGAAACTTCTTGCCGAGAAAGGCGTAAGTGTCTTTTTTACTCAGGTGTTTCGTGACAGCTTTTTTCATGCTGATATGCATCCAGGTAATGTGTTTGTTTCTTGGGAGACACCGGAAGATCCCTTGTGGATTGGTTTAGACTGCGGGATTGTCGGCACGCTCAATAATGAAGATAAGCGTTATTTAGCCGAAAACTTTTTAGCCTTCTTTAACCGAGACTACCGACGCGTGGCTGAATTGCATGTTGATTCTGGGTGGGTGCCTGCCGATACAAATCTTATTGATTTTGAAGCAGCTATTCGGACCGTGTGTGAGCCTATTTTCGCTAAACCATTATGCGACATCTCCTTTGGTCATGTATTGCTAAACTTATTCAATACAGCACGTCGATTTAATATGGAGGTGCAGCCACAATTAGTACTTCTACAAAAGACATTACTTTATATCGAAGGACTAGGTCGTCAACTATACCCACAACTTGATTTGTGGCAAACCGCCAAGCCTTTCTTAGAGAAATGGATGATGGAGCAAGTAGGGCCGAAAGCAATATTGAATGCAGTGAAAGACAAAGCACCACTATGGGCAGAAAAATTACCTGAGTTGCCAGAGTTACTCTACGAAACTTTAAAACGTGGGCGTGACTTAGATCAAAATGTAGCACGTTACTTTGCCCTATATTCGGCGAGTAAGCGAAAACAGACGACAAGTAAGTTTTTATTTGGCATTGGCGCGACATTAGTCGTATGCTCTGCCATATTGCAGTTAAGTGTAACGGATTGGCATCATCAATTGTCTGGTGGGTTTGTTATTGTGGGAGCTATATTTTGGCTCGCGAGTTGGCGAATCTACCGTAATTAAATCGTAAATTTGGCACATTAGTATGTGTTTCTTTTTATTTGACCCGAGGTAAAACAAATGGGCGGAATCAGTATTTGGCAACTTTTGATTATTGCAGTCATCGTTGTGTTGTTATTTGGTACTAAAAAACTACGTGGTATTGGTGGTGATTTAGGCTCTGCGGTAAAAGGCTTTAAAAAAGCGATGAGCGAAGAAGATGCAGAGAAAAAAACTGAATCAAAAGATGCGGATTTTGAAGCGAAATCGCTTGATCAAAACAAAGTGGATGCAAGTGTAGAAACTGACACTAAAAAAGAAAAAGAGCAGGGCTAATCTGTGTTTGATATCGGTTTTTGGGAGCTGGTATTAATATCGGTTGTCGCACTTGTTGTTTTAGGACCAGAGCGTTTACCGGTCGCGATACGTAGTGTGAGCAAGTTTGTTCACACTGCAAAAACGATGGCGAACAATGTGAAAGATGAATTATCCCAAGAGCTCAAAATACAAGAGCTGCAAGATAATTTACGTAAGGCTGAAAATATGGGGATGAAAGATCTCTCTCCGGAGCTGCAATCTTCTATTGAAGAGCTAAAAAAAGCCGCTCAAGATGTGCAGCGACCTTACGCTAAAGAATCTGAACCTACCTCTACTACAACGCCTTCTAGTTCGACAGATGAATATCTATCGGAAGAGAACCGCATCATGAAAGATGTAAGTTCTATCGATGAGAATAAAACATCTGACGACAAAAAAGCTTAACTCCCTGTTTTTCTTTGCTACTCACTGGTTATCTTCAGTGAGTTAGCGTGTTATCAAGAGGTTCACATGTCCACTCAAGAACAAACTCAGCCATTAATTTCCCACCTGATTGAGCTGAGAAACCGAATCTTAAAAGCGATTGCATCTGTTTTAGTGGTCTTTGTTGGTCTGGTTTGGTTTTCTAGTAATATCTATGAATTTGTTTCCGCACCATTAATTGATCGCTTGCCTGAAGGCGCAAGTATGATCGCAACCGATGTTGCTTCGCCATTTTTTACACCACTTAAACTTACCTTGGTCGCTTCAGTATTCGTTGCTGTACCTTTGGTACTTTATCAAATATGGGCGTTTGTTGCGCCAGGCTTATATAAGCACGAGCGTCGCTTGATCGCGCCATTACTCTTTTCTAGCTCTTTGCTGTTCTATGCTGGTGTTGCGTTTGCTTACTTTGTGGTTTTCCCACTGATCTTTGGGTTCTTTACCGCGATTTCATTGGGTGGTGTCGAATTTGCTACCGATATATCCAGTTATCTAGATTTCGTCCTTTCGCTATTCATGGCATTTGGTATTGCTTTTGAAGTGCCAGTTGCGATTATTTTGTTGTGCTGGACTGGCGCGACAGATGCAAAATCTTTGGCTCAGAAAAGACCGTATATTATCGTGGTGGCTTTCGTTGTTGGGATGCTATTGACACCACCGGATATGGTGTCGCAAACCTTACTCGCGGTGCCGATGTGTATTTTGTTTGAGATTGGTTTATTTTTTTCGCGTTTCTATACCAAGCGTGGTGAGTCGGATGAAAACCAAAATGATAACGATGACGGTTAAGTGGAACTCTAAACCTTATACCAATCGTACTAATTATCTGCTCATCTAATTAGTGTGATTGGTATTATCGCTAAGATCGAAAAACGCAGCCAATTATTTTTATGATAAAGGTGGCTGCGTTTTTTATGGTTTCATGTGAAACATTTTAGTATCAATCGATGATGCGATTGCTATTTTAGTTTAAATAAGGTTCCAGTATTACGATCGGTAATATCACACACTTGCGAGACCGGCATCTCTTTTAAGTCCGCAATACGTTGTGCTACTAATTGCATAAACGACGGTTCATTTCGCTTACCACGATGCGGGGTTGGTGCTAAATAAGGGCAGTCTGTTTCCAAAAGAAGGTAATCAAGATTAAGCTCAGGGATAACTTTATCCATCCCTCCATTTTTGAAAGTAGATACGCCACCAATCCCTAAATGGAAACCGAGGTCGTTAATCGCGTTGGCTTGTTCGACTGAGCCACCAAAGCAATGAAAGACACCCGTTAATGTGCCATCTTGTTCTTGAGATAAAATACGTAGTGTTTGGTCGATGGAATCTCGAGTATGGATCACTACCGGTAATTTTAGTTCCTTAGCCCATTTTAACTGTTCGCGAAAGGCGAATTCTTGTTCCGCTTGGAAGGTTTTATCCCAATACAAATCAATACCAATTTCACCTACTGCAATAAACTTGTGTTTATCAAACCATGCTTTAATCGTCGCTAAATCTTGTTCAATATTGTTATTTACGTAACAAGGGTGTAATCCCATCATTGAATGACAAGTGTCTGGATAGGCGGCTTCCGTTGCGAGCATAGGCTCAATTGAATTCAAATCAATATTTGGCAGTAAAATTTTCTTTATGCCGATATCTTTAGCGCGTTGAACGACGTCATCACGGTCTTGATCAAATTCTTCGGCATAAATGTGCGCATGGCTATCTATCATAAAAAACTCATAGTTGGAGAATACTCACTTAGTATATACCTAAGTGACTGGGGCATAAATGACACAGTAGTTAAGATCACATCCGGTTATGAATTCATAAGGGATTGAGACATTCTTTGCTTTCATGGCATGGCGAGGGTGATATGATGGAGATAGCAAAGTTATAGAACCTATCAGTAAGGAGAGTAAAGGTGTCAGTATCTATTCAAGGTCAATTCCCTGGTCGTCGTTTACGTCGTATCCGTAAGCATGATTTCAGTCGTCGCTTAGTCGCTGAGAATAAAGTATCAGTCAATGACCTGATCTATCCGATGTTTGTATTGATGGGGAAAAACCGTCGTGAAGCGGTAGAATCCATGCCAGGAGTTGAACGACTATCCATTGATTTATTATTGGAAGAGGCCGACTATCTCGCCAAATTAGGTGTGCCTGCGATTGCGCTATTTCCTGTCGTGAATCAGGACGCTAAATCATTATGTGCAGCTGAAGCTCATAACCCGGAAGGATTAGTGCAACGTGCGGTACGCGCATTAAAAGAGCATGTGCCAGATATTGGTGTGATCACTGATGTTGCGCTCGACCCATACACGACCCATGGCCAAGATGGCATTATCGATAAAGATGGTTATGTGCTTAATGAAGAAACCACAGAAGTGTTAGTTAAGCAGGCATTGTCGCATGCGGCAGCGGGGGCGGATGTAGTCGCGCCATCGGATATGATGGATGGACGTATTGGTAAAATCCGTGAAGCGCTGGAAAAATCCGGCCATATTCATACGCAAATTATGGCGTATTCTGCTAAGTATGCTTCTAATTACTATGGCCCGTTCCGCGATGCTGTCGGCTCTACCAGTAACTTGAAAGGCGCAGATAAGAAAAACTACCAGATGGATCCGGCTAACAGTGATGAAGCGTTGCATGAAGTGGCGATGGATATTAATGAAGGTGCCGACATGGTGATGGTGAAACCTGGCATGCCATACCTAGATGTAGTTCGCCGAGTAAAAACTGAGCTTCAAGTACCGACGTTTGCTTATCAAGTATCTGGTGAGTATGCGATGCATAAAGCGGCGATTCAAAATGGTTGGTTAAAAGAAAAAGAAACGGTGATGGAATCTCTATTGTGTTTTAAGCGTGCAGGTGCCGATGGTATTTTGACTTATTTTGCTAAAGATGTCGCTGAATGGTTAGCGCAAGATAATATCTCTGCCGATCAAGTCGAAGATTAGCCTTGGCGGTAGTCGTTAAAATTAAATAAAAAATGGGAGCCTGAAAATAGACTCCCATTTTTATAGAAAGAATTTTGTTGTGGAGAGTTTTACAAGCTAGTAATGGTTAATGGCCAGCCAATATCTGTTTGGCGGTTAGCTTCAATTTCTAGTTCAGTTTGAGTTAATGGATTGTTTTTCAACCAGTCGCTGTCCATTGCTAGAGTCAAATGATCATCTTGAGCAGTTAGTGCAAATTTAGGTTGAATCTGAGTGCTTCTACGGTGTGTGAGTAGAACCGATAAGCGTAGCAGGCGTAGTAGGCGCTTACTGCTTTGCCCTGATAGCGCATGTTGCTCTGGTAGAGATGATAGCGAATCACGGTAGCGTCTTACTAGTTCAGCAAGAAAGTGTTTTTGTGCACGAGTAAAACCGGGAAGGTTGAGGTGTTGGAGTAGATAGGCACCGTGTTCTCCGCCTTTTTTGAAATCAATGCTTAAACCGATCTCATGTAATTCTGCTGCAGAATGTAATAAAAATTCTGCTTGGGCTTCTGGGATCCATTGCTGATGGCCACATTGCTGCAGCAATTGCATTGCGACATCCGCCACTTGAACACCATATTGAACATCAACCTGGTAACGCTGTTGCACGCTGGAAATCGTGCGTTGACGAATATTAGATTGGCGCATTTCACCGATCATTTCATAAGCTAACCCTTCACGTAATGCGCCGCCCGCTAATGTCATCGATTCAATATTTAAGCTTTCAAATATTGCGATTAAGATTGATAAGCCACTAGGGAAAACTAAAGCACGCTCTAGTGTTAAGCCATCAATTTCTAGCTCTTCTAAATGAGAAGCCATCATGGCTTGTTTCTGTAGTCGCTTTAATTTAGCTAAGGTAATGATCTCATCCATACCTTGAGCCAACATGATCTCTTGCAGTGCTTGAACCGTACCGCTCGCACCAACACAAACATCCCAACCTAGAGTGGTGTATTTCTGCAAAATTGGTTCTAGAGTAGATTTTGCCGCCAAAATAGCTTGTTCAAAATTTTGTTGAGTTAATTGGCGATCGTGAAAGTAGTGATCCAGCCAGGTAACACAGCCCATTGGTAGACTCACTAGAGCTTTAGCATCAAACTCACGACCAATAATGAGTTCAGTACTGGCGCCACCAATATCGACCACCAAACGATGACCTAGCCCACCAGAAGTATGCGCTACACCTTTATATATAGTCGCCGCTTCTTCTTCTCCTGAAATGATTGCAACAGGGTGGCCTAGAATTTGATTCGCTTTTTTGACAAACACATCAACATTAGTTGCTGAGCGAAGAGCTGCAGTCCCTACAATACGAATATTATTGGTTGGAATATCTTGCAAACGCTCAGCAAATAAGCTTAAACAGTCCCATCCTCTTTGCATGGCTTCTTGACTTAACTGATTATTTTGATCTAATCCATTAGCCAAGCGAACTTTACGTTTGATTTTTGCCATGGTTTGCACGCAACCATCAATATGACGGGTGACTAACATATGGAAGCTATTAGAGCCTAAATCAATCACAGCATATAAAGGGGATGAAACTGCATTACTCATAAATCAATCATACCTTAGCTAGGGTTACGCGGTTGACGCGGGCGACGAGTATTATTGCGAGAACCATTATTACGGTTTGAATTACGAGAGCCACCGGTATTGGTTCTACGGTTAGTTTGCGGACGGCGTTGTAAACGTATTGGTGGTGGTAAATCGGTTAACAGTGCTTCTGCGTCGTATTCCGACATAGGAATTGTGTGTTCAATATATTCTTCAATTCCTGGTAGGTTTACCGCATATTGTTCACAGGCAAAGCTGATTGATTTGCCGCTTGCGCCTGCACGACCAGTACGACCGATACGGTGTACATAATCTTCACAATCATCAGGTAGATCAAAGTTATACACGTGAGTCACTGCTGGGATGTGCAGACCACGAGCAGCAACATCGGTTGCAACTAGGAAATCCACGTCACCGCGAGTAAATTCTTCTAGAATACGTTCACGTTTTTTCTGAGGAACATCACCTGTTAATAAGCCTACACGATGCCCATCTGCCGCTAAGCTACCCCAAACGGCTTCACATTTATGTTTAGTATTCGCAAAAATAATCGCACGTTCGGGCCAATCTTCTTCGATAAGCGTTTGTAGCAGCGCCATTTTATGTTCGTTGGAAGGGTAGAATAATTCTTCTTTAATACGATGGCCGGTTTTTTGTTCGGCTTCGACGACCACATGTTCTGGGTTATGCATATGCTCAAATGCTAATTCTTGCACTCGGTAAGATAGCGTGGCAGAAAACAGCATGTTTAGGCGATCACTTGGCTCTGGCATACGACGGAATAAAAAGCGAATGTCCTTAATAAAGCCTAAATCGAACATGCGATCGGCTTCATCCAGTACCACTGCTTGAATGCTATTTAAGCTAAATACTTTTTGCTTGTAGAAATCAATGATTCGGCCACAAGTACCAATCAATATATCGACGCCATTTTGTAGTTTAGCGTGCTGCTTCTCGTAACTCTCACCACCGTAAGCTAAGCCTGCTTTTAGGCCTGTGCTAGCAATTAAGCCTTCCGCATCGTTATAGATTTGGATGGCTAGCTCACGAGTAGGCGCCATAATAATCGCTCTAGGGTGTGATTTGGCACGTCCTTCTGGCTCGGCTGTTTTGAGCAAATGATTAAAAGTAGCAGTAAGAAACGCGAGCGTTTTACCTGTACCCGTTTGGGCCTGGCCTGCAATGTCTTGGCCGGTGAGCAGTACCGGCAACGCCAAGGCTTGGATAGGGGTACAGTATTCGAACCCTTTTTTTTCCAATCCTTCAATGACTTGGGGTAATAAATCCAAGTCGGCGAATTTTTGCTCTGTGATGTGTGTCTTTTTCATTGCTATAGAATATCAGCTTAAGCTTGCAATACGAAAGTAAATCCATTCAAATAGGGAATCTAATTGCTGGTTATCATCCAACCAGAGCATAAAAATATATATTGGAGTGGAAGATGAGTGACAAGATTATGCAGCTTTCTGATGAAGGTTTCGAAAATGATGTAATCAAAGCTGCTGGTCCAGTTCTAGTAGATTTCTGGGCAGAATGGTGTGGTCCTTGTAAAATGATCGCCCCAATTCTTGATGAAATTGCTGATGAATATGAAGGCAAACTCACCATTGGTAAATTGAACATCGATCAAAACTCTGGCACGCCACCAAAGTTTGGTATCCGTGGTATTCCTACATTACTTCTTTTTAAAGATGGTGGTGTTGCTGCAACTAAAGTTGGTGCGTTATCAAAGACTCAATTGAAAGAGTTTTTAGATGCTAATTTATAAGCATCGATAAAATGATAAACTTAACCGCATATAAATAGCTTATAGGCGGTTTTGTTATTTTATAAAGCTAGACTAGTCTTTACTTTAATGATAATTTAACGCACGTTAAATACACAAATGTTCATTTCTTGGCCGTTCCTATAGGTCAAACATATCTTATTAAACAACCAACAGAATCCTATTTTGACAAAAAAAGCATCCACCACTATGAACCTAACAGAACTGAAAAACAGACCTGTATCTGAGCTTGTCGCGCTTGGTGAAAGCCTAGGTTTGGAAAACTTAGCCCGTTTACGAAAACAAGACATCATTTTTTCCATCCTTAAAGCGCATGCCAAAGGTGGTGAAGATATTTTTGGCGATGGGGTCTTAGAGATTTTACAAGATGGTTTTGGCTTCCTACGTTCATCAGACAGCTCATATTTAGCCGGCCCTGATGATATTTATGTTTCTCCAAGTCAAATTCGTCGTTTTAATTTACGTACTGGTGACTCAGTAGCCGGAAAGATTCGACCACCAAAAGATGGTGAACGTTACTTTGCTCTCCTTAAAGTCAACACCGTTAACCATGATCGTCCTGATAACGCCCGCAATAAAATCCTTTTCGAAAACTTAACCCCTTTACATGCGAATGAACGCATGGTGATGGAGCGTGGTAATGGTTCAACGGAAGATATTACGGCTCGTGTTTTAGATTTAGCATCTCCAATTGGTAAAGGTCAACGTGGCCTGATTGTTGCTCCGCCAAAAGCGGGTAAGACGATGCTGCTGCAAAATATTGCACAAAGTATTGCCCACAATCATCCTGAGTGTGAGTTGATGGTATTACTTATCGATGAGCGTCCTGAAGAAGTAACCGAAATGCAGCGCTTAGTAAAAGGTGAAGTGATTGCTTCGACTTTTGATGAGCCAGCATCTCGTCACGTTCAAGTGGCTGAAATGGTGATTGAAAAAGCCAAGCGTCTAGTTGAGCATAAAAAAGATGTCATTATTCTGCTTGATTCGATTACTCGTCTAGCGCGTGCCTATAACACGGTTGTCCCTTCATCAGGTAAAATTCTGACGGGTGGTGTGGATGCCAATGCACTACACCGTCCTAAGCGTTTCTTCGGTGCGGCTCGTAATGTTGAAGAAGGTGGTAGTTTAACGATTATCGCAACAGCATTAGTTGATACTGGCTCTAAAATGGATGAAGTTATCTACGAAGAATTTAAAGGTACAGGTAACATGGAATTACACCTAAACCGTAAGATTGCGGAAAAACGTGTCTTCCCAGCTATCGATTTTAACCGTTCAGGTACTCGTCGTGAAGAATTGCTAACTAAATCGGATGAACTACAAAAAATGTGGATCCTACGTAAAATTGTTCACCCTATGAGTGAAACAGATGCAATGGAATTCCTGATTGATAAATTGGCAATGACCAAAACCAATAATGAATTTTTTGACGCGATGCGCCGTCAGTAAATTCTGAGTTTGTCGTTGATCTACGAATAAAGACTATCACCGCTCACATTGGGCGGTGATTTTTATTGTCTAAAAGATAATTTACTTGCACCATATTGATAGAGGTTAGGATGACCTCGATTTTCAATACAGGAAAACAAAATGCGACATCGGATGTTAGCGATTATTTTTCTGCTGAATATTGTGCTTAATGGGCAATGGGTACAAGCAAGTGAGATGACTCACAATGAAGTCACATCTTGGTTAACTAACCCTAAGGTTCAATCTTCGGTAGAGCAGATCTATCAATTAGCTTTGCAAGACCAAGTTCCCGAAATCCAAACGTCATTGGATAGTATGCCTATGCCTAGGCAAGAAGTGGTGCGCTACCTCTTTTTAAAAAAATTAGAAGACACGCGCTTGGTGCTGAGTCCTCGCTTGGCTATTTTCATTCAATCTCACCAAACTCGTCAGCCACTCTACCAATATTCAGAATCTGGTGAGGGTTATAGTGTAACGCTTCCAGCTTTTAATGCTTCGTTGGTGGCCAACCGTTTAATTAATCATTGGAAACAAGATCAAACTACCCTCGATTTTATTATTGGAGCTGAAAATAACCAATTGCAACTCTCCAATTGGCTGAAAGGTGACGATTATCAAGTGAGACAAAAAGAAGCACTATTTATCAGTGAGGCCGATAGTCTTTCTCCTCAAGCTTTACAGTTTCTCTCCAATCAATTGGTTGGTAATAGTCTAAAGTGGCTACCCACAACGCCGATTATTATTAAATTGGCTCAATTAACTAAGGATGAACGGCTTTATAATTTACTGTGGAAAATGAAAGGTGATGATCATAGCTTTAAGGAAATTCAACGCTTAGCTCAACAAGCGGATCCATTTTCATTGCAGCAAGTTATGAATGCGACGCACAACCCAGCGATAAAACCCATTGCGTTAAAACAACTCACTAACATGAAGTTAATGCCTGAAAGTGTGCAAACTTTTCTTATTGAACGGTTGAATCATTCAGGTGATGGTTTATTGGTGGCACAAACGCTATCTGAAAGTGAGCACTATGACTGGTTGGTCTCATTGCTTAAATCTGGGCAAGTGAGTCAATCACAAGCATTACTCAAATCAATCGCTGCGATAGAATAGCCATAAATTTAATGATAATGATTGTGATTTTACTTTGAGAGCTCATGCATATTGTCTTTGTTGTGTATATAATGTCCGCCATCGCATGCAGCCAGTGGAAAGGTTATGAGTTTTAAAGATTTACGTGACTTCATTGAGCATTTGGAAACGAATGGCTTACTCAAGCGAATTTCTCATCCTGTTGATCCTCATTATGAAATGACAGAAATCAGTGATCGTACTTTACGAGCTGGTGGCCCTGCCTTGTTATTTGAAAACCCTATTGGTTACGACATGCCAGTATTGACTAACTTGTTTGGCACCGCTGAACGTGTGGCAATCGGTATGGGAAGAACAGACGTTAATGAATTACGTGAAGTGGGTAAATTGCTCGCTTTCTTAAAAGAACCTGAGCCACCAAAGGGCTTTAAAGATGCTTTTTCAAAACTGCCGTTATTTAAACAAGTATTAAATATGCCGGTAAAAAGGTTGCGAACGGCTGCTTGCCAAAAAATTGTCTGGCAGGGCGATCAGGTTGATCTCGATAAAATTCCAGTAATGAGCTGTTGGTCTGGTGATGTTGCTCCGCTATTAACTTGGGGCTTAACCATCACGAAAGGTCCAAATAAAAAGCGTCAAAATCTAGGCATTTATCGTCAGCAAAAAATTGCCAAGAATAAAATTATCATGCGCTGGTTAGCTCATCGAGGCGGAGCGCTAGACTTACGTGATTGGATGGAAAAATATCCGGGAAAACCTTTCCCTGTCTCGGTTGCATTTGGTTCTGATCCCGCGACAGTACTAGGTGCGGTCACGCCTGTACCAGATACTTTGTCTGAATATGCTTTTGCAGGATTACTTAGAGGAAGTAAAACAGAGGTAATAAAGTCACTGACTAATGATCTTGATATTCCAGCGAGTGCAGAGTTGGTACTTGAAGGTTATATCGACCCGCAAGAATTTGCTGATGAAGGTCCTTACGGCGATCATACTGGTTATTATAACGAACCAGAAAAGCATCATGTGTTTACTATTACTCATATTACGATGCGTGAAGATGCGATTTATCATAGTACTTATACTGGGCGTCCACCGGATGAACCTGCGGTATTAGGCGTAGCATTAAATGAAGTTTTTGTGCCTATTCTTCAAAAACAATTTCCTGAAATTATCGATTTTTATTTACCGCCGGAAGGCTGTTCATATCGCATGGCTGTGGTGACGATGAAGAAACAATATCCTGGTCATGCCAAAAGAGTCATGATGGGGGTGTGGTCTTTTCTGCGTCAGTTTATGTACACCAAGTATGTTTTAGTGTGTGATGAAGACATTAATGCTCGAGAGTGGAGTAGTGTGGCGCAAGCGATGGTTGAAAATATGCAACCGCAAAGGGATACTTTGTTTATCGATAATACTCCGATTGATTCTCTTGATTTTGCTTCGCCAATTGTTGGCTTGGGATCAAAAATGGGAATGGACATTACCAAGAAGTGGCCAACTGAAATAGAAGCCGATAAGTCGAATAATGCGCTAAATAACACGGGTTTGCTGAAATTAACTCAAGATGATGTAGCGAATCTATATCAGCAGATACCAGAAATCACCAATTTACATTTCCCTATCCAAGATAATTCTTATCAAATGATGATAGTCAAAATGGAAAAGAGCCAAACTGGCCAGGGATTTGCTCTCATCAATAAATTACAAGATCTTTTGCAAGAGAAGATCGATCTTAAATTTGTCATTATTTGTGATGGTGATGTTGATATCTCTGATTGGAATGATGTGATATGGGCGATCACCACTCGTATGGATCCTTCACGAGATACGCTAATGTTAAATAGAGAGAAAGGATCGATGATGGGACTTGATGCCACTAATAAGTTTGCTGATGAAGTGACAAGAGAGTGGGGAACGCCAATTATTAAAGATTCTCAATTGGTGAAAAGAATAGACAGTATCTGGAATGATCTAGGTATCATTATCCCAGATGACTTATAAGGTAATAATTAAACCTAGCAATATAGAGTTTACCTGTGATTCAGGGCAAACCATATTATCTGCCGCAATAGAGCGAGGCATCATGCTACCGTTTAGATGTAAAGTTGGAGCATGTATGACTTGTCTCTGTAAAAAGATCGAAGGTGAAGTGGAATATCAATTGCAACCTATGCTGACAAATCAAGAAAGGCAGCTGGGTTGGATATTCCCATGCCAAGCATACGCAAAGAGTCACTTAATTTTGACATTTGAAGAGTGACAAGAGGAAATCATGACCATTGAATGTAAAGTAAAGTCCATCGAACCATTAGCAAGTAACACATTTCGTATTTTATTACATCCGGAAGCGCCAGTGTCGTTTAAAGCTGGACAATACCTTATGGTAGTGATGGGCGAAAAAGACAAGCGATCATTTTCAATTGCCAATAGCCCTTGTCGACATTCTGGAGAGTTAGAATTACATATCGGCGCTGCAGAACATAATGCTTATGCTATCGAAGTTGTAGAGGCAATGAATCAAGCTTATGCGGATGGCAGTAATATTCAAATTGATGCCCCACATGGGGATGCCTGGTTACAAGAAGATCAAGAACGCTCTCTATTATTGATTGCTGGTGGCACTGGCTTTAGTTATGTACGTTCAATCCTAGATCATTGCATTAGCCAAAAGAAAACTCAGCCAATCTATTTATATTGGGGAGGAAAAGATAGTAGTCAGCTATATGCTATGCAAGAATTAAAAGAAATCGCCCAGCAAACCAAGAATGTTCATTTTGTTCCAGTGATAGAGAATGAAGAGCAAGATTGGCAAGGTAAACTAGGTAATGTCCTGCAAGCGATTGAGCAAGACTTTGAATCTTTAGCCGATTTTGATATTTATATCGCAGGCCGATTTGAAATGGCAGGGGCGGCTCGAGATCAATTTGTGGATCGTAAGCAAGCACAGAGAAATCGTATGTTTGCTGATGCATATGCTTTCATATAGAAGAAAAGTGTCAATTAGAGAGTTTTATATACAAAAAAGGGGCTTTTAGCTCCTTTTTTAATCGAACAATAAAAAAATCCAAAAAAACGCGAAAAAGATCTTGCCAACCCAAAAGATCTCCCTATAATGCGCCCTCACTGACACGGAGTACGCAGCCTAGCTGCAGCAACGAGTCAGAGGTCAAAACCTTCTCAAAAAGGTTTGCGATGATAGCCTTGAGCTAGTTTGATTTCACTTTTTAAAGTGAATAAAATAAAAGTTTTAAAAAAGTGTTTGACACGAACTTTTAAATCGTTAAAATGGCCGCCCTGTTCAACGAGACGCATTAAGCGATTTCAATAAGAACAACGCTCTTTAACAATTTAAACCTATCAATCTGTGTGGGCACTCGT
>NZ_JBLWZK010000017.1:0-62366 GCF_048266485.1 Vibrio sp. | reverse complement strand
ATTTGGTCACTCAGTTCATTGATAAATCTTTTTGATTATCATCAACGAGTGCCCACACAGATTGATAGGTTTAAATTATTAAAGAGCGTTGTTCTTATTGAAATCGCTTAGTGCGTCTCGTTGAACAGGGCGGCCATTTTAGCGATTTAAAAGCTCGTGTCAAACACTTTTTTAAACTTTTTTCGCTAACCTTTTTGATAAGGTTTTGACCTCTGACTCGTTGCTGCAGCTAGGCTGCGTGCTCCGTGTCAGTGAGGGCGCATTATAGAGACCTGACTCACATTAGCAAGGGGTTTTTTATGTTTTTTTGCTTTTTTTGATCGTTTGGTTATTTTTGAATCAAAAAGGGCCATTTTATGTAGTTTGCTTGTGGTATTTCGCCATAATTAAACAAGATAAGGAGTAAAAATGAACCATATTCGTAGCTATAAAGGTATATCCCCTCTCATTGGGGAAAATGTATATATAGATGAGTCATCAATTTTAATAGGAGAAATACAAATTGGTAATGATTCTAGTATTTGGCCATTAGTGGCGGCTCGTGGGGATGTGAATCATATCCACATTGGCGAACGAACTAATATCCAAGATGGGTCTGTTTTACATGTCACCCATAAGAGCGTAGATAATCCAGACGGCTTTCCTCTTATAATTGGTAACGATGTCACTATAGGTCATAAAGTCATGTTACACGGCTGTACGATTCATGACAGAGTATTGGTTGGCATGGGTGCTATCATTTTAGATGGTGCGATTATTGATTCCGACGTCATGATCGGAGCCGGTAGTTTAGTTCCACCCGGTAAGCGTTTAGAAAGTGGTTACCTATATGTGGGCAGCCCAGTAAAACAAGCCAGACCACTTAAAGATGAAGAAGCAGCATTTTTATTTAAGTCTGCCGATAATTATGTGATTAATAAAAATGACTACCTGACCGAAGTAAAATAGTCATCATACAATTAGCCCAATACGATTTCACCTGTTGGGCTAAATTTCTCGTCCTCTATTGCTTCTTCTGCTAAATCTTCAAGATCGAAACGAACACGCTCAAAAGCCATTAATGCATTTTCTTTGCTCACCTTTGTATCATCTAATTGAGATAATAAGCCTAGAGAAGCGATACAATCTATAAGCTGTCCAGCTTGTTGAGCTTGGAAAACAACCGTCTGACGCTTATCGTCCCACTCACAGCGATCCGAAAAAAGGATATTTTGGTTCATTATTTAGCACTCTATTTCTTTAACTCTCTAAATTACGGCGTATCTCTCTCAGCACCTGACGTACACTCGGACGTAATCCACGCCATAACATAAAGCTTTCAGCCGCTTGTCCGACTAACATTCCCAAACCATCAAAGGCATGAGATACACCGTTCTGTTTTGCCCAATCCGTAAAATGTGTTTTACCGGCCCCGTAGCTCATATCATAACTGACACTATGTGACATGAAGATCGCGGTGCTGATATCTGGTAGACCACCAGTCAGCCCCGCTGAAGTAGAATTAATGATAATATCAAAGCCAGAATCAATACTTTGCATCGACTGTGCCGAGATAGAGCCATAAGGCATGAAGGTTTCTGCTAACTCTTCAGCTTTACTTAAAGTACGATTGGTTATCACGATATGTTGCGGTTGCTGATCAAGTAATGGTTTTAATACCCCGCGAGCCGCACCGCCGGCACCAAGCAGTAAAATTCTCGCCCCTTTAAGTTGGGCGTGATTTTGCAGTAAATCCTGAACTAAACCTTCACCATCAGTGTTATCACCAATAATCAAACCATCATCAAGCTTCTTTAATGTATTCACCGCTTGTGCTAACTCTGCCCTTTCCGTTAAGCGATCAGCAAATTGATAGGCATCTAACTTAAACGGTGCGGTAACATTGCAACCTTTACCATCTGCAGCAAAAAACTCACGAGCGGCTTGCTTAAAACTATCAACAGGCGCTTCAACAATGCCATATTCCATTGCTTGATTAGTTTGACGAGCAAACAAAGTATGAATAAAAGGTGATTTACTGTGTTTTATCGGATTACCGAATACCGCGTATTGATCGAGTGTTTGCATGAATAGGCCCTTTCCTTGCCCTTAAAGAATAAATAACCGCTACCATTCTCGTGGCTGTAAATAGTTTTGATATAAGTTGGCTTCTGCTGAATCATTTTCCGGAGAATAATCATATTCCCAACGCGCCAACGGTGGCATTGACATGAGAATAGACTCAGTACGCCCACCACTTTGTAGGCCAAATAAAGTACCTCGGTCATAAACTAGGTTGAATTCAACATAACGACCACGGCGATATAGCTGGAACTGACGTTCACGTTCGCCATATTGATGGTCTTGTCTTTTATTCACTATGGGTAAATAGGCTTGCGTAAACCCTTCACCCACTGATTTCATATAATCAAAACAGACCGAAAAATCCCATTGATTTAAGTCATCAAAGAATAATCCTCCGACACCACGAGTTTCATTACGATGAGGCAAGAAGAAGTATTTGTCACACCAAGCTTTATGCTCATCGTAGACATCATCACCAAATGGCGCACAAATCGCTTTGGCAGTATCATGCCAATGCTGGCAATCTTCCTCAAAAGGGTAGAACGGCGTTAAATCAAACCCTCCACCAAACCACCAAATCGGTGCTTCACCTTCTTTCTCGGCAATGAAAAAGCGAACATTCGCATGAGAGGTCGGAATATAAGGGTTTTTAGGATGGATAACTAATGACACGCCCATCGCTTCAAACTGACGGCCCGCCAATTCCGGTCGATGAGCGGTTGCCGAAGCTGGCATCTTATCACCAAACACATGAGAAAAATTGACTCCGCCTTGCTCAAACACTTGACCATCTCGAATCACCCGGCTACGGCCACCACCGCCCAGCTCTCTTTGCCAAGCGTCTTCAATAAATTGGTTGCCATCGACCGCTTCCAATTGAGCACAAATCGAATCTTGTAAGCTCATCAAAAAGATTTTGACCGCGTGTTTATCAACTTGTTGAGTACTATTAACCATCAACCTACTTCTCTTATTTAATATTAGCCTTGTTTAAAAGCTAACCTTGTCTTAATACGTTCGATGTTTTGGCATCACGAATTTCTGTTGGCTGAGTTCTTCCGCCCACTTGCCCTTGTAGAATCGCCACCAGCTTATCACCGAGTTGACACTCAACCTCTTCCGTAGTGCGACAAGGCTCTAACCCAGTCAAGTTAGCACTAGTTGAAGTAATTGGCTTACCAAAAGCTAAACAGAGTTGTTGTACTAAAGGATGATCTGTCACACGAACCGCAATTGAATTAAACTGTCCAGTGAGATGAGATGAAATCCCCACTTTAGCTGGCATTACCCAAGTCACAGGGCCAGGCCAAGTAGACTGCACCGCTTGCAGTTGTTCATCAGTTAACTGAGAGTCATCAATGTAAGGCAATAGCTGTTGATAATTAGCCGCAATCAAAATCAATCCTTTATCTACCGGGCGCTTCTTTAACGCTAACAACTTGTCGATGGCAGATATATTATCAGGATCACAACCGACCCCAAATACACCTTCGGTTGGATAAGCGATGACTTCTCCTTGTTGCAAAGACTCAACAACAAATTCAAAATTATTCACTATAATTTTCTTCCCTGTACAAACGGTAATAGCGCCAGTGTATAAAACCTTATCGCCGATGACTAAAATTTTTTCATCTCAATGTCATTTATTCAGATCAGAATATAGAAACAAGCTGACGCAAACGTTTTCCTTGTCGCGATTTCACAGTATAATGGCGACAATTATTGTATTAATAGCTTGAGTCGTTAAGGAGTGTTCGATGACTGTTGGAATCATTATGGGTTCAAAATCTGATTGGCCAACCATGAAACTTGCCGCAGAAATGCTGGACCGTTTTAATGTACCGTACGAAACAAAAGTAGTATCGGCTCACCGAACTCCTCACCTATTAGCTGAATACGCAGAAAGCGCAAAAGAACGAGGCATTAAAGTGATTATTGCTGGCGCAGGTGGCGCGGCTCACCTCCCAGGAATGACCGCGGCTTACACAAGTCTTCCAGTACTTGGTGTACCGGTTCAATCTCGTGCGCTATCTGGCGTTGATTCACTATACTCAATTGTCCAAATGCCTAAAGGGATTGCAGTAGGTACTCTCGCGATTGGTGAAGCGGGTGCCGCCAATGCAGGTATTCTAGCGGCGCAAATTATCGGTACTCATAATGAAAGTGTAATGGCTCAAGTAGAAGCCTTCCGTAAAGAGCAAACTGATACCGTACTGGCAAATCCGAATCCAGCTGAGGATTAATATTCATGGCAAACAAACACGTTTTAGTACTAGGTGCAGGCCAATTGGCACGAATGATGTCTTTAGCCGGTGCACCATTAAACATCAACATCTCAGCATTTGATGTCGGTAGTGAGCAAATTGTTCATCCTCTGACCCAAAATGTCATTGGTCATGGGATAAATAATGCGATTGCTTCTGCAGATGTGATTACCGCTGAGTTTGAACACATCTCGCATTCAGTGCTCGATATTTGTGAAAAAAGCGGTAAGTTTCTACCCACAACCCAAGCCATCAAAGCTGGTGGTGATCGCCGTATCGAAAAGCAACTACTTGATAATGCGAAAGCGGCTAATGCCAAATATGCGATTATTGAGAAACGTGCAGATCTTGATGCAGCGATTGAATTTGTCGGCATTCCGATGGTGCTGAAAACAGCACTAGGTGGTTACGATGGAAAAGGACAATGGCGCTTAACCGATGCGAAGCAAGTCGATCAGATCTGGAAAAAAGTCTCGGCGGCTATCGAAGCGACACCTCATCAAGCGGTGGTAGCGGAAGAATTTGTGCCTTTTGAAAGAGAGGTGTCGCTAGTCGGTGCTCGCCGTGCAAACGGTGAAGTCGCGATCTACCCTCTTGCTGAAAATGTTCATGTTAATGGTGTATTGAGCCTATCGGTCGCCATTGATGATCCAGAATTACAATCTCAAGCCGCTGAAATGTTTACGGCGATTGCTGATCAACTCGACTACGTAGGTGTATTGGCGATTGAATTTTTCGATGTCCAAGGCAAATTGCTGGTCAACGAAATCGCGCCACGAGTACATAACTCAGGTCACTGGACGCAACAAGGGGCTGAAGTTTGTCAATTTGAAAACCATTTACGCGCCGTGTGCAATTTACCACTAGGAAGCACTCAAGCAATTCGTCATACCGCAATGGTCAATATTCTCGGGCAAGATAGTCTGCCAGAGTCTGTTCTTTCGATGCCGCAATGTCATATTCACTGGTATGGAAAAGAGCAGCGCCCAGGCCGTAAGATGGGGCACATTAATGTTGGTGCTGACTCTCACCAAGAAATGAAACAAGCCCTAACCCAATTGGTCTCAGTATTAGATCCAGCCGCGTTTCCGGAGCTGAAAGACCGAGTCGCTAAGCTTTAAATACGACTACAAAAAAGACCCGCATCAGACAAATGAACGGGGGCGGGTCTTCTTATGTTAAAGATATGTTATATAAAAACTACACAAGCTTTAACTATCTAGCTTTGAGTATGCTGGCACTTACGATCAGCACACTGAATTTTAATACCATTAGCTAAACGTTTTTCAATTAACAAGGGAAAGCCACACTGTTGGCACTCACCTTCAAGCGGTAGTGAATTGATTGAAAATTTACACTTTGGATAAGCATCACAAGCATAAAAGCTCTTCCCAAAGCGAGATTGACGTTCAACTAATTTACCCGTTTTACACTCAGGACAAGTTAGGTTCAATTCTGCCGCTTGTTCAGGTTGCGGAGTGGAAGATTCAATATGATGACACTCAGGAAAGCGACTACAACCAATAAACATGCCATAGCGCCCTTGCCTTAACACCAACTCTCCCGGTAACTCATTACCACCACACTCAGGACAAGGTACACCCAGTTCTTTTATAATATGGCCATCGTTTTGATGAAGTGGTCGAATAAAATCACACTCAGGATAACGCACACAACCCAAAAATGGCCCGTGCTTACCATGTCGTAATTGCAATTTGCCTTGGTGTTCTTCACCACACTTAGGGCAAGACTCATGCTCTAACGCATGTTCATGGGCGGAAAATAATTGTTGGTCGATTTTGTTATTCATTAGCAGCACGCAAATTAATGTACTAAACCTTGTTCAGTCGAGTAGAGTAACTCTTCCATTTGAGTGTAAGCATTTTCATTGCCCGGTACATTAAACAGTACCATCAAGATCACCCACTTAAGATCGTCCAAACTAAACTCTTGGGTTTCTAAGCCCATCACACGGTCAATCACCATTTCGCGAGTTTCTGTAGTCAGTACTTGGACTTGTTCAAGGAATAATAAAAAACCACGACAAGACACATCTAAGCGCAGCATTTCTTCTTGGGTAAAAATACGCGTCGAACTAGCCGAGCCAGTCGCCATATCGAGGCGTTCACCTTGTTGTAAGGCAGCTAACCCTTCGAGCCAGTTTAATGCTTTATAAATTTCTTGTTGGTGAAAGCCTGCCCGCAGTAACTCATCTTCAAGTTCGTCTTGATCAATCATGAGGTCTGCATCGCTATGAATATAGGTTTCAAACAGGTACATAAGAATGTCCATCATAGCTTTACCCTCCGCGGCAACACTTTATCTTGGTTTATTCCCACTATTAAGAATATAACCTCCAGGAACAGAAATAACATGTCCAGCTAACTCAAGCTCTAATATTTGCATCATTACTTCGTGTACCGGGATATGGGTACGCTGAGACAAAATATCAACTGGTGTTGGATCATTTCCTACGTTAGCTAACAGTTGGGGAAATGGCAATGGTTGGGAGTGATTAACTGTTATTTCCGACGTCGCCTGTTGTGTTAAGTTTAGCTGAGTTTGTACCGGTTGATATACATAAGAAGACCGAGATAACGCCGGATTTAATTCATCCAAAATATCTTGTGGGCTCAACGCTAGAATCGCCCCTTGCTTTAATAACTGGTTAGTTCCGGCAAACCCCGGCTGATAGATTGAACCTGGCAAAGCAAACACGTCTCGATTTTGCTCTAGTGCATAACGTGCGGTAATTAGCGAGCCACTACGCTCTGCCGCTTCTACAACCAACACACCTTGCGATAAACCGCTAATAATTCGATTGCGACGAGGAAAGTTTTCCGCGCGAGGTTTTGCATCCGGCCTTAACTCAGAGACCAAAGCACCACCTTGCTGTAAAATTCGTTCTGCTAAGCCTTTATGTCGTGAAGGGTAGATCTGATCGACACCAGAGCCTAACACTGCTACGGTCGTCCCTTGTGCCAATAAAGCACCATCATGGGCATGACCATCTACCCCTAACGCTAAACCACTGGTAATGGTGAGACCATTTTGAGCCAATTGATAAGCAAATTCTTTCGATGCCTTCAAACCATCCAAGCTTGCGTGACGGCTACCGACCATAGAAAATTGCGCGGAATTAACCGCCGCTAATTCCCCTTTGATAAACAATACCGGAGGATGCGAGGACATTTGACTTAATAGATGAGGATAGTTTTCATCTAATGGCGTTAGAATATGATGCTGTGAAGATTGTGCGAGCCAGTGTAAGCATCGCTCGACCTCTGGCTCGGCTTTGTGTTGAATATAGTCAATCTGGTTAGCTTTCAGCCCTAACTTTTGCCACTGCTGTGCCGAGTAGCCAACCAAGTTTTGTGGAGCGTCGACGCTCATCAGGCGGGCCAGCGCCACTCCACCCAGTTTTGGGGTAAAACTCAGCGTTAACCAAGCCGCCAGTTGAGCATCATTCATTTGCAAGCGGTTCCATAATCAAACGTTTCTATAATAAAAATTTGCACCATTAAGAAGCGTTATCAGCCTGTGGTACCGCTGTATGATTCGCTTGCGCATCAACGCCTTCAATCACCGGTTGCTCGGTTAGTGGAGACACCGCCAGAGAATTGACGCCAACCGGCTCTAAGCTCTGAGTGATGAAAGCTAAGCTGAATTTAGCATAAGGACGAATCACCACCATTTGACCAATTGAAACCGGCGGTAAATCTGCAGAACTAAAGCCATTAACACCGATTTCTTTTTCATAGCGGTAATCACCTTTACTGCCATAAACCACCGCACCTTGCTTAGCTAAATTAAAACTACTACCTTGAGTTAAGCCGTCATCAGTACCACGATCGATCACCACCACCTGGTTAGCTGCCATAAAGTGATGATCTTCTATTGAACCTTTAATATTGGCGACCAAACCAACCGGAGCTGGACGAGGTTGAAATATCGTCGATAAGGTTAAGTCATCACCAATCACTGGTAATACAATATCATTTTGCAAAATCTCTTGCTGTTGACTAACGACCTGTAACGCACTGGCTTTATCATTCGATTCTTTTAATTGCGCTTTGGCGACTAAACGTAATGAATAAGCGATAGCATCCACATCATCGCCACTACGTTGATATTTATCGATTAAACGATAGATTGCCCAATCAGGATGAGTCACTTTACCGTCAATATAAATGCGCTCATTGCGACTTAAGAATTTACGCCCTTCACTGGTGCCCAGTACTCGCAAGGCTTCTTCAAGTTGTTGGTCAGTCAATAACTGATCCGACTTTAAATATGGTGAGATTAACCCGTCCGATAAAGTAGAAATTGCTTGTTTATGACTCTTACGCACCTGCGGTCTGATTTTTTTCATTGGCTTTAAGCTCAACAAAGGCTGGCCATTTTGCCAAGTCAACGTCAGCTTATCGCCTGGGTAAATTAAATGCGGGTTGTCAATGTCAGGGTTCACCTGCCATAAACGCGGCCATAACCACGGACTATCAAGAAATAACGCGGATATATCCCACAGTGTATCGCCCTTTTTCACCACATAGGTGTTTGGCGCGCTCTCTTTTAGGACTAAAGGCGGAGTCGATTGAGTGGCGGCAATCACTGAAAAACTCACCACAAAAAAGACGAATAACTTCACTATAAATTGTGTAACTTTAGGCATGACCTGGATTCCTTGGTCGATATTTTGTCGCTTAATGTGATTGGATGCTGTCATTTGCCTTGTAAAATGTCTAGAATTGGAGCAATTAGGTTTAAGCTGTTTTCGGCACAGTTCAATATTTAGAGTGTATATGTCTGTATTACAAGTATTAACATTCCCAGATGATCGCCTTCGCACGGTAGCAAAACCGGTTGAAAAGGTGACTCCTGAAATTCAAAAGATCGTTGATGACATGATTGAAACCATGTACGACGAAGAAGGTATCGGTCTTGCGGCAACCCAAGTAGATATCCACCAGCGTATCGTAGTCATTGATGTTTCTGATGAGCGTGATCAGCCAATCGTGCTGATTAATCCAGAAATCATCGAAAAACGTGGCGAAGATGGCATTGAAGAAGGTTGCCTTTCGGTTCCCGGCGCTCGTGCATTAGTACCTCGCGCAGCGGAAGTCACAGTAAAAGCATTAAATCGCGACGGTGAAGAGTTCACATTTGAAGCGGATGATTTATTAGCCATTTGTGTGCAACATGAGCTTGACCACTTAATGGGCAAATTGTTTGTTGATTATCTTTCACCATTAAAGCGTAAACGCATTAAAGATAAGCTTGAAAAAATCAAACGCTTTAATGAGAAGAAACAATAATTACCCCAATCATTAATGAGGTTACCTTGAGCCAGTCTTTACGCATTGTCTTCGCAGGTACGCCAGATTTCGCCGCCCGTCACTTGGCGGCGTTACTTTCTGCACAAAAAGCTTCTGCATCTGAATATCAAATCGTCGCCGCTTATACTCAACCAGACCGCCCTGCTGGTCGTGGAAAAAAACTCACCGCGAGTCCGGTGAAGCAATTAGCACTAGAGCACGATATCCCTGTATTCCAACCTGAAAACTTCAAATCTGATGAGGCGAAACAGCAACTCAAAGAATTGAATGCCGATCTGATGATCGTTGTCGCTTATGGTTTGTTATTACCACAAGACGTTCTGGATACTCCGCGCTTAGGCTGCATTAACGTACACGGCTCGATTCTACCTCGTTGGCGTGGCGCAGCACCGATTCAGCGTGCCATTTGGGCTGGTGATGCAGAAACTGGTGTCACCATCATGCAAATGGATATTGACCTAGATACCGGTGACATGTTGAAAATTGCCACCATGCCAATTGAAAGCACAGATACCAGTGCCTCTATGTATGAAAAACTGGCGCAGCTTGGCCCGAAAGCCTTGATTGAATGCGTAGAAGATATCAGCCAAGGGCAAATCTTCCCGCAAAAACAAAATGATGACTACGCCAATTACGCCAAAAAGCTCAGCAAAGAAGAAGCCAAGATAAATTGGGCAGATGACGCCGAGCATATTGAACGCTGCGTTCGTGCCTTTAATCCATGGCCGATGAGCTTCTTTAGTATTGCCGATAATAATGACCAGCAACATAACATCAAAGTATGGCAGTCACGAGTCGAGCCGCAACAAGCAGACCATCCGGTAGGGCAAATTATTCGCGCGGATAAAACTGGCATCTATGTGGCGACAGGTAAAGACACCCTAGTACTTGAACAACTACAAATCCCAGGTAAAAAAGCATTGTCGGTACAAGACATTTTGAATGCTCGCAGCCAGTGGTTTGAAGTCGGCAATATTTTAGGTTAATCGCTCGCTAAACGACGATAACCAACCAAGCAAGGCGCAGCGATGTGCCTTGTTTATTTTATCCATGTAACTGATTTATCTAACTTGCGACTTGTAAGTTATCGACAAGAGAAAACATCATGAACGTTCGTGCCGCTGCTGCAAAAGTATTATTTGAAGTTGTAGACCAAGGTTATTCGCTCTCTTCTGCGCTTCCTACTGCACAGCAAAGTATTCGCCCAAGAGATCACGCGCTATTACAAGAGATGTGCTACGGTGCATTGCGTTATCTTCCACGCCTAGAATCCATCGTTAACGAACTCATGGATAAACCGCTGAAAGGCAAACAACGCGTTTTTCATCATTTAATTTTGATTGGTATTTATCAATTAAGCTTTATGCGCATTCCACCACACGCCGCTGTTGGTGAAACGGTAGAAGGTGCTCAAGCATTAAAAGGCCCGCGTTTACGTGGTTTGATTAATGCGGTACTACGTAACTACCAACGCAATCAAGAGCAACTCGATACGCATGCAATTAGCCACAATGCAGGTAAATATGTGCATCCAAGCTGGTTATTAAAATTATTACAGCAAGCCTACCCAGAACAATGGCAAAAAATTGTTGAAGCCAATAACAGCAAAGCGCCAATGTGGTTGCGAGTCAATCGCCAACATCACACTCGTGATCAGTATCTAGAATTACTAAAGCGAGACGACATCGAAGCGGACATTCACCCACAAGCACAAGATGCACTACGTTTGCTGTCACCTTGTGATGTGATGACACTACCGGGCTTCGATCTCGGTTGGGTATCAGTGCAAGATGCTGCTGCTCAGTTATCCGTTGACTACTTAACGCCGCAAGATGGCGAATTGATTTTAGATTGCTGCGCCGCGCCGGGTGGTAAAACTGCGCATATTTTAGAACACACTGCCAACACAGAAGTCGTCGCGATTGATTGCGATGACAACCGCTTAAAACGTGTGCATGAAAACCTAGAGCGTTTACAGCTTCAGGCGGAAGTGATTTGTGGTGATGCCCGTTACCCAGAAGAATGGTGGAACGGTGAGAAGTTTGATCGCATTTTATTAGATGCACCATGTTCTGCTACCGGTGTGATCCGTCGCCATCCTGATATTAAATGGCTACGTCGTGGTAGTGATATTGAAGCATTAGCCGAACTACAAAGCGAAATACTCGATGCAATGTGGCGTCAACTTAAGCCAAACGGTACTTTAGTATATGCAACATGCTCCATAACACCACAAGAAAACGTCCAACAAGTTAGCGCCTTCTTGAGCCGCACTAACAATGTCGAATTAGTGGGTTCAGAGCGAGACAATCCGGGTCGCCAAATTCTTCCTGGTGAAGAAAATATGGATGGATTCTATTACGCGGTCTTACGTAAGACTGCATAATATAAATAAAAAATTGTTGAGACTGTGACTTCATTCCCGAAGCACATCAACTCAATATTGTGGTGACAATCCCTCACCACTTTGCAAGGTTAACTCAAGGTTCACTAAATATTATGAAAATCATTATTCTTGGTGCAGGACAAGTTGGCGGCACACTAGCGGAAAACCTAGTGGGTGAAAACAACGATATTACCGTTATTGACCGCAATACTGATCGACTCAGAGAGCTACAAGATAAATATGATTTACGTGTGGTCAATGGTTATGCCAGCCACCCTGATACCCTTCGTGAAGCCGGCGCACAAGATGCTGATATGTTGGTGGCAGTGACCAATTCAGATGAAACCAATATGGCCGCTTGCCAAGTGGCGTTTACCTTATTTAACACTCCAAGCCGAATTGCCCGCATTCGTTCACCAGAATACTTAGCCGAAAAAGATGCCCTGTTTCAATCCGGTGCCATTCCTGTCGATCACCTGATTGCCCCAGAAGAATTGGTTACCAGCTATATTGAACGCCTGATTCATTACCCTGGCGCACTGCAAGTGGTGAGCTTTGCCGAGAAAAAAGTCAGCCTAGTGGCAGTAAAAGCCTACTATGGCGGCCCGCTGGTGGGTAATGCGTTATCGACATTACGTGAACATATGCCTCACATTGATACTCGTGTAGCTGCAATTTTCCGCCAAGGACGCCCAATTCGCCCACAAGGTACTACCATTATTGAAGCCGATGATGAAGTATTCTTCGTCGCGGCAAGTAACCATATTCGTGCAGTAATGAGTGAACTACAGCGCCTTGAAAAAACTTACCGCCGTATCATGATCGTCGGTGGTGGTAATATCGGTTCAAGCCTCGCTAAATGCCTTGAAAAAGACTACAGCGTTAAATTGATTGAACGTAGTTACCAACGCGCAGAACAGTTATCTGAAGAGTTAGAAAACACCATCGTATTCTGTGGTGATGCCGCAGACCAAGAACTGCTCAATGAAGAGAATATCGACCAAGTTGACGTATTTATCGCGCTAACCAACGAAGATGAAACCAACATCATGTCTGCGATGTTAGCCAAGCGTCTCGGTGCCAAAAAAGTGATGGTATTAATCCAACGCAGTGCTTACGTTGATTTGGTACAAGGCGGTGCTATTGATGTGGCAATTTCTCCACAACAAGCGACGATTTCAGCACTACTGACTCACGTTCGTCGCGCCGATATTGTTAACGTATCATCATTGCGCCGCGGTGCTGCAGAAGCGATTGAAGCAATCGCTCATGGTGATGAATCCACCTCAAAAGTAGTCGGTAAAGCAATTGGCGATATTAAACTACCACCAGGCACGACCATTGGCGCAATTGTCCGTGGTGAAGAAGTACTGATCGCTCACGATAGAACGATTATCGAACAAGATGACCACGTTGTGATGTTCCTAGTCGATAAAAAATATGTGCCGGATGTAGAACGCTTATTCCAACCAAGCCCATTCTTTTTATAAGAGTAAGAGAGTCGCATGGTTAACTATCGTCCCATATCGTTCGTACTCGGATTAGTGTTATCAAAAATCGCACTATTTATGTACGTACCAACTCTGATGGCATTTTTTACCGGTACCGACGGTTTTATTGAATTTGGTCAATCTTTATTAATTACCCACTTTGCCGCGTTTGTTTTTCTGTCACTTGGGCGTACCAAAAACTTCCGTCTCGGGGTGCGTGATATGTTCTTGATCACCACCTTAGTCTGGAGTGTCTCAAGCTGTTTTGCTGCTCTACCCTTTGTTTTTATAAACCATATCAGCTTTACTGATGCTTACTTTGAAACCATGTCAGGCATCACAACCACAGGCTCTACGGTATTAAGTGGCTTAGATAATATGTCACCCAGCATTCTACTGTGGCGCTCTACCCTACAATGGATTGGTGGCGTTGGCTTTATAGTCATGGCGGTAGCAATTCTACCTATGCTAAACGTTGGGGGGATGAGACTGTTCCAAACCGAATCTTCTGATTGGTCCGATAAAAGTAGCCCGAGAGCCAAAAATGTCGCAAAGAACATTGTGGTGGTTTATATCACGCTAACCTTTTTATGTATTCTTGGCTATCTATACACTGGTATGGGGTTATTTGATGCAATTAACCATGCTTTTACTACCCTTTCAACAGGCGGTTATTCCACCAGCGATCGTTCAATGAATCACTTTTCGAATGGCGCGCATTGGATAGGTTCTCTGTTCATGTTCTTAGGCGGTTTGCCCTTCTTATTGTTTGTCACCGCTCTGCGCAAAAGAACCCCCAAAGCACTATTCCTTGATGCTCAGGTACGCGGCTTCTTTTATTTAGTGGTGACCACTAGTTTGTTGGTTGCGTTATGGATGACCTTCCGTAACCATTATTCATTTTTAGATGCGATTCGAATTTCAACCTTCAATATTATTTCAGTCTTAACTACCACCGGATTTGGCTTAGATGACTTTACCGCTTGGGGTGGATTGCCATCAGTCATCTTTGCTTTCTTAATGTTAGTCGGGGCCTGTTCGGGCTCCACATCTGGTGGTATCAAAATTTTCCGCTTTCAAATAGCCGCCACTCTGCTCAATAAACAGATAATGCGATTAATTCATCCATCCGGGGTATTTGTCCAGCGCTATAATCAACGCCCAGTGAACGATGACATCGTCCGCTCAGTGGTTGCCTTTGTATTAACTTTTATTCTGACGATAATTTTTATCGCGGGAGCATTAGGCGCTATGGGCTTAGACCCTATTACTAGTATCAGTGCTTCCATGACCGCGGTCGCCAATGTTGGCCCAGGAATGGGCAGTGTTATTGGGCCAACCGGTAACTTTGCGCCTCTGCCAGATGCGGCTAAATGGTTACTCAGCTTTGGCATGTTAATGGGTCGTTTGGAAATTCTGACTATCTTGGTGATTTTCTTCCCTGCTTTTTGGCGCACTTAACTTTATACCAATACAATTCATTACCTATTAGAACAAGGCATAAATTTTCGATAAGTAGTTGCTCTACAATCAACGTCTTTATAAACGAAAGGTATAACACAGTTATCGAGGCTTTTAACAAGCAAGAATGATCATATAACTAGTGCGATTGGTATTACATATCTCACAGGGACAAAAATGGCAAGCCTAATCAGCTCGTCACTTTTATTCTTATATCGCTACTGGATTCTCATATCGCTATTGTCATGCAACTATTGCACACAGCCTCAATCGACTGAACTACCTTGTTACTGGATCCACGTACCCATAAATACTTATAAAGTGACAAATACAGCCACCAAGTACGAATAGATGCCAAATCGCATGGTTATAAGGAATTCGTTTGTTGGTGTAGAAAAATACTCCTAGTGAATAAATCACTCCGCCAGCGACCAACCAGATAACGGCTCGAATATCTAAATGCGTCGCCAATTGATAAACCACTACCAGCGATAACCAACCCATAATCAAATAACTAATCAGCGAAAAAGCCTTAAAGCGATAGACAAATGAAACCTTCATGATCACGCCTAAAAGAGCGATCGACCAAATTACGATCATCAATCCAATCGCTAAATCAGTACGCAGACCAACCAACAAAAATGGGGTATAACTTCCGGCGATTAATAAATAAATTGCGCTGTGATCTAAGGTTTTTAACCAACGCTTAGCTTTAGGGGAAGAAATTGAATGATATAACGAGGAAGCTAAAAACAGCACTATCACACTCGTACCATACACTGCCATACTGACATAAGTCATGGTGTCTGCATGGTTGGCATAAGACTTCATTAACAACACCACTAAAGCCACGACACCCAATATTACCCCTAGGCCATGGCTAATACTGTTGGCGAGTTCTTCACGAGCGGTATATTCTGCAGACGACATGGCCTACCCTCTAAAGCACACAATGAAGTATCTATTTTGACATATTGAGCTTACAAGTGTAAGCCCAAAATAATCATAATTGCAATTAAGTGCTTTGCTCTAAAAACTCCAGCACCTTCTTACCCGCTTCAAGCGGTGATTCATCATATTGCAAAACCAATTCACGCTTCAATTTATTACTACCAATGAAGCTTGATAGCATGCCGCCCATACCTTTCTTTTGACGATCCACTTCAAACCAGATCTTCAATTCATGTTCAGTCCGATAAGTAACAATTTCCAATTCACGCCAACGACCATGAAATTCACCATGGACTGGCACAAACTCAAACTCTTGCACAAATGGTAAATCAAAGCCCTTCACTGCTTCACACTCAACTTGGCGAATACGCAGTCCCGCTTCTTCTAAAGCAGAAAAAATACCATCTTCCAATGGATCTGGGCGCACGGTTAAAATATCGGTATCTTTAGGATCAGATGCTAAGGCAATATCTAAAGTGGTATCTAGCCACACCTTAGAGTCCCCTAGTGTGATCGGGGTGTTCCAAGGTACCTGTAAATCAACCGAGAACACTTTATCTTGATGTGGATTAATATCGAATGCTTCAGGTAAAGACCACTTATCCAACACATAAGTTTGCGCTACTTTATTGCCTTCTACTTTGCGCCCTTCAGGATTAATTCTCTCAGCACGATAACGACAGCACAGTTTTAGATAAATATTATCGATCGACTGCTCAGTTGCCCCACCATAAACATGCACATCAACCGACACGGTCTGCCCCGGATAGACCACATCTTGCTTTAAGATCGTATCGACGCGCGCCGAACCAATACCTAAACTCGCTAATGTTTTCTTAAAAAACGACATACCTGCTCCTCGTTTTTTTAAATTCCTGTCAATTTATTCACTTAGCGATAAAAAGGATATCGCTTTAGCAATTCTTTATGACTATACTATTACATAGTCGAAAAATTATTCGATTACTGGTCAAATTTAGGACAAACAATCAAAATACATAATGATTGGATCAGGTAACAATAGCCACGGATGTGCGTTTTTATAGGCAATAACTATATGCGTCCTGTTCCTGTTCGAGCTTCATTTTCTCGCGGTTCAGCTTCTCGTCGCCGCCACGGTTTTGCTACGGTTCCTGTAGCGAAAACAGCCAAAGCACCAGTAGAAGCTCCAGAGCAAAAGTAATGTGACTCAAAACTCGATATCTCAAGAGCGTAGCATCATTTAGGTGCTGCGCTTTTTTTTATAATTTGCTACCGTACTGCAATAGTCCTTACTTTATCTATGGTGAAAAAATGAAATGCCATCGCGTTAATGAATTAATTGAACTACTCCACCCTGAATGGCAAAAAGATCCTGATCTAAACCTACTAGAGTTCATCGTTAAGCTTAGTCAAGAAGCGGGCTATCAAGGCAAATTAGAAGACCTTACTGATGATGTTCTAATCTACCATCTCAAAATGCGTAATAGTGGTAAAGAAGAAATGATTCCTGGCCTAGCAAAAGATCAAGAAGATGACTTTAAAACCGCACTGTTACGTGCACGTGGTATTATTGAGTAATGATGACCGGAAAGCCAAGTCACTTGGGTATATACTTGGCTTTTTAGTACATTTTCAATGATAATAATCTCAAAGCTAGATCCTCATTACACCTCATCACAATTCAATCAGATATACTGTGGCACAATAATTTCCGCATAACTAAATAAAGGCAACGTATCTTTATGTCGGACCAAGGGAGCTGCAATGAACCAAGATAGAATTGATGTCAAAATCATAACCCCGAACACCAACCGGGATGCTAATGGCAAAATATATGTAAGAAAAAGCCAAGGGACATTTCAAAAAATGCGGCGTTATGGCGGATGGTTCCTAATGGTATTGTTTGCCTTTCTACCTTGGATCACCTATCAAGGTCACCAAGCCATTTTATTTGATTTACCCAAACAGCAATTTGTTTTCTTTGGCGCGACTTTCTTTCCACAAGATTTGACCTTATTGGCCATCATTTTTGTGATCGCAGCCTTTGGTTTATTTTTTATCACCACCTTTTTAGGGCGAGTATGGTGTGGTTACCTGTGCCCACAAACTGTATGGACCTTTATTTTTATCTGGTTAGAAGAAAAACTAGAAGGCTCAGCTAACAAACGACGCAAACAAGATAATAGTAAATACACAACCAATCTTATGCTGCGTAAAACCATAAAGCACATTGCTTGGTGGGCTATTTCGATTATCACTGGTTTAGTGTTTGTCGGTTACTTTATTCCCGTCCGTGAACTCTTTAGTGAATTTGCCACCTTTGAATTAAGCTTTTGGCCTGCATTTTGGGTATGGTTCTTTGCTGCTTGCACTTATGGTAACGCCGGCTGGATGCGCTCAATTATGTGTTTGCACATGTGTCCTTATGCGCGCTTCCAATCGGCAATGTTTGATAAAGACACCTACATCGTCGGCTACGATGCCAAGCGCGGCGAACAAAGAGGTCCACGCTCACGTAAAGCAGAAAAACCAGCTGATTTAGGAGATTGCATCGACTGTAACTTATGCGTACAAGTGTGCCCAACCGGCATCGATATTCGTGACGGCTTACAATATGAATGTATCAACTGTGGCGCTTGTATTGATGCTTGTGATCAAACAATGGATCGCATGGGCTACCCTCGCGGTTTAATCAGTTACACCACCGAACATAAACTGGCGGGCAACAAAACCAAAATCATGCGTCCTAAATTAATTGGCTATGGAATTACTCTCGTCTTAATGCTAGGGCTGTTTATCAGTCAAGTGACAACAGTCGATCCGGTTAATATGAGTGTGCTGCGTGATCGCAACCAAATGTATCGAGTGGATAATCAAGGTTGGATAGAAAATACCTACACCTTAAAAATCCTAAACAAAACCCAGCAAACTCAGCAATATCATATTGATGTGGAAGGGTTAACCGATGTGAAATGGTATGGCAGCCAAACCATTCAAGTTCCTGCTGGTCAATTGGTGAGTAAACCACTCACTCTAGCGGTGAACCCTGATGAGTTAAGCTCGCCGATCATCAAGTTTAAGTTTATACTCAGCGACGATAGCGGGTTTAACCTAAATGTAGAAAGTCGCTTTATTAAGAAGCTTTAATTCACATAACAAGTTAACAATCACATAAGGAAGGGCTAAGTAATTGGCCCTTTTTATTATATGAATAACGATAATGCGCCAACCATGGCTTTCAACTTTGAAGCCTTAACGCCCGACTTTATGTGGTATGCCTTAGAAAGTATTGGCGTCAGAGCCGAATCGGGTTTACTGGCTCTTAACAGCTATGAAAACCGGGTATACCAATTTATCGATGAAGATAAAAAACGTTATGTAGTGAAATTTTATCGCCCACAACGTTGGTCACAAGCGCAAATCATAGAAGAACATCAATTCACCCAAGAATTACTGGAACAAGATATTCCAGTTGCTCCTCCTTGCGTGATTAATGGCATGACGCTACATCAATACCAAGGCTACTACTTTGCGCTATTTAAAAGTGTTGGTGGCCGTCAGTTTGAAGTGGATAATCTCGATCAAATGGAATGGGTAGGCCGCTTTATGGGGCGTATTCACCAAGTCAGCCAAGCTAAATCATTTGAGCATCGTCCAACTATCAGCCTAGATGAATACTTATACCAACCGCGTCAATTACTGCAACAATCAAGCTTTATTCCAAGCTATTTAGAGAAAAGCTTTTTCAGCGACCTTGATATGCTGATCGAACAATTAGAACGACATTGGTTTGAACCTAAGCAACTCATCCGTTTACACGGTGATTGCCATCCCGGCAATATTTTATGGCGTGATGGCCCAATGTTTGTTGATCTTGACGATGCGCGTAATGGTCCGGCAGTGCAAGATTTATGGATGCTACTCAGTGGTGAACGTTCAGAAAAATTAATGCAGCTCGATATTATTCTTGAGGCTTATAGCGAGTTTTCACATTTTGATACGAATCAATTGAAACTGATTGAGCCTTTACGCGGTCTTAGAATGGTCCACTACATGGCTTGGCTGGCAAAACGTTGGCATGATCCAGCTTTTCCGATTGCATTTCCTTGGTTTAACGATGCAAAATACTGGGAAAATCAAGTACTGGCATTTAAAGAACAAATTTCAGCTTTGCAAGAACCGACGTTATCGTTAACACCACAATGGTAACTCACCTAAAATGAAATGGAGTTAATTCTACAATGAAAAAAATCTTTACCCTGTTTGCTGCTCTGGTATTGAGTTTTGCTGCTCAAGCAGAACGATTTCCTGAAGGTGATTACTACAAAGTGATTGACCTACCGGCTGCTAGCTCACCAACTGTGACTGAGTTTTTCTCTTTCTACTGCCCACACTGTCATGAATTCGAACCTATGATTGGCGCACTAAAAAAACATCTTGATGGAAATGCCGATTTTGAAAAAGTGCCGGTTTCATTCATGGGTGGCAATATGGGCAAGCCAATGAGTAAAGCTTACGCAACGATGGTTTCTCTAGATGTAGAAGACAAACTGGTTCCAGTTATGTTTAACCGCATTCATGTACAACGTAATCCGCCAAAAGATGAAGCTGAATTACGCCAAATTTTCCTAGATAACGGGGTATCTTCGGCTGATTTTGATGGTACTTATAACAGCTTTGCGGTTGATTCAATGGTACGTCGCTTTGATAAAGCCTTTAAAGATAGCGGCCTTTCTGGTGTTCCAACCGTTGTGGTAAACAACAAGTACGTTGTTGATGCGAGCAAAATTAAAGATATTAATGAGTACTTTGATTTAATTGATTTCTTATTGAAGAAGTAATCAAACCGACTCATAAACAAAACGGGAAGCGAATTGGCTTCCCGTTTTTTATTTGTTTTCAGTGCAGATAAAATCTACATTAAATCACTAAAACTTATTTATAATTATAAGCTTACCTATAATCAAAAACCTAGCATTATAACTCTATACCGCTTGTGCCGTTAACTGCTTTAATAAGCGATCCATATTGCGATAACCTAACGCTTCCGCTAAATGGGCTTTTTCAATCCACTCTGCTTGTGATAAGTCAGCAATAGTACGGGCGACTTTCAAGATACGATGATAAGCACGCACCGATAATCCCAATTGATGGAGCGCTTGTTCTAAAAATTCCGCATCCGCTTTAGCAAGTTTACATACTTGCTCAATTTCACGGCTGTTTAATAACGCGTTGACCTTACCACTGCGCGCTAACATCAATTGACGAGCTTGCCAGACTCTCTGTTTGACTACTTGCGTTGGTTCTCCGCGATCACCACCTTGCGATAACGTTCCTTTTGGTAATGCAGGAATTTCAATCGACATATCAAAACGATCCAGTAATGGACCAGATAAACGACTCAAATAGCGCAAAATAGTTTGTGGATTAGCGCGGCTTTGTGAACCTTCATAATACCCAGTTGGGCTCGGGTTGAGTGCACCAACCAATTGAAATCGAGCTGGGAAACGGGTTTTTCCGGCAGCACGAGAAATAATAATTTCACCCGATTCTAAAGGTTCACGCAGCGAATCTAACACTTTGCGGTCAAATTCCGGCATTTCATCTAAAAATAACAAGCCATTGTGCGCTAATGAAATTTCTCCTGGCCTTGGGATTGAGCCTCCGCCGACTAACGCTGCCATTGAACTAGAATGGTGAGGAGAGCGAAATGGCCTATTTTTCCAGTTATGATGATTAATTTCTAATTCCGTTAATGAGGCCACCGAAGCACTTTCTAACGCTTCATCATCACTCATCTCTGGTAACAAATCACATAAACGAGAAGCCAACATGGTTTTGCCGGTTCCCGGTGGGCCTAAAAATAACAAGTTATGCGAACCTGCCGCGGCAATTTCGAGTGCCCGCTTACCTTGCTGCTGACCAATAATATCTTGTAAATCACGATCATTATTTGTCTTAGGTTGTACGTTGTCAGTAGTAAATAATCCCATGGTTTGCTGACCACATAGATCAGCACACACTTCCAATAAGGTAGTCGCTGATTTATGCACTTCTTGGCCAACGAGCGCTGCTTGATCGCCATTATCTTTTGGGACGACTAAGGTTCTCTGTTGTTTAATACAAGCTAATGCTGCGGGAAGTACACCTTTAACTCTTCTAAGTTCTCCAGACAAAGCCAATTCACCGACAAACTCATGGCTGTCGAGTTTATTAATTGCGATTTGTTGAGAAGCAGCCAAAATACCTAATGCAATCGGCAGATCAAAACGACCTCCTTCTTTAGGTAAATCGGCCGGCGCTAAATTGACCGTGATTCTTTTGGCAGGAAATTCAAAGTTTGAATTTAAAATTGCGCTACGCACCCGATCTTTAGCTTCTTTGACCGTGGTTTCTGGAAGTCCGACTAAAGAAAATCCCGGCATACCGTTGCTTATGTGAACCTCAACGGTCACCTCTGGCGCCTCTACCCCCACACAGGCTCGACTATGTATGATTGCTAATTCCATTTATCTATCCACTTCTTTTATATTTTGATTAGGTACTCCTGTATACAAGCTTTGAAGTAAGCCATATGGTGAAAAAAGTGTGAGTTTTTGCTTGTAATATGATCAATTTATGTGATACCACTAATACTACAGATTACGTTACGCTTTCAAATGGAATTGGAATGAACCCTATCGCTCGTATTCACACTCTGATTATTCTCCTAGTCGTGGTCATTATTCGGTCCGCGCGGGGATTAGTGAGCGATAAGTAACACCAAACACTATCAAGCCCCCGCACTTTAAGTCGGGGGCTTTTTTTTATCTCTTTTTAAACATAAAAATTTACCATTGGTCATGACAATAATAATAAATTAATACCAATAAAGTAGGACAAGGAATACGCCTCATGCAGACACAATACATGGAAGACAAACCGCAAAACGCGCAGGAGACTAAACGATGAATGGAGCAGAATTAGTAGTCAGCGCACTACAGCAAGAAGGTATAAAAACCGTATTTGGTTACCCTGGTGGCGCAATCATGCCAATTTACGATGCCCTGTATGATGGCGATGTCGAACATATCTTATGTCGTCACGAGCAAGGTGCTGCAATGGCAGCGATTGGGATGGCTCGTTCAACACAAGACGTTGCCGTTTGTATGGCTACATCCGGCCCCGGTGCCACTAACCTAGTTACCGGTCTTGCCGATGCCCTCATGGATTCGATCCCGATTGTTGCCATCACAGGACAAGTTGCCAGCACTCATATCGGTACCGATGCTTTCCAAGAAATGGATGTAATCGGTATGTCACTATCGTGTTGTAAGCACAGTTACTTAGTGACGGATATCAACGATCTCGCTCCCACTCTTTCTGAAGCCTTTGAGTTAGCCAAATCTGGTCGCCCCGGTCCAGTATTAGTCGATATCGCTAAAGATGTTCAATTAGCTCAAGCGCCAACCAAGATACTGCCTGAATTTACTCCCCCTTCGATTCCAGTTGCAACTCAACAAGCCATCGAAGAAGCTCAGCAAGTTTTATCTAATAGTCATAAGCCTGTTTTATATGTCGGCGGCGGTGTTCAACTCGCTCATGCAACCGATACAGTACGTGAGTTTTTAAAGTTAAACCCAATCCCAACCGTCAGCACTCTAAAAGGCTTAGGCACCATTGAGCGTCATTATCCACACTACCTAGGTATGCTTGGCATGCATGGCACCAAAGCCGCTAACCTAGTCGTGCAAGAATGTGACTTATTAATAGTAGTCGGTGCGCGTTTTGATGACCGAGTAACCGGCAAGCTAGATACCTTTGCGCCACACGCCAAAGTGATTCATTTAGATATTGACGCAGCCGAATTTAATAAACTTCGTCATGCCCACGCGCCATTACGCGGCGATCTCAACCTACTACTGCCGCAACTGGAAGTGAGTAATGATGTTACTGAGTGGAACGAACATTGCGACCGTTTAAGAAAGAAATTCAAATGGCGCTACGATCACCCGGGTGATTTGATTTATGCGCCAAAATTGTTGAAACAACTGTCAGATATGATGCCAGACAGTTCGATGATTTCGACTGACGTAGGCCAACACCAGATGTGGGCAGCTCAACATATCCAACCGCGCGCGCCACAAAACTACATCACCTCAGCTGGTCTTGGTACCATGGGCTTTGGTTTGCCAGCAGCAATGGGGGCTAAAGTTGCACGTCCAAATGATGAGTCAATTCTGATCACTGGCGATGGCTCTTTTATGATGAACATCCAAGAGCTTGGAACATTAAAGCGTCGCAAAATTCCAGTAAAAATGGTGCTGCTAAACAACCAACGTTTAGGCATGGTTCGTCAATGGCAATCACTATTTTTTGATGGTCGCCACAGTGAAACTGTTTTAGATGACAACCCAGATTTCATCATGCTAGCTAAAGCATTTGATATTCCGGGTAAAACGATTACTCGCAAAGAAGAAGTTGAGCCAGCATTAAAAGAGATGCTCGCCAGTGAAACGCCTTACTTATTACACGTTTTAATTTCAGAAGAAGAAAATGTTTGGCCATTAGTGCCACCGGGCGCCGCAAACCAAGATATGTTGGAGAACACCTAATGGACAGATATCAATTAAACATAAAAGCAGACGACAAACCCGTATTGTTAGAGCGAGTGTTGCGCGTGATTCGACATCGTGGTTTTATAATCCGACAAGTGATCGCCACAGTGAACCACGAAAGTAATGTTGCAACAGTGGAAATCATTGTTGATAGCAACCGACCTATCACGATTTTGATCAATCAGATTGAGAAGCTATGGGACATTCGCACCGTCGAAACTCAACTGCTGCAAACACATTTAGTAGAAGAATAAAAACATCGAATTGAAAAGGAAGACCGAGATGGCTACAAATACCGCAGATTTTATTTGGTTTAATGGAAAAATGGTGCCTTGGGCTGAGGCTAATGTCCACGTCTTAACGCATGCTATGCACTATGGTACTTCGGTATTTGAAGGTATTCGTTGTTACAATACTCCAAATGGTCCAATTGTGTTCCGCCATAAGGAGCACATGGATCGTTTGAAAGATTCAGCAAAAATCTACCGCTTCCCAATTCCATATTCAGTAGAAGAAATGATGGAAGCTTGTCGTGAAACTCTACGCGTTAACAAGTTAGATTCTGCTTATATTCGTCCATTAGGTTTTGTCGGTAATGTTGGTCTAGGGGTTTGCCCACCAGTCGATTCAGAAATGGAAGTGATCATTGCCGCTTTCCCTTGGGGTTCTTACCTAGGTGAAGAAGCTTTGGCTAATGGTGTCGATGCAATGATTTCAAGCTGGAACCGCGCTGCGCCAAACACCATTCCAACCGCGGCCAAAGCCGGTGGTAACTACCTTTCTTCTTTATTGGTCGGTGGTGAAGCTCGTCGTCATGGTTACGATGAAGGCATTGCATTGAGCGTGAATGGTTATATTTCAGAAGGCGCGGGTGAAAATATCTTCGTGGTGAAGAATGGCAAGATTGTCACACCTCCTGCCACCAGCTCAATTCTGCCGGGTATTACTCGTGATTCAATTGTTATCCTAGCCAAAGAGCTCGGTTATGAAATTGAAGAAGCCAATATTGCTCGTGAAGCACTCTACCTTGCCGATGAAATCTTTATGACTGGCACTGCAGCTGAAATTGTACCTGTACGTAGTGTCGACCAAATTACGGTTGGCGCTGGCAAACGCGGTCCAATTACCGAGCATATTCAATCAAGCTTCTTCGGCTTATTTGACGGTACTACCGAAGACAAATGGGGCTGGTTAGATCCAGTATACCCTACAAAATAAATGACTTTTTAACTCACTTTATAGAATTTAAATATATCACTCTATCTCCAAAGTAATTGAAGTTGCAACGAGGCAACAACTGAATAAATCCCCTGGGGCTTAGCTCGTCTAAGACTTCTTTTTAAGAAATGGGGACGAATGAACGCAGTTAACAAAGCTGCAGCTTCAAGTACGAAGGAGAGATTAAAAGGATTTAACACTATGCCTATTTATCGCTCCGCCACTACCACTCACGGCCGTAACATGGCTGGCGCACGTGCTTTATGGCGTGCCACCGGTGTAAAAGAAGAAGACTTCGGTAAACCAATTATCGCTGTAGTTAACTCATTTACTCAGTTTGTTCCCGGTCACGTCCACTTAAAAGACATGGGCCAACTGGTTGCCGCTGAAATTGAAAAGTCCGGTGGTATCGCCAAAGAATTTAACACCATCGCGGTGGATGATGGTATCGCTATGGGTCACGGCGGCATGCTGTATTCCCTACCATCGCGTGAATTGATTGCTGATTCTGTAGAGTATATGGTTAATGCTCACTGTGCTGATGCCATGGTCTGCATCTCTAACTGTGACAAGATCACTCCAGGAATGTTGATGGCATCTTTACGCCTAAATATTCCAGTAATCTTTGTTTCTGGTGGACCAATGGAAGCTGGTAAAACTAAGCTTTCAGATCAACTGATCAAACTGGATTTAGTGGATGCCATGATCCAAGGTGCGGATCCAAAAGTGTCTGATGAACAAAGTGAAAAAGTCGAGCGCTCTGCTTGCCCAACTTGTGGCTCATGTTCAGGCATGTTTACCGCCAACTCAATGAACTGCTTAACAGAAGCGCTAGGCTTAAGCCAGCCAGGTAATGGCTCTATGCTGGCCACTCACGCTGACCGTGAACAACTCTTCCTTAAAGCAGGTCAACGCATTGTTGAACTGACGAAACGTTACTACCTCGAAGATGATGACTCTGCATTGCCACGTAATATTGCCAATAAAGATGCCTTTGAAAATGCTATGGCACTCGATATCGCTATGGGCGGCTCAACCAATACGGTTCTGCACTTATTAGCGGCAGCTCAAGAAGGTGATATTAACTTTGTGATGGCGGATATCGATCGAATGTCTCGTCAAATTCCTAACATCTGTAAAGTGGCTCCCTCTACTCCAAAATACCATATGGAAGATGTTCACCGTGCTGGTGGTGTTATGGCGATTTTGGCAGAACTGGATCGTTCAGGTCTTATCAACAATCAAACCAAAACAGTCCTTGGCCTCACTATGTCTGAGCAATTAGCTCAATACGATATCATGCAAACGAAATCGGAAGAGGTGAAGAAATTTTTCCGCGCAGGCCCTGCTGGTATTCGTACCACTAAAGCCTTCTCACAAGATTGCCGCTGGGATACGCTCGATGATGACCGTGAAAATGGCTGTATTCGCACCAAAGCAAACGCTTTTAGCCAAGATGGTGGTCTTGCAGTACTCAGCGGTAATATTGCACTTGATGGCTGTATCGTAAAAACAGCCGGGGTTGATGAAAGCATTCTAAAATTCCAAGGCCCAGCGGTCGTATTTGAAAGCCAAGAAGATGCAGTTGAAGGCATTTTAGGTGGCAAAGTCAAAGCCGGTGATGTCGTGGTTATTCGTTACGAAGGCCCGAAAGGTGGCCCGGGTATGCAAGAAATGCTCTACCCAACTACTTACCTAAAATCGATGGGCTTAGGCAAAGAATGTGCGCTATTAACTGATGGACGCTTCTCTGGTGGTACATCAGGTTTATCGATTGGCCACGCCTCTCCAGAAGCAGCCAATGGCGGTACTATCGGTTTAGTCAACCAAGGTGACACGATTACCATCGACATTCCTAACCGTACCATTGAACTCGAAGTGAGCGAGCAAGAATTAGCAGAACGCCGCGCTAAACAAGATCAACTTGGTTGGAAACCAGCCGCTCGAGATCGCAGTGTATCTTTTGCATTAAAAGCTTACGCGATGTTAGCCACCAGCGCAGATAAAGGCGCGGTACGTGATAAATCTAAGCTTGAGGAGTAAACCTGATGCCAGATGAATCCCAACCGCTCAATTTGCCACATACTGGCGCAGAATACCTGCGCCACATTTTGCGCGCCCCCATTTATGAAGCAGCGATCGTCACTCCTTTTCAAGAAATGACCCGCTTATCGGAACGCTTAGGCAATAAAGTACAAATCAAGCGTGAAGACCGCCAGCCAGTTCACTCTTTTAAACTGCGCGGCGCCTACAATATGGTCGCCAGTTTAACCGAAGCACAAAAACAAGCCGGAGTGATTACGGCATCGGCGGGTAATCACGCTCAAGGTATTGCGCTATCTGGTCATTTACTCAATATCAAAGCTATTATCGTGATGCCGACCACGACACCAGATATCAAAGTTACCGCAGTACGTAACTTTGGTGGTGAAGTATTACTTCACGGTAGTAACTTTGATGAAGCCAAAGCCGAAGCTGAACGTTTAGCCCAATTACATGGCTATTCCTATGTACCACCTTTTGATCACCCATTAGTGATCGCTGGCCAAGGTACGATCGGTATGGAAATGCTGCAACAAAACGGCCATTTAGATTATATCTTTGTGCCTGTTGGTGGCGGTGGTTTAGCAGCCGGTGTGGCAGTGTTAATCAAACAATTAATGCCCGAGATTAAAGTGATTGCGGTTGAGCCGGAAGATTCTGCTTGTTTAAAAGCCGCACTCGATGCAGGTAAACCTGTGCCACTTGATCGCGTTAGCATGTTCGCCGATGGTGTGGCAGTAAAAATCATAGGCAATGAAACCTTCCGCGTCTGCCAAGCATACCTTGATGGACACATTACGGTTTCGAGCGATGAAATTTGCGCGGCAGTCAAAGACATCTTTGAAGATACTCGCGCCATTGCGGAACCTTCTGGTGCACTCGCTTTAGCCGGTTTGAAGAAGTTTACTGAACAACATCAGCTACAAGGTAAGCAACTTGGTACGGTGCTCTCTGGTGCCAACACCAACTTCCACGGACTACGCTATGTTTCAGAACGCTGCGAGCTAGGTGAAAAACGTGAAGGTTTGTTAGCAGTCACTATCCCTGAGCGTAAAGGCGCGTTCTTTGAATTTTGTCATCTAATCGGTGGCCGTGCCGTAACTGAGTTTAACTATCGTTATAACGATGATACGCAAGCCAATATTTTTGTCGGTGTTCGTCTGCAAGATGGTCAACAAGAGTTAGATAATATTGTTGAAGATTTACGCCATGGCGGCTATCCAGTAGCAGACCTGTCTGATGACGAAATGGCCAAGCTACACGTTCGATACATGGTGGGCGGAAAGCCACTCAAACCATTAAAAGAGCGTTTATACAGCTTTGAGTTTCCGGAATCCCCTGGCGCACTACTGAACTTCCTCAGCACCCTAGGCACTCATTGGAACATTAGCCTATTTAACTACCGTAACCATGGTGCAGATTATGGCCGAGTGTTATGTGGTTTTGAGCTAGAAGATTCCGATTTAGAACGCTTTTCAGCTCATTTAAAAGAGTTGGGTTACCAATATAAAGATGAAAATGACAGCCCGTCGTATAAGTTCTTTTTAAGTTAATACGAAAAATTGATGCGGCTTACAATAAAAACTAAGCCGCTATCATTTTATATATCTTCCTATTTTCCCCTCCACTCTGTATTTTATACTCATTGAATATAATGAGGTTTATACAATGAAAATTGATTTAACCCACTTAGTGACGGAAAGCCGAAATACTGCCAGTGCTGAGATTGATACTCTTTCAACACAAGAGATGCTGACCATCATTAACCAAGAAGATCAAAAAGTCCCTCTGGCGGTAAAAGCAGAACTACCCAAAATTGCTCAAGCAGTCGATGTGATCACCCAAGCGTTTGCCTCTGGTGGTCGATTGATTTATATGGGCGCAGGCACTTCTGGTCGACTAGGCATTCTTGATGCAAGTGAGTGCCCGCCAACTTATGGAAGCAACCCAGACCTAGTAGTCGGTTTAATTGCGGGTGGTTATCAAGCTATTTTAAAAGCGGTCGAGAATGCCGAAGATAATCTCGAACTCGGTCAGTCAGATCTTGAGTCACTAAATCTAACCAACAAAGATGTGGTAGTGGGAATCGCCGCCAGTGGCCGTACGCCTTATGTGATTGGCGGTTTGAAATATGCTAATTCAGTAGGCGCGACTACGGTATCACTGGCTTGCAACCCGGGTTGCCCAATGGAAGCACAAGCCAAAATCGTAATTACTCCGATTGTCGGTGCTGAAGTGGTGACTGGTTCATCTCGCATGAAAGCGGGTACCGCACAAAAACTAGTACTGAATATGTTAACCACTGGCGCGATGATTCGCAGTGGGAAAGTCTTTGGCAACCTAATGGTGGATGTAGAAGCCACTAACGCCAAACTCATTCAGCGCCAAACCAATATTGTGATGGAAGCAACGGGCGCGACAACTGAGCAAGCGGAACAAGCACTGAACGCATGTGACCGTCACTGCAAAACCGCTATTTTGATGCTTCTAGCTGATATTGATGCTAAGCAAGCAAAACAGCGTTTAACACAACATAACGGCTTTATTCGTAGTGCACTTAATCAGTAAAATTAAAGTACTGCAGACAATCCTGTAGTACTTAACACAATCTATTATTTAAGCCAATCTTGATACATTTTCTGGCTATCTCCAAGGTAATCTATTAGCCATTCCACCAGCTTATTGTCTTGGTTCTTACGCCACACTAAACAACAAGCGCTTAAGGGTTTATCACCCGTGAGGTCCACTTCAATTAAATCACCTTGCTCGATAAAAAATGATGCCATGTGACGCGGCATATACCCCATTCCAACTTTATTTTTTAAACACTCAATCGCACTAAACCAATTAGGCAGTAATAAACGACGCTGCTGTGCAGAATGCCAAGTATGGCGTTTAGGTAGAATAGTCGAAGTATCATCCAAACAAATGGCTGGGATCGCGGCTAAATCGTCATCGGTTAATTCGCTTTGACTCGCTAATGGGTGGTCGGCGGCCATCACATACGCCCAGTCAATGCTGCCCATTGGTTTAACACCATAATCACCACTCACTGGAATCGCCGAAGTTGCTCCTATCACGACATCTGCACGTCCTTCAGAAATCGCTTCCCATGAGCCATTAAATACCTCCATGTTGATCTGCAATTCGGCATAATCGAAAGTATTATAAAAATCCTCAATTAAAGGTTTTAACTGCTCAAGTTTGACGATGTTATCTAGGGTTAGCTTAACGGTTTTATGGTAACCACTTTCGACTCGCTTGGTTTGTGCTTTCACTTCTTCCATTTGACGCAATAACTGACGCGCCTCTTTAATAAAGTGTTCCCCAGCTTCGGTTAATTGCACTTTGCGAGTTAATCGATGAAATAATTTCACACCAAGCTCTTGTTCAACCTGACGAACCGCATAACTTATCGCCGAAGGGACTTTGTGTAATTGCTCTGCTGCTGCAGTAAAACTGCCCATACGTGCTACAGTATCGAGCATTTGTAGTGATTGCTTTGAATACATATTCCCTTCCACTTCGCTCATTTTTCAATTTATCCACCCATTCATTTATCAAAAAAATTGAACGATGAGTTAAAATTATAACGTTTAATTTCTCAGATAGAAAAATTTATAATGTGATTAATCTTTGGCATTACGTCAATTTCTATCCTGAACGGTCGCTTTATGAATATCGCAAAAACACAATTATTTTATCTTGCTGCATTATCTATGTTGGGCTTTGTTGCCACCGACATGTATTTGCCAGCATTCAAAACCTTAGAAGCGCATTTTTCTACTGGTCCAGAATCGATTGCTTTATCTTTATCGATCTTTTTGGCCGGTATGGCTTCTGGCCAGCTGTTATGGGGTTTAGCTTCTGATAAGTTTGGTCATCGTAATACACTAGCCACTGGCTTAGTGTTGTTTTCCTTGGCTTCACTCGGTTTAGGTTTTAGCCAAGAAGTATGGCAATTATTGACTCTACGCTTTATTCAAGCAATTGGGGTTTGTGCGCCAGCGGTGATCTGGCAAGCGATGGTGATTAAGCGCTACTCAAGCTCAGTTAGTCAACAAGTGTTTGCTTCGATTATGCCGTTAGTGGCTTTATCGCCTGCTATCGCACCACAACTTGGTGTTTTCTTGATGAGCCACTTTGGTTGGTCGAGCATCTTTATTTTCTTAACTGTAGTTGGTGCCGCGCTAACTTGGATGACACTAGCTCAACCAAAAGATCCAGCAGCCGAACCAAAACAGACGTCTATCAAGCAAGATATTAAAGGCTTGTTTGGCTCTCGCGTTTACCTAGGTAACGTATTAATGTTTGCTATGGCTTCAGCATGTTTCTTTGCCTACCTTACCGGTATGCCAGAAATCATGACATCTATGGGCTATGACGCGAAAGATATAGGTTTAAGCTTTGTTCCTCAAACCATTGCATTTATGGCCGGTGGTTACTTTGGTAAACGTTATGTCGCCAAACTCGGTGATAGTAAGGTATTAAAAGCTTTATTAGCCCTATTCACGGTTTCATCTATCGTGATGTTTATTGCCTCGCAAATGAACATCAGCACGATTTGGCCTGTGTTGATCCCGTTCTGCTTTATTGCTGTCGCGAATGGTGCGTTATACCCAATCGTAGTCAATCGTGCACTATCCAGTTGCAAAAACAGCCCTGCTACCGCTGCGGGGCTGCAAAATAGCTTACAGATTTGTATCAGTGGCTTAGCCAGTGCTTTAGTGGCGGCGTTTGCCAGCCAAGCACTGCCAACCACTGGTTTTGTTGCTGTGTTATGTACGCTTGGCTTATTAGCTGGTTACTTGTTCTCAGTATCAAAAGTAGAAGTGACTGCGGAGTTAGTGGAAGAAGTATAGTTTCTCGTTTCTCGTTTCTCGTTTCTCGTTTCTCGTTTCTCGTTTCTCGAGGCTAGATACAACAAAGCCCACTCAGTTTGAGTGGGCTTTTTAATAGTAACGAAATAAACTATTTCTTTTTCGTTGGGCGCTTCCAACCAGCAATGACACGCTCTTTCGCTCGTGTGATCACTAATTCATTCTCAGCCACATCTTTCGTTACTGTGGTACCAGCACCAATGGTTGAACCATCGGCAATCGTAACAGGTGCGATTAATTGAGAATCGGAACCCACAAATACATCATCGCCAATGGTAGTCTTAAACTTGTTCGCACCATCGTAATTGCAAGTGATCACGCCGGCACCAACATTTACCCGATCACCAATTTGTGCATCGCCTAAATAAGTTAAATGGCCTGCTTTAGAGTCTTCACCTAAGGTGGCATTTTTGATTTCGACAAAGTTTCCCACGTGAGCAGCTTTTTTCAGATCAGAACCTGGGCGTAAACGCGCATAAGGCCCGACAGTACATTCTTCACCAACAACAGACTCTTCAACAATGCTATAAGGGTAAAGAATAGCGTTATCTTTAATCTCACAATCTTTTAATATACAGCCAGCACCGATCTGGACATTATTACCAATGGTAACTTTACCTTTTAAGATAACATTAACATCAATTTCAACATCCATTCCAAAGTGTACTTCTCCACGTAAATCAAAACGATTTGGATCACGCAGCATCACACCTTGTTCTAATAGTCTTTGTGCCTGCATTGACTGATAGGCTCTTTCCAGTCTTGCTAGCTGGGCTCTATCATTAACGCCCTCAACCTCTATAGGGCTGACAGGATGAACAGCTTCAACGGCACGGCCTTCTTTATGGGCCGCGGCAATAATATCGGTGAGATAATATTCGCCTTGAGCATTTTCATTTTTAAGCGCGGAGAGCCAACGCTTTAAATCACCGCCAGTGGCAACCATCACGCCGGTGTTGATCTCTTTAATTAGCTTTTGTTCTTCCGTAGCATCTTTTTGTTCAACAATCGCCACAACTGGGCCATTTTTACGAATAATACGGCCGTAACCTTCTGGTTTTTTCAAAATAACCGTTAGTAGCGCAATACCACCATTTGGTTGAGCATCGAGTAAGTTTTCAATGGTTTCACTAGAAATTAATGGGACATCACCATATAAAATAAGAACTTTTTCATCGTCAGAAAAATCGGGAGCCGCTTGATTTACCGCGTGGCCGGTTCCAAGTTGTTGTTCTTGTAGTACCCAATTAACTGGCTCAGCACCTAAAGCTTCCTTCATTTGATCACCACCGTGGCCATAAACCAAATGAATATTTTGAGCACCCACTTTGGCACAAGTATCAATGACATGTTTTGCCATCGGACGACCAGCTAAGCGGTGCAGGACTTTAGGTTTTTCAGAATACATGCGAGTACCTTTACCCGCAGCAAGAATGACAGCACTAAAATTCATAAAGCATTACCTATAAGATTAATCTGCAAAGATTCTACCTTAAAAGTAGTTACTTTGACCAAAGTTTGAGACGCACTAACAAAAAAACAACAAAAAAGGCGACCTTAGGCCGCCTTTTATTCTTACTCTATTACCGCTAAAACTTAACGATGTGATTTACGCGTTAATTCAATTACTCGTAACTGAGCGATTGCTTTCGCCAGATCACTGCTCGCTTTAACGAAGTCAATGTCGCCATGCTGATTCTTAATATTTTCCTCAGCTTTGCGTTTGGCTTCTTCAGCCTTAGCTGCATCTAAGTCTTCACCACGGATTGCGGTATCAGCCAGTACTGTTGCAGTACCCGGTTGAACTTCAACCATACCACCAGAAATATAAATAATTTCTTCGTGGCCGTGTTGTTTCACTAAACGCACCATACCAGGCTTAATAGCAGTCAGAAGTGGAGTGTGTCCTGGGTAAATACCTAGTTCACCTTCACTACCTGTCACCATAAAAGATTCGACAGTACCAGAAAATAATTTTTTCTCAGCACTTACGATGTCTAGGTGAAAAGTCATAGCCATGTTGCCTCCTAATTAGCTTATAGCTTAATAAACTCAGTGTTTAAATTTAAACGTCTTTGTCTGTTAAACTTAAAGCTTCTTAGCGTTCTCTACTGCGTCGTCAATCGAACCACAGTACATGAATGCTTGCTCAGGAATATCATCGTAGTCACCAGCGATCAGACCTTTAAAGCCGCGTAGTGTTTCTTTTAGAGAAACGTACACACCAGGGTCACCAGTAAATACTTCCGCTACGTGATAAGGCTGAGTTAGGAAACGTTCAATCTTACGAGCACGAGATACAAGTTGCTTATCTTCTTCAGATAATTCATCCATACCCAAGATCGCGATGATGTCTTTTAACTCTTTATAACGTTGTAGAGTAGTCTGTACACCTTGCGCTACATCGTAGTGCTCTTGACCAACCACTAGTGGATCTAACATACGAGATGAAGAATCTAGTGGGTCAATCGCAGGGTATAGACCCATAGCTGCGATGTTACGGTTAAGTACAACTGTTGCATCCAAGTGAGCAAACGTTGTCGCTGGAGATGGGTCAGTTAAGTCATCCGCAGGTACGTATACCGCTTGTACAGAAGTGATAGAACCATTCTTAGTAGAAGTGATACGCTCTTGAAGCACACCCATTTCTTCCGCTAGCGTTGGCTGATAACCTACCGCAGATGGCATACGGCCTAGTAGAGCCGATACCTCTGTACCCGCAAGGGTATAACGGTAAATGTTATCGATGAACAGTAGTACATCACGGCCTTCATCACGGAATTTTTCCGCCATGGTTAGACCAGTCAATGCTACGCGTAGACGGTTACCTGGTGGCTCGTTCATTTGACCGTAAACCATTGCTACTTTTGATTTTTCAGGCTCTTCGATATTTACAACACCGGCTTCCTGCATTTCAAAATAGAAATCGTTACCTTCACGAGTACGTTCACCAACACCAGCAAACACTGATAGACCTGAGTGTTGTAGTGCGATGTTGTTGATAAGTTCCATCATGTTAACGGTCTTACCTACACCTGCACCACCGAATAGACCGATTTTACCACCCTTAGCGAATGGACAAATTAAGTCGATTACTTTAACACCGGTTTCTAGAAGTTCAGTTACGTTCGACTGCTCTTCGTAGCTTGGTGCAGCACGGTGAATCGCATAGTTTTCTTCTGCGCCAATTTCACCACACTCATCGATAGCATCACCTAATACGTTCATGATGCGACCAAGTGTTTTTGTTCCTACTGGTACTGAGATTGGAGCGCCTGTATTAACCACTTCCAAACCACGACGTAAACCATCAGAGCTACCCATTACGATTGCGCGAATTACGCCACCGCCAAGTTGCTGTTGAACTTCAAGAACAAGACGTTCTTTTGCGTCAACAACGTTCAGGGCATCGTATACACGAGGTACACTGTCCTGTGGGAACTCTACGTCGACTACTGCACCGATGATCTGTACGATCTTACCTGTAGCCATCGTTAATCCTCTAAACTATTAATTTACCTAAGCTTCATTCAAATAACGAAACCTGATTTAACAATAAAATTAAACTGCTGCTGCACCAGATACGATTTCTGATAACTCTTGTGTAATCGCCGCTTGACGGGCTTTGTTATACACAAGTTCTAAATCTTCAATCAGATTACTCGCATTATCTGTTGCTGCTTGCATCGCAATCATTCGGGCTGCCATCTCACATGCGAGATTTTCTACCACGCCTTGATACACTTGAGATTCAACATAACGTCGAAGCAAAGTATCTAATAACGGCTTAGGCTCAGGCTCATAAATATAATCCCAAGAATGAGTGCGTTTCATGTCATCGCTATCCGATTTAGGCAAAGGTAGCAATTGATCGATCTTAGGTTCTTGAACCATAGTGTTAACGAACCGGTTAAATACTACGTATAGGCGATCAAGTTCACCTTCGTCGTATTTTTTCAGCATTACACCGACAGAACCAATCAAAGATTCAAGACTAGGCTCATCACCTAAACCTGAAATTTGAGCAGATACTTTAGCGCCAGTATGTCTGAAGAAGGCGGTAGCTTTACTACCAATCACTGCAAGTTCAACACTTGCACCTTTATCAGACCATGCCTTCATGTCGTTTAATGCAGCTTTAAACAAGTTAATGTTTAAACCACCACATAAACCACGGTCGGTTGACACGATAATGTAGCCTACTTTTTTAGCTTCACGCTCCTCAAGATAAGGGTGCTTATACTCAAGGTTGGCATTGGCTACATGACCGATCACTTTACGCATTGTTTCTGCATATGGTCGAGACGATTCCATCGCGTCTTGTGTACGACGCATCTTGGAAGCCGCAACCATTTTCATTGCCTTCGTAATTTTTTGTGTGCTCTTAACACTACCAATTTTAGTACGAATCTCTTTTGCGCCGGCCATCGTTACTCTCCTTTAATGGACATTCGCTAACTGGTGATGCTGATAACTAAGATTTAAATTAATCATAAACATCACCTACGAATTACCAGGTCTGGGTTGCTACGAAACCATCAACCAACTTCTTAAGTGTGGCTTCGATTTCATCGTTATAAGCACCCGTCTTGTTGATTTCAGCAACGAAATCAGCAAACTGACCGTGAGCGTACGATAGAAGAGCGGCTTCAAAATCAGCTAATTTGTTTAGCTCGATCGTGTCTAAATAACCGCGCTCAGCAGCAAAGATAACTAATGCTTGGTCAAATACAGAGAATGGAGCGTATTGCTTCTGCTTCATTAACTCAGTTACTTTTTGACCATGGTCCAACTGCTTCTTAGTTGCAGCATCAAGATCAGATGAGAACTGAGCAAACGCGGCTAGTTCACGATACTGTGCAAGTGCAGTACGAATACCACCAGACAGTTTCTTAATGATCTTAGTTTGTGCTGAACCACCTACACGAGATACCGAAATACCTGGGTCAACCGCAGGGCGAACACCGGCATTAAATAGCTCAGTTTGTAGGAAGATCTGACCATCGGTAATCGAAATTACGTTAGTCGGTACGAATGCAGATACGTCACCAGCTTGTGTTTCAATGATAGGAAGAGCGGTTAAAGAACCCGTCTTACCTTTCACTTCACCGTTAGTAAACTTCTCAACATACTCTTCGCTTACACGAGAAGCACGCTCTAGTAGACGAGAGTGAAGGTAGAAAACATCACCTGGGAATGCTTCACGACCTGGTGGACGTTTTAGAAGTAGAGAAATCTGACGGTAAGCCACCGCTTGTTTAGATAGATCATCATAAACAATCAGTGCATCTTCACCGCGATCACGGAAGTATTCACCCATTGCACAACCTGAATATGGAGCCAGGTATTGCAATGCCGCAGACTCAGAAGCCGATGCTACAACCACGATAGTGTTTGCTAGTGCGCCGTGTTCTTCAAGTTTACGTACTACGTTAGCGATAGTAGAGGCTTTTTGGCCAATTGCTACGTAGATAGAGAAGATTCCAGAATCTTTCTGGTTAATGATCGCATCAATCGCCATCGCTGTTTTACCAGTCTGACGGTCACCGATGATAAGCTCACGCTGACCACGGCCGATTGGAATCATTGAGTCAACAGACTTGTAGCCAGTTTGTACTGGTTGGTCTACTGATTTACGATCGATAACACCTGGTGCAATCATTTCTACTGGAGAAGTGAGTTTTGCATCAATAGGACCTTTACCATCAATTGGTTGACCTAGTGTGTTTACCACACGACCAAGCAATTCAGGACCTACAGGTACTTCAAGGATACGACCAGTACCCGTTACTTTCATGCCTTCCTGAAGGTTAGCATACGGGCCCATTACAACCGCACCAACCGAGTCACGCTCAAGGTTAAGTGCAAGCGCGTAAAGACCGCCCGGTAGTTCAATCATTTCACCCTGCATCACATCGGCTAAACCGTGGATGCGGATAATACCATCGCTCACAGAGACGATAGTACCTTCATTGCGTGCTTCACTCACAACATCGAATTTCTCGATACGCTGTTTGATCAGCTCACTAATTTCTGTGGAATTAAGTTGCATGCTCCAATCCCCATTAAGACATTAATGCGTCACTCAAACGGTTCAAACGACCGCGAGTTGAGTTGTCGATTATTAAGTCTCCGGCTCGAATAATAACTCCACTAAGTAGAGTCTCATCTACACTGCAATTCAGCTTTACTTTACGATCAAGACGCTGCTCGAGTTTTTTGCTGATTTCTGCTAATTGAGTTTCAGTTAGTGTGCTTGCTGAAACAACACTCACATCTACTTGATTATCTAATTCTTTTTTCAGAATAGAGAACTCTTCACAAATCTCAGGAAGGGCCTTTAAGCGACCATTCTCAGCAAGAACTTTTAAAAAGTTTTTACCGTTTTCGTCAAACTCAGCGCAAATTGAAACAAAGACTTCAGCTAATTGATCCGCGGCAAGCGCTTTATTCAATAAACCAACTACATCTTTATTTCTTGCGACTTCAGCAGCGAAAGAAAGCATTTCCGACCACTGGTCTACTGCCTCTTTCTCAACCGAAAATTCAAAAGCTGCTTTAGCATAGGGGCGTGCGATTGTAGTCAAATCAGACATATGCTGCCCCTCTAGTTACAATTTTGCAGTAATATCGTCGAGAATATCTTGGTTTACGTTCTGATCAATAGAACGCTCCAAAATTTTCTCAGCACCGGCGATAGCTAATATAGCTACTTGCTTACGAAGTTCATCGCGCGCGCGATTACGTTCAGTTTCAATTTCAGCACGGCCTTGATCTAAGATCTTTTGACGCTCAGTTTGAGCTTCAAGTTGGCTTTCTTCTAAAATTTGACTTTTACGCTTATTCGCTTGATCGATGATCTCAGCAGCAGCTTTTTTCGCTTCTTTCAATTTGTCTGAAGCATTAGCTTGTGCTAGGCTCAAGTCTTTAGCTGCGCGGTCAGCGGCTGCTAAACCATCAGCAATATTTTTCTGACGGTTTTCGATAGCTGCCATTAGTGGAGGCCATACATATTTCATGCAGAACCACACAAACAGCACGAATGCTAGCGCTTGACCTAACAGAGTTGCGTTAATGTTCACCGCACACTCTCCTTTGTTTGCAATTTAAAAACAAATACCGGGATGAAAAGTTATCCGGCGACCGCAAACATCACATACAGACCTAGACCAACAGCGATCATAGGAATCGCATCCACAAGGCCCATTACGATGAAGAACTGAGTACGTAGTAGAGGGATTAGATCTGGTTGACGAGCTGCACCTTCTAGGAATTTACCACCTAGCATACCGATACCAATAGCCGCACCGATTGCCGCTAGACCCATCATGATAGCCGCAGCGATGTACAGCAGATCCATGTTTAAGTTTTCCATTTATAACTCCAAGTTTTATCTGAATGTTATGTAAAAATTTTTTATTAATGTTCTTCTGATGCTTGGGATAGATAAACTATCGTCAAAATCATAAAGATAAATGCCTGCAGGGTGATGATCAATATATGGAAAATCGCCCAAGGCACGGATAGAACCCATTGTGACCACCAAGGCAAAAGCCCTGCGATCAGAATAAAAATCAACTCACCCGCATACATATTACCGAATAAACGCAAGCCTAAAGAGACTGGTTTAGCCAATAACGTTACGCCTTCCAAAATCAGGTTAATTGGAATAAATGCCCAATGATTGAAAGGTTGTAAGCCAAGCTCTTTGGCAAATCCACCGATACCTTTTATCTTAATGCTGTAATAAAGAATCAAGATAAATACACCAAGTGACATCGACATCGTAATGTTAACGTCAGCGGTAGGTACAACACGTAGATAAGGAATTCCTAAAAGCGTCGCTGTATGTGGAATAAAGTCGACTGGAATAAGATCCATTAGGTTCATTAGAAATACCCATCCGAAGATGGTTAACGCTAATGGAGCCACTAATGCGTTCTTCCCATGGAAAATATCTTTTACTGAGGCATCAACAAACTCAACGACCATTTCGACGAAGCACTGAAGCTTTCCTGGTACACCGCTAGTGGCTTTTTTGCCAACACGGTAAAAGATCCACATCATTAACGAGCCTAAAAGGATCGAAAATATTAATGAATCAATATTAAACGTCCAGAAACCGCTACCAGCTTGTAAGTTCGTAAGATGGTGTGAGATGTACTCCTGAGGAGTTAATTCACCTGAACCAGCCATTAGATATCCTGTCTAATTACGTTTGATAAAACCAAATGACATAATGCATTGCACAACAAAAGCTAATATGTAGCCTGAAAAGAAAGTAATTAAATGCACTTCTGTGTACTTGAAAAAATACACAAAGAGAGCAACGGTGATTACAAACTTATAAGCTAAACCAATATAGGCTTTCGCCATTACTTTTACTGCCGTATCCGCCCCAGGCTTGTTTAAATACAAACGTGTTACGATATACGGGATGCAGTACACCAGCCCCCCAAAAATGGCAGATTGACTCGCCATATCTCCCTGAACATACAAACTGATCAAGCTAAATGCACCAACTACAATAAACTGAGTTAAAACTAAAAAAAACATTCTATTTACACCCAATTACATTTGTTTTTGGTTCAGCTGTATGCGCAGAACATATTACACCTTACTTTGTTTCTAATACAGAGAAGAGCAAGGCGTAAAATGATTATTTTCACATTCTGTTAATTGTTTGGCGATATTATAGTAACAAGGTTAATTTCTAACTAACTTTGTGTTAAGGAGCATTTCCAGCTCCTCAATATCGTCAAAATCAATGGTGACCTTGCCTTTGCCTTTAGCATTACGACGAATCACCACCTTCGTACCAAATTGCTCAGAAAGCTTTTCCGCCAGACCTAACGCTGGAATATCTTCCTCAGTGGGTTTCACTTCCACTGGTTCTAAATGTTTTTTGACTAGAGCTTCAGTTTGTCTAACGGTTAATTTCTTGGCAACTACAATTTTTGCAACATTACTTTGATCGCATAACTCCAGAGATAAAAGGGCTCGAGCGTGTCCCATTTCTAGTTCTTTTGATATAACGCAATGCTTTACAGACTCATCAAGCGTATTGAGGCGCAGCAAATTGGTTACCGCTGTGCGGGATTTACCAATCGCATCGGCGACTTGTTGATGAGTCAATTCAAATTCTTTTTGTAAGCGTTCTAATGCTTGCGCTTCTTCGATGGCATTAAGATTTTCACGTTGAATATTTTCAATTAACGCCATCGCAATGGCAGCACGATCCTGAACATTCTTAACCACACAAGGTACTTGAGTTAGTCCTGCGAGTTTAGCGGCACGCCAACGACGCTCACCAGCAATAATTTCATACTGTAATTCATTGATTTTACGAACAACTAATGGCTGAATAATACCTTGCGAGCGAATAGAGGAGGATAATTCTTGCAACGCTTCTGGTTGGATATCTTTTCTTGGTTGGTATTTACCGGGGGACAATTGTGAAATAGAAATATCTGCCAGTTGGCCTTCAGAAGATAGTGCTTGGCTATATGCCACTTTTTGTTGTTTTTCTCGAGCTTGTGAGCTAGTAGAAAGCAGAGCATCAAGACCTTTACCTAAACCACGTTTAGACATCTGAGGGTTTTCCTTTATTTCTTAATTCAAGAGAGGGTTAAGCCATTATCGCTTGCGCTTCTTCACGACGCAAAATTTCTCCAGCTAATGCCAAGTAGGCTTTAGAGCCAGCAGAATATTTATCATAATACATAGTGGGCTTACCATGGCTAGGCGCCTCAGCTAGACGAACATTCCGTGGGATAACGGTGCGATACATTTTATCGCCAAAGTGTTTTTTAAGCTGTTCAGAAACATCGTTAGACAAACGGTTTCTAGGATCAAACATGGTACGTAAAATCCCTTCAATTTTTAAATCATGATTGACTACTGCAGCCAACTTACTAATGGTATCCATCAGTGCAGTTAAGCCTTCTAAGGCAAAATATTCACATTGCATTGGTACTAAAACAGAATGTGAAGCCGCCATCGCATTGACAGTCAATAAGTTTAACGAAGGTGGACAATCGATAAAAATATAATCGTATTGTCGCCACACATCAGCAAGGGTATTTTTAAGACGAAGTTCTCGAGCAAACACTTCCATTAGTTTAATTTCAGCAGCTGTCACGTCACCATTAGCGGCAATTAAATCATAGCCAGCAGGCGTATTGCGACACACAACTTCATCAAAAGATGTTTGCTCAACCAATAAATCATAAGCGGTAAAATCAACATCATACTTATTAATACCACTGGCCATCGTGGCATTGCCTTGTGGATCTAAATCAATAACTAAGACGTTTCTTTTGGTTGCAGCCATAGACGCAGCAAGGTTAACGCACGTTGTCGTTTTCCCTACCCCACCTTTTTGATTCGCAATGGAAATGATTTTACCCACGAGTACCCCGTTATCCCTTTTTTTCCAAAATGATTAGGTGACGATCACCCTCTAATTCTGGAACTTGCAATATATGCACCTGAGAAACCATTAATGATTCAGGTAATTGTGCAATCTCATCTTCAGGCAATTGACCTTTAAGTGCAAGAAAAACACCATTTTCAGGTTTTGGAAGATGATGACACCACTCGACCATATCTATCATAGAAGCAAATGCGCGGCTAATCACGCCGTCAAAACCCACTTCAGGTTGAAATTCTTCAACACGGCTTTGTATCGGTTCTACATTACTAATCGCTAGCTCGTGCAAAACTTGCTTAATAAAACGAATTCGCTTCCCTAGGCTATCGAGTAACGTGAATTGATAATCAGGATTCATTATCGCCAAAGGAATCCCTGGTAACCCCGGGCCAGTGCCGACATCAATAAAGCGTTCACCAGATAAATATGGACTCACCACTATACTATCCATAATGTGCTTAACCAGCATATCTATTGGGTTACGTATTGATGTTAAATTATAGGCTTTATTCCATTTATTTAGCATCTGCACATAACCAACTAATTGATCACGTTGTAATTCTGAAACTTCAAGGTCAATTTGAGATAATAAACTATCTAGCTTGTCTCTCAATGGCTGATTGAGCAAATTGGGATTCATGCAGCATCCCCTTTCTTTAATTGACCTTGTTTCTTCAAGTGCACCAACAAAATTGAAATCGCCGCTGGGGTAATGCCGGAAATACGCGAAGCAATACCAATCGTTTCAGGTTTAGCATTATTTAATTTTGCCACCACTTCATTCGATAACCCTTTAACTTGAGCATAATCAAGCTCTACCGGTAATTTGGTATTTTCATGGCGTAGTGATTTTTCGATCTCTTCTTTCTGGCGTTGAATATATCCTTCGTATTTTACTTGGATCTCAACTTGCTCTGTTGCTTGAGGATCTTCCATCGTTGAAGAAAATACTTCTAGAGTGGTTAATTTCTCATAAGTCATTTCTGGGCGACGCAGTAGATCTTCACCATTGGCTTCTCGCGCAATCGGTGTTTTAAGTAATTGATTTAAAGCATCGATATTAGTTGATTTAGGATTCACCCAAATATCTTTTAAACGTTGACGTTCCAGCTCCATATTTTCAACTTTTTGATTGAAGCGTGCCCAACGGGCATCGTCCACTAAACCTAATTCACGACCTTTTTCAGTCAAACGTAAATCCGCATTGTCTTCACGAAGCAGCAAACGGTATTCTGCACGAGAGGTAAACATGCGGTATGGTTCTTTGGTGCCCATGGTAGATAGATCATCAATCAAAACCCCCATGTAAGCTTCGTCACGACGTGGGTTCCAAGATTCTTTACCTTGAGTAAATAACGAAGCGTTAAGACCGGCCATTAAACCTTGAGCAGCCGCTTCTTCATAACCCGTAGTGCCGTTAATTTGGCCGGCGAAGAATAAACCAGAGATAAACTTGGTTTCATAACTTTGTTTTAAATCGCGAGGATCAAAGAAATCATATTCAATCGCGTAACCAGGACGAACGATCTGGGCATTTTCAAATCCTTTCATCGACTGAACGATCTTCACTTGCACATCAAATGGCAGACTGGTTGAAATACCATTTGGATATAATTCAGTTGTTGTTAAGCCTTCTGGTTCAATAAAGATTTGATGACTATTTTTATCTGCAAAACGCATTACTTTGTCTTCGATAGACGGACAGTAACGTGGGCCAATGCCTTCAATCACACCTGAATACATCGGGCTACGATCCAAGTTAGATCGGATCACATCATGAGTTTGTTCATTAGTGTGAGTGATAAAACATGGTATCTGTTGTGGATGATCACTTTGTTGGCCGATAAAAGAAAATACTGGTGTTGGATTATCACCATATTGCTTTTCTAGGCTGTCAAGGTTAACCGTACGGGCATCAATACGTGGTGGAGTTCCGGTTTTTAAACGATCAACACGAAATGGTAAAGCACGTAGTCGATCAGCTAATGCGATAGACGGAGGATCGCCAGCACGGCCACCTGAGAAGTTTTCCATACCGATATGAATCTTACCGCCAAGGAACGTTCCAACAGTTAATACCACTGCTTTAGCTTTAAATTTAAGGCCCATTTGAGTAACCACACCGGTGACTTGATCGTTCTCGACGATCACATCATCAACAGCTTGTTGAAAAAGGCTTAAATTCGGTTGATTTTCTAAGGTTGTGCGTACTGCGTTTTTATATAAAACACGATCGGCTTGAGCGCGAGTTGCACGAACGGCAGGACCTTTAGATGCGTTTAATGTTCTAAATTGAATACCAGCTTTATCAATAGCTTGCGCCATTAATCCACCTAATGCGTCGACTTCTTTGACCAAGTGTCCTTTGCCAATACCACCAATCGCTGGGTTACATGACATTTGACCTAAAGTGTCGATATTGTGAGTAAGCAGCAATGTCTTTTGGCCTGTACGAGCAGACGCGAGAGCAGCTTCCGTTCCAGCATGGCCACCACCTACGACGATGACGTCAAAGTTTTCGTGATAAAACATGATCAGACCTCAAGAGTTAAAAATGAAACGATCAAAGCAAAATGATCTTAGAAAATAAAAGGAGCAATATTCTACCTTTTTTAATCTTAACTGAGAATCAATTTGTTTATTTTAAGAAACGATCAAAGAGCCTTAATATATATAAGATCTTTATATAGATCTTTTATTAGATCTACTATTAAGGGAATACGATCTTGTGGATAAGAAGTAAATGATCATTAAGATCATGCAGTTCGATCGGATCGTTTCTTGTGATCTAACCTTGATCTAATGCTGTATTAGCTGGGATCTAAATAGCTAGTTATCCACATGTAATATTTAAAGAATAGTTATCCAATGAATAACTTTGTTAGGATCACAGGATAAAATGTAGTTTATCCACAGATGGTTTGTTCAAAAAAACAGCAAACAGTTTTATTCATTTTCGATTTATGACTTTAATGAACCGATTTCCAGCTCTAAAAAATAGTTAACCATGACTAGAAAGCCAAAAAAAGCAGACCGAGATCTGCTTTTAATTGGTTTTCTATTATCAAGATTAGCCGATAAACGCTGGCATATTATCATTTAACCAAGCTTCTGCTGGTTCTTCTGGTACTGGGGTTTCGATGACATCTATTTCTAAATGCGGGCAAAGCTCTTGAGTACCAATATCTAACAGCGTCGTTCGGGCGTCTTTACCAGCGCCACAGAAGGTATCGTAGCTTGAATCACCAATAGCAATTACTGCAAACTTGACCTCTGACATGCGCGGTGGTGTTGATTTAATTGTGTCTATAAAAGGTTGAATATTATCTGGATAATCACCCGCACCATGAGTTGAGGTGATGATCAACCAAATCCCACTAGCTTCTATTTCACTAAGATCTGGTTGGTTGTGGATCTTAGTTTCTAACCCTTGAGCTTGCAGCAGATCGTTTAAGTGATCGCCAACATATTCAGCACCACCTAAGGTACTACCTGTAATAATGTGGATCATAATATTCCTTTAATTATTTACCGATACAGAATGAAGAGAAGATACGACCCAATAAATCATCCGAGCTAAATTCTCCGGTGATTTCATTTAGGTGCTGCTGAGTGATGCGCAGCTCTTCTGCTAAGATTTCTCCGGCCATATAGCCTTCAAGTTGTTGCTGGCCTATAGACAGATGTTCAGACGCTTTATCTAGCGCTTCTAGGTGTCGACGTCGAGCCATAAAGCTACCTTCACTGCCGCCAGCAAAGCCCATGCAGTCTTTTAAGTGTTCACGTAGGGATTCAACCCCTTGGCCAGTTTTTGCTGATAGACGTATTAATGTTGGATTATTAACATGACAAATACCGAGTGTTTCACCGGTTTGATCGGCTTTATTGCGGATCACTGTCATACCTATATTTTCTGGTAAACGTTCCACAAAATCAGGCCAAATTTCTTTGGGATCAGTGGCATTGGTGGTGGTACCATCAACCATAAATAATACACGGTCGGCTTGCTCAATTTCTTCCCAAGCGCGTTCTATACCGATTCTTTCTACTTCATCAGATGCTTCACGTAAGCCTGCGGTATCAATAATATGCAAAGGCATGCCATCGATATGAATATGCTCACGTAGTACGTCGCGGGTAGTACCGGCGATATCGGTCACAATCGCTGAATCTTTGCCTGATAGGGCGTTGAGTAGGCTAGATTTACCCGCATTAGGACGTCCGGCGATTACTACCTTCATACCTTCACGAATCAGCGCGCCTTGATTGGCTTCTTTACGTACAGAAGCTAAATTATCAATGATAGTTTGTAAGTCGGTACTGACTTTACCATCGGCTAAAAAGTCGATTTCTTCTTCGGGAAAATCAATGGCGGCTTCTACATAGATACGTAGGTGTATTAACGATTCGACGAGATTATTAATGCGTTGGGAAAATTCACCTTGCAGAGAATTTAGAGCTGATTTAGCGGCTTCTTCTGAACTAGCATCGATTAAATCGGCAATCGCTTCGGCTTGAGTCAGATCGATCTTGTCATTTAAAAATGCGCGCTCAGAGAATTCACCTGGACGAGCGGCACGAATGCCATCAATTTTTAGTATTCGCTTGATCAGCATATCCATAACGACAGGGCCACCATGACCTTGCAGTTCTAAAACATCTTCACCGGTAAATGAATTTGGGTTTGGAAAATAAAGCGCGATACCTTGATCAAGTTGAACGCCATTTTCATCTTTAAAAGGTAAATATTCGGCGTAACGAGGTTTAATCTCTCGACCAAGTACTTGCAAAGCGACTTGAGTGGCTTTGGGGCCTGAGACTCGGATAATTCCAACACCACCGCGGCCGAGTGCGGTAGCTTGAGCGACAATTGTCTCTGTATTCATAATTCCAACTATTTCAAAAGGTGAAGTTTTTTCAATTGTAATTCGCCTTATGAATTTATAAAGCAAAAAAAGCAAAAGGCGACCAATGCGGTCGCCTTATTTAGTCTTTCGTCTGGCTAAGATTATTTCTTAGAGTGCAGACCTTTCTTCTCTAACGCTCGGTAAATAACGGTTTGTTGTACCAAGGTTACGATGTTCGACATTAGGTAGTAAAGAACTAGACCTGATGGGAACCACAAGAAGAAGAAGATGAAAATGATTGGCATAAACATCATCATTTTCTGTTGCATTGGATCGGTAACGGTTGTTGGGCTCATCTTCTGGATGATTAACATCGAGATACCCATCAATACTGGCAAGATGTAGTAAGGGTCTTGCGCAGATAAATCGTGGATCCAACCAAAGAATGGTGCGTGACGTAATTCAACCGATTCCATCAATGCCCAGTATAGAGCAATGAAGATTGGCATCTGTAGAAGAATAGGGAAACAGCCACCAAGTGGGTTCACTTTTTCTTCTTTGTACATCGCCATCATTTCTTGGCTAATACGTTGACGGTCATCACCTAGACGCTCACGCATTGCAGCAATCTTGGGTTGCAGCATACGCATTTTCGCCATTGAGGTGTACTGAGCTTTGGTTAGTGGGTACATGGCACCACGAACGATGAAAGTCAGTAAAATAATCGCAATCCCCCAGTTACTACTAATGTGAGCTTGTAGGAAAGATAGGAGTGAATGCAGTGGTTTAGCAATAAACCATAACCAACCGTAGTCAACTACTAAATCAAGGTGTGGAGCAGTGGCTTCCATAGCATCTTGAAGTTTAGGGCCAGCCCAAAGTGTTGATGTAATTTGGCCGCTAGAGTTATTTGCAATCACTAGATTTGGCGTACGAACACCAATATCAGCAGTGTTGCCAATCACACGTGAGTAGATAGTAGTGCCTGGTTGGTCACGAGGGATCCAAGCTGAAGTAAAGTAGTGCTGTAGCATTGCTACCCAACCCTGACCATCTTCTAGTTTGATGTTAAGATTTTTATCTTTCATTTCATCAAACTTGTATTTTTTGTAGTGAGTGTCTGAGGTTGAGAAAGCACCACCTGTATAAACAGGCATACCAATATGGCCACTACCTTCAATCATGGTTTGACGTAGGTGAGCATACATACCTAATGTTGCATCTTGTCCTGAATGGTTTTTGATGTCATAAACCACATCAATCGCATAACTACCACGTTTGATAATAAAGGTTTTGGTGTAATCAATACCATTTGCACTATAGGTAAGAGGAATACGTAATTCATCTTGACCTTCAGCTAATTGATAAGACTTTTTATTCGTGTGGTATTGAGGACGGTTTGCAGTACTTACATCAATTCCTTGAGGACCGACTAGACCACTTTGAGCGATATATTGATGCTCATTGTTGTTTTCTAGCAAAACAAAAGAATTTTTCGAGTCTAACGTTGCGTTGTATTTATTCAGCTTAGCTGAAACCACATCACCACCTACAGGGGTAATCGCTAGAGTCAGCACATCTGATTTTACTTCAATGTTGAAAGCGGTTGGTAGAGTTTTTGTTTGCTGAGGAGCTAACGGATCAGCTGACGCTTCAGCAGAGTCATGCGGTAGGCTACTGTCTGTATTTGTTTTAGTCTGCTGCACGCTAGTTTGGGCCGGTTGAGCATCTTTGTTATTCCATTGTTGGAATAACAAAAAGCTGACTAGAGCAAAAGCGATTAACAGGATATTACGTTGAGAATCCATTGTTATTTATCTCTGTCGTGTTTTTGATTAAGTGGGACAGGGTCATATCCCCCAGCATTTAAAGGATGGCATTTTAATAGACGTTTGCCAGATAACCAACACCCTTTTACAAAACCGTGCTCTTTAATTGCTTCAATAGCATAAGTAGAACAAGTTGGAGTAAAGCGACATCGAGGTCCAATTAAAGGGCTAATGATTCCTTTATATAGGTAAATTAACCTAATAGCTAACCACGATAAGGGCGAGATAGGCGTTGCCATAACTTCTCAAATATTTTAAAAATTTCGTCATTACTCAAATCTTGAGCACTCTTTTTCGCTATCACTACAAAATCTTTATTTGGCAGTTGAGCTTGTTTTAGACGAAAGCTTTCACGGGCTAAACGTTTAAAACGATTACGACCAACAGCGGTTTTGATTTGTTTTTTAGGAACAGCTAATCCAAGTCTTGGATGGGAGAGTGTATTATTGCGAGCGATAATAGTGAAATGAGGGGAGCCGGCTCGATGAGCTTGCTGAAAGACGTTTTGATAATGCTCGGGAGTTAACAAACGTAACTCCCGAGTAAAAGTAGACTTAGTCAAAATAATTCAAGAATTATTTTGAAAGGCGCTTACGGCCTTTTGCACGACGTGCATTAATTGTCTTACGACCATTCTTAGTTGCCATACGAGCACGGAAACCGTGAGTACGTTTGCGCTTAAGAACAGTAGGTTGAAAAGTGCGTTTCATGGTAATTACCTTTACTGATCAGTAGTTTATAGGTTCTTGTTAAACCTGGTGTAAGATGTTTTATCCGACACCTCTCAACAAAGAGGCGGAATTGTAATCATTGACTGACTAAGAGTCAATGCTACAGGGCTTAATAAACGCGGAAATCGCATAATAAAAAGCCAGTTGGCCTAAAAATCTGTGTGCGGATTATACGGGTTCTTAAACCAAGTGCAAGGATCCTATTGGATCCCAACTTGATTTAAAAACTTAATAAGTTGTGGATTAGTCGGATCTTTAAATATTTGATCCGGCGTACCTTGCTCAACAATCTTGCCGTCAGCCATGTAGATCACACGATCCGCCACTTCTTGAGCAAACTGCATTTCATGAGTGACGACCAGCATGGTTTGGTGCTGTTTGGCTAATTTCTTCATTAAAGACAATACTTCTCCTACCCATTCAGGATCGAGTGCCGACGTTGGTTCATCAAACAATAATAGCTCTGGAGCAAATGCCATTGCGCGACCAATTCCTACTCGTTGTTGTTGACCGCCTGATAAAGCTGCTGGGTAGCTATCCCCTTTATTACCTAGCCCAATATCATCTAAAATTTGCTGAGCATGGGCCAACGCTTGGTCTTTTTTCCAACCGCGCACGGTAATTAACCCTTCGGCGATATTTTGACGAGCAGTTAAATGAGCAAATAGCGCATAGTTTTGAAATACAAAGCCAGTTTTACGGCGTAGTGCGAGCATATCGCCTTTGCTGTAGTTTTGGGTATCGACTCTAGTGCCTTCAATCTCGATGACACCTTGTTCTGGGTTTTCTAAAAAGTTTACACAGCGTAGTAGGGTCGATTTACCGGTACCACTGGAGCCAATAATGACAATGATTTCACCTTTTTGGATCTCAATATCCACTCCGCGTAGCACTTCAGTCTTACCGAAAGATTTATGTAAATTTGAAATTCGAATCATCGTTGGTAAGCCTTATTGAGTTTAGTTTCAGCCCAAGTTTGTACGCGTGTTAATACTAATACTACTCCCCAATAAATCAGGGCAACCGCTAAGAAGGCTTCAAAGAAACGAAAGCTAGAAGAAGCCTCCATTTGCGCTTTTGCCATAATTTCAGCTACCCCTAATGTAAAGGCGAGAGAGGTCGATTTGATCATATCAATGAAGTAGTTCATTAAAGAAGGCAGTGCTACGCGAGAAGCTTGTGGCAAGATGATCCGGCGCATGGATTGCAATGGTGTCATACCAATCGAAATACTGGCTTCCATTTGGCTGCGATCAATACCAATAATTGCGGCACGAATGCTTTCTGCCATATAAGAGGCAAAGTGTAGGGTGAGACCAATAATCGCTGCGGTAAATGCATCCATACCGACCAGCATTGGAAAGATTTGCGGCAGCCCGTAGTAAAGCAAAAATAATTGTACTAATAGCGGCGTACCACGAAAAAAACTGATGTATAGCTGACTCAGTTGATTCAATATCGGCACTTTAAATACCCGAATATTGGCAATAACTACCGAGAGTATGAGTGCGAAAAGCATACCCCACAATGCCATTTGCAAAGTGGTACCTAAATACCGAAATAATATCGGCAGTAGGTCGAGCATGTAATTGAAATCAAAATTCATGTTGAAGATTACTGTCCTTGTATTGGTGAAAATTGCCAGGTGACTTGACCTTGTGAGACCTGTGCGTGCAAACGATATTGATGATAATGGGCAACTTTACTGCGATGCGCAATACTTACTAAGGTGGTATCGGGCAATCGGCTTTCTAATAGTTGATATAAATAGTTTTCTGTTTCTTCATCGAGTGATGAGGTCGCTTCATCTAAAAATAACCATGTTGGCTTGAGTATTAACGCTCTAACAATCGCGACACGTTGCTGCTCACCCGATGACATTGTGTGTGACCATTGCTCGGTCTCATCTAATTTATGACTGAAATGTGTTAATTGGCAATCAGACAATAATTGTTCAATATCTTGATCGCTGATATTGATATCGACATTCGGATAGCACAATACTTCACGTAATGTACCTGTCGGTAGATAAGGTTTCTGCGGTAAGAACAAACTACGCTTGGCCAATTCAATGTTGCCTTCTGAAAACGGCCAAATTCCCGCAATGGTTTTCATTAACGTACTCTTACCAATACCTGATTTACCAGAAATCAAAGTATGTTGACCAGCTTGTAAGGTCAGTTGGTTCAAATTACTTAAAGTAGTGCCATTGGGTAATTTAATCGTACATTGATTAATGGCTAAATGATCATCTTGATGGCGAGAGACTAACAGTTTGGAATGCGCTGATTGTTGCTTGGTCTCTATCATATCTTGGTCATAAGTGGTTAAACGGTCAACACTGGCTTTCCAATTGGCAATACTGGCATAAGAACTGACAAACCAACTGACTGCGCCCATGACTTGGGAAAAAGCATTATTGACCTGCATTAGACCACCAAGTTTGATAGCACCGGAGAAAAAACTTGGCGCGGCAATAATGATCGGGAAGATAATTGCGATTTGGTTATAGCCACTATTAAAGCCCACAATCTGCTTTTGTTTACGCATGATTTGCCAGGTATTTTTCCACACATCCGTAAAGCGCAACTCCAATAGTTCACGTTCTTTATCTTCACCGTTATATAGCGCGACGCCTTCGGCATTTTCACGTAAACGCATCATTGAATAACGGAAGTTAGCTTCAAATTTTTGCTGCATAAAGTTAAGACCAATAAGCGGCTTACCAATTTTGTGCATGATAAAGCTACCCACCACAGCATAAAGCAAAGCGGCCCACACCATAAAGCCGGGTATATTAATATGATGACTGGCAATATCAATGCTTAGTGGAGAAGATAAGCCCCATAAAATAGTAATAAAAGACGCTAACGTGACGACTGAGTTGAGTAGCCCAAGAGATAAGTTGAGGGTATCTCCGGTGAATTGGTCGATATCTTCAGCAATACGTTGGTCTGGGTTGTCAGTTTGATGGTTGCCGCGCTCTAATTGAAAGTACGAACGATCACTGAGCCACTCACTAAAATAGGTATTGGTTAGCCAACGACGCCAACGCAGTTGCAACATCATATTGAGGTAAATTCTATACACCGCAATAGCAATAAAAATCGCCGCGATGATGGAGAATTTTAGGATTAAGTGGGTGAAGACATCTTTGTCTAACTCTTGTAGAGCATTGTAAAAATCAGAATTCCACTTATTGAGAACCACTGACATGTACACCATGCCAAGGTTGAGTATTACAATAGCCAATAACAAACCGCGAGCGATCCATTTTTCTTCAGATTGCCAATAAGGTTTAGATAATTGCCAGACTTTACCTAAAAAGCTAGAGGACGTTAAACGAAGCGTCATATCAAGATGTTCCTTTCAAAAACGTAATTTCAGCAAGTTGGACATTAAAGACCGACATAAACAATCAGAGTTCATTCAATCCGCCATTAGTGCTAATTAAGGTGACATTTTGATACAGACTATAATATTCGGGTGGTTGATTAATTTAACGGTTTAAAATACAAAACCGCTTATCTTGACTCCTGATTTATGTATCAGGAATATAGAAAGCGGTTAGAGGAGTAAACGGTTAAAAGAAAAGGTTAGATTATTTGCGAGTAATATCCGCACCAAACCATTTTTCAGAAATAGTAGCCAAAGTACCATCTTCACGCATCGCAGCTAATGCCGTGTTTACTTCCGATTGTAGCTTTTTGCCTTTTTCGTTATTAACGAATGGCCAAGCATTTTCGATGGTTTCAAAAGGTTGACCAGCTAACTGTAGTGGTAGGTTACTAGCTTTAATCAGTTGTAGTGCTGATAGGCGATCCATGACGAAGGCATCAGAACGACCGAGAACCACATCTTGTTCAATACCAGCATCGTAAGTTTTGATATTAATTTTGCCTTCTTTATCGTAACTACGTAGTACTTGTTCGAAGTTTGAACCTAAGTTAACCGCGACGGTTTTGCCTGCAAGATCTTCAACACCTTTGATCGAGTCATTGCCTTTTTTCACTGTGATCTGTACGCCATCAACCACATAAGGATCTGAGAATAAGTATTTGGCTTTACGTGAATCAGTCATGGTTACTTGGTTTGAAATCGTATCAATACGGCCCGTTTCGAGTAGACCGAAAAGACCGGAGAAGTTGGCGGTGACAAATTCCACATCATAATGGTTGCGCTGACCAATCTCATTCCATAAATCCACTTCAAAACCTTGTAGCTTATCAAATTTTTGAAAAGTAAAAGGAAAGTAGGTTCCTGACATGCCGACTTTTACTTCTTGATTCGCAGCTTGAGCAAAGTTGGTAACAGCAAAAAATAGCGCGGTAGCAGTAACAATTTTATTTAAAATTCGGCTCATGTTTCATTCTCCAGATTATTGGAGTTCCATTATAGTTATTCACCTATTGATAAATCTAAGAACAAGATGTTATTAATCATAACAATTGGTGTTGCTAAGTCTGCAAAACTTAGTTTTAACCTTGTGGGTAACTTTATCCCCAAATAGCAAAAATGACTTATTAAAATATTTGAATTACTTGATCGTGCACAAAATCGGGATAGATCGAAAAAAAACTGTGAATAACTTAGATCTTATTCACTGATCTCAGGATCTATTGCTGGTGATCTTATAGTGATAGCTGTAGAATTACTCTCCTTTCAGATCATTTCATTTCGTGTGAGGTTAATGTGTCGTCTTCGTTATGGTTGCAGTGTTCGCAACAGCTTCAAGAAGAGCTTCCCGCAACTGAATTCAGCATGTGGGTAAGACCGCTGCAAGCTGAACTCAATGACAATACTCTCACCTTATTTGCCCCTAATCGCTTTGTATTGGATTGGGTGCGTGATAAGTATCTCAATAGTATTAACCGTTTATTGAAAGAGTTTTGTGGTTCAGATACGCCAAATCTTCATTTTGAAGTGGGTAGTAAACCTGTTCAAAGTACGGTTGAATTACCGAAAAGAACTGCTGCCGATGTGGCTGCAGAATCATCCGCTCCCGCGCAATTACAAAAAAGCCGCCCATTAGATAAATCTTGGGATACCGGTGAACGTGAAGTGGTAATAGATGTTAATCACCGTTCTAATGTTAACCCTAAGCATAAGTTTCATAACTTTGTAGAGGGTAAATCGAACCAGTTAGGTCTAGCGGCAGCAAAACAAGTTTCCGATAACCCCGGTGTTTCTTATAATCCACTGTTTTTATATGGTGGTACGGGTCTAGGTAAAACTCACTTATTACATGCGGTAGGTAATGCGATTGTTGAAAATAAGCCAGATGCTCGAGTGGTGTACATGCACTCTGAGCGTTTTGTGCAAGATATGGTAAAAGCACTACAAAATAACGCGATTGAAGAATTTAAACGTTATTACCGTAGTCTTGATGCTTTACTGATCGATGATATTCAATTTTTCGCCAATAAAGAGCGTTCGCAAGAAGAATTTTTCCATACCTTCAATGCCTTGTTAGAAGGTAACCAGCAAATCATTTTGACTTCTGACCGTTATCCAAAAGAGATCAACGGGGTAGAAGATCGTTTGAAATCACGTTTTGGTTGGGGGCTTACCGTAGCGATAGAACCTCCTGAACTGGAAACTCGTGTCGCGATCTTGATGAAAAAAGCTGAAGATCACCAAATTACCCTTGCTGATGAAGTGGCATTCTTTATTGCTAAGCGTCTACGTTCAAACGTACGTGAGTTGGAAGGTGCATTAAACCGCGTGATTGCCAATGCCAATTTTACCGGGCGTCCAATTACCATCGATTTCGTACGTGAAGCACTGCGTGATTTACTAGCGTTACAAGAAAAGCTGGTGACTATCGATAATATTCAAAAAACGGTCGCTGAATATTACAAAATTAAAGTGGCTGACTTATTATCTAAGCGTCGCTCTCGTTCAGTTGCTCGTCCTCGTCAATTGGCGATGGCATTATCGAAAGAATTAACCAACCACAGCTTACCCGAAATTGGTGATGCTTTTGGTGGTCGCGACCATACCACGGTGTTACACGCTTGTCGTAAAATCAAAGAGTTACGAGAAGAAAGCCATGATATTAAAGAAGATTACTCGAACTTGATTCGTACCCTGTCTTCTTAATAAGCTATCTTTAGTGCTGTTTTGGCTGTGTTTTTAATAGAATTAGATTATTTAGAGTAGATTATGAAATTTACCATCGAACGTACTCAATTGATTAAACCTTTGCAGCAGGTGTCTGGTGCTCTTGGTGGTCGCTCAAGTTTGCCTATTTTGGGTAACTTATTAATTAAAGTTGATAATGGTGAATTGTCGATTACTGCGACCGATCTTGAAGTGGAATTAGTTTGTCGCTTGGCACTAGAAGACAACTTTGAACCAGGTAGCACGACCGTTCCATCACGTAAGTTCCTTGATATTTGTCGTGGTCTACCAGATAGCGCTCAGATTGATGTTACGCTGGATGATGAGCGTTTATTGATTAAATCTGGCCGTAGTCGTTTCTCATTAGCCACATTGCCAGCGTCTGATTTTCCAAATATTGAAGACTGGACTAGTGAAGCCGAAGTGACCGTGACTCAAGGTGAATTGCGCCATTTAGTCGAAAAAACCCAATTCTCAATGGCGAACCAAGATGTACGTTACTACCTAAACGGCATGCTGTTTGAAATTGAAGGTACTACGTTACGTTCAGTAGCCACCGATGGTCACCGAATGGCAGTGGCTGAAACCTCATTAGTTGGTGAGTACTCACAACAACAAGTGATCGTACCGCGTAAAGGCGTGTTAGAGTTAGTTAAGCTACTAGACCGCCCTGAGGAGCAAGTAACATTACAAATTGGTAGTTCTAATATTCGCGCCAATGTAAACGAATTTACCTTCACTTCTAAGCTAGTTGATGGCCGTTTCCCGGATTATCGCCGCGTAATGCCGCAATCAACCAATAAAACGCTCGAAGCGGATTGTGAAGCGTTGCGTCAATCATTCTCACGTGCCGCGATTTTATCAAATGAGAAATTCCGTGGCGTACGAGTGAATTTAGCTGGCTCAGAAATGCGCATTACTGCTAATAACCCAGAGCAAGAAGAAGCAGAAGAAAACCTTGATGTGAACTACCAAGGTGAGCCATTAGAAATTGGTTTTAACGTGAGCTATGTGTTGGATATTTTGAACACTCTAAAATGCCAAACCGTGCGTATGTCGATGAGTGATGCTAACGCGAGTGCTTTGGTTGAGAATATTGAAGATACGTCTGCGATGTATGTTGTTATGCCGATTCGCTTATAAATGCCATTAACTCGTTTATCTATAAAGCAATTTCGCAATATTGAAGCCTGTGATATCTCGTTATCATCAGGCTTTAATTTTCTTGTCGGGCCAAATGGCAGCGGCAAAACCAGTGTATTAGAAGCGATTTATTTGCTTGGACATGGCCGTTCATTTAAAAGCACCTTAACAGGGCGAGTGATCCAAAATGAACAAAGCGAGTTGTTTGTCCATGGTCGCTTTTTGTTTGAGGATAACTTTGAGTTGCCAATTGGTATCAATAAACAACGAGATGGTCGCAGTGAAGTAAAAATTGGTGGCCAAAGTGGGCAGAAGATTGCTCAACTGGCGCAAATTTTGCCTCTACAGTTAATCCATACCGAGGGCTTTGAACTGCTGACGGAAGGGCCTAAGTTTCGTCGAGCTTTTATTGATTGGGGCGTATTTCATACTCAACCTAGCTTCTATGAAAAGTGGGCACGTTTAAAGCGTTTAATTAAACAAAGAAATGCATTATTGAAGACCGCAAGTGGTTATCAAGAGCTGAGTTATTGGGATAAAGAACTGGCCGAATTGGCGGAAACCATTAGCCAGTGGCGCTTTGACTATGTCACACAGCTAAAACAAGTGGCAGAACACATTTGTGGTGTATTTTTACCTGAATTTGAAGTGAAAATTCAGTATTATAGAGGGTGGGATAAAGACACGCCCTATGCTGAAATTTTACAAAAAAATTTCGAGCGTGATCAGCAACTCGGTTACACCTTTAGTGGACCGAATAAAGCCGATCTAAAACTAAAAATTAATGCGACGCCAGTGGAAGATGTTTTGTCTCGTGGGCAATTAAAGCTCATGGTGTGTGCTTTGCGTTTAGCGCAAGGTCAGCACCTAACCGACACCACAGGTAAGCAGTGTATTTATTTAATTGATGATTTTGCCTCAGAGCTAGATGGTCAACGTCGAGGGCGTCTTGCAGAATATTTAAAGCAAACGCAGGCACAGGTTTTTGTAAGCTCTATTACTGCAAGTCACATTGCTGAAATGCAAAGTGAAAATAGCAGGATGTTTCATGTGGAACATGGCAAAATAGAGCAAGGATAATTAAGGCGAGAACAATTCATGTCGAATAACAATGATTCTGCAAATAGCTATGATTCATCGAGTATTAAAGTACTTAAAGGGCTAGATGCTGTACGTAAACGTCCAGGGATGTATATCGGTGATACTGATGATGGTACTGGCCTTCACCACATGGTGTTTGAGGTCGTCGATAACTCAATTGATGAAGCATTAGCTGGCCATTGTTCAGACATCATAATCACCATTCATGAAGATAACTCTGTATCGGTGAGCGATGACGGCCGTGGTATTCCAACCGAGATGCACGAAGAAGAAGGTGTTTCAGCCGCTGAAGTTATCATGACAGTACTGCATGCTGGTGGTAAGTTTGATGATAACTCTTATAAAGTTTCTGGTGGCTTGCACGGTGTAGGTGTTTCAGTGGTTAACGCCTTATCGGAAAAAGTAGAGTTAACTATCAAGCGTCAAGGCCAAATCCATCAACAAGTTTATAAACACGGTGTGCCAGAAGCTCCACTTGCTGTGATCGGTAAAACCGAAGAAAGCGGTACCCGTATTCGTTTTTGGCCAAGTGAAGAAACCTTTTCCAATATTGAATTTGTTTACGATATTTTAGCTAAGCGTTTACGTGAATTATCATTTCTAAACTCAGGTGTTTCGATCAAATTAACTGACGAACGTGAAGAAGATAAAAGTGATCACTTTATGTTTGAAGGCGGTATCCGTGCTTTCGTTGAGCATCTAAACCGCAACAAAACGCCAATTCACCAAAAGATTTTCTACTTTGACCACGCTCGTGAAGAAGACGGCATTACTGTTGAAGTGGCAATGCAATGGAATGACACCTTCCAAGAAGGCGTATACTGTTTTACCAACAACATCCCACAACGCGATGGTGGTACTCACTTAGCCGGCTTCCGTGGTGCCTTAACACGTACTTTGAATAACTTTATGGATAAAGAAGGTTACTCTAAGAAAGCACAAGCGGCGACTTCGGGTGATGATGCTCGTGAAGGTCTAACGGCTGTGGTTTCGGTGAAGGTGCCAGATCCAAAATTTTCAAGTCAAACCAAAGACAAACTGGTTTCTTCAGAGGTGAAATCGGCTGTTGAATCAGCGATGAGCGAAAAACTGTCTGAGTTCTTAATTGAAAACCCGAATGAAGCGAAAATTGTTTGTGGCAAAATCATTGATGCCGCTCGTGCTCGTGAAGCCGCGCGTAAAGCTCGTGATATGACTCGTCGTAAAGGTGCGTTAGATTTAGCAGGTCTGCCAGGTAAACTTGCTGATTGCCAAGAAAAAGATCCAGCTCTTTCTGAACTATACATTGTGGAAGGGGACTCTGCTGGTGGTTCAGCCAAGCAGGGACGTAACCGTAAAAACCAAGCGATTTTACCGCTTAAAGGGAAAATCCTAAACGTTGAAAAAGCACGTTTTGATAAAATGCTGTCTTCACAAGAAGTGGCAACGCTAATTACTGCACTAGGTTGTGGTATTGGCCGCGATGAATATAATCCAGATAAACTGCGTTACCACAACATCATTATCATGACCGATGCCGACGTCGATGGTTCTCACATCCGTACCCTACTTTTGACTTTCTTCTATCGTCAAATGCCAGAGCTTATCGAACGTGGTTACATCTACATTGCTCAGCCACCACTTTATAAAGTGAAGAAAGGCAAACAAGAGCAATATATTAAAGATGAAGAGGCGATGGAGCTTTACCAAGCGGGGCTGGCACTTGATGGGGCTGCGTTATATGTAAACCCACAAGCACCGGCCATGACAGGTGAAGCGCTTGAGAAGTTGGTTCTTCAATACAATGAAGGTATCAAGTTAATTAAGCGTATGAGCCGTCGCTACCCACATGCAATGATTAACGAGTTAACTTACATTCCACGTTTAACCGCTGAAATGTGCCAAGATGCTGAAAAAGTTCAAGCTTGGGGTCAGAAACTCGTTGAGCAATTGAATGCTAAAGAAGTTGGTGCGAGCCAGTACTCTCTTGAAGTTGAAAAACATGAAGATCTAGGTGTTAGCATTGCTAAACTAGTGGTTCGTACTCACGGTGTGATGCACGAATACGTTGTGTCTTTAGACTTACTAAACTCTAAAGAATACGGCCGTTTAGCGGATCTTTCTGAAGCATTAGATGGCTTAGTTGAAGAAGGTGCTTATGTGAAACGTGGTGAGCGTACTCAAGAAGTGTCGACTTTCTCTGCTGCGCTTGAATGGTTGATCAAAGAATCACGTCGTGGCTTATCATTACAGCGTTACAAAGGTCTAGGTGAGATGAACCCAGATCAACTTTGGGAAACCACTATGGACCCAGAAACTCGTCGCATGATGCAAGTAACTATTGATGATGCCGTTGCATCCGATGAGTTGTTTACAACATTGATGGGTGACCAGGTAGAACCTCGTCGTAAGTTCATTGAAGACAACGCATTGAAAGTAGCGAACCTAGATGTTTAGACTTGGATGTTTAGATTTAGACGTGTAGTCTGAAACGCTAACTGAAATCTTTAAAAGCCCTTTGTTCATGCAAAGGGTTTTTTTGTTTTTAGGGAAATAGAAAAATAGATTAAAAAATTTAATTATCCTCTTGAAAGCCATTTTTTCGACCTTATATATGATCTTGAAAGGGATGCCGATAAGCTCTGACTCTGAAGTTTTTTCTTATAAAGACTTTGTGATAACGATAAAGAGTGGACCCTTGCAACGCTGAATCTATTTCGCCGATAGGGTTATAGGTAGGCACTTAAACTAAATCGCGAGTTTCGGCTCGAGTCGAAAACTTGCACACTATTGCTTAAATTAGAGGATAGTATTATGCGTAATGTAGACTTCTCACCTTTATACCGTAACGCCATTGGTTTTGATCGTTTATTAAACCTAATGGAAACCAATAACGCCAAAAATACCTCAGGCGGATACCCTCCATACAATATCGAGAAAAAAGACGATAACCACTACCGTATTACAATGGCGGTGGCAGGTTTCTCGGAAGAGCATCTTGATATTACTCAGCATGAAAACATGCTAATCGTTCGTGGTGAACGTCAGCCGGAAGAAGGCAAAAACTACGTTTATCAAGGTATCGCAGAGCGTGATTTTGAGCGTAAATTCCAGCTCGCGGACTACGTAAAAGTGTTAGGCGCGAATATGGAAAATGGTTTATTGCACGTCGATCTGGAACGTGAAATCCCAGAAACGATGCAACCACGTAAAATCGCGATTAACGGTAAAGAGCTGCTAGAAAACCAGTAAGTTAGAAAATGGCTAATCTAGTCAGCGACGAAAGGAAGAGAAGGGTGCCAATGGGGCACCCTTTTGGGTTATTCCGAGAGTTTAATATAAGGGTAGATTCCTTTTATTTCGGTATTAAAAAATGCACCTTTTGACTCGGCCATTTCAAACGATTCAAACACATCACTAGGTACGTAGTTATACCGATAAACAGATGAATCTCTAAATTTAATATCAAATACTTTACTAAGATATGAGTAACCATAACTTGTCATAGC
>NZ_JBLWZK010000016.1:0-62505 GCF_048266485.1 Vibrio sp. | reverse complement strand
ACGAGTGCCCACACAGATTGATAGGTTTAAATTGTTAAAGAGCGTTGTTCTTATTGAAATCGCTTAGTGCGTCTCGTCGAACAGGGCGGCCATTTTAGCTCAATAAATCATAGTGTCAAACATTTTTTAGATTTATTTTTACTTGCCGTTAAAAGGCTTGGACGCTGTACCAACAAGGCCTGCATTACTGCTTACTCCGTGTTAGTGATGGCGCATTATAGGGAGTTATTTTAGGTTAGCAAGCGCTTTTTTAAATTTAATTTTTGATTGCCTATTTTTAAATCAAACTAAGGTTTAGTGATTATAGTTTAAACATTTTGAGCAGTATCACAGCAATAAGTTGGTAAATGTTAGCTATTAAACGTAAGATCTATATGTCTACTTTATATAGACGTATTCTTATTTCCTTTTATTCAACTAGTAGTATGCAGATATGAACTCAAAAAAATCGACCATATTGGTCATCGCTCTTGCAGTACTTGGCACCATTATCTTTTTCCTAACTAATATAATCCCAGCGTGGGGAAGCTTTTTAATTGGTGTTGTCGCTACCTTCTTTATTACGTCTAACTCTTCTTCGTCAACACAATCTCAAAGCTCATCTGACAAAGCTTCAACTCAAACGCTTTATGTAGGTAACCTTCCTTATAAAGCCAATGAGTCTAACGTTCGTCAGCTTTTCTCTGAATACGGTGAAGTTTTTGCTGTTCGCTTAATGAAAGATAAGAGAACCGGTAAACGTCGTGGTTTTGGTTTTGTTGTAGTAGCAGAATCAGATACGGATAGCGTGATTTCTTCACTGAACGAAAAAGATTATATGCAACGTACTTTAAAAGTGCGTGTTGCTAATGATCCTAAGCATCCTGAAACTGGAGAATCTCAACAGGACTAAAACCAAAGTGTTCTAGCCCTTTATTCAGTGCCGCGCCATCCCATGGTGCGGCACTGCTGTATATGGAGTAATGATTTTTCTTCGATTGGTTATTCTTTTGTGGTTCGACCTGTAATACCGCCCCAACTCTCATCGCAATGGCTTCACCTGAATCAATCATTGTGACTTTCGAGCCAAATATTTGATGAATTTCAGATTTCAATAACGGAAAGTGAGTACAACCAAGTACTGCTACATCTATCTTATTGATTAATGGCCGTAATGTTTCTTTCAATTCATCTAAATCAACCGTTTTCCCTCTGAGCTTTTCTTCTGCCATCATCACTAAACGCGTCGAACCTAATAGTTTCACCTCAATATCAGATGAAAATTGCGAGATGAGGTCATGCGTATAAGGACGCTTTATCGTTGCAGGTGTCGCGATCAAGCCAATCGCCTGTTTTGATATTGCCGCTGCAGGTTTAATCGCAGGAACCACGCCAACAACCGGAATATTCAATGCTTGTCTCAAGTGAGGTAAGACAATTGTACTGGCGGTATTGCAGGCGATCACCACGATATCAATACTTTGCTTAGTAATGATATTGGCAACCAACTTAACCACTCGCTCAATGAGAACTTGCTCTGGAAGCTCTCCGTATGGGTAAGCCTCGTTATCAAAGAGATACAGATAATCTAGCTGAGGGTATCGTGCTTGGATCTGCTGATAGACTGAAAGCCCACCGACACCGGAATCGAAGATTAATACTTTTGGAATGAAATTAGCTGAATGACCCACAACACTTACTCATGATAAACGGTACTGGTTGCATGATACTCTGCTAACTAAATGGATGGAAATAAAACACAGGGGAAGATAAAAATGCCCTCGAAGATATAGAGGGCACTTAGATTGCGTAATATTAGAATTGGTAAGCTATCGAACCATAGTAGGTTCTTTCCGGTTCAATATAGTTAGCAGCAGTTTCGTAATCGACATCGAATAGGTTTTCAACTTTGGCCGAAACTATCCATTGCTGAGTCAGGTTATAACTTGCACCTAAGTTCACTAAGCTATAACCATCTAATCGAACATCACCACTATCATAACGTTTGCCTTGGTATACATAGCTTAGGTTTGCTTGCCAAGTTTCCGCTTGATAACCGACTTGCCATTTATAGTTTTGGCGAGCAATACGAATCGCATCATCACCGGTCGCTTTATCTTCCGGATCTAAATATTCCAATGAAACTTGGTGGTATAGAGGGCCAGTGTCAAAGCTCCCTACCCATTCAACACCTTGAATAATTAAGCTGTCATTTTCACAGGTAGAGAAAGCAGACTGGCAGCTGATTCGATTATCGATATCATTATAGAAACCAGCTAAACGCCAGCTTAAGAAGCTATGCTCACCTTCGATTGCCACCTCATAATTAGTCGACTCTTCTGGCTGCAAATCTGGATTAGAATACCCCGGATAATAAAGTTGATTAAAAGTTGGCGCTTTAAAGCCAGTACCGACATTAGCCGTTAATCGCAATGATTCAACAAATTGCCAGCCAGCACCAAGTTGCCAAGTGGTTTTATCACCAAATTGTTCATTATCATCAAAGCGAACACTGCCTTCTAATTGGATAACCTCACCATTGTGACCCAAGGTAAGATAAGCCGCTTTATTGTCACGTTCTTGCTCTTCATACACTGTATCTGAATCACTGACATCATCATTTAAGTATTCAGCGCCAAATCCAATTGAGTCAACTTTGGTGACCTGAAAGTTATTACGCCAAGTAACCTGATTTCGCTTAGTGATGGTTTTTAAAGAAGGGGAGTTATTGTATGCCTTAGAACTATCTTGACTATTACCGTAAGTCAAATTGGAAACAAAACGATCCGTGGTATAAATAAATTGCCCATTCACATTATAATTTTGAGTTTTATTTTTATCCTGATCATACATACCATTATAACTAGGTATATAGTCGTATTCGGTTTGCCCTTGATGATAATAACCATTCATGCGGATAATCCAGCTATCATCTAACTGCACACCCCAATCTGCCACAAAGTTACTATTCTCATACCCATCTCGGTCATCATCACCAAACTCAGCCACGTTATAGCCATCAGAATGTTGATATTGAGTCGTCACATTCAACCAAGCTTTATCACTCGGTACCATCGCGACCGATCCTGTATAACTTTGATAACCATTAGAGCCACCTGTCGCTTTAACACTACCAGTTGTCTCTTGATTATTGCCATGAGTAATAATGTTTATTACCCCAGCACTAGAATCGGCACCATAAACGGCAGCACGTGAGCCACGTAAGTACTCTATCTTTTCAACACCGGCTAACGGTACTTGGCTGATATCTGAATACCCTAACGTAGCACTGCCTAAGCGAACACCATTAAACAACACCAACACATCACTACTACCGCGAACGTACAAGCGAGTTGGTTGATTAGGACCACCATTGGCACTTAATTGCACACCAGGTAATTGGCGCAATACATCATTTAACGTATTGGCTTGAGAGTCAGTAATATCTTGCTTAGAAATTTCGATAATAGGGGTAACAAGATTGGTCACTGGCTCAGTACGCTTAGTCGCGGTCACCAACATCACATCGGTAGAGGATACTGACTCTTGCGCTACAGCAAAAGGAGATAAAGAAAGGAAAACGCCACCAGCAAGACTACTGATCGCGGTTACTAAAACCGTTTTTTTCATTGTTAATAAGTCCTAAAACGCGAGAAACATAATGAGCAATTGCTCTGAATCACTGGCAGGTATTCGGACTTAAAGCTCGACAGTATTCGATACTATCACCTACTCCTTTCAACTTCCCACCTCATTAAGGTAGTGTCTGGCTATACACCTAAAAGTTTCGTTCTTCTTACCGCTGCGCGTCAGTTCTGGATTTACACCAAATTCCCTTTTCAGCCATCATTATTCATACATGAATAGGATAAGCACCAGTTGATTGCATCCTAAAGTGCTAAGATCTTGATGTCTACTGATAGTTAACAGTAGATGATGTTTTTCTTAACTTCATTCAAAAAATCAATATATCGAAATCAGCTCAATACAAAACTGGACATCTGGTTCTCGATGGATAAAATCTGCGCTCCTTGTTCACGGTTTCAAATAAAAGGCTTCTTATGGCAACTCACACTAGCGACACCACCAGCTACGCTCAACAACTCGACCAAAAGTTGCTGCGCCTAGGCGACATGTTTGGTGAATTTACTACGCCAGAAATTGAAGTATTTGAATCCCCTGAACAATATTATCGTATGCGGGCGGAATTTCGCGTATGGCACGAAGGCGAAGACATGTACTACATCATGTTCGACCAAGCGACTCGCCAAAAATATCGTGTTGATCACTTCCCAACCGCAAGTCGATTGATTAATGACTTAATGCCGCTACTCATGGATGCCATGAAAGATAATGCGATATTAAGAACCAAATTATTCCAAGTGGACTTTCTGTCGACCTTAAGTGGTGAGATTTTAGTATCGCTACTCTACCATCGCCAACTGAATAACGAATGGAAACAAGAAGCGCGCGCACTAAAACAAAGACTCAATGAAGAAGGCTTCAACTTAGATCTCATCGGTCGCGCCCGCAAAATGAAAATTGTCATGGATCGTGACTACGTAGTAGAAAAGCTGCACGTAAATGGCAAGCCTTACATTTATCAGCAAGTTGAAAATAGCTTTACCCAGCCAAACGGCATTGTGGCGCAAAAAATGTTGGAATGGGCAGTCGACTGCACTCAAGACAGCCAAGGAGATTTACTAGAGCTTTATTGCGGTAACGGCAACTTCTCACTGGCTTTAGCACAGAACTTTGAACGAGTGCTGGCAACAGAACTGGCTAAGCCATCGGTCGATTCTGCTCAGTACAATATCAAAGCCAATAATATCAATAATGTGCAAATCATTCGTATGTCAGCAGAAGACTTTACCGATGCAATGGAAGGCAAGCGAGAATTCCGCCGCTTAAAAGACAATAATATCGATTTATCCAGTTATAACTGCAATACCATTTTTGTTGATCCACCACGTTCAGGTATGGATGAAGGGACTTGTAAAATGGTGCAAGGTTATGAGCGCATTATGTATATCTCTTGTAACCCAGAAACCTTAAAAGACAACTTAGAGATTCTAGCGCAAACTCATAACATTACTCGCTTTGCTCTGTTTGATCAGTTTCCATTCACTCACCATATGGAAGTAGGTGTGTTTTTAGAAAGTAAAAACAAATAGTTACCACAATAACCCTATACCATAATCCATTCTGGGTACGGCTCCGGGTACGGCAACATGAAAATGCTATGCAAAAAATGATAGCTGACAACAAAAGCCTGCATTAATAAACAGATACGAGCCTCTTACAACCGTACAAACTATCTAGAACGGCGCATGCCAATGATGTGCTGCTGGAGTACATTGAACAAGCATCTAGAGGGAGCTTATCTGTGACCGGAATGAAACAATTAAAAGCAATGTAAATATAGATAAAAAAGAAGCTGCCCGAAGACAGCCCATATGATTTATATCTTCCAAGTTCTCATGGGACATTTCCAAGTTACAATAACAAACAATATAACGAACGTTAAGATAAGGAAATATGGTGACAAATCCAAAGCTATGATCAGGTTTAACTCGCCACTATAACTGACCATTAGGCTCAATCTTTGTATTGAGCTGGAGTGGCAGCTACTAGCTTTTTGAAATTGCGATGAAAGTGACTTTGATCATTGAACCCTAATTCAGTGGCAACTGATACAATATTATGTCCTTTTTTTAGCAATACTTTCGCTTCATTTATCCGCATGGCAATTTGCATGGCATGAGGCGTTATTCCATAAGACTTTCGAAAAGAGTGAATTAAGTGATATTCACTTAATCCAGAATATTGAGCAATCTCTTTAATTGAGATATTGTTTTTGAAATTGTCTCGAATAAAACAATAAGCCTTAGTAATATTTGCTTTTTTTAGACTCAGATCGTCGATATCTAGGGCGTTGGCATTGTGAAATAAATTAGCGAAAAATGCGATACTTTCTTCTTCCACTTTCATATGATCGACATTGTTTATGATTGAGTCTGCTAATGATTGAAACTGCCAGTAGAGCTCTGAAGAATCAGTACTAATAGTTGAGAATGGTATGAACTTTTTTGACGGATTATCTACAATCATGGATTGTATGTTAGCCAACCACTCCGGACACACATACAGCATTTTATAGCTCCAATTCGTATCCGGAATAGGGTTACATGAATGAGCGTCCAATGGGTTCACTATGACAAGAGAGCCCATTTCAATTTTTCTGTTTATATTGTTATTAAAATAATCACTTTGGCCTGAATCTACCGATCCAACAGAAAACTCTTCGTGAGTATGTTTACCGTAACATGCGTTTGAATTAGTGGAACAACGCAGTTCTATTGGAATTATATTGGACCGGTAAAATTGTTGTTTAGCCATATCAACTAATACTGTTTTAACTAGATATAAAGAAAGTATATATAACTGTTAACGCTAGTAGTAGTCCCATAGTAATGTTAAACGTCCTGAATTGCTTAGGAGTGTCTATAATAGAGCTAATGGTAACCCCAAGTAGTGCCCACGCTGAAATTGAAATGTAGCAAACGACAAAAAATATTCCACAGAATAATAGTAATATTTCCTGCCCTACGTTGTGTCCCGTATAAAAAACTGAAATACCAGCAAGAGAAACAACCCACGCTTTAGGGTTCAACCACTGACACATCATTCCCTGTAAGAATGATGGTGCAGCACTGCTTTCTTCTGAACCTTCACTTTTGGTTGCCAGTTCTTGGGTGGCTACTTTATAGGCGAGGTATAATAGAAAACCACCTCCTACATACGTCATCCCCTTAGCTAAATAAGGAGTCTCGGTCATGAATTGCGACAACCCTAATCCCAACAGAAACAAAATTGACACAAACCCGAAAGTAGCACCAGTGATATGAGGCATGGTACGGGTATATCCGTGATTAGCACCTGTTACAGTGGCTAAAATATTTACTGGGCCCGGTGAGATCGAAGTGACCAAGGCAAAAACTGCCATCGCTATTAATAGTGACATCATTATCGTTCCTTAAAACTCCGTTACCTCACCAGTACCATCGATGAACCGATGCTCTTGTAAATCAACGATTCGATATCTTTTAGGCTTGATCTTACCCATCTTACAATAGCCAGCCTTCCCTTCCCAATACCCCTGTTCAAACTCGTCAGTTATATATAACTCAGATAGACACTTAACTCCCTTATAGCGATATAATGAGAAATCAACAAATCTGATTGGATACCCCTCCTCCAACGACAAAGCCGCACCATCAATAGCCCAAATTATCATTGCTCGGTTTTCAAAAGCGTTGCTAAGTTCGATGGTTGAGTCATAAACTCCTTTCGCTGTACCCAAACTAAGCTGTTTTAAATTGTAGCAACGATACCTTGATGGATTTATTCCCAAATAATCGAATAGGTCTTCCAGTAATATACCCGTCCAATTTCTTCTTATACTCCAATTGCATACACAAACGACTCTTCTATTTTCCGTAATGGTGGATATATTTTTGAGCTCTTCAAATGTGATTTGAATTGGTGACGACTCGTAAGGTAAAAATACCTTCAAGGTCCAAGTAGACATATCTATAGCGTCAAATGATTCTGGCGGTCCTTCTTGATAGTAACGAAGAGAAGAAGGTTTCTTTTCAATATGTGGTGTTTGCATGTTTCGAGTATCTCCTTATAAATTTTTAACGCAGCGCAATCCGACAATGTTGTCTCGTACTGTTGGTGGGTAATTATCTCTACATGTACAACGCATGTAATCCTCATCATGAAGACCTGAGCCTCCACGAACAATGTGATCAGCCTGTCGCTCACTAATATAAACAGGATCTGAATGAGTCTTATCCCATGAATAATCAGGCTGGTAGTTATCTTGACACCACTCAGCTAAATTACCCCCCATGTCCATACACCCAAAGGGAGAACGATTTTGAGGGTGGGCATCCCACTCAGTAGAACATCTATCAAATTCTAATGGCTCACAGTCAGGAGCATAATTAGCGATTGAAGTAGATGGCAGGGAATCGCCCCACGGATATAATCTATTATCGTTACCTTTTGCTGCAAACTCCCATTGAGCTTCTGTTGGGAGCTCTTTTCCAACGAAATTTGCGTATGCCTCGGATTCATACCAACTTATCCCAGTCACTGGCTGTTTCGCACCATTCCACTTTGGATTTCGCCAATACAACGGCTCTGTTATTTCATTGTCTTGAATGAATTTAAATCCCTCTTCAGACCAATACTCTGCTATTTCGTAGCCTTTCTGATTGACAAATACCGAAAATTCTTCATTTGTGACTGGATGGACATCAATAAAAAAATCACTTAATGCAACTAGGGATACGGGTTGTTCATCAGGGCTTAAATATGAGCCACGTTGATATGGAGAACCAGACACGAGTACCATTTCTATTAATTTATTCATCGCATTAACCTCATATTTCCGGTGTATCTCGCAATAACTTTTTTATCTCCATAGACTGCAATACCAAGGTACTCAATATCTTTCGCTTCAGTCCCAGCAATAGCACTTGAATACTCCTCATAATTTTTTGTCCCTTTAGCTACACTCGAAAAATCCACGAGCGTTGTTACAGGTTGGAGCTTATCTCGAATAATTTTGATCTCGTCACTACTGCTGGCCAGAATGGGAATAGGTATTCGAGTTATACCAAGATGTTTTCCCCCATCTCGGTTTGTAATACTCTCACCAACCAGTTCAGGATGAACTTTACCTAAACTAAGGGTGAGTACCGCAGCAGTGTTGGCTATAACTCCTAATGGGAGTTCCTTATCAATGACTAATACGCACTTGTTGCTTTCCATTATCAAATTCCTTTTGAGTGGTTGTGTTTTTAGAAAATGCAGCCCATGTCATTTCAATATGTAGGGGCTGAGAAATGACCGTGAGATTGTGAAGATTTATTGCATCGATATTTGCGAGACAGCAATCTACTTTCCCTAAGGCGGTTTTTTGGGCACCAACGCTTGTAGAGTCAATGAGTTGCACATCAATTTGAGATTTCCGTATACCAGAAACTCTTTTTTCAGACGATTGTATGAGGTCTTCTAATCTAGATAGAGGTGCATGGTGAGACGCTATAGATATTGTCTTCTTACTCAATATTTTAAATGTGAGTTCAGAGATATCTTTACATGCTAAGTAATAGGTAGGAGGAGCAAAAAAAAAATGAACCTAAAAGAAGCGTTTGATTATTCATGTAGAAATTATCAACCCTTTGATATGCATTTGCGACAAGGAGTAAACAAGTATCATTTGACTCTACATGCTTTGACGCTTGCTCAAAGGTACTGAATAATAATATATTTAATTGCTCTCCAATAAGACTGGATAGATATTTTGCTGCACACTGGCTGCTGGATCCTTCTGGTCCCAGTGTTGCTATGGAGGTTATGTGCGGTGCTTGCCTAAGCCAAAAGTTGTCGTTGTTTGGTATCATCATGTAGTCCTTTTACGTAATTGCCCTACACAATAAAATCTTCACTAACGTCAGTATTGTACAAAATTGTTGTTTATTTCCTCAATTTTGATACCGAATATCTAAGAACCAAGCCAGCAGCACCGTCGCTATCCATATTGGAAAATAGACAAAATAATTATTGGCAATATCTCGAAGCATTTTAGCTTCATGACCATCATTTAAGACCGCTGCCACAAATGAGACAATGACACACCCAATCAATGGTGATAAAGCTAATAACCAAACTCGCCAATGACTCACCGGGATAATCATCTCGGCTTTAACATCATCTGTCTTCATCGTGTGATGACTATTCACATTCTTAAGCGCTTCAGGGGCTACCTCAGCAGCGTTCGGTAAAGGAGGAGGCATACACCAGTAAGATTTGATGCTCTCGATAGAGCGCACTTAATATCGCCTCTAGTTACGGCTCAAAGGGCATGCTGAGCCAGTCCCCTAACGCTAATAACGATTGATGAATATCCACCAGCGCAGTCAGTCCAATGCCTATCAGACAATAAGCGGTACACTGTTAGCGCGTATTCAATGTGTTTTTCTCGACTCATGAACCCTCACTTAATAGGGCCGAATGAAATCATTAACAACAATATCAACGGCCCATTTGAAATAAATATTAAAATCTTCACCACTAAAGAAGTCGCACTGATATCTGGTTATAAGAGTCCATCTCTAAGTATTGTAAAAATGCTGTCTCCCATAAAGCATACAGCTCTGAAGCATGCTTATTATTTTTTAACGATTGCCAGTAACAGGCCGGAAATAAAAAGCAGCTACCGGATTGAAAATCAAAATCCAAACAACGCTCTAGTTCAGGATAGACACGACCTAAATACGCAAAGTCCGTAATATAAGCCAGCGTCCAGGGCTGATTTGAATCGGTACGCTTAAGCATAATTTCAACAGGATGCCCCCCCTTCTTCAGCGGTATAACTGGTGTCTTTAAAATTAAAAGTAATGGATTGGGTTTGGGGGGATAAAATGGCGGGGTTTGATGCTTGCAGGTATTGAGACAACCGCTCATTTAGGTGGGATTTTAGCACTTTAGAAACAGGCAATATGGTTGGTTGGATATCAAGATTAGATAAGGTTTGCATTGATGTATTATCCTCAAAAAAGAAAACCCACCAGCAATAACTGATGGGCGTATTCATGTTGAGGATATAGGGATGTAAGTTTTTAATATGGGAATGATAGTATCAACGGAAATTGTCATTCACCCGTCTTCGGTTCTAACGGTTCACTACGATAATCCTTACCCGCTAAAATATCGTAGTGAATGACAGTGTCATCGTTGAACTGAGAAAAATCGAAGTAGACAGTCTCAGCATTAAACTCTTGATCTTTAGATTTTTTTCTGGCCTACAAAATAATAACAACCAAAACCATCAGTCCAAATATTTAAATGCTTAGAGTAATATCGTTCGCAATTTCTTGCTTCAATTTTTGAATCTAATGAAATTGCTTTGTTATAGTAATCATTACCTGCTTGATGGATTCTTAAAGTAGCAAATCCTACTGTATCAACATCATTTTTAGCAATCACTTCCATATCTGACAAATCAGTGAAACAACCTTTTTCTGGCTGCCTAGTTTGATAAGGAACCCTAAGCTCATAACGAGTCGGATCATTTGAAAAGTTGTGTTCAATTTTGAAGCTTTCGTTATAAATATTTTTACTGGTTTTGCCACTAGAAGCACTCCAAGCCCAGCCAGAGCAAGCTTCACCACGACCAAAGTAATTAACTCGAGCACTAACCGTTGCATCTGTTGGTTTTTGTCCCGCAATTACCATATAGGGCTGACCTTGAGATTCCCCCCATATTTGGTTTTTAGTCTTGGTATAGGAGTAGTAGTACATACTAATACCAACAGCAAAAATAATCACAATGATTAATTTTCTCATTATATCATTCATTGTAATTGCTCCTTAATTGAGCTTTTATCTGACACACGGTCACCAAATAATAAGTTATCCATGGGTAATAACGAGGCGTCTTTGGCTAGAGTTTGTAGCTCTTTCATTATTCGTTGGTTGTTTAAAGCCAGTTTTTCATTAGCTTCTAGTTCTAGCTTAATTTTAAACAAAGCTTGCGTGCGTTTATATTCATCTTGTGCTTGTGCGGCAGGATCTTTGCGGTAAACATATTGCATACCAAAAGCATCGGTTTGGCCGATTTTCAATTCTTTATAGGATTTCACCAGTAAACGGGTGGTATTTTCCACAACTCGCGCAGCAGCTTGATAACTTTTATCTAAGTTGTCATTAAGCAAGAATCTCAATTGAGCTTTAATATTAGGGATGTATTCCGACATTTTGTGATCCATTCCAGAATCTACCACCGTACCAATATAACCATTAATATCGATGTAATCTTGACTTAATGAATCCGCCAATCGATAAGAGTCATCTATTTTATTACTAAGTAAAGTCAAGCTATTGATATGGGTTTGCCGAGGTGTCAGTAATACTTGTTCTACAGGCTCGGGATGATGTTTATTTTCACTGTAGGTGAGCAGTTGAGTTAAATTACCGTGATGTTGATAATTATCGCTATCATTATCAACAACGAGATCCAGTATCGGATTGATGAATGCCCACCAAGGATGAGAAGCATATTTATCATCCGGATTGGTGTTCATCCAACGCATCGGTACTTGTGGCACCAAATCGTGATTATTAACATGCCGGTGATGAACTATTTGTTTATAGCGAGAGACAAAACTGTAAGTTCCAGTACGTGGCATGCCATAAGTAAATAAGCGTAATGTGGCTGGCTGGTATGTATTTTGTATTAAAGCACTTAGTAATAATGCCCCAGCACCTCCTAAGCTATGCCCACAAACAAAAAAATATTTTTGAGAATGTTTTTTAGTAATGGCATCTTTGATTGGTTTCCAAAGTGCCATCGCATACCGATAAAATCCTTGATGTATATAGCTACCGCCAAATTCAGGCGGGGCAATTTGTGAGGCATTAATATCAGAGACTACATCTTGATAACCCGGTGAGTTAAAAGCAGCAATCACACCATCGGCTACCTGGAGTACTTCCATCACAGGGTAAGGCGAACCAGCATCCGCTTGCTCAGCAAGATGTGTTTCGCTGGTTTTAAATAGTTCCTCATTAGAAAAATGCGTTTCGGTGCCTCTCACCCCAATAATTGCAATCTCATCATTACTAAAAATATACCCTTCAGCACCAATATTATCGTCATGAAAATATTCACCACTTAAGGCTTGAGAATAAGGAATATCTTCAACCAGCCATGTTTCTGGTTTGTCGGCGGTGTATTGCGGTTGTTGTCTGGCTTTTAATGCTTGTAACACATTTTTGTGCCCACCATCTGGAAGTTTTTTATCTCTTGGTATTCCAAACTCGTTACTGGCATACGCTTGTTGGGCTAACAGCGCAAAGTTATAACTATTCACCAAGCTAAACTCATCCGTATCGACAATCATTGGCATATAACTGCGCAGCGCTTTGATTTCGAGTACAAAGGTGGCATTGTGATAAGCTCTAAAGCCATTGAGTTCAGGGCGAACATTACTCATTAATGCGCCGTGATTGTCGATAAGGAACATATCTTCTGGCGGCGTTACCCATAAATCACCAACGCTCACATTGTAGTATTTTGTCGGGTTTTTATGGGCTGCACCTAGCTCACTTTTCGCTCTTGATTTTACTGGTGAAGATTCTTCCTTTTTACGGCTGGCGTATTGCTCAACAGTGGAGAGTAAATTCTCAGTCTCAACACTGACTACCCATTCTCCGGCAGCAATATCACCAAAAATACAATGGCCCTGGTGAGCTATCATTTGATGAGTTTGTAGTGTGCTGGGGTTAGTGATGGTAACTTTTAGGTTTTTTATTGGTTCATCGTTCTCACTACGAAACTCGACTTCTAACCAATTCTTCTCTGGGTTACATAACACGCAATAGTTGTACATTTCCATCGCCATTATGCTTCTCCTTGTAATTGGTTGAAGATGTGTTTTAGGCCAAACAGCAATTCATCGTCTTTCAGTGCTTGAATGGATTCTTGAGTAAATCTTTGCATCAGCGTTTCTTGTCCATAAAGGGTTAAAATACTGGCGGATAAGGTTTTGGTTTGAACGGTTGCCGATTCTTCTAATGACGCAAAATGCCCCTGAAAAGCCAATTTGAAATTAGGTTGATTGTGCTCTATTCGCTTTTGCATCAATTCTGGTTGATGTTGCCACAACCAGCTTTCTACATTAGTGGTGAGCAATGCTAGGTTTGGGGTTGGGTCTAAGTGATGTTCTTTTATTATCCACCAAGGCGCGGCTTGTGACTGATAAATAGTGGGTGGCGTGGTTGATTGCCAATGCTGCCACTCATTGTTGTGATGCAGCAAAGCTGAATAATCAGATAAAAGTAATGTCAGATCTTCTGGTGCTAAGCGAGGTAACATATCTCCCAGATAAGCTGGTTTATAAAACGGAAAAAACACCATTTCACCGAACATAATGGCTTGAAAAAGACTGGAAAAATGCATTCTAGTTTCATCAAGTGTTGAACCGCTGGCTATCAAAATACCACTGTTGGCATGCTCATCTTGCTGCCACCATTGCATAAAAGCAGTATTAACGGGTAGTAACCATGGACCATCAGGCGGATTACTTAACTCTCTTGGCGTCAATAAAGGCGCACCTTCTTGCCCGTCACACTGGCAAAAAGCCACATGAGGTTGATGCGCAGATTGTGGATCAACAATCGCATAAACGGTTTTGTTTAATTCGGCTTGCTCTTGTAACCATTGAGAAAGATCAACCGCCATCATGATGTTTTCCCTTGCTCACAAGGTTTAACCACCGCCGATTCTACTGAGGATTGATGCACAGGAAGTACAGCCGGCTCAGGTGCGACTACTGGCTCGACACCATTTGGTAGTGTCGGCATTGAACTGCTAAAGCCACTGCCACTCCCTGCGCTGCCACCAGAGTTGATATTCACGCCCGCGCCAACTAAATGCACACCTGCTGCATCCACTTTGACAAAACTGCCACCCGCTTTGACGGTAATTTCTGCGGACGCTTCCATGACGACTTTATTGCCTGCTTTAATGTGTACTTCATTAGTGGCTTCATTAACGATCACAGAGCCGGATTTCACATGCATACTGCCATCAATCACAAAAGTTTGATCTTTGGTGATTTTGGTACGACTTTCACCTTCTACCGTTAGATTGTGATTGTTTTTAATCTGAGTGAATTGGTCGTTCTCAACCGTTAAATGCTGGTCGTGGTTGACGTCAGTAATGTGGTCATTGAGTGTTTCAGACCTAAAGTCTTTTTGCGCGTGCAGGTAAATCTCTTCTGAGTCCGACTGGTCTTCAAAGCTGATTTCATTAAAGCCATTCCCTTGATGGGTCTGGCTTCGCCATACGGTTTTGGTTTTATTATCCGGCAATGGATAAGGGGGCAGGTTTTTCGCATTAAAGGCACGACCGGTCACAATCGGTTGGTCTGGGTCACCATTTAAGAATGAGACAATGACTTCATGGCCGATGCGTGGAATGGCAATTTGTCCGTACTGACTACCTGCCCAGCCTTGTGAGACTTGCACCCAACATGAACTATGTTCATCACCGTTGGAATATCTATCCCACGGGAAATGCAGTTTCACGCGACCATATTCATCACAGAAGATTTCTTCGCCTTCAGGCCCGACAACGTAAGCGGTCATTGGGCCTTTAATTCTCGGTCGAGTCATCTGAGGCATACGCCACGTTTTCTCCGCAGGTATTGCTTCAAATTGATTAGCGTAAGTGGTCGGTTTACCACCTGCGGATTCTTCAAGTGCTTGTGGCTGGTCGCCTTGGTGAGTACTCGCAATGACTAACCATTGTTTATTAAAGCTATCATCAGAATGTTCGCTTAACTCAAACTTCGCGCCCGTTTGTAGTTGTGGCTCATTACTTTTGCCTTTGGCGGTGTGGGCATGGCGACGCAGGCTATCTAGGCGTAGTTGGTTGAACTCTTTACCGATGGCGTCATCTTTAAAACGCCCCGGCGCGTCAAAGTGCTCATAGGTATCACGCTGGTAGTCTATATCGCTGGCAACGGCTTGTTGGCTAAAGCTGTACTGAGGCTTTTTAAAACTGTTGTCACTGCTGTGCGCTTCACTGACTTCAAACTGAGTAGTCTTACTGAATTCTTTTATATACGGCGTTGAGCTGATACCGCTTGCCATCACGTTATAAGGAACAGGAGAATCTAACGAGCTAATGACTTGAGAATCATCGGTGAACAGTACGCTGTGTTTACCCTTCGATTGTTCAATGTGGTAAACCATGCCTTCTTCGGCGGCAAGGCGATTAATGAACTCAAGGTCGGTTTCACGATATTGCATGCAAAACTCACGTTGTTTTGGCGTGCGAGTTAGCGCAAAGGCAAAGTCTTGAATGTCCATTTCTTTAAACAAGGTGGCGATGATATCGGGCGCAGAAATCGATTGGAAAATGCGGCTGTTATGGCGCAAGGATAAACGCTCAATTTCAGGCACTAGAGTTAAAGAATAGAAAGTGTGGTGGTGACCGGTTTCACCTTGAGTAAAGTTGCGAACAATACCATTGATGCGTTGCACTATTTCGCCATCGCGATGCATGACAATCTCAGCACCTTTATCTACCATGTCTAAAGCGGTTAAATCTGGGCGACGGCTGGCAAGCTCAATTTGATAAAGAAAACCATGACACCAAGTGCCATCAGCTTGCTGAACCGAAGAAAAGTTATCTTGTCCTTGATAGCTTCTCACCACTAACGATTCGTCACTGACGCCATCGACGCGAATACTAAATTGCAGCGTAGCCATGCCCTATCCTTTTAATGTTTAACGCTTTACCGGTTTGCTTTGTTCGCGAACAATCGAGTCACACCCAAAGCAAACAGGTAAATATTGAGGCGAAAAATAAACAGAAAAAGCTTGGCAGAGAACTGCCAAGCTAAATGTTTGGTTATCTAAGCAATTACGCTTCGATAGGCTTACGCCAATCATCACCACCTGAAGTACCTGCATTATTGTGGTCCCAAGTGATTTTGCGGTAAGACATTGATACCGTGATGTTTTGCGTGAAGTCTTTCATTGCAGGATCTTGGCAATGTGGCATTTCACAGTTGATATCAATGATGGTTGCGCCTTCAAGTTTGCTGGTAAAGAAGTTCTCTTGTTTACCTTCGATAGATGTGCGGTACCATTTCAGTTCAACTTCATCCAACTTTTCGCCAGACGTTAATGCGTTGTACATCAGCGGAACGGCTTTGTTTAAAGCAACCGTAAATTTGAAGGGTTTATGAACTCGTTGCCCTGATGGCTGACCAGATTGTGGATCGGTTGGAATCGTGACAGTGTGCTCAACATGTTGAACCAGCATCTCATCTTCATGGCCTTCTACGTAAGAATCACCAATAGAATCAGCAGTACATGCGCCAGCAGTGATGTTGCCTTGAGTCGCGCCTTTGATTGATAAATAACATGGAGTTGGCATTACTATTTTCCTTTTTGAGTGATAGATAAACGAAGGCAGCATTTGCCTCGAATTTACACCCATGTCACAGCAATTGGCGTGCCAACTTTAATTTCAAATAAAATCAATGACTTTACATTTCATCAACAAAGAAAAGCAGGCAATATATTGCTTAATAACTGGCAGGTTTTTGCCTACTTTCTCAATAAGCTTTTTTGCTTGCTTCTCCCACATTCTGGACAAAACTTCACTCTGCTATCCATCAACATGCAATTGCAGTTTGTGCAATACACAGCATCTTGACCTTTTCGTAGCATCGCAATATGGATAACACTTGGGATGGTCACGCTGTAAGCAGGCCCCGCTAAGTCGATAGCCGTCCATACTCCTGTTATCGCCCAAGCAACAGGCCCAGCCAATACAGAAGCTGTTCGCACTACAGTCGTGTTAGTGGCAAACATGAGTCCTCGACCTAAAATAAGCTTAGCGATTTGATTGGCAATATGACGGTCAATTGATAAGACTTAAAGCCACCAGCGCGGAACAAAGTAATGAGCACAGAGCTTGCCATGGCACCTTTAGGCGCACTACCTGAATAATCTAACGCTTCAAATAGCGCTGCCTTTTCCTCTTCACTCATTTGCTCAACGGCTTTTTTCAAAATCACTTCTAGTATGGCTTGCTCATTCTCCTCAACCGCAACGCCCTTTTTCACATTCGCTTTCACCTTCTTACCCACATCAAACACAAGTTCACCATAGTTAGGGCCAGCACTACGGTATAGGTTTGCAAAAGAGTTGCCGCCCATTTCACGAATTTCTTTTGCAATAAGGTCGTAATACTTTTGGTGGTCTGGTCGATGCTTTTTGTAGACGTCCGATAAGGTTAAGTCTTGTGAGAACTTTTTTTCGATATAACCGACCAATGGCGCTAAATCCTCATTGGTGGCTTTTTCTAGGACTGGGTTGATATCTGAATCGTAAATATTGGTATTGCTCAACCGCTATTCTTAATTGATCCTTTCATCAAAGCGCTACCCTTAGCTAACATTCTTAATTGCAGAATCATACGCTCAGCCAGAGCATCACGAGCATCTTCTTCTAGATCAAGCGCTTCTGCACCAGAAGTAAAGACAATCATTACAGAGGCTTCCGCTTGAATAGCCGCCACTTCACGCGCCATTCCAGCACCGACCAAATATTCAGTTAATTCTGCGCCAAAATGTTGGATCTCGCGTGCCACGGCGGCACGGAATTCAGCCGAAGTCCCAGAACGTTCACGCAATAACAAACGGAACACGTTAGGACTTTGTTCAATAAACTCCATAAAAGTTTGCACCGAAGTGCGAATTAAACTACCTTCCGCGACAATGCGTTGACGAGCCTGACGCATTAATTGCCTTAATAACAGTCCACCTTCATCCACCATCACTAAACCGAGTTCATTCATATCTTTAAAGTGGCGATAAAAAGAAGTTGGTGCAATCCCCGCTTCACGAGACACTTCTCGTAGACTTAAATTGGAAAAGCCGCGATCAGCGCTAAGTTGCCCAAAAGCGGCATCAATTAATGAGCGACGTGTTTTTTCTTTTTGTTGAGCTCGAATACCCATTATGCTTTCTCGTTGATCACCATTTAGTTAATATACCGATAAATGTATCTATCGCCTATCTTCCCTCAATAAATTATTCAACCGCAGGTTATTTTTCTCTTTCAGCATCAATCTATGTGATCGTGGCGACTGTCTTTCATCTCAATCATTTACCCAATAATTTAATGCGTTACTATCTTATACTCAAGTAACTTGGATATAGATCTACCGGTATCAATTTCGGTATGCATTTCAGGATTTCACACAATATCAAGGGAAAGCATGATGAATTCAACACACTTTGATGTCATTGTCATTGGTAGTGGCCCAGGCGGTGAAGGTGCCGCAATGGGGTTGGCAAAAGCAGGACTTAACGTTGCAATTATTGAAAAAGAAAGTAGCGTTGGTGGCGGTTGTACCCACTGGGGAACCATTCCATCTAAATCCCTCCGTCATGCAGTAAGCCGCATTATTGAATTCAATAGCAACCCACTTTTCTGTAAAAACAACACTAGCTTAACAGCTTCATTTTCCGACATTCTCGACCACGCCAAAAGTGTAATTGATAAACAAACTCGCTTGCGCCAAGGGTTTTATGACCGCAATGCTTGTACTCTGTTATTTGGTAGCGCTAAGTTTACTGGCCCAAACAATGTGTCGGTTGCACAATCCGATGGCACATTTGAAGAATATACTGCTGATAAATTTGTTATTGCTACTGGCTCACGTCCATATCAACCTGAAAATGTCGATTTTACCCATGAACGCATCTACAACAGCGACACGATTTTAAGTCTCAAGCATGATCCTAGGCACATCATCATTTACGGCGCAGGAGTAATTGGTTGTGAATATGCATCTATTTTCCGTGGTTTAGGGGTAAAAACTGACTTAATTAACACTCGAGATCGCTTACTGGCTTTCCTAGATAACGAAACATCTGATGCCCTTTCCTATCATTTTTGGAACAGTGGTGTCGTGATCCGCAACGATGAAACCTACCATAAAGTAGAAGGCACCGATGACGGGGTGATCGTGCACCTTGAATCCGGCAAGAAAATGAAAGCCGACTGTTTGCTCTATGCCAATGGACGAACGGGTAATACCGACAAGCTTGATTTAGAACTCGTGGGATTAACACCAGACTCACGCGGACAGCTTTCAGTTAACAAGCACTACCAAACTGAAGTGGATCATGTTTACGCGGTAGGCGATGTGATTGGCTACCCTAGTCTTGCCAGCGCCGCTTATGATCAAGGGCGTTTTGTTGCTCAAGCGATTGCGAAAGGCAAAGCTGATGGATTCTTAATTGATGATATTCCAACCGGCATTTACACCATCCCAGAAATCAGTTCGGTTGGTAAAACAGAACAAGAGCTCACTGCCTCGAAAGTCCCTTATGAAGTAGGACGCGCGTCATTTAAACATTTAGCGCGCGCGCAGATCGCTGGTAAAGATATTGGTAACCTGAAAATCTTATTCCATCGAGAAACCAAACAAATCTTAGGTATTCACTGCTTTGGAGAGCGTGCCGCAGAAATCATTCATATCGGACAGGCTATTATGGAACAAAAAGGCCCAGCCAATACCATTGAATATTTCGTCAATACTACGTTTAACTACCCAACCATGGCAGAAGCTTATCGGGTAGCGGCGCTCAATGGGCTGAATCGTTTATTCTGAAGGCTACACTAGTCACAAAACAAAGGAGCCAACTTAAGGCTCCTTTTTTTTAATGCTCAGTATCAACTATATTGACCATCAAACGGATTCAATAAATCGTTGCTGCTTCCATTGGGTAATAAATATCACCGCAAGCCCAATACCACGCATTCCCATAAAGGTTAGCATCGACATCCACAATGCATGGTTGCCCCAAGAAGCGAAACTGAAATACAGCGCAAAAAAGCACAACATAGCGATAAGCATACTATTACGCATATCTTTGCCTTTGGTCGCCCCGACAAAAATGCCATCCAATAAAAAACACCACATCGACACTAGCGGCATCACAATCAGCCAAGGTAGATAAATATCCGCTTGTGCCTGCACATTAGGAATATCGGTAATCAGCCGAACCAATTGGTGGCCAAATAGCCAAAACATCAAGGTTAAGAAAACACTACACACCAACCCCCAAAATGAAGTACCGATTAACGAATTGAGTAGTTGCCCACGACTTTTCGCCCCAACAGCTTTACCAACCATGGCTTCCATGGCGTAAGCAAAACCATCCATGCCATAAGACACCATCATCAAAAAGCTCATCAATACCGCATTGGCAGCGACTATATCATCACCTAGTGCCGCACCTTGGAAGGTCATAAAGCTAAATACCGCTTGTAGACACAATGAACGTAAGAATATATCGCTATTTAAACGCAGCATTCTACCCATGCCATGAGTGGCAGAAGGCAGTAATGTCAATACATTAGGAAGCTGTTGTTTGATCCAAGTACGCATCACGAAAAACAAGCCTAACGCTAAGCCGGTATAATCTGCTAAAACGGAAGCCCATGCTGCACCTGCTACTTTCCAATCAAATACCAAGACAAACAAGACATCCAAAATAATATTGGCAAGATTAATGACGATCACTAGCCACATCGGCGCTTTGGCATTTTGCGTTCCGAGCAACCAACCTAAAATAACAAAGTTGGCAAGTGCTGCTGGCGCACTCCACACCCGAATCGAAAAATATTGCATGCCGTAATGCTTCACTTCGGTGCTGGCATTACTTAAAGAAAAAATCAACTCAGCCAATGGCGAATGAAACAATAGAAACAAGCCAGCCAATAACCAAGCCACCAACATACCTTGCAACCAAACATGGGCTAACTTTTGTGAGCTTTCTTCACCTTGTGCTTGAGCAGCGAGTCCGGTGGTGGCCATACGCAAAAAACCTAACAACCAAAACGTCACGCTGATCATAGTACTACCTAATGCCACGCCACCTAGATACCAGGCGTAATCTAAATGACCAATCACCGCAGCATCGACTAAACCTAAAAGAGGCACAGTAATATTGGAAAGCACCATAGGAATGGCGAGCAACAACACCTGTTTATGCAAAGAGCGTTGCGAGAGAATTTGTTGAAGCAGTTGGAATGACGAAGATTGTTTATTCACGAAAACCTCACTTAGATGAGGCGACAGTTTACCTTGTCTAAAGGTCTGGATGATAGCTCTGAATTCTGCATCTTGAAGTCACTTAGGTATAAGTGCAAAGAAATGAGTAGCCGTGATTCATCTACCAATTCAAATGAATCATGGTTGGGGTAAGTCTATGTTTGATAAAAGGCAACTTGGAAACCAATTTCTGCCAAGCTCGCCAACGCTTACAGTTATATTCAACAGGAGAGCGCGCTTTAATCCGATCAATCCATGGCAGCCAAGATAAAACACTAGTCACAGGATCTTTTAAGCCATGTTTATAGAGTGAACACCCCATTTTCTTGCCCCAGTGTGATTGACTTTTATCACCCGCCAACACTAGGCAAGCTTGAGCGTGAGAAAAATGTCGCCCAAGTTTTTGCACAAAATGCGCCACTTGGTTGCGAGGTTGCAGTAATAACGCTTGCTCACACACCACTAAAACCGGTGCGTTATCAGGAATCGCCAATTGATCGAGCCATTTCATATCCGGCACAGAGCCGCACATCATTTTATAACGCTCACTATGATGAAATAACTTTTGTCGCCATAACAAAGTTTCATCGACATCAACTTCAATCCAATGACAAAGCCCATTATCTAAACGATAAAAACGAGTATCCAGCCCGGCACCAACATTAATAATCCACGCATTAGGGTGGCGAGTAAGAAAGCGCGAGACTTCCATATCACATAGTTGAGTAAGGGTGGCATGTAGTAACTGCTTTTGATCGATATCGCCCGCTAAGCATTCAGCCGAAAGATGACAACGTTGGCAAGCGCGCGCTGCAATCGGATCATAGACTAAACCATCATCAATCAAGCTTTCACGACTACGTAACCACAAAGGTTGCAATAACTCACTAGGAACTTGATAAGTTTGGCAAGTAGCTGGTTGAGTTGGATCAGAAGAAGCAGTCATCAATTAATCCCCTAGGTTGAGATTAATTGATGATAATGATTATCATTTAAATTTACAAGCAAGTTTGTGGGAAATTTGCTCATAACTGCAAGTCACGTCAAAATGCAGAAATATTACATCCAAGTGTTATTGCGGATAATGCCGACTGCTAAGCCTTCAATGGTCAATTCTTGATGAGTTAAATCCACTTCAATTGGACTAAACTCTTCATTTTCAGCATGCAGAAAAACTTTCGACCCTTTACGCTCTAAACGTTTTACCGTTACATCTTCATCTACCCGTGCAACCACCACTTGGCCATCACGAACGTCTTGAGTTTTATGCACCGCCAATAAATCACCATCAACGATACCGATATCTTTCATACTCATGCCATGAACACGCAACAAGAAATCAGCTTGCGGACGGAACATCGCTGGATCAACATGGTAATGACTTTCTACGTGCTCTTGCGCCAAGATTGGTTCACCAGCAGCCACTTGACCAACAAGAGGTAGTCCTTGCTCTTCTAGCAATTCTTCCTCAGTTTGCACAATGCGAATACCACGAGAAGCGCCAGGAATAATTTCAATTACATTTTTTCGAGCTAATGCCTTTAAGTGCTCTTCGGCGGCATTGGCCGAACGAAAACCTAATTCGCGCGCAATTTCTGCACGGGTTGGTGGCATTCCAGTCATATCAATTTTATCTTTGATCAATTCAAAGATTTGCTGTTGGCGGGGCGTCAACGGTTTCATAATTCACCTGTCTTTTTATACAGTTGACTGTGAGTATATACAGTAAAGTACGATAACTCCAGAGGTATGAATCACTTTTTGAGCATTGATTTGGAGCTTTCTTAACCTCATATAACCATTATATATACATCGATATTTTATCATTTGGTGTGATTTAACTGGAATAAGCTAATAGAATTGGTAACTTTCTGCTATTCTTGCAGCGCATTTTATATGGGGATTGAGCCCCACTTTTTATATTTGAGGCTGTACACTGTTATGTCTTACGGACACCGCGTTTCTCGCTCACTTCTAAAATTACCCCTTTCTTTTTTAGTTAAAGGGAAAACCATTCCAGCCAATCCGATTGAAGAACTGACGTTAGATCTAACCAAGCCCATTGTCTATGCTCTTCCTTTTAATTCAGATATCGATCTGATCAGCTTACAAACACAAACTAAAGCACTCGGTCTACCCGACCCGTTAACACCATTACAAATCAATGGACAAGAATTCTCGCGCTTTGTGTTTCTAACCTCAAAGGGTATGACAACTCACAGTAAACAAATTCTACCCAAGCAATCTGTTGAGTTATTTACTCAATTACTCAAGCTGCATCAAGCCGATTCTGAACTGGATATTCAAATGCTGCCTACTTCTATTTTATGGGGCCGTAAACCGAATCAAGAAGGTAAAGAAAAGCCATATTTACAGGCAATGAGCGCTTGTCAGAAAAGTCGCTTATTAGTTTCATCAGGTCGCGATTGTATGATCCGCTTTAGCCCTGTGGTGTCATTGCGTTATATGGCCGACACTCATGGCGTAGATGAAACCATCGCTCATAAATTAGCGCGTGTGGCGCGTATCCACTTTTCACGCCAAAAATTAGCCGCTTCAGGCCCAAGCTTGCCACAACGCCAAGTACTGTTTAATCGTTTAATAAAATCGCCTGAAATCCAACAAGCGATTCAAGATGAAGCTAAGAATAAAAATATCTCGCTAGAAAAAGCGCAAAAACAAGCGCAAGACATACTAGAAGAAATTGCTGCCGATTTTTCGTATACCTTAATTCGTGTTGGCGCACGCTTCTTAGGTTGGTTGTGGAACAAGCTGTATCAAGGCTTAAATATCAACAACATGGCAACCGTTCGCAAACTGGCGCAAGATGGTCATGAAATCATTTATGTGCCTTGTCACCGTAGCCACATGGACTACCTACTCCTTTCTTACGTATTACATCATGAAGGTATGGTTCCGCCACACATTGCCGCTGGGGTGAACCTCAACTTCTTCCCAGCAGGCCCAATTTTCCGTCGTGGTGGTGCTTTCTTTATTCGCCGTAGTTTTAAAGGCAATAAACTCTACTCCACCATTTTCCGTGAATATTTAGCGGAATTATTCACCAAAGGCTACTCGGTTGAGTTTTTCAGCGAAGGTGGTCGCTCACGTACCGGTCGTTTATTGCAAGCTAAAACTGGCATGTTAGCGATGACTATCCAAACCATGTTGCGTGGTTTAAACCGTCCAGTGACTTTAGTACCTGTTTACATTGGTTACGAACATGTAATGGAAGTGTCGACTTACGCCAAAGAATTAACCGGCAAACGTAAAGAGAAAGAAAGTGCAGGCATGGTACTGAAAACGCTACGTAAGCTACGTAACTTTGGCCAAGGCTATGTGAATTTTGGTGAGCCAATTAACCTCAACCAATACCTCAATGAAGAAATACCAGGTTGGTCGTGTAAAGAAAACCAAGCACAAGATAGCAACCAAAAACCACAATGGATGAATCCGGTGGTAAATAAACTTGCCAATAAAATGATGACGCATATTAATGATGCCGCAGCAGCCAATGCTCTGACACTTTGTGCCACTGCTTTACTGGCCTCAAATCAACGTGCTCTTTCTCGCCGCAAGCTTGAACAACAAATTAATTGTTACTTATCGCTATTAACGCAAGTACCTTACACGCCAACCAGTACAGTGCCAAATAGTAGCGCCTCACAATTGGTCGAGCATGCAGAGAAGCTAGATAAATTCGTGGTAGAAGCTGATGAACAAGGCGATATTATTTCCCTTGATCGACAACAATCGGTTCTAATGACCTATTACCGAAATAATATCATCCATCTATTCGCTTTACCGTCGTTGATCGCTCACCTAGTGGTTCAAAAAGAACACATTTCTCGTGATGAATTACACCAAGCGATTAGCTTGATCTACCCATTTTTGAAAGCTGAATTGTTCTTACATTATCAACAAGATCAGCTAGACACAGTGATCACCGATTTAGTGAATGAGTTACTACGCCAAGAGTTGATTAAAGAAGATAATGGCATGATTTCGATTAATCCTTCTCAAGTACAGGGGTTAATTCTACTCTCTCGTACTATTCTCGAAACCTTGCAACGCTATGCTATTGCGTTAACTCAACTCGTCGCGATGCCTGGTATTGATAAAGCATTACTTGAAAAGCAAAGCCAAACTATTGCTCAGCGTTTAGGAAGACTGCACGGCATTAATGCTCCTGAATTTTTCGATAAAGGAGTGTTTATCACCTTATTCCAGACGCTTAAACAGCAAGGCTACTTAGCGCCACAAACTGAACAGCAGCACAAAATCGAAACCTTAGTCGATTTACTAGGTGAGCTATTATCACCAGAAGTTCAGCTAACGTTACAAGAAAGCATTATGCGCAAAGCAGACTCCAAATAATCAATAATCCTTGTTGAGACTAGAAATAAATAACCCCCAACGTTGGTTGTCCAACTATTGGGGGTCACTTCATGATTGAACTCAACGACGGCATTTTTATTAGGGTTGGTATACACCCAAGTCATTTGGGTATAGTCATTAAAGCACGCTAATCAAGATCCCCATCGCAATAACCATCCCCACGTAGTTATTGTTTAAAAAGGCAGTAAAGCAGCTATCTCTTTCTCGATCTTTAATCATACGCTGCTGATAAACAAATAACGCTGCTACCGCAAGTAGGCTCCAATAGTAAGTAGGTGAAAGCCCCATCCAATCACCCAATACCATTAATAATAATAGGCAAGCTAATTGCAATAAGCCAATGATCAATTTATCGAAACGACCAAACAAAATCGCCGTCGACTTAATGCCAATTTTTAAATCATCATCTCGGTCAACCATAGCGTATTGAGTATCGTAAGCGATGGTCCACAACACATTAATCACAAACACTAACCACACTTCAACAGGTAATGTGCCAGCTTCCGCGGCCCACGCCATTGGAATCGCCCAACTAAAGGCTAAGCCCAAAAACAATTGCGGTACATGTGTGAAACGCTTCATAAAGGGATAAATAAATGCGAGTACCACACCGACTAACGACAGCTCAATTGTCAGCCTATTCATACTTAGCACCAGTAAAAATGACACCAACACCAGTACAAAGAACAATACTAAGGCTTCTTTGCTCGAGACTAACCCCGAAGGTAAAGGGCGATTTTTAGTGCGCTTTACATGACCATCAACTTTACGATCGGCAAAATCATTAATCACACAACCGGCTGAACGCATAGTAAACACACCTAGTACAAACACGATCGTCACATGCCAACCTGGTAAACCATCAGCAGAAAGTAGCAACGCCCATAACGTCGGCCATAATAAAAGTAGTGAACCAATTGGACGGTTCATACGGGTAAGCTGCCAATAAGCCGCAGCTTTTGCCATAGTCATATCATTCATTCCTTTCGATAAATAGGCGATGGGGGAAGAAATAGCTCTGCAACCAACATAGGTTTTTTATTCATCCATAAACGAGAACTACGTGCTGCCAACTCGCCTAATGGAGAAGATATGGTCGCTAAATACAACTGATCTCGGGCTACTTGATCTGCTTGAAATACCGTTAATCCTAACGGCACTTCGCCTTGTTTCGATAAATCAAATTGCTCATCGGTTAATGATGAACGGGGAATTAGCGTACTCCCCAGCAACCAAGGCTCACCATCAGCCGCTAATACGACTTCTCGTAGTAGGTAGTCTTGATCTAAAGTGTCCGCTCTTAGCAACATAGCACGTTGAAAGTCGGTTAATTGGCTACTTGGGATAATTTGATTACGCACCACCTCGGCAGACAAGTGCTGACATTGCTGAGAAAAGCGCATCGAAAGCGAGCCTTGTTCGCGCAGCCACTCGGCATCCAAACACTCACCAAAACAAAACGACGATGCCGTTTGCCAATCAAGGCGAGTAAAATAATTAAAATATGAAGAATACATTTGCTCAATCATGTGTAAATCGTCGCTGAATATTACGGCCAAGTGCCATTGTACCAATAGAATGACTCATCGAATATCTAACGCGAAAGAAAGGTATACCTAAAGCACAAAAACTTATACCGCTTTTGACTGCCCTTCCAAGGCGGCTAAACCACAACCGGCAAGCAAGCCCGCTAAATGAGCACTGTTAGCAATCGCCATAAATGGCTGAACAAAACCTAAGACCAACCAACCTAGCATAAAGATTACCAATGGACGCGGAACCGATAAACCTTTGTCAGGTCGACGCCAACCAATAATCCATAAGTACCCCATCAAGGCATAAACCACGCCCGATAGCCCGCCAAAGTTTGCCCCTTCGACCCAATATTGCGCCGAACCGGACAATGCAGCCGACAGAAGAAAAATTTGTAATAACTTACCTGAACCTAATTTCTTCTCAATATCACCGCCAAACTGCCACCACCATAGAAGGTTAAAGGCAATATGAGCGACCGAAAAGTGCAAGAAGGCATGACTGACCCAACGCCATAATTGCCATTTTTGTTCAGGGTTGGCAGGAAAGTGCAAAGATTGGAACAACGGTTGGCCAAAACCAAAGAACAACAAGCCATACACCACAAGGCAAATGGCCATAATTGCTAACGTCAAAGGGCCGGCTTTGGCTTTAATCTGAGCGATAAAGCTCGGGGAGTCATAATGAAATTGCTGAGTACGAGAGTCTGCTACTTCCCAAGAGGCCGCTTGATACTTTTGAGCGTGAGGGTTATCGATAAATAACTTGAGCTCAGCTTCTACTTCAATTTGATATTCAGTTTGTTTCAGCCACAACGCGAACAGCCCTTCGCCTTCTGGTGTCATCAAGATTTCAATATCTCGCGATGCCATATAATCTATAAATGATTGTGCAATCCGAGGATTATTTAAAGCGATCAAACGAATCATACGACTACCTATGAAATTTTTCGGTAATGATTAGCCGCAATGCGGCCCCCAAAGGGCTAACCCACAAAAGAGTCGGCTAAGTTTTACAATATTAAAACTTAGTAATATCGAAGCTTAATAATACTCAAAGAATATTTAAGCCATTTTTATCATTGGCAAATTACTACGTTGCCATGCTTCAAAGCCACCATCGACACTATACACTTCTTCGAAGCCTTGGTTTACCAAATATTGTGCAGCCCCTTGACTACTAATGCCGTGGTAACACATTACTAATAATGGTTGATCAAACTCTAAATCTTCCATCAAGGCTACAATAGTATCATTCGTTAAATGCTTAGCTTGTTCGGCATGGGCCACCGCAAAAGATTGTGGATCGCGAATATCTAATAATACCGCTGATTGCTCAATTATCATTTTCTGAGCTTGCTCTACATCGATATGTTGAAACTGGTCCATTATTGTCTCCTTTTTCCATAATAAGGGCAGACTAGTATAACGTATCCCACAACAAACAAAGACAGATAGAAAGTGGGGACACCTTATGGTGTACATAATTCACTCAGCTGTGGATAAGGCTGTGAATTACGTTGATAAAGTGTTTTTATATTTTTGGATCCACAACATGTAGTAATGATCCTGATCTAAGTGTGAGTAAGCGTAACTTTATCAACATTCGAAAAAAGCCCTTAATACCATATATAGTGTATCGTACCCTATACCCACCCCTAGCTTATCCACATATTTACCCACAGAAAACGATCGCTTGTGATTAACCATTAGATCATTGCCTTTGATCCCCGTAAATAAACTCGATCGCATAAAAAAAGCCAAGATCATGTGATCTTGGCCTTTCATGTTAAATTAAGCGTTCATGAGAGATCGAATTAGAACTCACCTACCGCCAATTTTAATTTTTTCATCGCGTTCTTTTCTAACTGGCGAATTCGCTCTGCCGAAACACTATACGTGTCTGCCAGTTCTTGTAACGTTGCTTTCTGATCATCTAACCAACGAGAGCGTACAATATGCTGACTACGCTCATCTAAAGTTGCTAACGCATGACCTAGACGGTTATTGGTATGGTTTTCCCAATTATCCGCTTCGATATTCTCAGCAATATCAGAATGCTTATCTTCTAAATACAAAACTGGCGCAGTATAAGAAGAGACAGAATCATCATCTTCTGATGGCATCTCAAAGGTCGCATCTTGCGCCGCTAAACGAGATTCCATTTCACGCACTTCAGTGGTCGAAACACCCAGCTCTTTAGCTACCGTTTCAACTTCACCGTTATTAAACCAACCTAAGCGCTTCTTAGACTTACGTAGGTTAAAAAACAATTTACGTTGTGCTTTGGTAGTCGCGATTTTCACAATACGCCAGTTACGTAACACGTATTCATGAATTTCTGCTTTAATCCAATGCACCGCAAAAGACACCAAACGAACCCCCACTTCTGGGTTAAAACGTTTTACTGCCTTCATTAAGCCGATATTACCCTCTTGGATCAAATCCGCTAAAGGTAAACCATAACCAGAGTAGCCACGCGCAACGTGTACAACAAAGCGTAGGTGCGACAAAATCAGGCCTTTCGCTGCCTCAATTTCACCGTGGTAGTGTAGTCGCTCTGCTAAGTCACGTTCCTCTTCAGCCGTCAGCATTGGGTAGCTATTGGCTGTGCGAATATAGCTATCTAAACTATCTGAAGTGACTAAAGTCATTGGATATGCGTTTGACATTCAATTCCTCTTTTGTCTTTAAAAAATTAATAACACACTTTAAAAAAGACAGTTTGATTAATTTCAACCCACCTATTCTGGACCTTCTGCTAGAGATCTTCAAGGGGGTAACTATTATTCATAGCAAATCTCTAGAATGCAAGAGTGAATATAAATTGAATAGAAGAAAGCCTACTAAACTCACATTCACCTTATTTCCACATAAAATTAGTTCAGATTTTTATTAAACCGGTTCGATTTCTTTTAAATGCTTTCTGGCCGATAAATTCGCCGCTATCCACCCTAAAGTAGAACCGAGCATCAACAACAAGATACTTTCATCCCAACCTAAACCAAGCAAACTAAAGTGACTGTCATATAAGCCCGCTAAGGTGTCGACTGCGCCACTTAGCAACAAGGTAATAATCAAGGTTAAGAACCAAGCAATTAAGGAGCCTAATAGGCCAAGCCATAATCCGGTATATAAATAAGGTCGTAAGATAAAGTGATCCGTTGCACCAATCAGCTTCATTACTTGGATTTCTTCTTTATGCGCCAAAATGTTGAATCGCAGAGTATTGCCGACAATTAAGAACACCGACACCAGCATCAATAAAGCAAACGAATAAGCGACGATATAAGCTAAGTGTTTAATCGCATCAAGACGAGCAAACCAATCTTCATCCAAGCGAACGTCGGTCACATCGCTTTCTGATTGCAGTTTTTTCGCCAATGTTTTGATGTTATCGGTTTGTTGGTGCTCAGTATCTGGCATGACCACAAGTACCGGCGGCAAAGCGGTATCATTTAACAGTGACATAGCTTGTTCTAAGCCGGCAAACTGACTTAAATCTTCTAGACCTTGTTGCGAGGAAATGTACTGTACTGACTCTACTTCAGGCCAGGTTTCCACTTGGTCTTTTAATACCATCAGGCGTGCTTCTGGCGTACCTTCTTTTAAATACACACTCACTTGTGAAGCGGTATTCATATCCTCAGCTACTATCGCAATATTTTTACCAGCGGTATAAAAGGTTGCAGGTAGTGTTAAAGACATCGATACCACAGCTAAGGTTAAAATAGTACCAAGAGGGCGAGCCATTAAACTACGAAAAGAATCTTTAGCTTGTTTGATGTGAGTTTGAAAAAAGCCTGCCGATTTTGGACGCGTATTCGCTTTAGACAATTTGGCCGCTTTAAGCTTCTTATTGGCCATAGCGTTCTACCTCACTTAAAAAACCTTGGTTTAATTCAAAACGACGATATTGTGGGCGGCTATTAACCAACTCTAAATCGTGGGTAGCGAAAATAATCGACACTCCTGCGCGGTTAAATTCTTCTAATAGATTGAGTACTTGGTGAGATAAGTCATGATCTAAGTTACCCGTCGGTTCGTCAGCTAATAATAAACGAGGACGATTCACTACCGCACGAGCAATCCCGACACGCTGCTGTTCACCACCTGATAATTGACGTGGCAAGCAAGGTGCTTTATCTAGCATACCAATTTTATCTAAGGCAGCTGAAACGCGGCGTTTGATCTCATTTTCCGAGGCGCCTTCAATACGCATTGGCAATGCAACGTTATCAAAAACGGTTCGATCCATCAGTAGCTTATGATCTTGGAAAATAATACCAATATTACGACGTAAAAATGGAATATCTTTACTGGCGATACGCGTAATATCGTGATCATTAAAATAGATCTTGCCATCGCTAGGACGCTCGATCGCACAAATCAACTTCAACAGAGTACTTTTACCTGCACCGGAATGTCCTCCAAGAAAGGCCATTTCACCTCGACGTATATGAAAGTCGACTTTTTGCAGCGCTTGATGACCACCACGGTATACCTTGCTGACTTGTTGAAACTTAATCATTTCTTTCCCTTAATACTCACCCAATAACATGGATAAAAATTATTCTTCTCGGCTAAATAGCGCTTCAATAAAGTCTTGTGCTTGGAATGGACGTAAATCATCAATGCCTTCACCTACCCCAATATAACGGATAGGAATTTTAAATTGATCGGCTAGTGCAAAGATAACCCCACCTTTGGCGGTGCCATCTAATTTAGTTAGGTTGATACCTGTTACCGGTGCGACATCACTAAATAACTTGGCTTGGCTAATCGCATTTTGACCGGTTCCAGCGTCAAGTGTCAGCATAATTTCATGCGGAGCGGAATCGTCAATTTTCTTCATAACACGAACGATTTTACGCAACTCTTCCATCAAGTTGCTCTTATTCTGTAAGCGACCAGCGGTATCCGCAATCACCACATCAACACCACGTGCTTTAGCGGCTTCAATCGCATCATAAATGACTGAAGCACTATCCGCACCAGTGTGTTGAGCGATAACTGGCACATCATTACGTTGACCCCACACTTGTAACTGCTCGACAGCAGCCGCGCGGAAGGTATCACCCGCCGCGAGAATCACCGACTTACCTTGCGATTGGAATTGTTTGGCTAGTTTACCTATGGTAGTAGTTTTACCGACACCATTCACACCAACCATTAAAATAACGTAAGGCGTTTTGCTGGTATCAATTTCTAGCGGTTGTTCAACATCGGCTAATATATCCGCCATCTCTTGTTTTAAGAGACCATATAATGCTTCACCATCTTTTAGATCTTGGCGTGATGCTTTTTCCGTCAGATTATCAATAATTTTCACCGTGGTGTTCATGCCCACGTCAGCAATTAATAATTGTTCTTCTAATTCTTCAAATAATTCATCGTCGATTTTCTTGCCTTTAAATAGACCAAAAAATCCCGCGCCAATATTTTGTTTGGTTCGTTGCAAGCTGCGCTTTAAACGAGTAAAAAAGCTTTCGGTTGGCTTAACTTGCTCTTGAACGCGATCCGTTTCTAGTGCTTCAGCTTGTTGAGCGACTAGGTTGTCATCTTGAGTGTCATCAGATTGTTGAGAGGTTTCTGAGGCTATCTCTGTATCCAATTCAAGCACTTGTGGTGTTTGCTCTACGACTGACTGCTCAACCTCAGATTGCTCCGCAGCTTGTTCATCAGTTTGCTTAAGCGCTTCATCTTGTTGTGATTCAATATGTTGGTCGGATGAGGCTTTATTCTCTTCTTCAGCAAAACCGAGCCAAGAGAGTAAACCGCGTTTCTTTTTAGCTGTCATGAACAAGTCCTAGCATGCACTTTGATTTAAAGTGGCAAATTTATTTAAGTTTGAGTGGGTAACTAACGCGTAACGAACACATTGATTAGCAATAATAACCAAACATCCGTAATGAGAAAACGGCAAAATTCTGCACCTTGAAGTTACTTGGGTATATAATATCACTTTATTCGAGCACTCAAAAATCTATCTGCGGTTTATTCTATGCAAAGACGTAAAGCTTCATCTTCTCAATCAGCCAAAGGCAATGTTGGTTTTGTTCGCATCATCAGTGGCTTATGGCGAGGCCGCAAGTTACCGGTCCATGATGCTCAAGGTTTACGCCCCACCACAGACCGCGTCAAAGAAACATTATTTAATTGGTTAGCGGCTGATATTCCCCATGCTCGCTGTCTTGATTTATTTGCCGGCTCTGGTGGATTAGGTTTTGAATCAGCTTCTCGCCAGGCAAAACTGGTGACTATGATAGAGCTCAATAAACAGGCTTGCCAACAGTTAGTCACTAATAGTCGCCAACTCAAAGCCAACAATATTGAGATCCATCAACAAGATGCCTTGCAGTTTTTACAGCAACCTGGGCAAGCCTACGATGTGGTCTTTATCGATCCCCCTTTTCGCCAAGGCTTACTTGAGCAAACTCTCAACTTATTACAACAAAATGGTTGGCTGGCAGAAAATGGCTTAGTCTATATCGAAACCGAAAAAGAGCTGCAATTGCCTGAAATTCCAGAGCATTGGCAGCTACATCGTGAAAAAACAGCCGGACAAGTTTGCTACCGCCTGTATCAACTCAGTTAAAGCCGACATACTACGGAGCAACCGATGAAAAAAGTATTAAATCTATTAGCGAAAGCCTTTATGTTGTTGGTGTGGGCGGTATTTATTACTAACTTAGTTCAGCCATTTCCAGGTATGGCACATATTGCATTAAATGTAATGGCGGTTTTCACCTTGTTTATGCATGGGCTACAAAGTCTGCTGTTTTCCAGTGCACTTGGCGAAGGAGTGGCACTGACACGTTGGGAAAAAATTTCGATTATTTTATTTGGTACTTTTGCGTTACTCGACCTGAAAAGTAAATATTTAAAATAATGTCATTATTCAATCTATTAAAAACAACAAAGCCGCAGTTAACTGCGGCTTTGTTAGTGAATTATTCAACCTAAATACTGTTTCAACCCATCTAAGAACATTTGCGTCGACATCATCACCAATAACAAGCCCATTAAACGCTCAATCGCTTTTAGGCCCTTTTCACCCAAAATCCGATGGAAGAAGTTATAAAACATCAAGATCAAAAAGGTGCCCCCCCAAGCGAGGAATACTGCAATCGACCAATCCAACATACGATCTGGTGATTGAGTCGATAACAATAATAAAGACGCTATCACCGAAGGCCCAGCAATCATAGGGATCGCCATAGGCACAAAAAAAGGTTCTTCGCCGGCCGCCAACCCAACAACACCACCTGGTTGTGGAAAGATCATTCGAATCGCGATAATAAATAAGATCAAACCACCTGAAATACTCAAGGTTTCCGCTTTGACATGCAAAAATCCTAAGATGGATTTACCCGCATATAAAAAGAGCAACAGGATCACCAACGCAAATAACAACTCGCGCACCAATACAATACGGCGACGTTTTGGCTCTAAATGCTTCAATATAGAAAGAATGACTGGTAGGTTACCAAGCGGGTCCATGATCAAAAACAGCATTACTGCTGCTGATAAAATTTCCATAAAAAATCCAATTTAAATAATAAGATAAGCGCTATTAATGTGGTGTGTGGTGGGTTGAATCCACCAGCTATCCACTCAGGTTAACAAACATTACTTCAAGACCGTTGGTGCGATAATTAAAATATGGGCACTAAAATAGCAACACATACTCCAAGCATAAGAATATTTAAAAGGCCTTCTAAAATAATGAAGTGCCCAAATCAATACCGCGATAGAAAGCAATAACGCCCCTAACAAACTGCTCATATCCAACAAGGTTCGGTTGATATACCAAAGCTGACCCGCTGCCCACATCATCTGCCATAAAATCAAAGCTACCATCGAAGCTTGAATCGCAAAGCTATCTAATAACGGCAATACCAGTAAGAAAGCGACCACCACGAGTGCAAAAGTTGGAATCGCGACCGCCCAACTCAATGTATGAACTTGGCACCAAAGGTCTAAGCTGTAACAAAGACAAGCAATAGAGAAAAAACATAACTGAAGGTTTCTATATTTAGGGGCAAGCTCTTCTATCCCATAACATAAGGTAAAAAAGACTAGTGCAAAAAGCGATAGTAACCACGACGAATGGTTAAGATCGTGTTGCAATAGCAAACTACCAATCAAGCCAATGAAAAGTAATAATTTGGAGACAGACAACCATTTAGTTTGCTCAAACTTTATAAACACAAGCATGGGGAGCAATAATCCCCCCATTAATAGCCAATACCACATGCGTTTCCCCTTTCTATTTATCAACTTAGTGTAGAGAGAGCCACCAAGAAGGTAAAGGCTAAAATAGCCAAGGTTAGAAAAGCAATGATCCTGATTATCCCCCTCTAATCATTAACTCTAGAAAACAAACATAATGGTCTAAAATCTCCCTTTAGATAATAAAAACAAAACTTTCATAGAGCAATAAATAAACAAGTTTATAAATTCCATATATAACAGTGAGTTAAACGATAAAAATGCGTATTAAAATTAACCAAAAAATAAACAAAAACAATCTATTGTCAAATAAGCTTATATCTTCCTACCTAAAAGTGATAAAAGCTCTCCATATCCATTAAAACTTCACCTACCATTAAAGTTAAACGGTTAAACACAAGGTCATAGATTCTAGCAACCAAAATTATAGGTTTTAAAAAAAATAAAAATACTAAAAAACAAAAAACATACTTAACAAATAAAAATCAACAAGTTAAGAACAAAACAACAACTCCATAAATGAAATCATGCATTTCACAAATAAAAATAAAAAAATTTAATCGTCACAATTAGCGATTTTTCTTACACTAAACTTACATTTATAGGCCAATATTAAATAGATCTAGATCAACTGTATTTTTTTTGTTATATTAGCTGCATATCTAATCAACCAGAAGGAAGTTTTCACATGACGACATCTCAAAGACAAGGATTGGTATTGATTGCAGTAATGGTTGGTTTAATGACTCTACCAATGATTTCTTAATCAAATACTAAAACAAAAAAGGACGCTAGCAGCGTCCTTTTTTGTTTATATTCAAACGGTTAATTTGGTTTGATTACAAATTTAAATGATGAGCGACCACATCCCAATGAATTGAATAAAATAAAATTGCACCTAGTGTCATTGCCAGCATTAACACAATAGCCACTCCCCAAATAAAACGACCACTTCGTGGTGTCAGTTCTTTTTCACACTCAATACACGTCTGAATAAAATCAGCGGTTAATTCCAAATCAATCTCACCATCCAGTAGTTGTTGACGACTTTGAGCTATTAAATGAATTCTTTGAGCAACATCATGAGGCAAACGTGTCACGCAACTTTCGGTCAGCTCAACTAAACCTTGCCCTTTAGCATGATACTGCTCTCTCAATAAACGTTCTAAACGACGAGTATGTAAAACTACTTTTTCAATATCGGACACTCTACACACCTCTTAGCCACGAATCATATATAAGAATAAACCAACATCAGCCCTATAAAACTAGTCATATGTCGACAAAAACGAGACTGGATCACGAATTATTCTATTAGGGTAGGTAATATCTATCGCAATTTGGATACTATATCCAAGTAACTTCAAGATACGAGTTTCAGGAGGATAACTCTGAATTCTGCATCTTGAAATCACTTGGGTATATGTACTATAAAATTAATTAGTTAGGATGTATCACAATGCCAATCACTTTATTAATTAGCCTTATTTTACTCATCGGACTGGCGGCATGGATGTATCGCCAATTTCATAAAAAGCACAACTTAGGGCTAGATGCGCCTGAACAACAAGTCAAAGTGATGGTTATCGATAAACAAACTATCGATATTCCTGAAGCTCAATCTGGCCAAGAGGATCAAGAGCATTGGATTTATGTTCAAAAACTTCCAGTGGGACCTAAGCGAGAATTTAAAGTGGGTATCCACTACTACAGCGCATTAAACCCTGGAGATAAAGGCACACTCACTTATCAAGGTGATAAATTCCTTCACTTTGCTTTATTAAAAGAATAACCCCCACTATCTTAAGACTTTCTTACCACTGGCAATAACCAACAAGTCTTATTAGAGCGAGTAATTAACCAACTTAACCCCAACGATCCTACGCCACTCAACACTACCCAAATTGGAATCACCCAAACTGGGTGGCCTTGGTGCCAACCATAAGTTTTCATCGGCCATAGAAAAAGTGGATGCAAGATATAGACCCCTAAACTGTAATCGCTAATAAAACTAATCACTCGCTTCGCCTTACCGACAATAAACTCACCAAAGTAACGAGCTAACATAAATATCATTGTAGCAGCTAATACGGTATTCAACGTTTTATAAGAAAGCCAACGCCCCACTGTGTACTTACCAACTTCAACACTATCCGTTATCACCATAAACCCTGTCATCCATAATGCAGCGACGCCCAACACTGTCAGCCCTATCACGAGCGAGTGATTTAGCGGTAATTTTTGATAACAGACATAACCCAATAACAAATAGCCACTATATAAATAATATTGATTACTCCATGGCCCATCAAAACTCAGTAAATAAAAGGCAGTGGTCATTAACCACAGCATCACCAAGATGAACAACCCAGTGTTATCAATTTTTTGCACTAATATTTGCAAGAAAGGAACAACGAAATATAACGGAAGGAAATAATAGAAAAATCCAAGGTGGTAATAAGTTGCATGATGAAAACTATCCGCTAACACAGAGGAAGCAAGTTCACCATCAAAACCATTGATTCCCCAACCAGAAAGATAAGCATAAAATAGCGACCAAATTAAAAAGGGGACGAGTACTTTGCCAAATCGACGTTGCAGATAATATTTGGCATCAAATGGACGACGATCACTTAATAACAAAGCACCTGAGATCATAATAAATACAGGTACTGCCCAACGAGAAATACTATTGAGACTCACCGCTGTGACCCATTGATTAAAAGGAATCACTCCAAGATCATGACGATAAGGAGCCAGCACATGAATAGCGATAACAAAAATAGCCGCTACGCAACGCAATAAATCAAAGAAGAAAACCCTTGGCTGACTAGGCTGGGTTGATTGGCTAACTTGCGACATAACGTGTCACTCCATGATTACTTTATCCATCTAACATAAAGCAACAATAACTGCATAGCTATAACCTGACCAAAACTTAACTTATCGTTACATCATCTGGGCTTTATATTTAAAACCATAAAATGACCCAATAAAATAGATAAGAAATCGCTACGGAAGATAGACAAAAAGTGGCATAGTTGAAGCAACATAATTGCGTAATGATTAAGCAGCATATGATTGAGCACAACAAACACTGGCAACGTGAACAAGAGTTGATCGCGTTTTCACAACAGACTTTAAGCCCATTTTGGCAATCCCGAAATGAAGGATTTATTGAAGGCCAGCAGGGCAAGAAACTGTACTGGGTTTCTTTCACTCGTCCTGAAAATACCAAAGTTATTCTATTGGTCAATGGTCGAATTGAGAGTGTTTATAAGTATCAAGAATTGTTTTGGGATCTCGTAGAACAAGGCTATGACGTTTACTCTTATGACCATCGTGGTCAAGGCATATCAGAACGTTGCTGCACCGATAAACAAATCGGCCATGTTGAGCATTTCGACTACTACATTAAAGATATGCATCATGTCGTCGAAGCGTTTGATTTCAGCCGTTACCAAAAACGCTTTATTTTGGCTCACTCAATGGGTGGGGCCATTTCAACTCGTTATCTGCAAACTCATCCAAACCATTATTTTGATGCAATTACATTCAGTGCACCAATGATCGGCATTCAAATGCAATGGTATCTTCGCCCGATCTCTGGTCCACTGACTAAATGGATGTCATCCCGTAGCTCAGAGCCTATCTATGCGCCGGGACAAAAACCATATTATAACAAACCCTTTGAAACTAATGACCTCACTCACAGTGCACTGCGTTACCAATGGTTCCGAAGCTTGTATGAGCAACAACCCGAAATTCAACTCGGTGGCGTCAGCACTCACTGGGCGCATCAATCATTAATCGCCGCTAAGCTCTGTAGTAAAGAAGCGCATAAATTGAATTTACCCGTACTCTTGATGCAAGCCAGTCAAGATACCGTGGTCGATAACAGCGCACAAAAACGTTTCATCAACAAGATCAACAAAACCAAGCCGGGGTTAGCAAAATTAGCAATAATACAAGGTGCTCGCCACGAATTGTTTTTTGAAACCGATGAACTCCGTAGCCAAGCTCTTGCTCAGTGCCTGAATTTTTTTGCCCAACAATCTTAATTCCTAAGACCTGTTGTTCTTTTGTAGTTAAATTTTGTTCGCGATAAAAGAGGAAATGAACCATGCAAGCTTTACCCTCTTTTTTCCTATTAAATTAACGTAAACTATTCCTGTTTTTAAATGATTCTATAGAGGCAATATGTCAAACCACACGCTTTCTCAACCTGCTCTACAAGATGTGAATATTGTTGCATCGGATTTAGATGGCACGCTATTGTTGCCCGATCACACCTTAGGTGCATTCACCAAGCAAACCCTGAAGAAGCTACATGAAAAAGGCATGACGTTTATTTTTGCCACAGGTCGCCATCATGTTGATGTGGAAAGCTTCCGTGCTAGTGCGGGCATTCCGGCTTATATGATCACGTCTAATGGTGCGCGTGTTCATTCGCCAGATAATGAATTATTATACAGCAAAAACCTGCCTGAAGATGTGATTCAGCCGATTGTCGATATCATCAAACAAGATCCAGACCATCGCATTCACATCTATCGCAGCAATGATTGGCTGACGGATAAAGAAGATCTAAAACTCAGCAAGCATCACCAAGAATCTGGGTTTAATTATTCATTATTTGATATTAATAACGCACCAACCGAAGACATTGCTAAGTTATTCTTTACCCATACCGATCATGATCATTTAGCCGCTTATGAACAGCAGCTAAAAGAACAGTTTGGTGACCGCATCAGCATTGCCTTCTCAACCCCTTGGTGTTTAGAAATCATGGCACCTAATGTATCAAAAGGGGATGCATTATTAGCCGTGGCCAAAAAGCTGGGCAAAAAACTTGAAAACTGCATTTCGTTTGGCGATGGTATGAATGATGTAGAAATGCTCGCCACAGCGTATAAAGGTTTAATCATGGGCACCGCTCACGACAAAGTGATGAAAGCGCTACCAAACAATGAAATTATTGGTAACAGCATCGACGAAGCCGTCGCGCATTACCTAGAAGATCACTTGTTATCGTCTCCTATACATACAAGTAGTTGAATCAAAAAATGGCAGCTCAATTAAGCTGCCATTTTTTATCACTACAAGTAACCTACTCTTTATCTAAAATTACCTGCCATTCAAATTTACTCACAGGCATGATCGATAGACGATTTCCTCTTTTCACCAAAGGCATATTTTCCAACTCGGGCATGGCTTTCATTTCTGCCAAGCTAATAATACGACTAGTTTTACGAACAAACTCAATATCCACCATTACCCATCGTGGGTTACTCGGCTCAGACTTAATATCAAAATAAGGGCTTTCTGGATCAAATTGGAAGTGATCTGGGTATGCGCCTTTCACTACTTTAGCGATGCCCGCTACCCCAATCTTTTTGCAAGAAGAATGGTAGATCAAAACCTCATCCCCCACTTTCACTTCATCACGCAACATATTACGGGCTTGATAATTGCGGACTCCCTCCCAACACGCGATATTTTGCACTCGCAAAGTATCAATCGAAAACGTGTCGGGTTCAGTTTTAAATAACCAATATGCCATAATGAACCTTCTGTTTTGCTGTCAGTCTACTAAGTGACTTGAAATTACTTGGCTATACAAAGAAATAACCAGCGTTAAATAAATCATTTGGTTACGTATCATTAAGGAATAAAAAATACCATGAAGGCTTATACAATCCCATTGAGTTTTTCTGCACTATTGTTACTAAGTGCATGTTCCAGCCAACCGGATGAACCACAACTATTGGCACAAAGTGAACCAATTGAAATGGCCAGCAGCAAGGCTCAGGACTCGAACAGCAACAACATTTCAGAGCAAGATTTCATTTTAGCTAGCCAACAACAAGCCAAAGACAAGGCAGCCGAACAATTCGTAGGGACTTATCAAAGCCAGCCTATCGCCGGTTTAACGACCAGATTAGTGCTGAATGCCGACCACACCGCGATTACTCATTATGATTATCAAAATGGAGATAAAGGCTTAGTTGAAACGGGTTATTGGCAACAACAAGATCAGAAACTGCATGTGTTAATGACTCAACATGAAAACACCCAAGTGAAAGCACTGCGAGTGTTTAGTGTTGATGGTTTTCAACTCAAAGCTCGCAAAGAAATCATTAATGGTGGTGAATATAACCTAGGCATGAATGGCTTAACGCTACAAAAAATGAAAGTTGAAACCACGATGGTCGAAGCAGGAGCAAAAAGCACTCAAGGCCCAGTTGATGCGTTAGCAGTCGCAAGCATTAAAGGCAGCAATCAATATGATGCCAAAGTCGATGCCACCTTACGTCAGTACTTTAAATACAACCGTACCGATCCAAAAAACAACCGTTATCGCTGGCTAACTTACGATATTAACAATGACCAACAACCTGAATTATTTATCTTAACCGACTGGTGTGGCTCCGGCGGTTGCACCCTCTTAATGTTTGAAAACCATAATGATGAATGGCGTTTTAACAGCCGTATCACTCAAGTAAGCACGCCTATACAAGTCACAAATTATCATCACTTTGGTTGGCGTGATTTAATCATTCCAGTAAGTGGCGGCAGCACCAAAGCATCCAATCACGCGATGGAATACACCGGCGTCAGCTACCCGATTAATGCTTCTACTGCGCCAGTAAGTGATAAAAAAGGCAACGTCACCCTATTCTCCGATAACATCAGTGCAGCGCAACAAGGGATAAAAATGTAAACTATACCCAAGTGACTTCAAGAGGCAGAATTCAGAGCACCTTGAAGTTACTTGGATATAAACTCGTTTCCACCTATTCAGCAGAGCCAGTATGTCACAGCAAAGCACGACTCAAACCACAGCATGCCCACGCTGTGGTCTACGTTATCAATGTATTTGCCGTCACCACCCTATACTTGATAGCACTACGCAGATTGCTCTACTGACGCATCCAAAAGAAACCCAACGCGCCACCAACACCGGAAAACTTCTCATCCATAACTTATCTAATTGCCAAGTGCATATTTGGGATCGCGTAAATCCACCAGTAGAGCTAGTAAAACAAATTACTGAACAACCAAGTTATCTGCTGTATCCAAGTGAAGATGCGATTGAAGTGAGTGAGTTACAGGCTTCGATAAAAATCCATGAGAACCGAAGCTCACCATTATTTATTATCTTGGATGGCACCTGGCAAGAAGCCAAGAAAATGCTCAATAAAAGCCCTTGGCTACAACGCTTGCCGAAAGTAGTGCTATCAAGTGAACAAACGTCGAACTACCGCCTCCGTCGCAATCAAGAAGCGGGAAATCTATGTACTTGTGAGGTTGGAATATCGCTGTTGCAGCAACGAGAGCCACACAAGGACTTTTCATCACTACAACAGTATTTTGAGTTGTTTTTAAAGGTGTATGAGGCAGATAGGCAGCATAGGGTTTACGGTTAGCGTGTCTCGTGTCTCGTGTCTCGTGTCTCGTGTCTCGTGTCTCGTGTCTCGAACGCAACTTAACTTTTCAGATAAAGAAGTCTACACATAGAGTGATTTTCAAATTATGTAATCTACTCGCGACCTTTTCCGAGCCACGAGAAGCAAAGCGCCCTAGCAACGAGCTACGTAAAATTAATCAAATCCTCAAGTGCGGTGATCTCTACATCCGGCAGTACTCGGCCATAATCTTCATGTTTAAGTGATTTGTGATAATCATTAATCCAACAGGCTTGCATGCCAACGTATTTGGCTCCTGCGACATCGGAAATCAGGTTATCACCTACATGTAAAACATGTTCAGCAGGCAAGCCGAGATGCGCTAGTGCGGTTTCAAACATTTGAGCATGGGGTTTTGCCCAACCATCTGGGCCGGCGTTAAGCACCAAATCAAAATACTCACCAAGACCAATTTTATCGGGATTGACGTTACCATTGGTGATCGCGATCAGCGGCATTTTCTGTTTAAGCTGAACCATCACGTGGTGAGTCATGGGGGGGACTTCAATTTGATGACGCCAAATCACCACTTGATCCATCGCCGATTTAGCCGCTTGAGAAGCTTTTGGATCATCGTAACCCAAATGGATTAATCCCTGACGAATTTGCTGAAAACGCCACTCAGAAACGTCACTTTGTAGAAATGGCGTTTGCTCGGCGAGTTTGAATTTCAACAAGCGCCACTCTTGATGACTCATGTTTTGGCTGATGGGGTGATGCTGATGCATCCAGTCTGCGGTCTTTTGTTCAAGGCCGACAATCACAGGATGGTTATCATAGAGGGTATCATCTAAATCAAACGTCATAGCTTTAATGGTGGGAATATTGCGATAAAAGCGTAATGACATAGGTCGCTCCTAGTTTGATTTAGTGTGGAATAAAAGGTTAATCGTCCGATTCAGAGTTGGATGGCGCGCGATTTTTCTTCGCCCTAGGGTGCGCGTTATCGTAAACCTTCGCTAAATGTTGAAAATCTAAGCTAGTGTAAATTTGGGTAGTCGAGATATTTTCATGACCCAGTAATTCTTGCACCGCTCTTAAATTACCGCTCGATTCCAACATGTGAGTCGCAAATGAGTGACGCAATTTATGTGGACTAATATGACTAGAGACCCCTTGCTTAATACCCCACTCTTCCATGCGTTTTTGCACATTACGATGTGAAATGCGTGTGCCACGTTTGGAGACAAATAATGCTGACTCGTCTTCATTAGCCAGACTAGAGCGCACTTGCAACCAACGCTCTAACCATTGCTTAGCTTGGCCAGAAAACGGCGCTTTACGCTCTTTATTGCCTTTACCGATCACACGAATTTCACCAATATTAAGCTGTACATGATTGGTATCAATGCTAACTAATTCGGCTAGACGTAGACCTGCGCCGTACATCAATTCCATCATGGCACGATCACGTATCGAAAGTAGGTCATCGTCATTCATTTCCAACAACTGACTAACCGAATCGATATCAAGGTTCTTAGGTAAAGGGCGTTTTTTCTTCGGCGCCGCTACCCCTTTGGCTGGGTTAGCGGTTAACTCATCGATCGAAATAAGATAATCAAAGAAGCTACGTAAAGACGATAAGCGCGTGCCAATGCTGCTAGCTTTTAACCCTTCGCGCATTCCTTTAGTGGTCAACTGTCTTACCCACGCGGCGTCAACTTGCTGCCATTCGGTAATCCCCATATCAATCAGTTGTTGAGTCATAATGGTTAACTGACGCTGATAGTTAGCTTGAGTATGGGCACTTAAGCCTCTTTCATGATGTAAATAATCATAAAAGCGTTGTAGTGATCTCGCTAAACTAGCTGGAAAATTAGGATTCATTGGCGCAGCTTAAGGTTTCTAGCTCGCTCGATTCCATTCGTTCATCAAGCAGCTGAACCATAAAAGTAACTAACTCGGTCAGGTGACGCAAAAACAAGGTGTCCATTTCTGGCTGAAAATGACCGCCTTCTTGACTAGAAAAAGCCAATAAGCCCAATTTTTTACTATGCGCTGCTAAAGGCAAAATCACATAAGAGCCTAATTCGGACATCTCATTGTTAGCAAAACGATCACCGCCAAATAACGCATAACGGTCTTGGCGATTTAAGCGACCAAGGTAAGCATCTTTACCATTTAAATGATTAGTGACAAATCTCTGGTAGGTATCGCGAGATAAGTGCCAATTTGAATTAACATGCTCAACCAATAAAAGGTGTGATTTCAAGCCTATCTTACGGCTATATTGCATGATTTCTTGATCAAGTGCTTCGATGGTTTGACAAGCCAGTAACGACTTTTGCAACTCCATTAATTGATGGAAAGTGCGATCGTTTTTGGCTGCCAAAGACATCATTTGCGTAATGTCTTCTTCAAGCTCTTCGATACGCTGACGTTGACGGCGCATTTGCACTTCAACCAAAGAAACCGCCCCTTGCTGCTGATGGGAAATGGCTAAGCGGTCCACCAGCTCAGGACGATGTAAAAAGAAATCAGGATTGTCTTTTAAATATTCTGCTACCGTTTCGGCAGTCAAATGATCCGCTTGCATCACTCACTCTATGTTTGAAATGTGTTGTTAACTATATTCTATAGCCAAAGTAATTGGAGTTGCAGTGAGGCGACAAGTGAATGAGGCCTCATGAGCATAGCTCGCCTATGTGATTGAGGAGAATGAACGCCGTCAACAAAGCTGCAGATTCAAGTACGATGGGTATATTTAGCAGCTAATTTGGCCGTCATATACATGTGCCACAGGGCCTGTCATGTATAGCGGCTTACCCTGACCTTGCCAAAATATACGTAATTTTCCGCCTGGCAACTGTACCGTCACTTCTTGATCAAGCACACCTTGATCAATACCGATTGCAACCGCAGCACAGGCACCGCTACCGCAAGCTTGAGTTTCACCCGCACCACGCTCATACACACGTAACTTAACGTTTTTACGGTCAATGATTTGCATAAAGCCGGCATTCACTCGCTCAGGAAAACGCTCATGAGATTCCATTAACGGGCCGATGTTATCGACATCAAAAATATCAACATCTTCAACAATCGTCACCACATGTGGGTTACCCATGCTGACTGCGCCACAAAATAATGTGTGTTCACCTGCACGTAAAATATAGGTCTTTTCCGATTGTTTTGCTTTAAACGGTATTTTGCTTGGCTCAAAAATTGGCTGACCCATGTTAACGGTCACTGAATCTAAACTTTCCACTTTAAGCACCATGCGACCTTTTTTGGTACTGACATTTATGCTGTATTTATTAGTGAGCCCTTTCATGCGTACAAAACGGGCAAAACAGCGTGCGCCGTTACCACATTGTTCTACTTCACTGCCATCGGCATTAAAGATACGGTAATGAAAGTCAGTTTCTGGATCATAGGGCGCTTCTACCACCAGCAATTGATCAAAACCAACGCCAGTATGGCGATCGGCCAAACGACGGATCAAATCCGGCGAAAAGAAGATATTTTGAGTAATACAATCGACCACCATAAAGTCATTACCCAAACCGTGCATTTTAGAAAAATGGAAATGCATATCGCCTCATTAATTCATATAAAATGCCCCAGAGATCAAAAACTGGGGCATATTGTTTTTATTATTCTGGTAGGATATTTTCCAATTCCCACAAGCTGCTCAACTCTTCTCTCTGGCGAACAAGATGAACAGCAGAGCCATCCACCATCACTTCAGCAGCGCGAATGCGGGTATTGTAGTTAGAAGACATCACAAACCCATAAGCACCAGCAGAGCGAACTGCCAATAAATCACCTTCTTTTAGCACTAACTCGCGATCTTTACCTAAGAAGTCACCAGTTTCACAAATTGGGCCAACTAAATCATAAGTAGCAGGCTGGCCTTGACGAGGCGCTACCGGCACAATATCCATCCAAGCTTGGTACAAAGCAGGACGAATCAAATCATTCATTGCTGCATCAATCACCGCAAAGTTTTTATGCTCGGTAGGTTTGAGTAGTTCTACCTTAGTCAGTAGTACGCCCGCATTTGCTGCAATGGCACGTCCCGGTTCAAACACTAGCTCTAAATGACCGTGATTTTCTAAACGAGATAATAAGGCTTTGGCATACTCAGACGGTTGTGGCGGCAATTCATCACGATACACCACACCTAGACCACCACCAACATCAAGGTGACGAATATTAATGCCTTGCTCTGTCAGTTGGTCAATCAGCGCAAGTAAGCGATCAGTCGCGTCAATAAATGGCGCAAGGTCGGTTAATTGAGAACCTATATGACAATCAATGCCTTGTACATCGAGGTTTTCTAAACTATGCGCAAATTTATACACTTGCGGCGCACGATCAAACGCAATACCAAATTTGTTATCACGTAAACCAGTCGAAATATAAGGGTGAGTATGTGCATCAACATCTGGGTTAATACGGAGAGAAATCGGAGCAATCACACCCAGCTCACCGGCGACTTTATTTAAGCGCTCAAGCTCAGGTTCAGATTCCACATTAAAGCACTTAATACCAAGCTCTAACGCACGCTTCATTTCAGCGCTGGTTTTACCTACCCCAGAAAACACTACTTTTTTCGGATCGCCACCTGCAGCAATCACTCGCTCAAGTTCACCACCAGATACGATATCAAAACCAGAACCTAAACGAGCCAATACATTAAGCACACCAATGTTCGAATTGGCTTTCACGGCATAACAAACTAAATGCGGGTGATCAGCAACCGAGGAATCAAATGCTTTCCAATGGCGCTCTAATGTGGCACGAGAATACACATAAAGAGGTGTGCCATGTTGTTGTGCCAATTGCGTAAGAGAGACGTCTTCAGCCCAAAGCTGACCATCATCCTGATAATTAAAAAAATCCAATGTTCTCTTCCTTATTCTGCGTCTTGAGCCTCTGCAGGCTGAGTCGATTCTGTCGCGGGTTCTGGTTGCTCCGTTTCTACAGGTTTAACGGTTACAGTTCCGCCATCTGCACCTGAAATAGAAACCTCACCAGTATTAACCGGCGTTGGCTCTTCATCCGGTAAGTAAAGTGGCCCAGTTTGACCACAACCAGCTAAACCAAGTACGGTTAATGCAAGTAAGCTAAAAGTTGTTTTTTTCATTGTGATATCGTGATTAATGATTCAATGCCCCCTATAATCGCACCACACACAAGAAAAGCAATAGCCAAGCTATCTCAACCAATAGGATGAAACCAATGAACGATACGGAATTCCACCAATTAGTCGATATTCAGATGACACAAATTGAAGAAGCGATTGATGATTCTGGCGCAGATATCGATTATGACGTGTCAGGTAATGTGATGACACTCGAATTTGAAGACCGTAGCCAAATCATTATTAACCGCCAAGAACCAATGCATGAAATTTGGCTAGCATCAAAATCCGGTGGCTACCATTTCAAATATAATGATGGTGAGTGGATTTGCTCAAAAACAGGCGCAGAACTTTTCAGCCTAATAAAAACTGAATGTGAGAAACATGCCAACGAAACCATTGAGTGGGCATAACGCCAAAGGTTTAAAGACTGAAGAAAAAAGAAAACCGCTATTCGTGAATATTCGAATAGCGGCAGCAAATAAGCGAATTAACTATAATACCCAAGTAACTTAAACATGTAGAATTCAGATTGGAAGCAAGAGTTAGTCCATTCCATCAATAATAGATACACTGAACTCACGCCATTAACACTAGTAAATAAAACTCGCTTTACTAAATCCCGATTGCCTTTTTTTTCTCCATCAGTATTATCTCGGTTCATTTTTCGTCACATATCACACTAAGAGTTAAACGGTTATGTCATTCAACCCTAAAAATGCCAGTAAAACATTGGATGCCCTAGGCTTGCGCTGCCCAGAGCCAGTGATGATGGTAAGAAAGACGATTCGTACCATGCAAGATGGCGAAATATTATTAATCACCGCCGATGATCCATCGACCACTCGTGATATTCCGAGCTTCTGCCGCTTTATGGACCACCAGCTATTACAAGCCAGTACCGACGACCTACCGTACCAGTTTGTGATTAAAAAAGGATTAAACTAAAAGCGGCCTATCCTTAACCAAGAATAGACCGCTGTAATATTTAGTTTAGGTTACTTATGCTCAAGCCGAGTTAACCGCACCGTCAGCTCGGTGAGCTGTTTCTTCATTGGAATGATGTAGAGAATTCGGATCCAAGATTCAACCGCCAGCCCGGCTAAAATAATCGCACCTGCCACCATCGGCAGCCACATATCCGTGATCATCATACCAATTAAAGTTAAGGCCAAACCAAAGGTAAATAAATAACTTTGGCTCTTTGGGGTCATACCTGCGTAACGTATCAACATCGCATCACCTCACTATTAATAGGGCTTATAAATAGTATAGTGACAAGCATGACAAATGGATGAATTAAAGATCACTAAACCAATAAAAACTTAAAGGCGATTCCTATCAATACCAAACCACCTAACAGTTCCGCCTTACTTTCCAACCAAGTACCGCTTTTACGGCCAATAAACACCCCAAGAAAACTAAACAAGAAAGTGACAATACCAATCAAAGCACAGGCTAAAAATGGATCGACATCAAGCAGCGGCAAACTAAAACCCGCCGCCATCGCATCAACACTAGTGGCAATCGCCAGAGTTAACATGACTCGGTGAGTGATCTGGCAAAAATCTTCTTCAATGCCTTCGACAAACGACTCATAAACCATCTTGCCGCCAATAAACAATAACAACACAAAGGCAATATAAGGCGCATAACCTTCAACCCAACCTAGTACGCCCTGACCACCTAAAAATCCGATAAATGGCATCAGTGCTTGCGCTACACCAAAGTAGACCCCAGCCTTTATGGCTAATGCAGTCGGTTTCTTAGTTTGGCCAACTAATTTTGCCCCTAAACCAATCGAAACCGCGAACGCATCCATGCTTAATGCTAGCGCTAAAAACAGTACATCCCACATTGCCTATTACTCACATTTATATTTTTCGTCGTTAATGGCTTTTTTGTCGCAAAAGGATATAAGTTCCTCGCTTTTCATTCAATCAATAAAGCCTTTACTGCAATAGTAGATTGAGGGTGATTCATGAACTCGCTATACTGAGGAACTATTTTTTCAATTCAAATCGCGCGAACTGAGTAGGCAAATAAAGTTATGCAAAAATATGACGTCAAAACCTTTCAAGGGATGATCCTCGCGCTGCAGGATTATTGGGCCCAAGTCGGCTGTACCATTGTTCAACCTTTAGATATGGAAGTAGGCGCAGGCACCTCTCACCCGATGACCTGCCTTCGCGCGATTGGTCCAGAGCCAATTGCTACCGCTTACGTACAACCATCACGCCGTCCAACCGATGGCCGTTACGGTGAAAACCCGAACCGTCTGCAACACTATTACCAATTCCAAGTCATCATCAAGCCTTCTCCTGACAACATTCAAGAATTGTACCTAGGCTCATTAGAAGTGCTTGGCATTGACCCACTTATTCACGATATCCGTTTCGTGGAAGATAACTGGGAAAACCCAACACTAGGCGCATGGGGCTTAGGCTGGGAAGTATGGCTAAACGGTATGGAAGTGACTCAGTTTACCTACTTCCAACAAGTCGGTGGCCTAGAGTGTAAACCGGTTACTGGTGAAATCACTTACGGTATCGAACGTCTTGCTATGTACATTCAAGGTGTGGATTCCGTATACGACTTAGTTTGGACCGATGGCCCACTCGGTAAAGTGACTTACGGTGATATCTTCCACCAAAATGAAGTAGAGCAATCAACCTACAACTTCGAACACGCTGATGTGGATTTCCTATTTAGCTTCTTTGACCAATGTGAAAAAGAATGTCTGCACTTACTTGAGCTTGAAAAGCCTCTACCGCTTCCTGCTTACGAGCGCATTCTTAAAGCTGGTCACGCGTTCAACTTGCTTGATGCACGTAAAGCCATTTCGGTAACAGAGCGTCAACGCTACATCTTACGCATTCGTAACTTAACCAAAGCGGTTGCAGAAGCTTATTACGCTTCTCGTGAGGCGCTTGGCTTCCCTATGTGTCGACCAAAAGATGGGTGCAAAAGCAATGATGTGAAAAGCAAAGGCGAGGAGAAGTAATCATGGCGAAGAATTTCCTAATTGAACTGGGTACGGAAGAGCTACCACCAACGCAACTTCGCACTTTAGCTGAAGCATTTGCTAGCAATTTTGAAGCGGAATTAAAAGCCGCTGATCTCGAGCACCAAGGCGTAAAATGGTACGCAGCGCCTCGTCGTTTGGCTTTAAAAGTCAGCGAACTGGCTGAAAGCCAACAAGACAAAATCGTTGAAAAACGTGGTCCTGCGATCGCTCAAGCGTTTGATGCCGATGGTAATCCAACTAAAGCAGCTCAAGGTTGGGCGCGTGGTAATGGCATTACCGTTGAACAAGCAGACCGTTTAAAAACCGATAAAGGTGAATGGCTACTTTATAAACAAGAAGTCAAAGGCCAAGCGGTTAAAGATCTAGTGGTCGACATGGCAGCGAAAGCATTAGCGAACCTACCGATTGCAAAACCAATGCGTTGGGGTGATAAAGAAACTCAATTTATCCGCCCAGTAAAAACCCTAACCATCTTATTTGGTGAAGAACTTATCCAAGGTGAAATCCTAGGTGTGGCTTCTGATCGCATTATTCGTGGTCACCGCTTTATGGGTGAGCGTGAGTTTACTATCGATAACGCCGACCAATACCCAACGTTACTGGCTGAAAAAGGCAAAGTAATGGCCGATTACGAAGAACGTAAAGCAATTATTTTACGTGATTCACAAAAAGCGGCAGCGGCGGTTGGTGGTACGGCAGATCTAGAAGATGACCTAGTAGAAGAAGTGACGTCTTTGGTTGAATGGCCAGTAGTATTAACCGCTAAGTTTGAAGAAGAATTCTTGAAAGTGCCTTCTGAAGCCTTGGTTTACACCATGAAAGGCGACCAGAAGTATTTCCCTGTTTATGATTCAAACAAGAAGCTATTACCTAACTTCATCTTCGTATCGAACATCGAATCAAAAGACCCTCGTCAAGTGATCGAAGGGAATGAGAAAGTGGTGCGTCCTCGTCTAGCGGATGCCGAGTTCTTCTTTAATACTGACCGTAAGCGCACGTTAGAATCGCACCTTCCTGAATTGGAAACAGCGATCTTCCAAAAGCAACTAGGGACTATCAAAGACAAGACCGACCGTATCACTGAATTGGCTGGCTTTATTGCTGAGCAAATCGGTGCTGACGTTGAAAAATCAAAACGCGCTGGCCTATTAGCCAAATGTGACTTGATGACCTCTATGGTATTTGAATTCACCGACACTCAAGGTGTGATGGGCATGCACTACGCACGTCACGACGGTGAAGCCGAAGAAGTCGCTGTAGCTCTTAACGAGCAATACATGCCTCGCTTTGCGGGTGATGACTTACCAAGCTCAGGTGTGGCAGCGTCAGTAGCTATGGCGGATAAACTCGATACACTGGTTGGCATCTTCGGTATTGGCCAAGCACCAAAAGGTTCCGACCCATTTGCGCTACGTCGCGCTTCTTTAGGTATTTTGCGCATCATCGTAGAAAAAGGTTACCAGCTAGACCTAACGGTTCTGATCGCAAAAGCGAAAGAATTGCTAGGTGACAAACTGACTAACGCCAATGTTGAATCTGACGTATTAGACTTCATGCTAGGCCGTTTCCGCTCTTGGTATCAAGATGAAGGCTTTAGCGTTGATATCATTCAAGCGGTACTGGCTCGTCGCCCGACTAAACCTCTTGATTTCGACCAACGTGTGAAAGCGGTATCTCACTTCCGTGGTCTAGATGCCGCAGAAGCACTTGCAGCCGCCAACAAGCGTGTCGGTAATATCCTAGCGAAATTCGATGGTGAGCTAAGCGCAGACATCGATTTAGCACTTCTGCAAGAAGACGCTGAAAAAGCATTAGCAGAAAATGTGGAAGTGATGACCGAAGCGTTAGAGCCAGCTTTTGCTACAGGTGACTACCAACAAGCACTCAGCAAATTGGCAGACCTTCGTGAGCCAGTTGATGCTTTCTTCGATAACGTGATGGTGATGGCAGACGATGAAGCACTGAAGAAAAACCGTCTGACTATGCTGAACAACCTGCGTAACTTGTTCTTGCAGATCGCTGACATCTCTTTACTGCAAAAATAGACGTTATTGCAAAAATAAGCATTAGCATTAATCGGTAACAGAACATCACTTTGTTAACTGATAAAAGTATTAAGATTAAGCCCAAGCTATACTCAATGTAGCTTGGGCTTTTTTGTTACTCGTCTCTATGCTTACCCCTTTCTATCAATACCACAATCAGGTATGTTCATCATTCAATCAATAACTACAACGTTGGATGTAAAGGATATGCAGTTTTCTCGGTTTGGTGACAAGTTTAATCGCTACTCAGGCATTACCCAATTAATGGATGATCTCAATGATGGCCTCCGCACTCCTGGTGCCATCATGCTCGGTGGAGGCAACCCAGCCGCCATTCCAGAAATGCTCGAGTATTTTAAACAAGCCAGCACTGAGATGATCAATAACGGTGAAATGATTGCTGCCATGACCAACTATGATGGCCCACAAGGCAAGAATGTGTTTATTCAAGCCCTCGCCGATTTGTTAAAACAAACTTATGGTTGGGATATCAGCCCGAAAAACATCAGCCTCACCAATGGCAGTCAAAGCGCTTTTTTCTCATTGTTTAACCTGTTCGCTGGCAAACAAGCTGATGATAGTCATAAAAAAATCCTACTGCCTTTAGCACCTGAATATATTGGCTATAGTGATGCGGGAATTGATGACGATATTTTTGTTTCTTACCACCCTGAAATCGAGTTACTGGATAATCGCATGTTTAAATACCATGTCGATTTTGAACAAGTTCAAGTTGATGACTCGGTTGCAGCGATTTGTGCCTCTCGTCCAACCAACCCAACTGGTAATGTGCTCACCGATGAAGAAATCCGCAAGCTGGATAAATTAGCCCGTGATAACAATATTCCGCTGATCATAGATAACGCTTACGGCACGCCTTTTCCTAATATTATTTTTGAAGACGTCACGCCCTTTTGGAATGACAACACCATCTTATGTATGAGCCTATCCAAACTGGGCTTACCCGGTGTGCGTTGTGGAATTGTGATTGCCAGCGAAGCCATGACCCAAGCAATGACCAACATCAATGGCATCATTAATTTAGCCCCTTGCAGTATTGGCCCTGCGATTGCTACTCACATGATCAAACAAGGGAATTTACTGCCATTAAGCGAAAATGTGATTAAGCCTTACTACCAACACAAAGCCCAACATGCAGTCGAGCTATTACAAAGCGCGATTCCCGACCCTCGCTTTAAAATCCATAAACCAGAAGGCGCTATCTTCTTATGGTTGTGGTTTGATGAGCTTCCGATCACCACAATGGAGCTTTACCAACGTTTAAAAGCCCGTGGCGTATTGATTGTTCCAGGAGAATACTTCTTCTTCGGTCAAGATGATGAATGGGACCATGCTCATCAATGTTTACGTATGAACTACGTACAAAGCGAGCAAGATATGCAGCGTGGTATTAATATTATTGCTGAAGAAGTGAATAAGGCATATCAAAACTAAACTAATAACAATATATAGGCCTAACCATGAACAAAATCCCCACTAACTCCCTTTATATGATGGCTATCATTATTATCACTTTAGTCATCGGAACTCTTATTTATCTTTTTATTTCACGTCAAAATCCAACTAAAGATTACCAAGAGTTGAAACTTAGAATACGATCTTGGTGGTGGATGATTGGTATTGTTTTTATCGTACTTTATTTACCCTTAGCGTACACCATAGCCTTCGCTGGTTTTTTAAGCTTTCTCGCCTTAAAAGAATTTTTATCTATTGTCCCAACTCGCATGGCTGACCGTCGTGTCATTTTTTGGGCATACCTTTCTATTCCATTGCAATATTATTGGTTATATATAGGTTGGTATGGAATGTTCATTATTTTCATTCCTGTATATATGTTCTTGTATTTGCCTATGGTGGCAGTTTTAATCGGTGAAACCAAAGGCTTTATTCGTTCTGCAGGAATCATACACTGGGCATTAATGTTAACCGTATTTTGTATTAGTCACATGTCTTACTTATTGGTTCTTCCAAACAAAAACCCAGACGCAGGACCTGTTGGAATACTGTTATTTTTATTGGTATTTACTCAGTTAAATGATATCAGCCAATATGTTTGGGGTAAGAGTTTTGGTAAGCATAAGATCGTTCCTAAAGTCAGCCCGAATAAAACATGGCAAGGCTTTATTGGTGGTGTGGGAACAATCATCATTCTTTGTTATTTTGCAGCGCCTTATTTGACTCCATTAACATCAGTTCAAGGGGCGATTGCAGGTATCATTATTGGTTTCAGTGGTTTTATTGGTGACTTGGTTATTTCATCGGTAAAACGTGATTTACAGATAAAAGACACAAGTCAGTTTATCCCAGGACACGGTGGAATTTTAGATAGGGTCGATAGTTTGATCTTCACCGCACCTCTATTTTTTCATTATATCTATTATCTTTATTACTAAAAGAAAAGCATAAAACTCAAATATTAACCTTAAAATATTCAACCGAACCAATAGGATGCTGATGATCTGGCTAAAAATTATATTTGTACTATTCATCGTTAAACCATTGGTATTCATTGGCTTAGGACTAAATATCATCAACCGTCAAAACCTGCCTTTAAAAGGCCCGGTAATTGTTGCGGCTAACCATAACAGTCATCTTGATACCTTGGTTTTATTAGCTCTATTTCCTATCACACACGTTCATAAAGTTCGTCCTGTTGCAGCAGCTGACTACTTTTTTAAAAATAAATTATCGGCTTGGTTGTCCTCAAATATACTTGGCATTATTCCAATCCAACGGGCTGCAACGAAAGAAACCAAAGCAACTATTTTTGATGAATGTCATAAGGCATTAAAAAATGAAGATATTTTAATTATTTTCCCTGAAGGCAGTCGTGGAGAGCCAGAAGTGATGAGTGGGTTAAAAAAAGGGATTTATCACTTAATAGAAGAAAGTAATCATATCAATAAAAACAATCCCTGCTCTATTGTCCCTGTAATTATGCGTGGTTTAGGGTGCTCACTACCGAAAGGTACTGCTATGTTTGTTCCTTTCAACTGTGATGTTGTGTTAGGCGAAAAAATCGAACAATTTAGAGACAGTAATGACTTCGTTAATACCATGCAAAAAGCCTATGATGAGCTATCAGAATATTGCATTGTAAATAAAATGCATGAATAACTTAATTCTCCCCCCTTATAATATCAGCACAATAATTAACCAAATTATTGGTGATAATGATATTATTCAATATTCCTGAGCCCAATACTTATCAATAATGGACTAATCTCACAATGTCGGTATCTATTTATCAACTCAAATCTCGCTTTCAAGATCTTTTACGCCCATTGACGAAGGAATTATACCGCAAAAACATTACTGCCAACCAAGTCACTACCTTTGCAATGCTCATTTCAATAATAATTGGAATTGGCTTATGTTTTGCTCATTCACACCCACTACTTTTTTTAATTCTTCCAATATGGATGTTTATTCGTATGGCACTGAACGCAATTGATGGCATGTTAGCCCGAGAATTTAAACAACAGTCGCATTTTGGAGCTTATCTCAATGAATTAAGTGATGTTATTGCCGATGCTGCTTTATTCTTACCTTTTGCTTTTTTAGTAGGTGTTAATCCTTATTTAATTTTTTCCATTATTTTTATTGCGACATTAACTGAATTTTCCGGTGTACTAGGATTAATGGTAGGAGCGGAACGTCGTTATGATGGTCCAATGGGAAAAAGTGACCGTGCTTTTATATTTGGATTACTTGCTTTTCTTTGGGCATGGGGTTGGATCATCATTGATTGGATTAATATCGCCTTAATTACTATCTTATGTTTGACTATATTTACCGTCCTTAACCGTATTCGCTGTGGACTTGAGCAAGCAAGAAAAAAAGATATCAAACTAAGATAATCATAAAAACGCTCTCTAATATCAGGTTGATGACATTAATTTATTAAAATCTCCTTAAGGTAACCATGACTGAGACCATTACAGACACGCGAATCGATGAGCCACAAATAACAATGCAAAAACTAAGCTTTAACACCCATGATGATGTTGAATTAATTTATCATCATTGGTCTGCGAAAAAGCCAACGAAAGAAAAAAAAACTATCATCATGTTTCACCGTGGTCACGAACACAGTCAACGAATGGTACATTTGGTAGATGAATTAGAGCTAGATGAGTTTGAGTTTTTTGCTTGGGATGCCCGAGGGCATGGTTTATCACCAGGTGAACGTGGTTATAGTCCAAGTTTTGGCACGAGCGTTCAAGATGTGCAAACCTTTGTAAACCACCTTATTGCAGAGCACAAAATTGAACTGAGCCAGACAATTATTTTAGGTCAAAGTGTTGGCGCAGTAATTGCCAGCACTTGGGTTCACGATTACGCACCGAACATTCGTGGTTTAGTACTCGCATCCCCAGCCTTTAGCATCAAGCTTTATGTTCCTTTTGCGATTGCTGGCTTACGTTTATTAAAAGCGATTAAAGGCGATTTTTACGTCAATAGTTACGTTAAAGCCAAGCTATTGACTCATGATCAGGAGCGCATTGATTCTTTTGAAAATGATCCGCTTATCGCCCGTGCGATATCGGTGAATATGCTATTAAGTCTGCACGATGCTTCAAAACGAATTGTGGCGGATGCTCAAGCAATTACAGTGCCGACACAAGTATTAATTTCAGGCAGTGATTGGGTGGTACGCACAAAACCTCAAACAACTTTTTTTAAGTGTTTAGGCTCAAGCGATAAAGAAATGCACATTCTTCCTGGTTTTCATCACGATACCTTAGGTGAGAAAGACCGCGCACAAGCACTAACTCGTATAAATCGCTTTATTAAACAATGCTTTGCCTCTCCTATCACTCCTAAAAACTTACTTAATGCCGATAAATTTGGTTATTTCTGTTCTGAATCAGAATCTCTATCAACACCGTTACCTAAAAAATCACCTCATAAACTTTTTTGGTTAGGCTATCGTAAAATCTTATCCTACATGAGCAAATTCTCAATGGGTATCAAATTAGGCTTTGATACCGGTTTTGACTCAGGAAGCACGTTAGATTACGTCTATCAAAATAAACCCCGAGGAACAAATGCTCTAGGTAAATTTGTCGATAAACAGTATTTAAATTCTGTCGGTTGGGTAGGTATCCGCCAGCGTAAAGTTCACTTAGAAGAAATATTAACTTTAGCAATGAAAAAGCTCGAACAACGCAATGAAGAAATTCGAGTTGTAGATATTGCGGCTGGTCATGGACGTTATATTTTATCAACCATAGAGCAATCAGATATTAAACCTACATCTGTATTATTACGAGATTATAGCGAGCTGAATGTTGAACAAGGTAACGCATTAATTCAACAAAAAGGCATGCAAGGTATTGCTCAATTTGTTCGAGGCGATGCCTTTGATCAAGCCGATTTAGCACAGCTTGAACCTAAACCAAATTTAGCGGTTGTATCAGGTTTGTATGAGCTGTTTTCCGATAATGAGATGGTACAAAATTCATTGATAGGGTTATCACAAGGTATGGAAAAAGACGGTTATTTAGTTTACACCTGTCAACCTTGGCACCCACAACTGGAATTAATCGCTCGAGCTTTAACCAGCCACCGAGAAGGTCAAGCTTGGGTAATGCGTCGTCGTAGCCAAGCCGAAATGGATCAATTGGTAGCTAAGGCAGGCTTTGAGAAAATTGAACAACGCATTGATGAAATGGGTATTTTTAGTGTTTCTATTGCTAAAAAAATCAATTAATCATATTCAAATCGAGCATGACAGATAGACACGCTCAAATAGGACATACTAAAAGTACTATGACTGTTCAAGAAAAAACATCAACGTCATTATGGAAACTCCGCCTTCTTTGGCTTTGTGCCTTAGGCGTGCTTTTTAGTCTGTCCTACCAAGCAACAAATAACTACGCAGCTAGTTTGCCTTATGTCGCCAATATTCGTTTTGATTGGGAACAATACATCCCGTTAATTCCGTGGACAATTGTGCCGTATTGGTCAATTGATTTGTTGTATGCGACCGCTTTTTTTCTGCCAAACACTCGCAAAGAGCTTAATACTCTAGGCTTACGTTTGTTGTCTGCTCAAATTATTTGTTGTGTGTTATTCGTCCTGTTCCCTCTGACATTTAGCGTTGAGCGCCCGATTGTGGAAGGATTATTTGGTGAATTATTCCGATTATTGATGCTGTTTGATCAACCATTCAACCAAGCGCCCTCTTTGCACGTGGTCTTGGCTATCATCTTAAATCGTTGTTATTTCCAATATTTAAACCGTTTTTCGTCGCCATTAATGAAAACCGTACGCCTAGTGTTTATTATTTGGTTTGCACTGATCGCTTTATCTGTGTTGACCACTTGGCAACATCACTTTTTAGATCTTCCTTTAGGCATATTGGCTGGAGTCTTCATTCTTTGGTGTTGGCCGACACACTTAAAAAGCCCGTTATCTAATTTACGTTGGCGCTACCTAGTAAAAGATACGCTAGCAGACGCTTCCCTTTTACATCAAAAAAAACGTGCTCAGATTGCCTTTCGTTACTTCTCTGTCAGTTTATCGCTATTGAGTTTAGCGATCTATTTTTCAGGCATGTGCTTAACTTTAATTTGGCCAAGTACTTGCTTCTTCTTGGTTGCTTTAAATTATGCGGTTCTAGGAACTCTTGGCTTTCAAAAACAAGATAATGGACACTTTTGCCTTGCTTCGATTTGGCTATACGCGCCTTATTTTCTTGTCCTTAGATTAATCACTCGTTTTTATTCAGGTCAATCGGATCCTGCAAATGAAGTGGTTAAAGGGATTTGGGTCGGAAGAAAGCCAGATCAAACCGAGATTTTACAATATGCAGGCGTGTTAGATATGTGCGCAGAATCACCGATTTCAATTGCTCCAGGCATCCAATATGAACAACAAGCGAGATTGGATTTAATCCCCGTAACACCGCAACAATGTTGGCAAGCAGCACAAGCATTAGACAGATTAATGAAGCAAACGGATGCCAAAGGAAAAGTATTAGTATTTTGTGCTTTAGGTTATTCACGAAGCTGTACTGCGGTAATGGCGTGGTTGTTAGTCAAAGGATTAGCAGAAAATGCACAACAAGCTTTAGAGATAATGAAGAAAGCACGTCCACATTGTGTGATCCATGATTTTCATTTAAAAGCATTAGATCAAATGATCGATTTATCTGAAATTTCTCACTGAGCTTAAGTTAAAGGTCGGCCTCCTAAAAGCTGTCGTTTGTCATTTATCGTTTATTCAGTATCCAACGAACCAACTCGAGTGGCAGTAGATTCAAGCCTTTTACCATCCATTTGATTTGCCAAGGAAATATTGCAAGTGCTTCTTTAGCTTCAATCGCTTTGACAATATGCGCTACGGCGGTGGATTCTTCCATCAAAAACGCTTTTTTAGGATTCTCACCTCCTTTCAGATCTCTTAATTTTTGTGTGTTCATATAATGAGGCGCAATCACTGTAACCGAAATATTATTCTGACTAAGCTTATTTCGATATTGCTCCGCCACAGAAATCATCTGAGCTTTAAGTTGGGCATATAAGGTTGGGTTTGATGATCTAATCACGCCTGCCACTGAAGAAATCGCCACTAAATAAGCTGGTTTATTTTGAGCTTGCATTTTAGCAGCGGCCAATTTAAAGCAATGCAGAAAACCTGAACCGTTTACTCCTGTCACCTGTTGTATTTCATATTCAGTTAAATCATAACGAGCTTGAGTGAAATATTTTCCAGCACAATAAATAAAGATGTCTATTGGTTGATTTTTTCGTGACTCAAAGTAGCACTGAATTTCATTTTTTGAACAGACATCAAATTGACTAAATGAAAGATTAGCGCAATAGAGTGATTCAGGAATTTTCTCTATATCACGCCCCGTCACCTCAACTTGATGCCCTTGATTTAAATAATGACGCGCTAACGCCAAACCAATACCACTGGTCCCACCAATAATCACCACTTGCATCTTGGGTTCCATGTCATTTATCGATTAATCTTTCTTATATACTTCGTTATAACAAAAAGGGTGCCCAATTGGCACCCTTCTCTTCCTTTCGTCACTGATTAGGTTAGCAATTTTCTTATGGCTGTGGTTTGATGAACTACCGATCACTACTATGGAACTCTACCAACGCTTAAAAGCCCGTGGTGTATTGATTGTTCCAGGAGAGTATTTCTTCTTTGGTCAAGATGATGAATGGGACCATGCCCACCAATGTTTACGTATGAACTACGTACAAAGCGAGCAAGATATGCAGCGAGGCATTGAGATTATTGCTGAAGAAGTGAATAAGGCTTATCAAGGTTAAACAGCCCAACAAGTCCTAATAAAACACCAATATAACCCGTCGTATATTGGTGTTTTCCTCTCAAAAATAAGAACTTATTGATGTCCATTCATTAAAAGTTTCTAGCTTTTCTAAAATAAAACCTTCTCTTTCTTCCCCGTTAAGAAACTATTCAACATCAACAAAAAAATTAAGTAGCTTTGTTTTTCTTTTATACCTATCAAAGGAAAAGCAATGAAAAAACTATGGCTATCTAGCTTATTTTTATACTCATCTCTAAGCCATTCCTATGAAGCTTGGGACCAAAATCTCACCTATACCGCAGGAGATATGGTCACTAAAGATGGTGTCATTTATGTTTCTACACATTGGAGTAAAAATACACCACCAGTCAATAATAAAAACAACTGGGATGGATGGGTCACCTTCCCCAATAACAACCCAAATTGGGATTCATCAAATACTTATCATGGTGGTGATGTTGTTGCTTATCAGGATAAATTCTATTTAGCCAAGTACTGGAGTAGCGGAGAAAGCCCTGAGAGTAGCGATGCTTGGTTAATTTTAATCGGCGCCGATAAACCTACCTTACCCACAGAGCCAGACAACCCCTTAGATCCTGAAAGCAAAGAGGCTATTTTAGGTATCGACAGTAACAATAATGGACTTGATGATATTTATGAAGCCAAGATTGAAGAAACTTATA
>NZ_JBLWZK010000015.1:0-64913 GCF_048266485.1 Vibrio sp. | reverse complement strand
CATGTAACCATGACACCAACAATTTAATTGTGGTGCCCGGAGGCGGAATCGAACCACCGACACGAGGATTTTCAATCCTCTGCTCTACCGACTGAGCTATCCGGGCAACGGAGCGCTATTAAACGGATTTTCTGCTTCACCGTCAACTTGTTTTTGTAAAAAACTCGAAAAAAAGGTTTGTTTGCTGTCAATTTAAGCAAAAAAGTGTGATTTGCTGTTTTTTAATGCAAATATTACTTCATCGAATGAAATTCTTTTTGATAAGCCGTTACTTTTTCTAGGTAACGACGTGACTCGGCATTGGGGTGTTTTTGGGTCAGCGCCCAATAAACTTGACTAGTTTGTAAGCTGTTAATGTCATTGATGGCACTGGTTCTACCGCCACCAAAGGTGTTAAACACACCACCTGAACCACCGTTATACGCTGAAATCATGCTGTATTGCAGCGAGGTTGAATTTCGTATGCCCTTCAAGTAACGATTCTTTAAAATATAAAAGTAAGCAGTACCAGTATCGATATTGTTGGCTGGGTTATATAAATATTTCGGCGTCGGCATACCCGATTTACCTTTCACGAGGTTAAACACATCGTGACCAGCGGTCTTAGGTACCACTTGCATTAAGCCATAAGCATTCGCCCAACTTACCGCGTAAGGGTTGAAGCTACTTTCTGTTTTGATGATGGCATAGATAAGATCTTCTGGGATGTCATATTGTTTTGAAGCTTTACGCACGATATCAGCATATTGATAACTACGTAGTTTTGAGTGGTTTTTTACCATAGGGATGGTGATATAGTAAGACTTTTTAAAATCAATAGTGCGAGTCTTAAGCTTGTTATTTATAAGATAATCAGCAAATTGACTAGCACGCCAAGACCATTGAATCGATTGACCATTTTGATCTATGACCTGATCGGATAAAAAAGGTTTACCGCCCATTGCGATTTCTTTAGATGAGAATAAGTCGACATTCGCCGGGTTATTTGGCGTTAGTAGGGTAGTCACAATCGCTTGTTTTAAATGCCCTGTAGGATCTGTCGAGGCAATGGTTTCTACTGTGACAGTACCATTATCAAAGTCGATATCGGCTCGGTTTAAGTAACCATCGGTATATTTAACGTAGGTTTTCGCGCCCGCCATCTTGATATTGTCTTGCCCCCATTTGTTGGCGACTTGGCCGGAGAACTGACTCATTAAGCTATCTAAAGCGGCGGTATCTTTGGCAAATTGACCAGGAAGTGGTGCAAGGTTTTTAGCAAAGCGATTGGTAGGGGTGTAATCGACATCATAAATACTTTCGATAAATTCTCGGCTACAACCAGAAAGAGCGATACAGGTGATGAGTAATAGCCAAAGTTTTTTATTCATGTCGAGTTCGAATTTGCTTAAAAACAAACAGGCATTGCGTTCGATTTCCCAAAACGGGAAGAGCAATGCCTGCTACAAAAGTTGGTTGTATTATACTCAAATAACGCTCACCTTGAAGCTATTTGGGTATATATCCGATTATTCACTCGGTGGAGTATAACCATCAATAATAATGTCTTTTCCTTCAAATAAGAAATTAACCATTTCAGTTTCCAGTAGTTTACGGTGCTCTGGATCCATCATGTTTAATTTTTTCTCATTGATCAGCATGGTTTGTTTATGCTGCCATTGGCCCCAAGCTTCTTTGCTGATGTTATCGAAAATACGCTTACCGAGTTCACCAGGGTAAAGTTGGAAATCTAAACCTTCCGCTTCTTTCTTTAAGAAAACACAGTTTACAGTACGGCTCATAGGAGCTCCTTGAGAGATTGAATTAATCGTTAAGTTCATAAGGCAAGCTATGCAGCAGTTGTTTAACTGGTGCGGCAAGCCCGACTTCTTTCGGTTGAGATAAGTTATACCAAAGACCTTGCTGACCTTCCATCACCAAGCTTGGTTGTTTATTTAATTTTACTAAGATTGGCGTAATATCTAAGTGGTAATGGCTAAAAGTATGACGGAAGGCCGTTAAAGTACTTTTTTTGCTTATCATCGTCTCCGTAATCGCTTTATTATTTAGCAAATCTTCAATGGTTTGATTTGAATGTTGAGGGAAACAAAATAACCCTCCCCAAATACCGCTTTGCGGACGCTGTTCTAGCCAAACCTGATTGTCGTGATAAAGCATCACAAACCAGGTTTCTTTTATCGGTTTTTCTTTTTTCGGTTTTTTGCCTGGAAAATCAAGTTGGCGCTGTTGGGCTTTGGCTTGGCAGAATTGCTCGATTGGGCACAAGTCGCATTTAGGTTTACTGCGAGTACACACAATTGCGCCCATATCCATCATGGCTTGATTGTACTTATCGACATCATGCTTTGGCGTATGTTGTTCTGCTATTTGCCATAGTTGGTTTTCAATGGTTTTTTGTCCCGGCCAGCCTTCTACGGCAAAGCAACGCGCTAAAGTACGTTTTACATTGCCGTCTAATATAGCGTGAGGCTGCTTATAAACGGAAGACAAAATTGCCGCTGCGGTTGAACGGCCAATACCGGGAAGGGCATTCATTTGTTCTATATCGGTCGGGAATTCACCTTGGTAGTCTTGCTCGACTATTTGCGCAGCTTTATGCAGGTTACGAGCACGAGCGTAATACCCTAGTCCCGTCCACAGGTGGAGTACTTCATCTTGATGCGCTTTGGCTAAATCCGTCACAGTAGGAAAGCGATCAAGGAAGCGTTCAAAATAGGGAATAACCGTGGTGACTTGGGTTTGTTGCAACATGATTTCTGATAACCAAACTTTATAGGCGGTTTTATTTTTCTGCCAAGGCAAGCTTTTACGGCCAAAGTTTTCATACCAATTTAAAATGGAATCAGAAAATGTACTCACTGGTTACTCTTTATTTGAATTTTAATTGGTGTTGATTCCACCATAGCTATACAGTTTAGTAAACCATGTAAATTATATGGATAAAAAAGACTATTTGGGGGAAGTGGTAATAAACTGATGAGAAAGTCGATTAATTCGACGATAAAAGCTTGCACCTTGAGCGTATCTTTGGATAATTCTCACCCTAATTTTGAATAGGCTCTATTATTTAAAATCACTTATTACTTTCAATCGCTAAGTTTCAACTAGAACAATCAAACTTGGCATAATCTTCAGGCGAAACCATGACAGAAGTAACAACCAACGAAGTAAATGAAGAAGGCAAAATTGTTCGCAGAATTCGCAGTTTTGTTCGCCGTGAAGGGCGCTTAACCAAAGGCCAAGAAAAAGCGATTGAAGAATGCTGGCCAACCATGGGCATCGAGTTTGCCCAACAGCGCCTAGATTGGAAGCAAGTGTTTGGTAACGATAACCCAGTCGTTCTGGAAATTGGCTTTGGTATGGGCGCGTCATTAGTTGAAATGGCGAAGAATGCACCAGAGAAAAACTTTATCGGTATTGAAGTTCATAGCCCTGGTGTGGGGGCTTGTTTAGCGTCAGCACAAGAAGCTGGCGTAACGAACTTACGTGTAATGTGTCACGATGCCGTCGAAGTGTTCGAGCACATGATCCCAGATAATAGCTTGATCACGTTACAACTGTTTTTCCCTGACCCTTGGCACAAGAAACGTCACCACAAACGTCGTATTGTGCAACTAGGATTTGCTGAAATGGTTCGTCAAAAGCTTATTATTGGTGAAGGCATTTTCCACATGGCAACTGACTGGGAAAACTACGCTGAGCATATGATTGAAGTGATGAATGAAGCGCCGGGCTTTGAAAACATTGCCACTGATGGTGATTTTATTCCTCGTCCAGATGAGCGTCCATTAACCAAGTTTGAAGCTCGCGGTCACCGTCTAGGCCATGGTGTATGGGATATTAAATTCCGTCGTAACGCGTAATGGAACTTAATTTGAGGCCTTTGGGTCTACAGGATTAACCTTGTTAAAGCCAGTAGCAGATGCCGCTGGCTTTTTTGTCTACGAGCATTTTCCTAAATAGGAGTCGTCATGCCACAAGCAACCACTGAATTATTGAATGATATCTTAGAGCAAGTTCGCCCATTAATTGGTAAGGGCAAAGTGGCCGATTATATTCCCGCTTTAGCGTGCGTTCCGAATGATAAATTGGCTATTGCGGTTTATACCAATGATGGCAAGGTGGTGAAGGCTGGTGATGCTGATGAACCATTTTCTATTCAGTCGATCTCGAAAGTTTTAAGTTTAACGCTCGCGATGGGGTTATATGAATCTGAAGAAATTTGGCGTCGAGTGGGTAAAGAGCCCTCAGGTCAAGCATTTAATTCGATGATTCAGTTGGAAGTCGAGCAAGGTATTCCGCGTAACCCTTTCATTAATGCCGGAGCGATTGTCGTGGCTGATATGCTGCAATCTCGTTTGTCGGCGCCTCGTCAGCGCTTATTAGAGTTTGCCCGTCAACTTTCTGGTGATACGCATATTGTGTATGACAAAATGGTGGCAGCTTCTGAAATGTTGCATAGCGATCGAAATGCTGCAATTGCCTACCTGATGCGCTCATTTGGTAATTTTGAAAATGAGGTGATCCCCGTTTTAAATAATTATTTCCATGCCTGTGCACTGAAAATGAGCTGTGTCGATTTAGCCAAAACATTTAGTTATCTCGCTAATAAAGGTCAATCAGTACAAACCCAAAAGCAAATTATCGCGCCGAATCAAACCAAGCGTTTAAATGCCTTATTGGCTACTTGTGGGCTTTATGATGGCGCCGGTGAGTTTGCATTCCGTGTTGGCATGCCGGGTAAATCTGGCGTCGGTGGCGGTATTGTGGCAATAATTCCGGGGGAAATGAGCATCGCAGTATGGTCTCCTGAATTAGATAAATCAGGAAACTCATTAGCAGGAACCGCAGCGTTGGAGATATTATCGACGGAATTGGGGCGGTCGATATTTTAAAACGATATATCCTTCGTACTTGAAGCTGCAGCTTTGTTGACTGCGTTCATTCGCCCCCTGTATCTTTATGAAAGAAAGCCATAGGCGAGCTATGCTCATGAGGCCTCATTCACTTGTCGCCTCTCTGCAACTCCAATTACTTTGGATATACCTCAATCGGAATCTCGTTACTCGTCGCTCGATAGGACCTTCAAGCGACGAGAAGCAAAGCGCTCGAGAAACGAGATTCGTTTTTTATTCTTCTTCTACAAACAACGCCACTAAATCATTAAAAAACAATTTCCCTTTTTGGGTAATGTGCCAATGACTTTCGGTTTCGGTTAAATAGCCTTGCTCTATCACGGTTTGGATTTGCGCTTCAATCACAGAAAGCGCCAGTCCGGTACGCTCGACAAATTCAGCTTTCGGGCAAGCTTCGATTAAGCGGAAGCGATTCATAAAGTATTCAAATGGGCGATCTTCGGCTTCGACTAAGGTTTCGGTATTTAGGTAGCTTTTGACTAGGTTTTGATAAGCCGCTAAATAGCCTCTAGGGTGCTTGACCTTAGTGGTGCGAATGATTCGTCCATCTGCAAAGCTTAACTTGCCATGTGAGCCGCAGCCTATGCCTAGGTAGTCACCAAAATGCCAATAGTTAAGATTATGTCGACATTGATAACCGGGTTTGCTGTAGCCAGAAATTTCATATTGCACGTACCCGGCATCGGTTAATCGCTGGTGGCCTTGCTCGAAAATATCCCACAAATCGTCATCATCAGGCAGAATCGGCGGTTTGGAGTAGAACAAGGTATTGGGCTCAATGGTTAATTGATACCAAGATAAGTGATAAGGATTAAGCTCAATCGCTTTATCTAAATCGGCCAGTGCTTGCTGTTGGGTTTGATTCGGCAATCCGTGCATCAAGTCTAGATTGAAACTGTTTAAACCAACCTTATGCGCTAGATGAGCCGCATTAATCGCTTCTTGCTGGCCATGAATTCGGCCTAGGGCTTGTAGTTTTTCTTCTTCAAAGCTTTGCACCCCGATAGAAATACGATTGACGCCTTGAGTTTGAAATTGAGCAAAGCGTTCTGCTTCAATGGTGCCCGGATTGGCTTCCATGGTGATCTCAATATTGTCTTCAAATGGCAGCAGCGCTTTGATACCTTGCAATAAGCGACCAATTTCAGAAGGTGAAATCAAGCTTGGCGTGCCACCACCAATAAATATCGAATGCAGTAATCTAGGTTCATCCGTTAGCTGATATTTTTCAATATCGGTTTTAAGATCGTCTAATAAAGCATCGATATATTGGGTTTCTGGTATCTCACCTTTTTGAGCATGCGAGTTGAAATCACAATACGGACACTTTTGAACACACCATGGAATGTGCACATATAAACTTAATGGTGGTGGAGTAATTGAGTTCATGTATTAACTTAAAAACTGAGGAGAATCAGACAGTTCAGCAAACAGTTTTTTCAGAGCTTTGCCGCGATGTGATAGTTGCTTTTTACGCACAGGCTCTAGCTCAGCAGAAGAGCATTGATCTTCAGGAACCCAGAATATCGGATCATAACCGAAACCATTTTCGCCTTGAGCTTTTTCTAAGATCTTACCTTCCCATTGGCCGTGACAGACTAAAGGGGTTGGATCGTTTTCATGGCGCATCAATACTAAAACGCAGTGAAAGCGTGCGCTGCGTTGTTCATTAGGTACGCCTTTCATTTCTTCTAGCAGTTTATCTAAATTGCGCTGATCGGTTGCCCCTTCACCAGAATAGCGTGCAGAGTAGATCCCCGGAGCGCCTTGCAGTGCATCAACTTCTAAACCTGAATCATCAGCAATCGCCGGTAAGCCCGTTTCTTTTGCAGCATGGCGAGCTTTGATAATGGCGTTTTCGATGAACGTAGTGCCAGTTTCTGCCACTTCTGAAACCTTATATTGGCTTTGCGCTTCAACGTCGAAGCCAAATTCAGAAAGTAAGTCAGCCATTTCTTTGACTTTGCCTTGGTTGCCAGTGGCGAGAACGAGCTTTTTCATTGGGGATCCTGTGTTATTTATTCTTCAGTATAAAATTTTTGGGTGAAGTTGATTGGGCCGCTGCCGGTGTTACCAGCGTCAATATTAATGTTGAAGGTGAGTTGTTCTTCATTGGTGATTGGAAATTCAGCTAAGTAATAAATCGCTTCGCCTTCTTTCACTTGTTTGAAGTTAAGTTGTTTCGTTTGGCCTATCAGGTTCTTACTGCTACCTGTAACTTTAGCATCCATTGCAGGTTTGCCGAGTTTACTGGTGTCTAATACACTGATATTTAAAATTGCCGAATAGCCATTACGCTTTAATTTATATTGAGTGGCCACTTCTGGAGTAAGCATGGCGGAATTGAAAGCAGAGTAGTGTACTTCGCTATTTTTAATGGTTTTGAATTGCCCTGCAAAGCTTGGTAAAGAGACCAAGGTAATCAAAGAAACTAAAGCAGGTAGGGCGATAGCGATCCATTTTTTCATGAGACTTCCTTATCAAAGTGGATAATCAAAGTAGGTTATTCAAGTCGTCATCAAAGTAGATTTTGTATCGACTCAGGAATAACGCTTGGGGTAGCGATTCGAATGGTTTTATGTCTGCCTAATTCGCCTTTTTCGATGCTTACTGAGCCTTTTGAGACTTTACAAAGCTTGGCTAGGTATTTAGTTAAATAGGCGTTAGCTTTACCATCGACTGGCGGAGCAGTAATAGCGATTTTTATTTCATCCCCATGCAAGCCAACAATGTTATCTCGGCTTGCTTTGGGTTGAATGTAAACTCGCAGTAGTAAGTCCTCTCCTGCGAGTTGCACGGGGATAGCCATAGATTAAAGTTGGTACCAAATCGGACCGACTACATCACCCATCAAGTAGTTGGCAAATTGTAGAATTAAGAATAGAACCAGCAGGCTAAGATCGAAACCGCCCATGGGAGGAAGAATTCGACGAATTGGTGCCAGCATAGGTTCGGTTAATTGAACCATCACATATTCAACCGGGCTGTTGCCTTGGCTTACCCAGCTTAGAATAGCGCGGATCAGTAATACCCAGAATAGTAATCCACCAGCCGCTTTAACCAGTGAAAGTGCACCAAACATTAAAAAGCTTGGGCTAAACACTAAACTACCATTTGAAATTAAAATTAAGCAGATGAATTTAGCGACGCTTAGCAGGTAGGCAAAGATAACCGTAGCTAAATCAATATTACCCATCGATGGAATAATGCGGCGTAACGGGGCAACCACAGGTTGGGTTGCTTTGACGACAAATTGTGAAAATGGATTATAGAAATCAGCGCGCGCTAATTGTAACCATACGCGTAAAATCACGACCATAATATAGAGGTCGAATACGGTCGAAACTAGAAAAGTCATTGAGTTCATTACTGCAAACCTTGTTATTAATATTTAAATCGAAATTAAATTAGTTTTTCCATTTCTTCAGCACGGTTAACCGCGGCTTGCATCGCTTTGGATACGATGTCAGAAAGGTTATGTTGGTTAAACGTTTTTAGCGCTTCAGCGGTGGTGCCGCCTTTTGATGTTACTTGTTCACGAAGAGTTGATAAATCAAGTTCAGGGTTTGCCACGACCATTTCAGCCGCACCTAGGGCTGCTTGTTGAATGAGTAGGCGAGCGGTATCTTTATTGAAACCTTGCGCCATAGCTTCTTGTTGCATCGCATCCATAAATAGGAAGAAGTAAGCAGGCGCACTACCAGCGGCAGCAATAATATTATTGATGCCAGATTCTTTATCGACCCAACAGATCTCGCCAACCGCTGACATGAGATCACCGGCAAAGTCTTTATCATCTTCAGAGACATTATCAGTAGAAAATAAACCGCTCATGCCTTTACCGATTAATGATGGTGTATTGGGCATCACGCGCACTAATTGTACGGTTTGACCAAGCATTTCGTTTAAGCGTTTTGCAGATATACCTGCAGCAATCGAGATGATTAATTTGTTGCCCAGATCCATCGATTGAAAATCAGCACATACATCTGCCATCATTTGTGGCTTAACCGATAAAATCACCACGTCTGCTTGTTCAACGGCTGCAATATTATCGGTTGTTGTGTGGATCCCGTAACAATCAGTAAGATGTTTGAGCTTGTCTTCATCACGACCCGTTGCGGTAATATTCCCCGCTTTATAGCCACTTGATAGCATGCCTGCAAAAATGGAACGCGCCATATTGCCAGAGCCGATAAAACTGATTTTACGTTGTTCCATATCTGTATCGTCCTAGTATTTTATCTTTATGGAGTATATCGTTGCTGCACTGATTGTGCTCGTTATTTACAACAAAATTTAACCACCAAAGTTCAACAGCCCCTTTCTCCAAAAATAGCAGTACCAATACGAACTATCGTGCTGCCTGCTTCAATTGCCGCTTGCATGTCACCACTCATACCCATCGAAAGGGTATCGATTTGTGGGTAGTGGGATTGTAGCGCTTGCTTTAGTTCTGCTAATTGCTGAAATGCTGCCAATTGTGAAGCGTGATCCGACACATTTTCAGGAATTGACATCAATCCTCTTAATGTGAGGTTAGGTAAGTCATTTATCAACTGAGCTAAGGCAAAAACTTGTTCACGATTAGTACCTGATTTCGAGCTTTCGCCACTGGTGTTTACTTGAATCAGAATTTGCAGCGGCTTGCCGTCAGGACGTTGATCATTGAGTCGCTGGGCAATTTTTTCACGGTCAACCGAATGTACCCAATCAAAATTTTCTGAGATCAGTCGAGTTTTATTAGATTGAATTGGTCCAATGAAGTGCCATTCAAGTGCACTCTGGGTATAGTGTTGAGAGAAATATTGTATTTTTTCAACGCCTTCTTGGACGTAATTTTCACCAAAGCATGTTTGGCCTGCTGCGATAGCTAACTCTAATGCCTCAATAGGTTTAGTTTTACTTACCGCTAATAGTTGTACTGAGTTAGCATGACGGCCATATTGTTGCTCAGAGGTACGAATCTGTTGGTTAATTTGTTCAATATTTTGTTGAATACTATTTTTATCAGAACACATCATAGTTTTTCTTCAATAAGGAATATAAATGGATATTGCTGAGTTATTGGAATTTAGTGTAAAGCATAATGCATCAGATCTACATCTTTCTGCGGGCGTTCCTCCAATCTTACGTATTGATGGTGACATCAGACAATTGGAAATGCCGGCCTTTACCCATTCAGATGTTCATGCATTAGTTTTCGATATTATGAACGATGCCCAGCGTAGCGAATTTGAAGAAAAACTAGAAATCGATTTTTCATTTGAATTACCCAATATTGGCCGTTTTCGTGTTAATGCTTTCAATCAATCTCGTGGTTGTGCGGCAGTATTTCGTACTATTCCAGTTCATATTCCTTCATTTGAAGATATCTCAGCCCCTGAGATTTTCGAAAAAATTGCTAACTATGAAAAAGGCTTAGTATTGGTGACTGGCCCAACTGGCTCTGGTAAATCGACGACTTTAGCGGCAATGGTTGATTACATTAATCGTAATCATAAAAAGCATATTCTAACCATTGAAGATCCTATTGAATTTACTCACAACAATAAAAAATGCTTGGTCAACCAGCGCGAAGTACACCGCGATACGCATAGTTTTGAAGCATCATTACGCTCGGCGTTACGTGAAGATCCTGATGTGATTTTGGTGGGGGAACTACGTGATAAAGAAACCATTAGCTTAGCTTTAACGGCAGCGGAAACTGGCCACCTAGTATTTGGTACTCTACATACTAGTTCTGCCGCGAAAACCATTGATCGTATCATTGATGTTTTCCCAGGAACGGAAAAAAATATGGTGCGCTCTATGCTTTCAGAATCATTGCGTGCAGTTATTGCACAGAAGCTCTTAAAGCGTGAAGGTGATGCTGGTGGACGTATCGCATGTCATGAAGTGATGATTGCAACCCCTGCGATTCGTAACTTGGTGCGTGAAGATAAAGTCGCTCAAATGCTATCAATGATCCAAACTGGTTCGTCTATAGGCATGCAAACCATGGAACAAGCGGCTCGTCAGTTATTGATGCAAGGTTTAGTGACTCAAGAAGAAATTGAAAGCAAAATTGAAACCTTAGCGTCAACATCACCGTATTAATGCCACCTTATTAATTTGAAGGAAACCACATGCAACTTTCACAAGTCCTAGAAATTATGGTGTCATCTAAAGCGTCTGATATTTATTTGACGGTTGGTGCACCATGTTTGTTTCGTATTGATGGCGAGCTTAAAGCGCATGGTGAGCCATTAAATAAAAGTGGAGTAGAAGCCTTACTCTTTGAAATGATGGATAACGAAAGACGCGAAGAATATCAGTTAACTCATGAAGCAAACTTTGCTGTCGTGCACGGAGAAGGGCGTTTTCGTGTCAGTGCTTTTTTCCAGCGAGAATTGCCTGGTGCGGTAGTCCGTCGAATTGAAACTCGTATTCCAAGTATGGAAGAGTTGAATCTACCTGAAGTATTAAAAGAGTTATCGACCGCTAAGCGTGGTTTAGTGCTGGTGGTGGGGGCGACGGGGTCAGGTAAGTCGACTTCAATGGCGGCAATGACAGGTTATCGCAACTTAAATAAAACTGGCCACATACTGACGGTAGAAGATCCGATTGAGTTTGTTCATGAGCATAAAAAATGCATCGTGACTCAACGTGAAGTTGGTCTAGACACTGAAAGTTATGAAGTGGCGTTGAAGAATTCTTTACGCCAAGCGCCAGACATGATTTTAATTGGTGAGATCCGTAGCCGTGAGACCATGGAATATGCCATGACATTTGCTGAAACTGGGCATTTATGTATGGCAACTTTACACGCCAATAACGCTAACCAAGCCTTAGAGCGTATTCTGCACTTGGTACCGAAAGAGCAAAAAGAGCAATTCTTGTTTGATTTGTCTTTGAACTTAAAAGGCGTTATTGCTCAACAATTAGTACGAGATAAAGAGGGTAATGGTCGACATGGTGTGTTTGAGATATTGCTGAATACTCCTCGAGTATCGGATTTGATTCGTCGTGGTGATTTACAAGAGCTTAAATCGACCATGATTCGCTCTAAAGAAGCCGGTATGCAGACTTTCGATCAGGCATTATTTGAGTTATTACAAGCCGATAAAATTAGTCTAGATGATGCGATGCACAGTGCGGATTCGCCTAACGATTTACGTTTAATGCTTAAATCTTCCGGTGATACGACCTTTGAAACTAGTTCATTGAAAGGTATTAAGATAAACCTGTAAGAGGGGCGGATAAATGGATAACATCTTAATTGAGGCTTATCAGAAAACTTGTTATCGAGTTGACATCGATGAGCAGGCTTTTGAGTTATTCATTGGTCAACCTAATCCGCTATTTTCCACTTACTGCCAACAGAATCAAGTCCAACAATGGGCGATTATTACCGCCTATAATCCTTACTCAAATTCAACGTCTGAACCGCTCAATCAACAAGCTAATATCGCGTTATCAAACGAGTTACAGGCTCTAGGTTATGAGTTTTATCGAGGTGATGGTGTGCCGGATTCGTCTAACTGGTCAATTGAAAAAGGATTTTGGATTGTCAATATTGAGCTAACTATCGCGAAAAATCTGGCAACTAAGTACCAACAGAATGCATTTGTTTTTGGTGATAGCCATGGGGTTCCATTGCTGCACCTGTTTGAATAGTTAAACTAAAAAGAGTTGATGGTTCGCATCAACTCTTATGTTTCATTCTTCGCTTTCATAGACTAGTACTGACTTTCAAACCAACTTTCTAATATCACAACAGCGGATTGGCAGTCGACATTACCTTTACTTAGGGCTTTATAGCCGCCCATCGAAAATAATTCCGCACGAGCTTCTTGAGTCGAAAGGCGCTCATCATGCAATTCTACTTTAACGCCAAAACGACCATGCAGACGGTTGGCAAATTTGCGTGATCGGGTAGTAATATCGGTAAGATCTTTACCTTGCATATCAGTCGGTAAACCGACGACAACGAGATCTGGCTGCCATTCTTTGATTTGTTTTTCGATGTCTTCCCATTTTGGAATGCCATCTTGAGCTTTAAATGCTTTCAGTGGTGAGGCAGTGCCAGTAATGGTTTGGCCTATGGCGCTGCCAATGCTTTTGGTGCCGTAATCGAATGCCATGATGGTTTGGTTAGACATGATGTTTCTCTATTAGTGTGATTATCGCGAGACTTAAGCGTGACCAGCATCGCCAGATAATTGTGAAACGCTGATCCCGAGTAATTGTACCGCTTTTTTCCAGCGAGCATGCACCGGAGTATCGAATAGTATTTCTAAATTAGCAGGCGCGGTTAACCAAGAGTTATCAAGTAGTTCTTGTTCTAACTGACCTGAATCCCAGCCAGAATAACCCAGGGTAACAATGAATTTCTTTGGTTCAGCTTCGGTGCCAAGTACCGTTAGAATATCTTTTGAGGTTGTGACTGCCAGTTCGTCAGTAATTTCAATACTTGATTGGTAAGTATCTTTGCGGCTATGCAGAACAAAGCCTCGGTCGGTTGCTACAGGGCCGCCATTTAATAAAGGAGCAGATAAACTTTGTTGGCAAATACGAGGGTGAACAGGCTGAACATCAATTTGTTCGAGCATGTTTTTAATATTAATGCCGACAGAATCATTAATGACTAACCCCATCGCACCATCTTCATTGTGCTCACAGATATAAATCACGCTGCGAGTAAAATGAGAGTCTTTCATGCTGGGCATAGCAATTAAAAAGTGATCGGTTAAGTTCATTCTGCTCTCCATAAGCAATTTACGTATGGCAACTATTAGCTGCCATACTATTTTAATGTGAGCTAAGCTAGATCAGGCTATTTAGCCATAGCTACACGACGTTCAATAGCATCCATTAACTTACCGGTAATAGAGATATCAAACGCCGATTCTATCTCTTTAATGCAGGTAGGACTGGTGACATTTATTTCAGTTAACTTATCACCGATTACATCAAGACCAACAAAAATTAAGCCTTTTTCTTTTAGCGTTGGGGCAACAGTTTGTGCGATTTTAAGGTCAGTTTCGCTTAACGGACGAGCCTCGCCACGGCCACCGGCAGCTAAGTTGCCACGAGTTTCTCCTTTAGCAGGAATACGAGCTAAGCAGTATGGCATTGGCTCGCCATCAACCACTAAAATGCGCTTATCACCATTACTGATATCAGGAACAAAGGTTTGTGCCATCGCATAGTTTTGACCGTGGTTAGTCAGTGTTTCGATAATAACGGAAACGTTCGGATCATCTTGTTTTACACGGAAGATTGATGCGCCACCCATGCCATCGAGCGGTTTTAAAATCACATCGCCATGTTGCTCGCGGAAGGCTTTAATTTTTTCCGCTTTACGTGTCACTAGAGTCGTCGGCGTTAATTCTGGGAACCAAGCTGTAAACAGTTTCTCATTGCAATCACGTAGGCTTTGCGGCTTGTTCACAATTAACGTGCCTTGTTCTTCGGCGCGCTCAAGAATGTAGGTAGAGTAGATGTACTCGGTATCAAACGGAGGATCTTTACGCATTAACACCGCATCGAGTTCTGATAACTCAATCGATTGTTCTGATGTGAATTCATACCATTTATTGGCATCTTCAAATAGGCTTACAATCTTGGTATCAGCGAGCGGCTTACCTTGTTCTAGATGAAGATCAGACATTTCCATGTAATGAATTTCCCAACCACGACGTTGGGCTTCTAATAGCATTGCAAAGCTTGAATCTTTTTTGATGTTAATGGTTGAAATCGGGTCCATTACGATGCCAATTTTCATGATTGATACTCCATAGTTGGCGAATTCATTGATACCGCTTTTTTTGCGATATGAGATATTTATACCCAAGTATCTTAAAGTCACTTGGGTATAAGCTTAACCGAGATCGCCAAAGCGAACCTGTAGGGCGGTAATTGCTGATAAGCCTGCGGTTTCTGTACGTAGTACGCGTGGGCCTAAGAGTGTTTCTTCAAACTGATATTGTTCCGTCATTTGAATTTCTTCATCAGATAGGCCACCTTCAGGGCCAATCAATAGGCGAACTTTACTGACCGGTGCGGGCAGAGTATTGATGGAGTACTTTGCTCTAGGATGAAGGTTGAGCTTTAGTCCATCATAATCCTCTGAGCACCATTGTTCTACTTGCATCAAAGGACGAACGGTCGGTACGATATTACGACCACATTGCTCACAAGCGGCAATTACGATTTTTTGCCATTGTTGCCGTTTTTTCTCGAAACGTTCTGCATTGAGTTTGACACCGCAACGTTCGGAAATTAAAGGTGTAATGGTATTTACCCCTAGCTCAACCGCTTTTTGAATGGTGAATTCCATCTTGTCACCACGAGAAATGACCTGACCAAGATGAAGATCTAACGGGGATTCAATACTACGCTCGATACGCTCTTTGATTTCTACCGTCACATTTTTCTTTGAAACAGAAAGGATCGCGGCTGGAAACTCTGCACCAGAACCATCAAAGAGTAAGATGTCTTGGCCTTGAGTCATACGCAGTACTCGGCCGACATGACCAGCTGCGTCTTCAGATAAGTGGATTTCCCCCAGCTGTTCAATAGTTTGGGGATGGTAAATTCTTGGGATTCTCATGTCATGACCAGTGTAAGGTTAATTGCTTTTCTTAACATGGATGTTTTAACACTAAAAAACAAGGGGAAAGGTTAACTTCACACTCTATGTTTTACGATATGTATGAATAAATGAGCTTAATCGTTGATGATAACTTGATTACGACCTTGATGCTTTGCGGTATACAGCGCTTTGTCGGCACGGATATAACTCGAATCTACTTTTTCACCTTGTTGAATTTTGGTTAATCCAACCGATAAGGTACAGTTAATTTTCAATTTATCATCGGTATTGTCGTGCTCAATTATAAAGTGATGATTTTCTATAGAAGTACGTAAAGACTCTAACCGAGAGATAACATGTTGAGCTGAATTTGAGCGTATGAGTATTATGAACTCTTCTCCACCTAATCTGGCTAAATAGTCATTTTCTCCAATAAATCCACGGAGTAACTCGGCCAGTTGTTGCAATGTTTTATCGCCAACAAAGTGACCATATTGATCGTTAATTTTTTTAAAGTAATCAATATCCACAATCGCTAAAAAGAACTCATTGGCGAGGTTTTCTCGATGAAATTTTGCTAGTTTATTGAGGATATAACGTCGATTATATAGCTGAGTTAAAGGGTCTTGTTCGGAGAGTTTTTTCAGGTGACGTTCTTTATTGATGGTATCGGTAACAATACTGATAAAGGTACAAACCGCTTGTTGTCCGTGCCAATTTATTAACTTATCAGTAATTTCAACCATTACAGGATTGCCCTGTAAATCAGTATGAGCGATTACTCGAGGTTCAGTTTGCTGTTCTGTGAGGGCTTTTTGGTAACGAATCTGAGCTTCTTCTCTTTCTTCGGGGTTAATCAGCACCATTAATGATTCAATTTCCAATATTTGATCTGCGCTTTTTAATCCACTAAAGCGAGCAAAGGCATCGTTGGCGTAGAGTGGTTTGAAGTCAATATGAATTACGCATGGATTAGGGTGAATCTCGAGTATGTGTTTATATTCATTCATAGCGTTAGTTATCGTTACTTCAAAGGAGTTGTGATTATTGATGGACTAATCATAAAGCAATACAAGTTATTTTATAGGTCATTGTTCACTCTTTCTTTATTTAAAGGCTCTAATTGAGTGCCACATAAAGAACAATGATAAAGAGTTTGTTGTCGTTTCACTTTATTATGTCGGCGAATCGATAATTGGTGGATTTGGCATTGACATTGATAAGCAAAGGTTTCCCCTTGTACTGAACTAATATCGAAGGCATGGTAAGTTTCAGGAGAACATTGGAAAATATTGGTCATTATATAGCGCCACTCTTTGCCATGAGGCTTTACACGACCAAATTGATTGTAGGTGATAAGGTGAGCCAATTCATGAGGAATCACTTGTTCTATGAATGCTTGCTGGTTTTCGATAAGTAATGTTGGATTTAAGCGAATTTGCCATTGTTGTAGGTAGGCTTTTCCCGCTATTTTTCCTCGAACCTTGAATGTCAGATCTGGTGTGGGAAAAGTATATTTAAAGGCCTGTTCTGCTTTTTTTAGATGAACTTGAAGGCTGTGCTCTAGTTGATGAATTAAATCTTGAGGAACGACAATGGCTGACACAATAATTCTCTACTAACATTCAGAACCGATAGTGTAGGCTGAATGTTAATAGAGAAAGGTAGGAGTTACAATTAATGTTTATAGCTAATCGTTTTAATATTGACGACTGATAGCTTGCCGTAACGATTAATTATAAACCGGCAAATCCACGTAGTGCTTCTGCTTTGTCGGTTGCTTCCCAAGGGAATTCTTCACGACCAAAGTGACCATAAGCAGCTGTTTTCTTATAGATAGGTTGAAGTAAGTTCAACATTTCTTGTAGGCCATATGGACGTAAGTCGAAGTGCTGACGTACGGCTTCAATGATGATGTCTGACGGTACTTTTTCCGTACCAAAAGTTTCTACCATGATTGAAGTCGGCTCTGCAATACCGATAGCGTAAGAAAGTTGAATTTCACAACGATCCGCAAGGCCAGCTGCTACGATATTTTTGGCTACATAACGGGCTGCATAAGCCGCTGAACGGTCAACTTTCGATGGATCTTTACCAGAGAATGCACCACCACCGTGACGAGCTGCGCCACCGTATGTATCAACGATGATTTTACGGCCAGTAAGGCCACAGTCACCCATTGGACCACCGATAACAAAACGACCGGTTGGGTTAATAAAGAATTTAGTTTCTTTGTTTAACCACTCAGAAGGCAATACTGGTTTGATGATTTCTTCCATTACCGCTTCGCGTAGATCCGGTGTTGAGATAGAATCACAGTGTTGGGTTGAAAGTACTACTGCATCAATACCAACAATCTTTCCTTGATCGTATTGGAAAGTAACTTGAGATTTGGCATCAGGACGCAAGAAATCAAGTTTGCCGCTTTTACGTACTTCAGCTTGCTTTTGAACTAGTAGGTGAGAGTAAGTAATTGGTGCCGGCATCAATACGTTAGTCTCGTTACATGCATAACCAAACATAATACCTTGGTCGCCAGCACCTTGATCTTTAGGGTCTGCCTTATCAACACCTTGATTAATGTCAGGTGATTGCTTACCAATGGTGTTTAATACTGCGCAAGAGTCGGCATCAAAGCCCATGTCAGAGTGTATGTAACCAATTTCATGAACAGTTTCGCGAGTAATTTCTTCAATATCAACCCAAGCGGAAGTGGTAACTTCACCACCTACCATTACCATACCGGTTTTTACGTAAGTTTCACACGCCACACGTGCTTTAGGATCTTGCTCTAGGATTGCATCCAATACCGCATCAGAAATTTGATCAGCAATTTTGTCTGGATGGCCTTCAGATACAGATTCTGAAGTAAATAAATGCTTAGCCATGTGTGAGTGCTCCACTTTGAATCATGCCAATTCATCGCTTGATGAATGCAGTTAAGTTAGAAAAGACGCGTCCTTATATAGCTAATGCTATGAATCGCGCCTTTTAAAAACAATAAATTTTGTAGGTGTTTCTACATCTAGACGTCTATTCTAGTTTTGATTGGTCGAATTACAAGCCTTTTTTATCTTTTTGCTATTCCGTTGTCTCGAAAGTAGGATGGTAAAGGAGATGAAGGTGTTTATTAATTCGCCTTTTTATTTATTGATGTATTCGATTGCGTTCCCATAATTTCTAGTGCTGAGGGGAAATTATGTGACAATGCTAAAAAAGCAAAAAAAATAACCCCAAAAGAGAAAATATCAGGTGGTTAACGTTTGCAGTCATGCAGTCGCTTTGCGACAATACCACGCAGAATTTAAAGCAAGTTGATGTAGTCGGCGAGCTTTCCCAACCTTAATAAATCGCTTATGCACTTTTAATGCACAAATCAGGAGCAGACATGACGTCTCGTAAAGATCTAGCAAATGCAATCCGCGCACTTAGCATGGACGGTGTTCAACAGGCTAATTCAGGCCACCCAGGCGCCCCAATGGGCATGGCCGATATCGCTGAAGTTCTTTGGCGTGGTCATTTGAATCACAACCCACAAAACCCTGAGTGGTTTGATCGCGATCGTTTCGTGCTTTCAAATGGCCACGGTTCGATGCTGATTTACTCTTTGCTTCACCTTTCTGGTTATGACCTTCCACTTTCAGAACTGAAAAATTTCCGCCAACTGCATTCAAAAACACCAGGTCACCCTGAGTATGGTTATGCACCAGGTATTGAAACCACTACTGGTCCACTAGGCCAAGGTATCACTAATGCTGTTGGTATGGCATTAGCTGAAAAGTCATTAGCGGCTCAGTTTAACCGTGAAGGCCACGATATCGTTGATCACTACACTTATACCTTCTTAGGTGATGGCTGTTTGATGGAAGGTATTTCACACGAAGCGGCTTCTTTAGCGGGTGTGTTGGGCCTAGGTAAATTGGTTGCATTCTGGGATGACAACGGTATTTCTATCGATGGTCACGTAGAAGGTTGGTTTGCCGATGATACGCCTAAGCGCTTTGAGTCTTACGGTTGGCATGTCATTCCTGCGGTCGATGGTCATGATTCTGATGCCATTGAAGCGGCGATTCAAGCGGCTAAAGCGGATCCTCGTCCAACGCTTATCTGTACTAAAACGGTTATTGGTTTTGGTTCTCCAAACAAAGCGGGCACACACGATTGTCACGGCGCTCCACTCGGTGCTGACGAAATTACAGCGACTAAAGCTCAACTAGGTTGGGAACACGGTCCATTTGAAATTCCTTCAGACATTTATGCTGAATGGGATGCCAAAGAAGCAGGCGCAGCAAAAGAAGCCGCTTGGAATGAAAAACTGGCCGCTTATGAAGCCGCTTACCCTGAGCTTGCAGCAGAATTCAAACGTCGTATGGCGGGTGACCTTCCTAAAGAATGGGAAGAAAAAGCAAATGCAATTATTGCTGACTTGCAAGCGAACCCAGCAAATATCGCCTCTCGTAAAGCATCTCAAAATGCACTAGAAGCGTTTGGTCAAATCCTTCCTGAGTTCATGGGCGGTTCTGCTGACCTTGCGCCTTCAAACCTAACCATGTGGTCTGGTTCTAAGTCTTTAACGGCTGATGATGCTTCAGGTAATTATGTACACTACGGTGTGCGTGAGTTCGGTATGACGGCAATCATTAATGGTATCGCACTACACGGTGGTTTCATTCCTTACGGCGCAACCTTCCTAATGTTTATGGAATACGCTCGTAACGCGATGCGTATGGCTGCATTGATGAAAGTTCAAAACATTCAAGTTTACACGCATGATTCAATTGGTCTAGGTGAAGATGGTCCAACTCACCAACCGGTTGAGCAAATGGCATCACTTCGTATGACTCCAAACATGAGCACATGGCGTCCATGTGACCAAGTTGAATCAGCAGTGGCTTGGAAACTTGCGATTGAGCGTAAAGATGCACCTTCGGCACTGATTTTCTCTCGTCAAAACCTAGCACAACAAGAGCGTAACGCTGAGCAAGTTGCAAACATTGCTAAAGGTGCTTACATTCTTAAAGATTGCGAAGTCAAGCCAGAGTTGATTTTGATTGCTACAGGTTCTGAAGTTGAACTAGCGGTTGAAGCAGCTGCGCAACTTTCTGCTGAAGGCAAGCAAGTACGTGTGGTTTCTATGCCATCGACTGATGCATTCGATAAGCAAGACGCAGCTTACCGTGAATCTGTACTACCATCTGACGTAACGGCTCGTATCGCTATTGAAGCGGGTATTGCGGATTACTGGTTCAAGTATGTTGGCCTAGATGGTCGTATCATCGGTATGACAACATTTGGTGAGTCTGCACCAGCAGGTGAGCTATTTAAAATGTTCGGCTTTACGGTTGAAAACGTAGTAGAAACTGCGAAAGAGTTAATTGCTTAATCCTTTTGAATTAAAGTAATTGCAAGATGAAAGCCGGGCATGATTGCTCGGCTTTTTTAATGCGAATTTAAAGGCGATGAGGTAATATACTGCTACTTTAGATTGATGCCACGGAATAATTATGCTTAGAATTGCTATTAATGGATTTGGTCGAATTGGACGTAGTGTATTGCGCGCTTTATATGAAAGTGGCAAAAATCAGTCGATTCAAGTAGTAGCAATTAATGATTTGGCCGAACCGGAAGGCATGGCACACCTACTACAATATGATTCGAGTCATGGTCGTTTTTTCAAAAAAGTGACCAATGATCAAGAACACCTTTTTATTCATCACAGCGATAAGGTCGAACTAGGGTTTGACTCGATTCGTATATTACATCTGTCTGATGCCAAGCTTCTGCCTTGGAAAGATTTAAATGTCGATATTGTTTTAGATTGTACGGGTAAGTTTGGCTCTCAAGCTGATGGTCAATTGCATATTCAAGCTGGGGCAAAACGAGTATTGTTTTCTCATCCCGGTGGTAATGATGTCGATAATACGATTATCTATGGTGTGAATCACGAAACACTGAGTACTAAGCATCATGTGGTATCGAATGGCTCTTGTACTACTAACTGTATTATTCCAGTGATCAAGGCGCTGGATGATAGCTTTGGTATTGAATCGGGTACAATTACCACCATTCACTCATCTATGAATGATCAACAAGTGATCGATGCTTATCATTCGGATTTACGCCGTTCTCGAGCTGCCAGCCAATCTATCATTCCCGTTGATACTAAACTTCATTTAGGCATAGCAAGAATTTACCCCAAATTTGCTGATAAGTTTGAAGCAATTTCAGTTCGAGTTCCTACAATTAATGTCACAGCGATGGATTTAAGTGTCACAGTTCACAAAAATGTCGATGTTAATGACGTAAATCAATCTATCGTGGAAGCATCTCGTTGTACATTGGACGGCATATTGGATTATACCGAAGCCCCTTTGGTTTCAATTGATTTCAATCATGATTCACACAGTGCGATAGTGGATGGTTCGCAAACTCGAGTCAGTAATTACCGCTTAGTAAAAATGCTAGTGTGGTGCGATAACGAATGGGGCTTTGCTAACCGAATGCTCGATACCACATTAACAATGGGGTCAATGCTCGATTCACAATAATATTGATTAAATTTACTGCTGTGATGAATAAATAGTCAATTTATTATTTTTTAAGCTTGAAATAATAAATGGTCACCCCCAGTATATTGGGTAATAAAGTGATTAGCCTTGTTCAGTTTACAGGGAAGCGATTTGGTCGCTAAGCTAGATAAGAAATTTGATCATTGGGCAATATGCCGGATGATAATAGTTTACATATTTTTAATTTCACTAACATTGAGAGGACAAATAATGTCTGTAATCAAGATGACTGACCTGGATCTTGCAGGTAAACGTGTATTCATTCGTGCTGACCTAAACGTGCCAGTAAAAGATGGTAAAGTAACTTCAGATGCTCGTATCTTAGCGTCTTTACCAACGATCAAAACTTGCCTAGAAGCTGGCGCAAAAGTAATGGTGACTTCTCACTTAGGTCGCCCAACTGAAGGTGAATACAACGAAGAGTTCTCTCTTGCTCCTGTCGTTAACTACTTAAACGACTCACTAGATTGTGATGTTAAGCTAGCAAAAGATTACTTAGATGGCCTTGAACTTAACGCTGGTGAATTGGTTGTTCTTGAAAACGTTCGCTTTAACAAAGGTGAGAAGAAAAATGAAGAAGAGCTGTCTAAAAAATATGCAGCACTTTGTGACGTATTCGTAATGGATGCATTTGGTACGGCTCACCGTGCTCAAGCGTCTACTCACGGTGTTGGTATGCATGCGCCAATCGCTTGTGCTGGTCCTTTACTTGCTGCTGAACTTGAAGCACTAGGTAAAGCAATGGATAACCCAGAGCGTCCACTTGTTGCTATTGTTGGTGGTTCTAAAGTTTCTACTAAGTTAACAGTACTTGAATCTTTATCTAAAATTGCAGACCAACTCGTTGTTGGTGGTGGTATTGCTAATACTTTCATTGCAGCTGAAGGCCACAATGTTGGTAAATCTCTATACGAAGCTGATCTAATAGATACTGCTAAAAAATTAATGAAAGATTGTGCGATTCCAGTTGCGACTGACGTTGCCTGTGCAAAAGCATTTGATGAAAATGCTGAAGCTGAAATCAAGCATGTTTCTGAAGTTCAAGATGATGACATGATTTTTGACCTTGGCCCAGATTCAACTAAAGCACTTGCTGACATAATCATGAATGCAAAAACAATTCTTTGGAATGGTCCAGTAGGCGTATTTGAATTCAAAAATTTCGAAGCAGGTACTGCGGGTATTTCTAAAGCCATTGCTGAATCAGCCGGTTTCTCTGTTGCAGGCGGCGGTGACACACTAGCGGCCATCGACAAGTTTGGCATTAAAGCTGATGTTTCTTACATCTCAACAGGTGGCGGTGCTTTCCTTGAGTTTGTAGAAGGTAAAGTATTACCTGCAGTTGCAATGCTTGAAGAGCGTGCAAAAGCTTAATGATTGAAAATAAGGCGGGAGAAAATGCTCGCCTTTTTTACGTTTGTAGATTTTTATCTGTTGCGTAGATCACACTATGTGAATTGAAGCGGTTTGTTGCTACAATGTTCCCGTTATCAAGCAAACGTTTATTTAATTAACGATTTCGTTCTTTGAGCGGGATTTTAAACGATAGAAAAATAGGACTAAACCCATGTCTAAGATCTTCGATTTTGTAAAACCTGGTGTTATCTCTGGTGATGACGTACAGAAAGTTTTTGAAGTAGCTAAAGAAAACAACTTTGCACTTCCAGCAGTTAACGTTGTTAACACTGACTCTGTAAACGCAGTACTAGAAGCAGCAGCAAAAGTAAAAGCTCCTGTAATCGTTCAGTTTTCTAACGGCGGCGCTGCTTTCTTTGCTGGTAAAGGCGTTAAGCTTGAAGGCCAAGGTGCACAAATCCTAGGTGCCGTTGCTGGTGCGAAATATGTACATGCTGTTGCTGAAACTTACGGTGTACCTGTGATCCTTCACACTGATCACGCTGCTAAGAAACTTCTTCCTTGGATCGACGGTCTATTAGACGCTGGTGAAAAGTACTTCGCTGAAACTGGTAAGCCTCTATTCTCTTCTCACATGCTAGATCTTTCTGAAGAACCTCTAGAAGAGAACGTTGAAACATGTGCTAAGTACCTAGAGCGCATGGCTAAAATGAATATGACTATCGAAATCGAACTAGGTTGTACTGGTGGTGAAGAGGATGGCGTTGATAACTCTGATATGGACGCATCTGAGCTTTACACTTCTCCAGAAGACGTTGCATATGCGTACGAAAAACTAAATGCTGTTAGTCCACGTTTCACTATCGCGGCTTCTTTCGGTAACGTACACGGTGTTTACAAGCCTGGTAACGTTGTTCTTACTCCAACTATCCTACGTGATTCTCAAGCGCACGTTTCTGAGAAGTTTGGCCTACCAGCTAACTCTTTAAACTTCGTTTTCCACGGTGGTTCTGGTTCTTCTGAAGCAGAAATCCAAGAATCAATCGGTTATGGTGTTATCAAAATGAACATTGATACTGATACTCAGTGGGCATGTTGGGATGGTGTTCGTCAATACGAAGCGGACAACCACGATTACCTACAAGGCCAAATCGGTAACCCAACAGGTGAAGAAGCGCCAAACAAAAAATACTATGATCCTCGTGTATGGTTACGAGCTGGTCAATCGTCTATGGTTACACGCCTTGAAAAAGCGTTCGCTGACCTTAACGCTATCGACGTATTATAATTCGTCTCTAAGTGTTTGATAAAAAACCTCGCATAAAATGCGAGGTTTTTTTATCTATGGCCTTAGGACCAATAAAAAGCATTACCTCATTGAATTCTGCATTTTGAAGTCACTTAGGTATAGTTATTAACAAATTATTTTCATTCGTAGATAAACTCTTATATATTTATAGAATTACTATCAGTTATCGATTACTGTTTTAGTAAGTCCCCTTTTGGTTATAACCTTTTATATTTATAAGGAAATCATTATGTCTTCAGAAGATGTAGTAAAAGAGCAAGTAGAACAAGCGACAAATATCGTTCCTGAAGCTGGTAAATGGTTAGAGGGTCATTCTGAACTTCTTATCCAATATGGTGTAAACATCATTTCCGCTATTCTTATTCTTTTTATCGGTAACATCATCGTTAAAATGATCAGTAACAGCGTATCTAAAGTTCTTGAAAAGAAAGACCTGGACCAAGCAGTTGTTCATTTCGTTGGTTCGTTAGTTCGTTATGTTCTATTCGTTATTGTTCTTATTGCTGCGCTAGGTAAAATTGGCGTACAAACAGCTTCTGTTGTAGCGGTTATAGGTGCGGCTGGTTTAGCGGTAGGTTTAGCTTTACAGGGCTCTCTTGCAAACTTTGCGGCAGGTGTATTGATTGTGGCATTCCGCCCATTTAAAGCAGGTGACTACGTTGAAATTGGTGGCGTTGCAGGGAGTGTTGAGTCTATCCAGATTTTTCAAACCGTATTAACTACTCCTGATAACAAAATGATTGTTGTTCCAAACGGCAGCGTTATTGGTGGTGCAATTGTAAACTACTCTCGTCATGCAACACGTCGTATTGATTATGTCATTAGTGTTTCTTATAAAGCGGATCTTAAGAAAACCAAAGAAGTTATTACAAAGGTATTAGAACAAGAGTCACGTTTATTGCAAACACCAGCACCCACTGTAGGTGTGGTTGCGTTAGCGGATTCATCAGTAAACTTCGTGGTACGTCCATGGGTTAAAACTGCAGAGTACTGGGATGTATATTTTGATTTACTACAAGCGATTAAAGAAGAGCTTGATGCAGAAGGTATCGAAATTCCATTCCCACAAATGAATGTACATTTAAACAAGCTAGAAGATTAATTTCAGCTTAGTGTAAATTATTGAAAAAAAGGCGCTTAGTGCGCCTTTTTTATTGGTAGAGTATTGTTCTACTAATCCTACTAATTATATGATCATTTTGCGTGCTAAAATCTCTGATAACTTCGTTATACTTTTCGTTTATAAGGTGTTGGTGGTAGAGCAACGATTTATCGAAAATTTATGCCTTGTTTTTAAAGTTTTTTTCTACGCAATTTCTGATCAACCAATTAATTTGGTTGGTATGAATTGAGTATATAACTAATTTCACATTTTAGAGGTTGTTATGAAAAGAGTAAGTACACGATTTCTTTCATTTATTACGCTTTGTTTGTCATGGCTGGTGGTGACGCCTGCTGCGATGGCTAATGATATTAATGTGCCAACGCTGTCGACAACTGGTTATGGGGAAGTGATAGCAAAGCCTGATATGGCTGAGTTTTCCGTTTCGATTCAATCGGATAGAAGCCAAGCAAAACAAGCTAAAGCAGCAGTAGATAAAGTGGTTGAAACCTTTATCTCTTCTTTAACAAAATCGGGTATAGCACGTAAATTGATAATGAGTGGCCATTTACGGTTGTCGCCTCAATATAACTACCCGAAAGATGGTAAACCTGTGCTCAATGGCTATCGAGCGGTACGCGACATTACTGTAACGGTAGAACAATTAGATAAATTAAATACTTATCTCGATCTGGCGCTACAAAGTGGGGTGAATAAAGTTAACAACATTAACCTTAAAGTGAAAGATGAAACTCAATATAAGCAACAAGCTCGCCAAGCAGCAATTGCAGATGCTAAGCAAAAAGCTCAACAGTTAGCCAAGGGATTTGATAGTGAGTTAAATGGTGTATGGTCGATTTTGTATCGTAGTAACTCGGTTCGTCCGGCTATGATGGCAAAAGCGGTGGCAATGGAATCTCGCTCTACAGATCAAGGTTATCAAGATGAGGAGATGATAATCAGCGATCAAGTGGATGTGGTTTTTAAATTGAAAAAATAATTGCTTTATAAAACTATAGATGAAAAAACAGCGACCATTATGTCGCTGTTTTTGTTTATATAAAAAACTTTACGTTATTTAAATTAATGTAAAATACGAGCGCGAATGGTGCCTTCTACCGCTTTCATTTTCTCTAATGCTTCTTCTGATCGTTCCGCTTCAATATCGATTACTACATAACCCATCTCAGCGTTAGTTTGTAGATACTGCGCGGCGATGTTAATTTTGGCTTCTGCAAAAATGGTGTTAATTTGAGTCAGAATACCTGGACGGTTTTCGTGAATATGAAGTAGACGAGATGTGCCAATATGTTCTGGTAATGATACTTCTGGGAAGTTGACACAAGACAGCGTAGAGCCATTATCAGAATATTTAACTAGCTTTCCAGCGACTTCAATACCAATGTTTTCTTGAGCTTCTTGAGTTGAGCCACCAATGTGAGGAGTTAAAATCACATTATCAAATTTCATCAATGGTGATTCAAATGGGTCATTATTGGTTTTGGGCTCTACTGGGAACACGTCAATTGCCGCACCACTTAGGTGGCCAGATTCTAAAGCATCAGATAATGCAGGAATATCGACGACAGTTCCGCGAGCAGCGTTAATAAAGATCGCACCAGGTTTCATTTGTGCAAACTCATCCGCTCCCATCATTTCTTTCGTACTCATAGTTTCTGGTACATGTAGAGAAATAATGTCTGATTTATTGAGCAATTCACTCATGGTTGAGACTTGAGTGGCATTACCAAGCGATAATTTGCTTTCAATATCGTAGTAATAAACATGCATACCCAAGTTTTCAGCAAGAATGCTCAATTGAGTACCGATGTGCCCATAACCGATAATACCAAGACGTTTTCCACGTGCTTCATAAGAAGCATCAGCACTTTTCTTCCAGATACCACGGTGGGCTAGTGCATTCTTTTCTGGAATACCACGAAGTAGCAGTAAAATCTGGCCTAGAACGAGTTCTGCAACACTACGAGTATTAGAGAATGGTGCATTAAATACAGGAATACCACGAGCTGCTGCGGCATTAAGGTTGACCTGATTGGTACCAATACAAAAACAACCTACAGCGACAAGTTTTTCTGCTGCATCAAATACTTCTTGTGTTAGTTGGGTACGAGAGCGCAGACCAATGAAGTGAACATCTTTTACCGCCTCAAGAAGCTCTTTTTCTGAAAGTGAGCCTTTGTGGTACTCAATGTTGGTGTAGCCAGCAGATTGTAGAACTTCTACAGATGATGGGTGAAGGCCTTCAAGAAGGAGAATTTTAATTTTATCTTTACCGAGAGAAACTTTAGTCATGTAACGTCGTCCTTAATAGATAATAATGATTCTGCGCATGCAATGGCATCACCACGTTTGGTGGTGAACTGGACATTCCTTGTGCGACTATTTAATTAAAATATCAAAAAAATGTGAGCTTGGGTAAGATTTTTAATGAATAAAGTATAAAAAAACGGCACTTTTAAGCACCGTTTTCTTATTGACTTTCAAAAAGAGAAAAATAGTTGATTATTCTTCGATTTTTGCACCTTCAGGTGTACCAGTAATCACCACATCTGCGCCACGGTGAGCAAATAAGCCAACTGTTACCACCCCTGCAATGCTATTAATTTTATCTTCTAATGCTTTTGGATCGATAATCGATAGGTTATGAACATCTAAGATGATATTACCATTATCCGTTACGATGCCTTGGCGGTATTCAGGTGTACCACCGAGTTTCACTAGTTCACGAGCCACATAAGAGCGAGCCATTGGAATCACTTCAACTGGTAGTGGGAATTTGCCTAATACATCTACTGCTTTAGTACCATCAACAATACACACAAAAGTTTTCGACATTGCTGCGACAATTTTTTCACGGGTTAACGCTGCACCACCACCTTTGATCATATCTTTTTGTGCGTTGATTTCATCAGCACCATCGATATAAACGTCTAGACCATCCACTTCATTCGAATCGAATACGTGAATACCGAGTTCTTTTAGCCTTTCAGTTGAAGCAACAGAACTGGATACTGCCCCTTCAATTTCGTTTTTCATGGTCGCAAGCGCGTCAATAAAGTGATTAACAGTTGAACCGGTTCCCACGCCCACAATGGTATCTGGTTTTACGTATTTTAAAGCAGCCCAACCAGCGGCTTTTTTCATTTCATCTTGTGTCATGAGAACTCCTAAATAGATAAGTAATCGATTGCTTTTGAGTGTGTAGTTATCGATATTCCGTTTTAATTGGCGTGATTATAGCGACTTCTCTGTCTTTTCCCAATGCCAGATGTTATTTGGGGTCACAAATATTGGTAATGGGATATCCCAATGCTCTGCGGGAACTTGTTCTACTTGTTGGCAATCATGAGCTAAGCCGATCGGAAGAGGGCCGATTCCAGTATTAAACCATTGCTCTAGAGTGCGATCGTAATATCCTCCGCCCATTCCTAGGCGTTGTCCTGTATGGTCAAAGGCCACTAGTGGAGTAAAGATAATATCGATGTCTTTGATGAGGCAGATCTGAGTTTGATCGAGTTTAGGCTCGGTAATTCCATATTTATTATAAGTGATAGGGCTGTCAGCATGATAATTAAGGAAAAGTAAGTGGCCCTTAGAAAACGGGTGTAAAACAGGTAGAACGACTTTTTTACCTTGTTGCCATAACCACTCAATCACTGGCTTAGTATCTATTTCGCCATCAGAAGAAAGATAGATGGCGATATTGTTGGCATCATGGATAACGGGAAGTTGTTTTATTTGTTCCAGAAGTGCGATGCCAGCTGCAATTTGCTCATCAGAGGTTAAGTTAGTGCGTCGCTGACGAATCAGTTGTCGTAATTGTGAGCGGGAAAGTTCAGATTGAATTGGATATTTCATAGTAAGGAATACCCCAAAGTGCCGTTGAGAATTGATGGACCTATGAACCAGCGAGTTCAAGGCGGATCCGCAATGAAAACCGTAGGCTTCTCGGTACGAGCCGAGCTTGCTCAATAGTTCTCAAATACCGATCCTGGGTTGTTGCTTATCGGCTCAGGGACTTAAATCCTCTGACAAACACTCCAGGGTAAATTTGGCTACGTTATTGAATGTAGAGTTTACGGATTCAATCGCGTTAGTTTTTGGCTAGCGCTTTGTCTAATGCTTTCGACAATTGCTCGATACGCTGTGCCATTTGCTGACTATCACTAAGTTCATTTTTTAATTCTTGAACTTCATAACAAGCATTTAAAGCTGCGATAATCAGTAGCTGTTCAATGTTGTGTACTTTAGTACGTTCAGTCATTTGGTTCAAGCGTCGGTTTAATTCATTAGCAGCAGCATGCAAGGCCTCTTCTTGTCCAGGTGGACAATTGACGCGAGTGAGTTTTCCTAATATTTCGACTTCCACTGGGGCGCACTCTTAATAGCTGATGAAAAAGTACAATCTCAAGATTAAAACCCTTGGTTAAGATTGTTCGACTGAGGGAGAAACTATAGGCTAAATTGCCTTACATGTTCAAGCATTTCAGACGCGTGGGCTTTTATTTTGCTGAATGTTGACCGATTCGCTTACAAAGTGAGTCATTTACTGAATTTTATTGATGTTGATGGCAGTTATTTGGGGATTAACATTTTCGGGCTTGGCTTTGAATTGATATACTCAAATAAAATTGACCAACCAAGTGAGACGATTCATGAGTAATATTCGCCTACCTGATTACAATCAAGCCTTAACAGAGCTGACTTCTGCTTCGTTATCGGTAACGCCGGCAGAACTACAGGGCTTAATTGCTGGAATGTTAAGTGGTGGTATTCCAACGGATAATGACAACTGGAAGACTATCTTGTTTGATTACACCAATGACGGAATGGGCTGGCCAATGAGTGCGGCGACATTAGCTGAAACGATTTACGCATTGTTGATGAAAGAGTTAAGTGGCACGAGCATGGAATTAACCATGTTGTTACCAAGTGATGATGAATTGCTTAATTATGCCGATACAGTTTCTGAATGGGTTAACCACTTTATTTCTGGTTTAGGTCTTGCCGGTTCAAGCTTAGCGAAATTATCAGCCGAAACCAAAGAAGCACTCACCGATCTAGAAGAGATTTCTAAGCTAGGAATTGATGAAGAGGATGATTTTTCTGAACAGGCGATTTTGTTAGAACAAGTGATTGAGCATGTCAAAGTATGTGTACTGACTATTCATGCCGATCTAGCAGTAAAACCTGTGGTTTCAACTGAGTCTAAAATCTTACATTAAGGTCACTTTATGAAGTGTTATGATATTGCAATTATTGGCGCTGGAATGGTTGGTGCAACATTAGCATTAGCAGCCGACCGTTTGTGTCATGGGCGATTGAGCATTGCTGTGATTGAAGCGCATCAAATGAATCAGCAGCAAGCACATCCAGGGTTTGATTCTCGCGCGATTGCATTATCTTATGGCACGGTAAGTATTTTACAACGGTTGAAATTATGGCATCACTTTGAAGGTTTAGTCACCGCGATTACCGATATTGAAGTTTCCGATCGTGGACATCTTGGTCTTGCGGATATTACCGCAGAGAAAGAGAACGTAGATGCTTTAGGTTATGTGGTTGAGCTTGAGAATGTTGGTCGTATTTATCAGCAAGCATTGAGTGATTGTTCTGCAATTGACTATTTTTGTCCTGCGAAAGTTTCGAAAATCGAACGTACGCTTGAGAAAGTCACTGTCTCATTAAATGATGGGCAAATATTCGAGACTCGCTTGCTAGTGGCCGCCGATGGTGCACTATCAGAAAGCTGTCAACAACTTAATATTCCTTTACAAGAAATCGATTTTGAACAATTTGCTGTGATAGCGAATGTTTGTACAGAAAAACAGCCACAAGGTAGAGCATTTGAGCGCTTTACAGAAACTGGCCCGGTGGCTTTTTTACCTATGTCTCAAGGGCGAAGTTCAGTCGTATGGTGTATGCCAGAGACACGAGCACAACAGTTGATGCAGGCCGATGAAGCTACCTTAATGACTGCTTTACAACAAGATTTTGGTTGGCGTTTAGGTAAGATCACCAAAGTTGGCAAGCCAGCTTGTTATCCCTTGTTATTACGCTATCGTGACTCAGTAGTATCGCATCGTTTTGCCATTGTGGGGAATGCTGCGCAAACCTTACATCCAATTGCAGGTCAAGGCTTTAACTTGGGGATTCGTGATGTGATTAGCTTAGCAGAAGAGGTTTCGACTGCTTATCAATCGAATGGTGATATCGGTTGTTATTCTATGTTGTCTCGTTACCGACAGCGTCGTGAATGCGATCGTAACCAAACGATGTCATTAACAGCGAGCTTAGTACACTGCTTTTCAAACCATTGGCCGGCGATGCGTATCGGTCGTAACTTAGGGTTACTTGCTATCAATCATTTACCTTATATTAAGCAACCTATAGTCAAGCGTACTATGGGATTAGTGGAGCGATAACATGCAGAGTTTTGATATCACCATCGTTGGCGGTGGCATGGTAGGTCTAGCCTTAGCTGCTTCGTTTGCCGAAACTAATTTGCGTATCGCGGTTATCGAAGGGCAGGTGCCTGATGAATCATTGAATAATGCACCCGATACGCGAGTTTCCGCGTTGAGTCGCGCCAGTGAAAATTTCCTGAAAAATATTAAAGCTTGGGATGGCATCACTCATCGTCGAATTGCGCCTTATCATGCAATGGAAGTATGGGAAAAAGACAGCTTTGCTCGTTTAGAGTTTAAAGCCAATGATTTAGCTCAGTCTAACTTAGGACATATTGTTGAGAATCGAGTGATTCAATTAGCCTTGCTCGAGCGAGTCAAAAATCTATCGAATGTCTCATTATTTATGCCAAATCGTTGCGCGACTATGGCTATCGGTGAAAGAGAAGCTTGGTTAACCCTCGACAATGGTGATTCTATTTCAAGTAAGTTGGTTGTAGGGGCTGATGGAGCGAATTCTTGGGTTAGAAACCACCAAGATATTCCATTAACGCATTGGGATTATGGTCATAGTGCGATTGTTGCGAATATTCGAACCTCAGAACCTCACCAAGGCGTTGCAAGACAAATCTTTACTCCAAAAGGACCAATCGCTTTCTTGCCGTTATCTGATCCTCATTTATGTTCGTTAGTTTGGTCTACCCACCCCAACCGTGCAGATACTTTACTTTCTCGTTCAGAGACAACGTTTAATCAGGTTTTGACTAGTGAGTTTGATACTCGACTAGGTCTGTGTAGTGTTGAAGGTGAGCGCCATGCTTTTCCGTTAAAAATGCGTTATGCACGCAACTTTGTGGTTGAGAGAGTTGCGTTAGTGGGGGATGCGGCGCACACCATACATCCACTAGCAGGCCAAGGAGTGAACTTAGGTTTTCTTGATGCGGCGAGCTTAGCGGAAGAGGTGTTGGCATTATGGCAGCAAGGAGAAGATTTTGGTCTACAGCGTAATTTGAGATCCTATGAACGCTGGCGTAAAGCAGAGGCTGCAAAAATGATCGCGGCAATGCAAGGCTTTAAAGATTTATTTGAAGGAGAAAACCCGGCTAAGAAGTTAGTCCGTGGGCTTGGAATGCAATTTATTGGTCAGTTGCCAGGAATGAAAGAAGAAATGATGAAAAGAGCCCTAGGTATTACCGGAAAATTACCAAGCTTAGCTCAAGCAAAATCTCCTCAACTGTAAATAACTTCCGTTGGAGTTAAATACACGACAGATAAACGAAAAAAGGTTGGCGATCAAAGCCAGCCTTTTTAAATTTTATTCATTTTGCCTTGCCTATAGCTTGTTTTATTCTTGCTGAAACTTGCACCTTGAAGTTACTTGGGTATAAGCACAGCGCATGCAGTTAATTTCTTGCAATGGCTCTTGGTGCATATTTATTAAATTAATCGCATACTAACAATCTTTATAGTCATTAAGGTCATTGTATTTATTGTATGAATCCATATTGTTAAATTTATATTTTTATGTGAAAAAGCATATAGCCATTAATTTTTAATGTTGTTTTAACCTGAAATGACAGTGTTTGCATCTATTGAAAAGGATGGATATTGATACTTTATTGTTTTAATTGATGATTTAGGCAAAAAAATGCCCACGAAAAAATAGCGTGGGCGAATAGTCACAGATGCATTATACAAAGTGGATATGGCTGGAAGAACCAGCACAACACTTTACTAGTCAATTCACTTAATCAAAGGATGTTATGAATTAACCTGCAAATAAATCATACATTAAAAAAATCATGATCAATATTTATTCAAAATAAATGATTAAAAATTTCTTATTTTGTTTTTTCTTGTGTGAGTAAGATCGATATTTAATGAATGTGAATGCAATAAATTGCAAGGATAAGCGATCAAGCTCTGCTTGGAAGGTTGATGATTGAATAGTTGATATAATTGGCGAAGCAGGGATTAGAGAGCCAAATAGGTGGATGTGCACTCTAACTAATTAGAGTGCATAATCTCTATTAATCTTCAAGTGAGTAAGGGAGTTCGCTAAAGCTTAATTGGGCATTTGGGAATGCTTCTAAACGAAACACAGTATCGACTTCTAAATTATTTGGCAGTACAGCGAGTGCGATTAATTTACCATCACTGAATTGATAGTAATTATTGAGCTGACCTGCACCTCGCCAGTTTTCACCTACTTGACGTTCTAATTTAAGGTTGTTGCTTAACTCTGAATGGAGCTCACCTTGCAGGCAGAATAATGCACGCTTATTAATGCCGCGATATTTAGCTCGAGCGACGGTTTCCTGACCGGTATAACAACCTTTTTGGAACGAAATACCACCGAGTGCTTGTAAGTTCATTGCTTGTGGAATGTGTTCGAGCTGTTCATGTTGGTCAATTCGCGGTAGGGCATCCGTCACATCGGCATAATCCCATAAACGTTCATCGGATAAAATAAGATCGCTATTTTTTTCAATAACTTGCTCAGCACTTTGCTTTGGTAGCATTAATAGCCATCGGTTGGTACTGATCGGCACCGCAGTCCCACATTCTAGTGAGATGACTTGTAAGTTATCTTGATCAATAGATTGGCCAGATAGTTGTGCGATAAATGAAGTCGCTTGGTGACCAATAAGACCGAGAAAAATATCAGTGCTTTGTTCGATGACTACTTTAGAAAAAATGGCGTATTTTTTTATTTCCATTAACTCTTTTTCGATAGCAGAAGCACGTTGAAACATGGCATAACCATCATTGTGATGGAATAAACGGAAAGTGCTGAGCATTTTTCCTTTAGCATCACAATGAGCACCTAGCGTTGATTGGCTTACTTCAAGCGATACCACATCACTAGTAATTTGTCCCTGAAGATAGTTTTTTTTGTCATCACCAGTCATGGTGATCGCACTCCAAGAGGCAAGGTGACAAAGGACTAAATCGGGAAAGGCTTGTGTTGATGCGAGAGGATAAGCGGTAAAAGTATCATTCCAATTCATCATAACGTCCTAGTTTATAGTTCATAAAGTTGTTCACTATGGTACTGGCGTAATTGATATTTGTCAGCATTTGTTGTGATTGTGATTGCTGCACTAGTTGCTAGACAGGTGAGCTGATAAACTTGACTAATATGCATTATGAGATGGAACCGTTATGTACACACCAGAACAAAAAGCACGTATAAAGTGGGCTTGCCGCCGTGGCATGCTAGAACTTGATGTAGTTATCATGCCTTTTTTTGAAGAATGTTTTGATGATTTAACTGAAGATGATCAAAAGTCATTTGTTTCTTTGCTTGAATGCGATGATCCCGATCTGTTTACTTGGATTATGGGGCATGGTCGTAGTGAGCATTTAGGTCACGCGAAACTTGTGGATCGAATCGTTGCCCACAATCTTAGTAAAGTGCGCTAAGCGCCATAATACAACGGCTGCTTTTTATTATCGTCACACCTATATCGCTCAAATTGGGTTTGTTGTCTTAAACAGCCTATCTATTTGGGCGATATCTGTTTCTACTCTTCCGCTCACCGCTTCAATCTTATTGATAATTTTATCTTTTTCTCTCCTCAATCAGTTTACTGTTCGTTTTGGTCACGAAGCTACTCCACCTGAATTATTTCATCCTTTAATACGAATAGATCGGCAGTTATCGGAATTTGGTCTGCAATTGCTTTTAAAAAATGGACAAGTGTTGCGGTTAATGCGTTACCAATTTGAGAATGATGAATATAAGAAATTAAATGTGGTATTGGATGAAGGGGAAAGTAACCTTTCAATTTGTCTTTTATCTCTTAAGAATCAAGATAAAAAATAGGCCTCTATTCTTGAAAAAGAGAGGCCAGAGGCTTGTTATTTACTTTGCTAATTAAAACAAAGGATTACTGGTTCGAAAGGTTTCAGGCTCTAGAATAGTTGGGCCGCTATTTTCTAACTGATCCGGATAATCCAAAGTGTAGTGTAAACCACGGCTTTCTTTACGTGCCATCGCACAGCGAACCATTAATTCAGCCACTTGTAATAAGTTACGTAGTTCCAGTAAATTATTGGATACTCTAAAGTAGCTATAGTATTCATGGGTTTCTTGTTGCAATAACTGTATACGACGTAAAGCTCGCTCAAGGCGCTTATCGGTTCGTACTATGCCCATGTAATCCCACATAAATAAACGTAATTCATGCCAGTTATGCTGCAAGATCACTTCTTCATCCGAGTTGGTTACCTGACTTTCATCCCAATATGGAAGTGTTGGTGGCAGATTTACTTTATCAAGGTTTGTGATAATGTCTTTGGCAGCAGACCAAGCATAAACCACGCACTCTAATAATGAGTTTGATGCCAGACGGTTAGCGCCATGTAGACCGGTATAGGTCACTTCACCTACTGCATACAAGTTGGCTAAATCGGTTTGTCCTTGCTGATTAACCATCACACCTCCACAAGTGTAGTGGGCTGCAGGAACTATTGGAATTGGCTCTTTGGTCATATCAATGCCCAAATCGAGCAAACGCATATTGATAGTTGGGAAATGCTTTTCAATAAAGTCAGCAGGCTTATGGCTAATATCTAAGTACATGCAATCCGCACCAAGGCGTTTCATTTCATAGTCAATTGCACGAGCTACGATATCGCGTGGGGCGAGCTCACCTCTTTCATCAAAATCAGGCATAAAGCGACTGCCATCAGGGCGTTTTAAATAGGCACCTTCGCCACGCAATGCTTCAGTTAATAAGAAGTTGCGTGCTTCAGGGTGAAATAAGCAAGTAGGGTGGAATTGATTGAACTCTAAATTAGCAACACGACAACCTGAACGCCAAGCCATAGCAATGCCATCACCAGAAGAGACATCTGGGTTAGAAGTATATTGATAAACTTTTGAAGCGCCGCCGGTTGCTAATACTACAAATTTCGCTCTAACCGATTCCACGTGCTCTTGGTTTCGGTTCCAAATATAAGCGCCGACGACTTTTTTAGCGTCGCCGCCAATACGATCTTCGGTAATCAAATCTAAAGCGTTGTAGCGTTCTAAAAAATGGATGTTGGGGTGATTATTAACGTTATCTTGTAGATTGGTTTGCATTGCCATGCCGGTGGCATCTGCAGCATGTAGAATCCTACGATGACTATGGCCCCCCTCACGCGTTAAGTGGTGGCGAGGGTGCTCACTTTTATCACTTTCATCAAGATCAAATGGTACACCACCATCAATCAACCATTGCACACATTCTTTGGCGTTTTCGGTGATAAAGCTAACCGCATCTTTTTCACATATACCTGCACCAGCAATTAATGTGTCATTTATATGGGATTCGACACTATCTTCTTCATCGAATACCGCTGCGATACCACCCTGAGCATAATAGGTAGAGCCTTCATTTCGAGGACCTTTGCTTAATACAATTACCTTGCCATGAGGGGCAACTCTGAGTGCTAACGATAAACCAGCAGCACCACTACCAATGACTAGTACATCACATTGATGTTCACTATTTGTGTTCATAAGTTCGTTTCATTTCCTAAGCTAGTACCGAGAAATAGGGGTCGATACTTATTTGTATTCACTCAGCTGGCGCACAATGAGACTGCTCGCGCACTTGACGAAGCATTGAAATAAATCGTTATACTCAAGTGACTTTCTGGTGCTGAAACTCGCACCAGAAAGTCACTTGAGTATATAATATGCATAGATATCAAACTGAGTTTCAAGTGTTGTTTTACTTTTCCATGAAAAATATGAGAAAGTTCGATGACGATTACAGCACATTTTATGGTTAAAATGGAAAAAGTTGTTCTTTAATGAACTTTTCTCGACGCCACATGTCACATTAGTGGTCGGTGATACATCAATACTACAATATACCCTAGTGACTACCAAAGGCTGTTTACTTATAAGAACAGTAACCCAAAGGTCATTTAAGTATAATAAGAAATGCTTATGTCGTTGAGACAAAAAGTAAAACAAATAGGAGTAGGTGCTCGAAATGAGCGAGCAGTTGACTGATCAAGTTTTAATTGAGCGGGTTCAAAACGGAGACAAACAAGCATTCAACCTTTTGGTCACCAAGTATCAAAATAAAGTCTGTAGTTTGATTTCCCGCTATATTAAGAACCCCGGCGATGTGCCTGACGTGGCTCAAGAAGCCTTTATCAAAGCCTACCGAGCGCTACCCAATTTCCGTGGTGAAAGTGCTTTTTATACATGGCTTTATCGTATCGCGGTTAACACTGCGAAGAATCATATCGTCGCTCAATCACGCCGCCCTCCAGCCAGTGATGTCGATGCTGAAGATGCAGAATATTACGAATCTGGAAGTGCATTAAAAGAAATATCGAACCCTGAGAACTTAACGTTGTCAGAAGAGTTAAAGCGGGTAGTTTTTCATGCAATTGAAGCCTTACCTGAAGATTTAAAAACCGCAATGACTTTACGAGAACTGGATGGTTTGAGTTATGAGGAGATTGCAGAGGTGATGGATTGTCCTGTTGGTACGGTTCGTTCTCGGATTTTCCGAGCTCGCGACGCAGTGGAAAAGAAAATAAGACCACTGATTCAGCGATAACAATGACTAATAATGGTGAGTAAAATGACCAATAAACAGCAGATCTCAGCTCTAATGGATGGAGAGCTTATTGATCAAGCATTGATTTCTGAGATAGAGCAAGATGATAAATCTTTACAATCTTGGAGTCACTACCATTTGATCGGAGATACGCTTCGTGGTGAAACGCCAAGTAACCCAAGTTGGGATATCGCTTCTAAAGTTGCTTTAGCGCTAGAAGGTGAACCCGCTCATAACAGTTTGTCTTCGATAAACGACTTGTCCTCAAACAAAGTTACGCCAATTTTAGAAGCTCAACCTAAGCCGGAGAAAGCTCGTGCGAGAATGCCCGCTTGGTTAAGTAATTTGACTCAAGTCGGTGTCGCAGCGTGTGTTTCATTAGTTGTGATTCTTGGGGTTCAACAATACTCTGGTTCAGACGCTAATTTAGCCTCTGATTCTGATCAGCTTCCAGTTTTACAAACAATACCTTTTGCTGGTTCAGCAGAGCCTGTTAGCCTGACTAGTGATTCAGTACGTTCACAATCGTCTGAAGCCAAAGCGATGGAACAACATCGTCGTGCTAATGAATTGATGCAAGATTATGAATTACAACTGCGTTTGAATCACATGAGTGAATAATATGTCTTTCGTGACGATTAATCCGATAGAAGCGGTATTTAAATGAAAAAAATTCTGATTAGTACTTGGTTGCTATTCAGCTTATTTAGTCAAGCAGCCTCAGCCGAAGATGTTAAGCCTTCCGCTGAGGCTTTATTGCTTAAAATGAGTGAAGCTAGCAACACCCTCAATTATGAGTTGTCTTATATCTTAGTGCGCAAGAATAGTATTGAACCATTACTTTATCGTCATGCGACTGAGAATAACAAAAATTTGGCTCATCTGGTTTATTTAAGTGGCCCGGTACGAGAAGTGATCCGTCGTGGTGATGAGATCAGTTATATTGAACCTGGACTCGATCCATTTTCTATCCGCTCAGGCAACATGGTTGCCCCCCTGATCCCTTTGATTGGTAGTAATATTAAAGAGCTGAGCAATATTTATGATTTTGTGAAGATTGGACGCTCTCGTGAAGCTGGCACCGCGTGTCAGGTGGTTCGAGTAGTACCAAAAGATGGTCAACGTTACTCTTATATTGTCTGGATTGATGAGCGCACTAGCTTGCCATTAAGGGCAGATTTAGTTGAGCGTAATGGTGAGGTTCTAGAGCAATATCGAACGATTTCTTACGCGGTGAGTGATCATATTGCGACGATTTTAGATGGGCTTAATTCTGCGAAATTACCAGATGTATTAACCTTACCAAAATCACAAGATATAGACGCTAATTGGCAGGTTAATTGGGTGCCAAATGGTTTTGAAGCCAATAACCTTAATCGTTACCGTATGCCCATCACGGATACTGTTGTAGAAAGCCAGCTCTACAGTGATGGCCTGTTCAATTTTTCTGTCTACGTGTCGGAAATCAAAACATCCGACAGTAAACCGCAGGTTTATCGTCAAGGCCGTCGAACGCTGCAAACTTTTATCAAAGATAACCGTGAGATTTCGGTGATTGGTGATATTCCGCCACTTACCGCGAAGCGCATTGCAGATTCAGTGACATTTACCAATAAAGGCAACACACCATGATGACCGCCTTAGCAACCGTTGTTTCGATTGAACAAGAGCAAGGTATGAATACCGTGCAGTTGAGTTGTGAACAGCAAACCAGTTGCAAAAGTTGTAAATCACAAAAAAGCTGCGGCACGGGTATGGTGTCGAACGCATTAGGTAGTAAAGCGCATTTTTGGAAACTACGGACTAGCCAAGTATTACAAAATGGGCAAGTAGTTGAAATTGGTTTACCGGAAAAAAGTTTAGTACTTTCAGCTCTTATTGTTTACTTACTACCTTTGCTAACTATGATTACGGGTAGTGTGTTTGCACAGCTCGTTTTAAGACCTTGGTTAAACCTTGGTGAAGGTATTGTCATTTTGATGTTTTTCATCTGTGGTGGTCTTGGCATCTATTTCGCAAAACCCATGACTCAATGGTTAGAAAAAAAAGTCGATAGTGAAGTCTCTTTGATTCGAGTTTTAGGACAACCTATTATTTGAGATTTTCCACTCGGTTTTCTGGTTGTTTTTTTCCTAAGCATATTGGGTATAGCTACCCAGCAGGAAATTGGGTAGAATCGCTGCCACTAAAATGAAATTGACCTAGTAAAAGGGATTTCATATCCAATCCACCATTTATTTGAGTATTGTCTCCAGCCTATGAAGCACATTCGTAACTTTTCGATTATCGCCCATATCGACCACGGTAAGTCGACTCTTTCTGATCGCTTAATTCAAGTATGTGGAGGGCTGACCGAGCGTGAAATGGCAGCTCAAGTACTTGATTCAATGGATCTTGAGCGCGAGCGTGGTATCACGATTAAAGCGCAAAGCGTGACATTGGATTATAAAGCTAATGATGGTGAAACTTATCAACTTAACTTCATCGATACCCCAGGACACGTTGACTTCTCTTATGAAGTTTCTCGCTCTCTAGCTGCGTGTGAAGGTGCATTATTGGTTGTCGATGCAGGTCAAGGTGTAGAAGCTCAAACACTAGCAAACTGCTATACCGCGATTGAAATGGACCTAGAAGTGGTTCCCATTTTAAATAAAATTGACTTACCAGCCGCTGATCCTGAGCGTGTTGCGGAAGAAATCGAAGACATCGTTGGTATTGATGCGATGGAGGCGGTTCGCTGTTCTGCCAAAACTGGTATCGGTGTCGATTTAGTTTTAGAAGAAATTGTTCGATGCATTCCTGCACCAGAAGGCGACCCAGAAGCGTCGTTACAAGCACTGATTATTGATTCATGGTTTGATAACTACTTAGGTGTGGTTTCTTTGGTTCGAATTAAAAATGGTTCACTAAAGAAAAACGACAAAATTAAAGTGATGAGCACTGGCCAAACTTGGGGGGTGGATCGCATTGGTATTTTCACGCCTAAGCGAGTTGATACAGATGGGCTAAATACTGGCGAAGTAGGCTGGGTAGTGTGTGGTATCAAAGATATCTTAGGTGCACCCGTTGGTGATACCTTAACTCATGCTAAAGGCGGTTGTGATAAAGGTTTACCAGGTTTCCAAAAAGTGAAGCCTCAGGTTTATGCTGGCTTGTTCCCTGTATCATCAGATGATTATGAGAATTTCCGTGATGCATTAGGCAAATTAAGTCTGAACGATGCTTCACTATTCTATGAGCCAGAAAGCTCAGCAGCACTTGGCTTTGGTTTCCGTTGTGGCTTCCTTGGTATGCTACACATGGAGATTATTCAAGAACGTTTAGAGCGTGAATATGACCTAGATCTGATCACTACCGCACCAACGGTAGTGTATGAAGTAGAAAAGACCAATGGTGATATTATTTACGTTGATAGCCCAGCTAAGCTACCAGCAATTAATGATATTGAAGAAATTCGTGAACCTATCGCTCGCTGTAATATCTTAGTACCTTCAGACTACCTAGGTAATGTAATCACGCTGTGTGTTGAAAAACGCGGTACTCAGGTTGATATGGTTTATCACGGTAATCAAGTTGCATTGACGTATGACTTACCAATGGCAGAAGTGGTATTGGATTTCTTTGACCGCTTGAAGTCAACGTCACGTGGTTATGCATCACTTGATTACAACTTCCACCGTTATGAAAGCTCAAGCATGGTACGTGTAGATGTACTACTTAACGGCGACACCGTTGATGCATTAGCGATCATTACTCATAAAGACCAATCACAAACGCGTGGTCGTCAGTTGGTTGAGAAGATGAAAGAATTCATTCCTCGCCAAATGTTTGATATCGCGATTCAAGCAGCAATTGGTAACCACATCATTGCCCGTTCAACAGTGAAACAATTGCGTAAAAACGTAATTGCGAAATGTTACGGTGGTGATGTGAGCCGTAAGAAAAAGCTATTGAAGAAGCAGAAAGAAGGTAAGAAACGCATGAAGCAAATCGGTAATGTTGAATTACCGCAAGAAGCGTTCTTAGCTATTTTGCACGTAGGTAAAGATTAATCACGGTAATGACGTTGTTCGTTTCCGTGAGCACAGGCAAATGGCTATATCATAGGTAAATGACTATATAAAGTGAAAGGGCGATAATGCCTTTTCACTTTTGTTATTTATAGTAAACATATTAGTACAATCAGTATTATATCATAGGGAAGCCGAATCGGATGGCGAATACATTTTCATTAATCTTAGTGCTAGTGACATTAGTGACTGGCGTGGTTTGGGTATTAGAAAAGTTTGTTTGGGGCAAAAAACGCCAACAAGCGATTGCTGATGTTGAAACTAAAACAACAGAACCCCTCACTAAGGAAGCGGCTGCGAAAATTCACCCGCAACCTTGGTGGGTAGAAAATAGCGTGTCGATTTTCCCAGTGATTGCCTTTGTTTTGGTATTGCGTAGCTTTATCTACGAACCATTTCAAATTCCATCAGGCTCTATGATGCCAACGTTATTAGTTGGTGACTTCATTTTGGTAGAAAAATTCTCATACGGTATTAAAGATCCAGTATTTCAATCTAAATTGATTGAAACTGGTGAGCCTAAGCGTGGTGATATTGCGGTATTCAAATATCCCCCACAACCAAATATCGATTACATTAAGCGTGTGGTTGGCCTACCGGGCGACACTATCCGCTATACTGAAGATAAGCAAATTTGTGTTCAAGCTGTCGGCACTGATACTTGTAAGCCTGTGGCACAGTTTGATGCGAAAGAAAGTCCATTTTATCAAGATGGCATTCCATTGATTCAAGCGAAAGAAAAGCTTGGTGAAGTGGAACATAATATTTTAATCAGTCCAGTTCGTCGCGATAACGTACAGGCATACCAGCCTCGTCCGTATCACAATGAATGGGTTGTGCCAGAAGGTGAGTACTTTATGATGGGTGATAACCGTGATAACAGTGCTGATAGTCGCTACTGGGGCTTTGTTCCAGAAGCAAACTTTGTGGGGAAAGCCACCGCCATTTGGATTAGCTTTGAGTTTGAACGTGATGCGGACAGCGTATTACCTTCTTGGATCCCTTCCGGCGTGCGATTTAATCGTATCGGCGGACTAATATAATTGAGAGAGTATGAATTCTCAGATTCCTAAATTACAAAAAAAGATTGGCTATCAATTTAATGATGTCAATCTTTTAAACCTCGCACTGACTCATCGTAGTGCGAACAGCAAACACAATGAGCGCTTAGAGTTTTTGGGCGATTCAATTTTAAGTTTTGTTATAGCTGATGAGTTATATCATCGTTTCCCTAATATTAACGAAGGGGATATGAGCCGCATGCGTGCAACTTTAGTTAGAGGTCATACTTTAGCGGAGCTAGGACGTGAATTTGTGCTTGGTGACTACTTAAAATTAGGTCCAGGCGAATTGAAAAGTGGCGGCTTCCGTCGTGATTCTATTCTAGCTGATGCCGTCGAAGCTATCATTGGTGCATGTTACCTTGATAGTGATATTGAAGTGGTACGTAAAGTCGTTCTCGCTTGGTATCAAACTCGTTTGGATGAAATTCAGCCGGGGGTATCACAAAAAGATCCTAAGACTCGTTTACAAGAGTTTTTGCAAGGTCGTCGTAAACCATTGCCTGTTTATACTGTGGCGAAAATTAAAGGTGAAGCTCACAACCAAGAATTCACTGTTTCATGCGATATTATTGGTGTTTCAGAGCCTATTGTAGGTAAAGGTACTAGCCGACGCAAAGCGGAGCAAGCTGCTGCAGAGCTAGCTTTAGGAGTCTTAGTAAATGGTAAATAAAAATGCTCCACAAGACGAACAAGAGTTCGATCTTGATGCTTACTTTGCCGGTGAAGCGCAGCCAAATCAAGTTGCCGCGGAAGATGTCGACCCTAATGAACAACATTGTGGTTTTATCGCGATTGTTGGTCGCCCTAATGTTGGTAAATCAACGCTGCTAAACCATTTACTTGGTCAGAAGATTTCGATTACCTCACGTAAACCTCAGACGACCCGTCACCGTATCATGGGGGTAGATACTGAAGGTGCGTATCAGGCTATCTACGTCGATACACCGGGATTACATATCGAAGAAAAGCGCGCGATTAACCGTTTAATGAATCGTGCGGCTAATAGCTCATTAAGTGATGTTAACTTAGTGCTATTCTTAGTCGATGGTACTCAGTGGACCGCGGATGATGAAATGGTACTCAATAAGTTGCGTATTGCTAATTTTCCAACCATATTACTGATCAATAAGGTCGATAATGTAAAAGATCGCACTGAAGTGATGGCACACATGCAAACCTTGTCTGAGAAAATGGATTTTGTCGATATTATTCCAATTTCAGCGAAACAAGGCCGCAATACTGATGCAATTCGTGAGCGAGTACGTGCAGCTTTACCACAAGCGGTACACCATTTTCCAGAAGAGTATGTGACAGACCGTTCACAACGCTTTATGGCATCGGAAATCATCCGTGAAAAATTGATGCGTTTTACCGGTGAAGAACTGCCTTATTCAGTGACGGTTGAAATTGAACGTTTCGACTACAACCCAGAAACTGATGGTTTTCATATCAATGCCTTGATCTTGGTTGAACGTACAGGCCAGAAGAAAATGGTGATCGGTAAAGGTGGTGAGAAAATAAAAACCATCGGCCGTGAAGCACGCTTAGATATGGAAGGGTTATTTGAACGTAAAGTTTATCTAGAAACTTGGGTGAAAGTAAAATCTGGTTGGGCTGATGATGAGCGTGCCCTACGTTCTCTTGGCTATATTGATGATTTATAATCGTTAATCGGAATCTCGAGACTCGTTTCTCGATATGCTAACTTCGAGAAACGAGCATTCGAGATTCGAGCTACGGAAAAATTATGTCTGACGCTTTAGGACTTCAACGCTGTTTTATCCTACATCGCCGTCCTTATACTGAAACGAGTCTCATCTTAGATGTGTTTAGTGAAGAGTACGGTCGCGTCAGCATTTTAGCCAAAGGTGCTCGTAGTAAACGTTCTAATTTAAAAGGGGTGTTACAACCATTCACACCGCTATTACTTAAATGGTTTGGTAAAGGCTCGATGCGTACGCTTAGGCAAGCCGAACCGATCAGTTTAGGTATTCCTCTCAATGGTATTAATCTTTATTCGGCGATGTACATCAACGAATTGATTAGTCGAGTAATTGAAAGCGAAACCGCCTATCCTGAATTATTTCATGATTATCTCGCTTCTTTGACGGAATTGGCACAAGCTGATAACCCTGAACCTGCTTTACGTCGTTTTGAGTTGGCCTTGCTGTCTTCATTAGGCTATGGAGTGGATTTCTTGCATTGTGCCGGCAGTGGCGAACCTGTGTCTGAAAACATGACTTACCGTTACCGAGAACAAAAAGGCTTTATTGCGAGCCTAAGAAAGGATAACTTAACCTTTCTTGGGGATGAATTGATTGCGATCAGTGAGCGCCGTTTTCTAACCAAACAACAATTACAAGCTGCTAAGCGTTTTACTCGAATGGCATTAAAGCCGTACCTTGGCAGTAAACCTTTAAAAAGTCGGGAGCTATTTATGGCACTGTCACCGCACAAAGTCATCCCGAAGACAAGGAGTTAACCATGAGTGATATTTATTTGGGTGTCAATATTGACCACATCGCAACCGTCAGAAATGCCCGTGGCACTAAGTATCCCGATCCTGTGCATGCGGCAGAAATTGCAGAGCGTGCAGGTGCTAATGGAATTACGGTTCATCTACGTGAAGATCGCCGCCATATTAAAGATCGCGATGTGCGTATTTTAAGTGAAACAATTCAAACTCGTATGAACCTTGAAATGGCGGTTACCGATGAAATGGTTGAAATTGCGATTCAAACTAAACCTGAATATGTATGTTTAGTGCCAGAAAAACGGGAAGAGTTAACCACTGAAGGTGGTTTGGATGTCGCCGGCCAGTTAGACAAAGTGAAAGCAGCAACGCAAAAATTAACTGAAGCAGGTATTAAAGTATCATTGTTTATCGATGCTTCCCGCGATCAAATTGATGCAGCTAAAGCGTGTGGTGCGCCTTATATCGAACTACATACAGGGCATTATGCCGATGCTGAATCAGATGCCGATCAACAAGTTGAATTAAAACGTATTGCCACGGGGGCTACTTATGCACACAGTATTGGCATTAAAGTCAATGCTGGTCATGGTTTGACTTATCATAACGTAGCGCCAATTGCTGCGTTACCTGAAATTTATGAATTAAATATTGGCCACTCGATCATTGGCCGAGCTTTGTTTGATGGTTTGGATAAAGCGGTTGCGGATATGAAAGCAATTATGCAGCAAGCGCGTCGTGGATAATGGCTATTGTTGGATTAGGCACTGATATTGCCGATATAGAACGTATCGACAAAAGCTTGCAGCGTTCTGGACAAGCTTTTGCTGAGCGAGTTCTTCATCCGACTGAGCTGGCTATTTTTCATGGTTTAAAGCAACAAGGCCGTTATTTAGCAAAACGCTTTGCTGCCAAAGAAGCAGCATCTAAAGCACTCGGTACTGGCATTGCTTGTGGTGTGAGTTTTCAACATTTTGAAATTGAAAATGATGAATTGGGTAAGCCAATGTTAACGCTGCATGGCAAAGCAAAAGAAATTGCTCAAGCGCAAGGTGTTAGCCAGATCCATTTATCGATTTCCGATGAAAAACGTTACGCCATGGCGACGGTGATTTTAGAGTCCTAGTAGCTAATTTATCGAGTAGTCAATTTACCTAGAGCTATAGATTAAATAATAAAAACCGAACTGTGCACTGTGAAGTGAGCTCGGTTTTTTTTATTGTTGGGTATTAACCTTTATCCAACAAGATACTGTTTCGAATCTTCTTTTACTTTTTCCATTTCATCTTGCAACTCAAATAACTCAGGTTCTATTTCAGCGATATCTTGTTCAGCTCTTAACGCGGTTTCAATGGTTGCACAAAGTGTTTGTAGCTTAGGCATGCCACTATAAGCGCAGCTGCCATGTAGTTTGTGTATGGTGGTAAGTAGTTGGTTTTGTTGTTCATTGGGTTCTATCAATGCTCTTTCTATCGATTGATCAACTTCTGGTAAAAACTCAATTAACATTTGCAGCATATCCTTGGCTAATGCTTCTTTGTTAGCCGCTTGTTTTAAGGCGGTAGACCAGTCAATACTAGAAACCGTTGTCTGCTGACTAGTAGAGACGGTTGGGATGCTATCTAGTTGGTTTTCTTTTAAATCCAGCTTTTCAATGGTGCCTTGCTCTGCATAAGGGTTCCAATGGACCAGCGCTTGATGCAGTACATGCTCTTCAATCGGTTTAGACAGGTAGTCATCCATGCCGGCTTGCAATAAACGTTCTCTTTCACCGTCAATCGCATGAGCGGTGACCGCTATCACTGGAGTTTGATGGTTGAACTCGGTCTTTTTGATATTTTGACAAGCGGTTACGCCATCCATATCTGGCATTTGGATATCCATCAATATTACATCAAACTTCTGTAATTGTGCTTGCTCAACCGCCTGTGAACCGCTACTACAAGTAACAATCTCTTCTACTTGTTCTTCGAGTAAAGCGCAGATTAGTTTTAAGTTTGCTGGGTTATCATCGACCGCCATCACCTTAAGAGGTAAGGCTGCTGTTAGTGGTTGAGGCGCTGCCAATAAAGTTGATTTTGCTTGGTTTGGCAGCATAAGTTGAATCAGCTTACGGCGCACGATTGGTTTTGCGATACATTGAATTGGGTAGAGCTTGATTAAGTTTTCAGCTAATGCTAATTCCGTACTTGGTAGTCCAAGGATTAGTTGTGGCGATAGGGTTAACCCTTGCTGGATCATCGAAAATAAGTGACTTTGGTCGTGTTGGATATTTGTTGGTAAGTTGAGTAATACAATATCAAATCTATCGGGGTTATCTGCTAATTGCGCTTGATAAGTAACCTTCATGCCAGCGCGAGTTAATTGCTGCTCAATAATTGCTGCAGAAGGCATGTTCGATTCAACTAACAGAACCGACTTACCTTGTAGCGAAGAAATATCAATCTGTGGTGCAATAGGCATATTTGTGGCTTGGAAAGTAACACTAAACCAAAATGTTGAACCTTGGTGTAAGCGACTGGTTAAGCTGATTTCCCCTCCCATCTGACTCACCAGATTTTGAGTAATGACTAACCCTAAACCAGTACCACCATAACGGCGTGAAATGCTGGCATCAGCTTGGCTGAATGCTTGGAATAACTGTGCTTGCTGACGTTCTGAAATACCAATACCAGTGTCACGCACCATGAATTGTACTTCGACATTTTTATCTTGGCTTGAGCGTAACTCGGCAACAATATCTATGTTGCCACGTTCAGTGAATTTTATCGCATTACCCACTAGGTTAGTAAGTACTTGTTGAATGCGTAATGGGTCGCCAACCATGCCTTGAGGAATATTAGGATCAATATTCAAGGTGATTTCTAAGCCCTTTTCATGAGCGCTGGTGGCTTGTAAGCTGACTACTTCATCTAAGGTTTCTTGCAAATCGAAAGGAATGTTTTCTAATAGTAACTTACCTGCTTCTAATTTAGAAAAGTCTAAGATGTCATTGATGATAGAGAGTAAGTTTTGGGCAGAGCGTTCAATCGTTTGTAGGTAGTCAATTTGGTTTGCGGTGAGATCAGTTTTAAGCATTTGTCTGGCAAAGCCAATCACACCATTTAATGGAGTACGTAATTCGTGTGACATATTGGCTAAGAATTCAGATTTCACTCTGGCCGCTTCTTGGGCGCGTTTCTTGGCAATATCAAGCTCAATGTTTTGAATTTCTAGCTGCTCTAGTGTTTCTCGTAAATCTGAGGTGGCTTGGTCAATACTATGTTGCATTTCAACATGATATTCTGACAGCGATATCGCCATGGCATTGATACCACTTTTTAAAGTATCGAGTTCACCATGCAGTTTGCCTTCAATTCGTACATTGAGATGACCACGACGAATTCGGTCAACCACGCTTACCATGTGGGAAATGGGTAAGGTAACATCGCGCATGAGTCGATAAGCAAAAAATCCCGACAGTCCCATACCTAGTAGTAATACGATTAAAGCTGAAAAAATTTCTTGATATTGCTGTAAGCGCAATGACGATAAATCGAGTTCCATTGCGATATAACCTAAAGCTTGGTTGGGTGAAATATCTTTACCACTTGGGGTGGTAAATTGACCTTCAGCTAAGATAGGTGAGCGTAATATCATTAAATTCGGATTGGATTTAGATTGAGTGATCGAGCTAAGCAGCGGGATCGGTTTGCTTTTATCAAAAGTGAGAGACTGAAAATTAGGGTGAAAATTCGAGGTTACGAATAGTTCGTGATGGATATCAAATACCGCAATACTACGCACAATATCAGAGTGCTTACGATGGGCATAGCTGATCAGTCGGCGTACTGCCTCACGGCTTTGTTGAGTCATGCCGTATTCACTAGCGATAGCTAAAGGCTCGATAATATCTGTCCCAGACGTGATAAGCTGAGTCTCAAGATCGTTATAGCGATTTAAAGTGAAAAATATGCTTAATAATAAGCCAATGATCAACGTCGGTGCTAACGTTAATGTAATTACGCGGGCGCGCAAGCCATACCTTGTCATGATTCTTTAATTACAAGCCTGTCTGGATATGGGAAAATAGCAATAACTCTGATTATTGCCAATATGCACTTAGCTTAATCAACTAGGCGCAGTTCGACAATCATTGTTATGAATAAACACGAATTAAGCCCGATAATATATTTACTGATAAAGGCATGATGACCTTTATATATTTATGGATACTTTGCACCAATGGTCAATTTTTACCAAGCCAAGAAAAATACAACCAATAATCAAAAACATCAAACAGTGACTATTGATAAGCTCGATCATCAAGGTGCCGGTATTGCGTATTACAATAATAAACCTATGTTTGTGGAAGGTGCACTGCCAAAAGAAAAGGTGCTGGTTCAACTAATTGAAGAGAAAAGCAAATATTCACGCGCAAAAATTATCAACATACAACAGGCAAGTAATCAGCGAGTTGAGCCTTTTTGTCCACATTATCAAATTTGTGGTGGATGTAATATGCAGCATTTGGATCATGATGATCAAATTACGCATAAGGCCACATCATTACATCATTTAATGGCAAAATTCGGTCAACCTAATCTTGTTATGGGGGAGACTATCCGTTCCAAGAGCACGGGTTATCGACGCCGAGCACGCATTAGTATGCTGTTTGATAGTAAGCAGCAACAATTACAATTTGGCTTTAGACAAAAAGCCAGTAAACAAATTGCAAACGTCACGGATTGTCCGGTTTTAGAGCCTGTATTAAACGAACTGCTACCTGAAATAAAATCCATGCTGCAAGCCTTTGATAACCCAAGATCGCTAGGGCATGTTGAAGTGGTGTTTGATGGACAGCGTAAAGCCTTGTTATTACGCCACACCGCGTCATTAACCGAACAAGAACAACAAAGCTTATTGGCGTTTGCTCAGCGACATGAGGTGACAATTTACTTGTTAGGCAACAGTGGTGAACTAGACTGTTTGACGGGTGAGCCTCTACAATGCATCGAGACAGATAACAAAATTGATTTTCTGCCGACAGACTTTATTCAAGTAAACCAAGCAGTAAACCAAGCAATGGTTGCTCAGGCGATTTCATGGTTAGAGGTCACTAAAAATGATCGCATACTGGATTTATTCTGTGGTTTAGGTAATTTTAGTTTGGCGCTCGCTCAGCAAGCTCAATCGGTTGTTGGGGTTGAAGGTATTCAAGCTATGGTAGATAGAGCAAGATCCAACGCCCAAATTAATCAACTAAATAACCTAGAGTTCTATCAAGCTGATTTAGAACAAGACTTCACTCAAACATCATGGGCTAAAAAGGCGTTTGATAAAGTGCTACTCGATCCGGCCCGAGCAGGAGCATCCGGCATTATTGATAAAATGTTGGAGTTGGGCGCTAAAAGTGTGCTTTATGTTTCGTGTAACCCGGCGACATTAGCCAGAGATAGCTATAGTTTACAAAAACAAGGTTATCAGCTGAAAAAGTTAGGCATGATCGATATGTTCCCACATACCAGTCATTTAGAATCAATGGCGCTGTTTGAAAAAGTCGCCAAAAAAGTAGATAAGAAGAATCTTAAGAATAAAAAGCCGACGAAACTGAAATTATTTTAATAGCTATTTTTTATAAGTAAGAAAAAGGGGCTTTATGAGTGAACGAAGAAAGTCTCTATATTTTGTCGGATATGCATTAGCATCACCTTTAAAGATTAGATAAACAGGATAGTGTAATGGTCGCAGTTAGAAGCGCACATTTGAACAAGAACGAAGAGTTTGAACTGGAATCTTGGATTGCAAGCTTGAATCAAGACGGCAAGACTAGCAATAAATTGACGCAAGTCTATCAAGCGTGTGAAAGCTTACTAAAAGATCATCCAGAGCAATCATTACTACTATGGCGTGGTCGAGAGATGATTGAAATTTTGATCACCTTGTCGATGGATCGACCAACTTTATTAGCTGCGCAGCTTTTTCCTATCGTGACGGCAGGATTATTTGAACGTGAAGCCTTAGTTGAAAAGTATGGCAAAGAAATCGTAAAGCTGATTGATGGCGTAGAAGAAATGGCCGCGATTGGTCAGCTAAATGTTAGTCTTGATGACTCAGAAGCTTCAGAGCAAGTGGATAACGTACGCCGTATGCTATTGGCGATGGTCGATGATTTTCGCTGCGTAGTCATAAAACTTGCTGAGCGTATTTGTAATTTACGTGAAGTGAAAAATGAGCCAGATGAAATTCGTCAAGCAGCGGCAAAAGAGTGTGCCAATATCTATGCTCCTCTGGCAAATCGATTAGGTATCGGTCAGCTTAAATGGGAAATTGAAGATTACGCCTTTCGTTATCAGCAATCTGACATTTATAAAAAAATTGCCAAACAGTTGTCTGAGCGTCGAATCGTTCGAGAGCAATATATTCATGATTTTGTGACTAATTTATCCAAAGACATGAAAGTGGCCAATATTAATGCTGAGGTCAGTGGCCGGCCAAAACACATTTATAGTATTTGGCGAAAAATGCAGAAAAAGAATCTCGCATTTGATGAATTGTTCGACGTGCGAGCGGTAAGGATTATTGCCGATCAATTGCAAGACTGTTACGCCGCCCTAGGCATGGTACACACTAAATATAAGCACCTACCTAGTGAGTTTGACGATTACGTTGCTAATCCTAAACCTAATGGATATCAATCGATTCATACCGTGGTACTTGGCCCTGAAGGCAAAACTATTGAGATCCAAATTCGGACCAAGCAAATGCATGAAGATTCCGAGCTTGGGGTTGCCGCGCACTGGAAATATAAAGAAGGGAGTTCGGCTGGCCGCAGTGGTTACGATGAAAAGATCACCTGGCTACGTAAGCTGATTGATTGGCAAGAAGAAATGGCGGATTCTGGCGAAATGCTAGATGAACTACGCAGCCAAGTATTTGATGACCGTGTGTATGCCTTTACACCGCGCGGCGATGTGGTTGATCTACCGATGGGCGCAACGCCACTGGATTTTGCCTACCATATACACTCTGAAGTCGGTCATCGTTGTATTGGTGCAAAAGTAGGCGGACGCATAGTACCGTTTACTCATAAACTGGCGATGGGCGATCAAGTTGAGATTATTACTCAAAAAGAGCCGAATCCATCTCGTGATTGGCTCAATCCTAATTTAGGATTTGTCCATTCAGGCCGTGCTCGCGCCAAAATTAACGCTTGGTTTAGAAAGCAAAGCCGTGAGAAGAACCTTGAAGCAGGTAAAGATATCCTGGAGGTGGAACTGCAAAAAATTGGCGCGACGCTAAAAGATGCGCAACAGTACGCGTTAAAACGTTTTAACGTGAATACGCCTGATGAACTATATGCTGGAGTTGGCAGTGGCGATTTACGCATTAATCAAGTTATCAATCACATTAATGCCTTGGTGAACAAGCCAACCGCCGAAGAAGAAGATCAGCAAGCACTGGCCAAACTGCAAGAATCACAAGTATCGCAACAAAACCGCCCTCGTAAAGATGCGGTGGTGGTACAAGGGGTCGATAACCTTATGAACCACTTGGCTCGCTGTTGTCAGCCTATTCCTGGTGATGAAATTTGTGGTTATATCACTCAAGGTCGAGGCATTTCAGTGCATCGTAGCGACTGTGAACAACTTGAAGAATTAAAGCATCATGCACCAGAACGTATCATTGAAACCGTATGGGGAAGCGGCTTTACTGGCTTGTACATTCTGACGATTCGAATTGAAGCTCTAGAGCGCGGTGGACTACTTAAAGATATTACCGCACTGTTTGCCAATGAAAAGTTGAAAGTCAGTAGTATGAATGGCCGTACTGATTACAAACGTCAGATAGCGATTATGGATTTTAATTTAGAAGTGCAAAATGTGGAAATCTTATCGCGGATTATCGCTCGGATTGAACAGCTCAAAGATGTATTAAGAGTGAAGCGTCTGAAATAACCGAATCAGTGCCAATATCAACACCGCTTAATCTTATAAGCGGTGTTTTACTATCTGAATCTCACTGTTACTAGAAAGAATATAAAGAGAAAGTCATGACAATACCAATTGAACAGCTCAAATCCATCATGCAACAGTTACGTGATCCTGAAAATGGTTGTCCTTGGGATAAAAAGCAAACTTTTGATTCTATTGTGCCTCACACCATCGAAGAAACTTATGAAGTGGCGGATGCGATCCTCAATCAAGATTGGAAAAACCTACAAGAAGAGCTAGGTGACTTGTTGTTTCAAGTGATTTTCTACAGTCAGTTGGCCAGCGAGCAACAACTATTTGATTTCGAAGATGTGGTGAAAGGGGTGAACGAGAAACTCATACGTCGCCATCCTCATGTTTTTGCAGATGAAAATATTGAGACAGAAGATGAACTGAATGCGCGTTGGGAACAAGAGAAGCAAAACGAAAAATTACAGCAAGGCAAAGTAGAGGAAAGTATTCTAGACTCTATACCAAAAGCATTACCAGCTTTATCACGAGCTAATAAATTACAGCAAAAATGCGCTAAATACGGCTTTGATTGGGGCACCTTAGGTCCTGTCGTTGATAAGGTTCACGAGGAAATCGATGAGGTCATGGAAGAAGCCTTACAAGTTGATAAAAATGAGCTGCGCATTGAAGAAGAGCTTGGCGACTTAATGTTTGCGACGGTCAATTTAGTTAGGCATCTAGGCAAAGACCCTGAAGTGGCTTTGGCTAAAGCAAACCATAAATTTGAGCGCCGTTTTCGTGGGGTAGAATCTATTATCTATGGACAAGGTAAAGAATTGATGGATTGCTCTTTACAAGAACTTGATATTCAGTGGGAAAATGTAAAATTAGCAGAAAAAAGAATATAACCAATACTTTTTATGCTTATTGATTGTTTTATATAGAGATTATTTATCTGTAATACGAGGCTTCCCTTGCGGAGATAGCTAAATTGATTTGAAGCAAGAAATAAATTAATCGAGTGTGATAGATTTCACGTTGTAGCGGAAAAGGGGTTCTGGTATATTTTCATCCCGTCCAGAAGAAATCCATTTCCCTCATTCAACCAATTTCAGGTTAAGCATGACGACAAATTACATTTTTGTTACTGGTGGGGTCGTATCCTCTCTAGGTAAAGGTATTGCAGCAGCATCACTTGCAGCGATTTTAGAAGCTCGTGGTCTTAAAGTGACCATGATGAAACTAGATCCATACATCAACGTGGATCCAGGCACAATGAGCCCGATTCAACATGGTGAAGTATTCGTTACTGAAGATGGCGCTGAAACCGATCTCGATCTTGGTCACTACGAACGCTTTATTCGTACCAAGATGAGTAAACGTAATAACTTTACGGCAGGTCGTGTTTACGAAGATGTTCTACGTAAAGAACGTCGCGGTGACTATCTAGGTGCAACCATTCAGGTTATTCCTCATATCACAAATTCAATCAAAGACCGCATTATTGCTGGCTCTGAAGGTCACGATATCGCGATCGTTGAAATTGGTGGTACGGTAGGTGATATTGAGTCTCTACCATTTATGGAAGCCATTCGTCAGTTAGCAGTTGAAGTTGGTCGAGAGAATGCATTATTCATGCACTTAACTTTAGTTCCTTACCTTGCAGCAGCAGGTGAAGTGAAAACTAAGCCAACCCAGCACTCTGTAAAAGAATTACTTTCTATTGGTATTCAACCAGATATTTTAGTTTGTCGTAGTGATCGTATCATTCCGGCTAACGAACGTAAGAAAATTGCACTATTCTGTAATGTGCAAGAAAAAGCCGTGATCTCAATGAAAGATGTGGATTCTATTTATAAGATCCCACAACTGATTCGTGCGCAAGGCTTAGATGACTTAGTGTGTACTCGTTTTGGTATTAGTGCTCCTGAAGCCGACTTGACCGAATGGGAACAAGTGATTTACGAAGAAGCAAATCCAACCGGTGAAGTGACTATCGGTATGGTTGGTAAATACACTGAATTACCAGATGCATACAAATCGGTTAACGAGGCATTAAAACATGCAGGCTTGAAAAATCGTCTAAGTGTTAACATTAAGTATATTGATTCTCAAGATCTTGAATCTAAAGGTGTTGAGTTACTTGAAGGCATCGATGCGATTTTAGTTCCTGGTGGCTTTGGTGACCGTGGTGTTGAAGGTAAAATTCTTGCCGCTCAGTATGCTCGTGAAAACAAAATTCCATATTTAGGTATTTGCTTAGGTATGCAAGTGGCACTTATTGAATATGCGCGTAATGTTGCGGGTATGGAAGGTGCACACTCAACTGAGTTTAACAAAGAAACGAAATTCCCTGTGGTTGGCTTAATCACTGAATGGGTAGACAAAGAAGGTAATGTTGAAGAACGTACTGAAGCATCAGATTTAGGTGGCACGATGCGCCTTGGTTCTCAACTTTGTCACCTAGAAAAAGGCACGAAAGCGTACGAATTGTACGGTAATGCTCAAATTCATGAGCGTCACCGTCACCGTTACGAAGTGAACAATAACTTGCGTCCTCAAATTGAGAAAGCAGGTCTGAAAGTCTCTGGTCTTTCTGCTGATAAGAAATTAGTGGAAGTAGTTGAAAACCCGAACCACCCGTGGTTTGTCGCTGCTCAGTTCCACCCTGAATTCACATCAACTCCTCGTGATGGTCATCCATTATTTGCAGGTTTTGTAAAAGCGGCTGGTCAAAACCAACGCGGTGAATTTGAATAATTGCCTTTGGCAACGAATCTAATTAGCTAAAGGTCTAATTGGAAATAATTTGAAAGTAAGATGTAAAAGGGATACGGGTAGTGGCTTTAATTGCGCGACTACCCATTAAATTGACATTTATATTTAAATTGAACGAGAGGAAACATCAATGTCTAAGATCGTTAAAGTTCTAGGTCGCGAAATCATCGATTCACGTGGTAACCCAACAGTAGAAGCGGAAGTACACCTAGAAGGTGGCTTTGTAGGTATGGCTGCTGCTCCATCTGGCGCATCAACGGGGTCTCGTGAAGCGCTTGAATTACGTGACGGTGACAAATCACGTTTCCTAGGTAAAGGTGTTCTTAAAGCTATTGAAGCAGTGAACGGCCCAATCGCGTCTGCTCTAGTAGGCAAAGACGCTAAAGACCAAGCTGCAATCGACCAAGTAATGATCGATTTAGACGGCACTGAAAACAAATCTAACTTTGGTGCAAACGCCATTCTTGCTGTTTCTCTAGCAAACGCAAAAGCGGCTGCTGCATCAAAAGGTATGCCTTTATTTGAGCACATCGCTGAACTAAACGGCACTCCAGGTGTATTCTCTATGCCTCTACCAATGATGAATATCATCAACGGTGGTGAGCACGCAGACAACAACGTTGATATCCAAGAATTCATGATTCAACCAGTTGGCGCGAAAACAATCAAAGAAGCTCTACGTATCGGCGCAGAAGTATTCCACAACCTAGCTAAAGTACTTAAAGCTAAAGGCCTAAGCACTGCCGTTGGTGATGAAGGTGGTTTTGCTCCTAACCTAGAATCAAACGCTGCTGCACTCGCTGCAATCAAAGAAGCGGTTGAGCAAGCTGGCTACGTTCTTGGTAAAGACGTTACTCTAGCGATGGACTGTGCTGCATCTGAGTTCTACGACAAAGAAGCGGGCAACTACAACATGAAAGGTGAAGGTAAAATCTTCACTTCTGAAGAGTTCAACCACTACCTAGCTGACCTAGCTAACCAATACCCAATCGTTTCTATCGAAGACGGTCTTGACGAATCAGATTGGGATGGCTTTAAGCACCAAACTGAACTACTAGGTGACAAACTTCAACTAGTAGGTGATGACCTGTTCGTAACTAACACTAAGATCCTTGCTAAAGGTATCGAAATGGGTGTTGCTAACTCTATCCTTATCAAATTCAACCAAATCGGTTCTCTAACTGAGACTCTAGCTGCAATCAAGATGGCTAAAGATGCAGGTTACACAGCTGTAATCTCTCACCGTTCTGGCGAAACTGAAGATGCAACTATCGCTGACCTAGCGGTAGGTACTGCTGCAGGCCAAATCAAAACGGGTTCTATGAGCCGTTCTGACCGTGTTGCTAAGTACAACCAACTTATCCGTATCGAAGAAGCTCTAGGTGCTAAAGCTCCTTTCAACGGTCTTAAAGAAGTTAAAGGTCAATAATTCATCATTGAATTAGTTTGATTGATACTTTGAAATCCTCGCTTCGGCGGGGATTTTTTTGTTTACGGAAATGGAAAAGACAGAAACGTTACTCGGGACTCGGCCGTTTCACTTCTCGTGGCTCGAAAGTATCGCTTTGGCTTTTCCGAGAAACAAGCAGCGTAGCGCCCGAGATACGAACTACGGCTTTCATCTTCTTTCCAACTTTTCACCTGTATTATTATGCTTCAATTCTTCGAATGAGGTATCATTAGCGTAAGAATTTTATAGCGAGTAGATGATGCGGATATTTACTTTAGTACTGATTGCCATCTTGGTTATTCTGCAATATGACTTATTTTTTGGTAAGAACGGCGTTCTTGATTACCAAGCGGTTCATTCTGATATTGCAGTGCAGCAAGAGGTGAATAATAGTTTGAAAAAGCGCAATCACCTGATGTTTGCCGAAATTGATGATTTACGCCAAGGGCTAGATGCGATTGAAGAGCGTGCTCGTCATGAATTGGGTATGATCAAAGATGGTGAAACTTTTTATCGAATTATTGGTGATGATTCAGAAGCCAATACCACGTTTAACTCTGATGATAATTAAGCATGACTGACTTTCCACAGCAGTTTGCTGTCGTGGTGCCAGCCGCCGGGGTTGGTAAACGTATGCAGGCTAACCATCCTAAGCAGTATTTATCACTGCATGATAAAACCATTCTTGAGCACACGGTCGAAAACTTATTATCACATCCGCAAATCGAATTGGTGGTGATTGCGGTGAGCGACGGCGATGAATATTTCTCAGATCTTGGCTTAGCTAAAGCTGACAATGTTATCCGAGTCGCTGGTGGGGAAGAGCGTGTTGATTCCGTACTTTCCGGGTTGGAATATCTATCTCAAAATCATGTCGACCAATATTCATGGGTCATGGTGCATGATGCAGCGCGTCCTTGCTTAACTCATGACGATATCAACAAATTAATTAATCAGTGCCGGCAAGCGCACCGCGGTGGCACTTTAGCCGCGCCAGTACGTGACACGATGAAACGTTCTTGTGTTCAAAATGGCTTGAATACCATTGAGCAAACCGTCGAGCGCAGTCAATTATGGCACGCATTAACACCGCAGCTTTTTCCGCTTATTGAACTAAAATCAGCTTTAGTCGATGGATTAATCAACCAAAAGGTTATTACTGATGAAGCCTCCGCGATGGAGCTGTCAGGCTACCAACCATTACTGGTCCAAGGTCGCTCCGATAACCTTAAAGTCACCCAGCCTGAAGATTTGGCCCTAGCGGAATTTTTCCTATCTCAGCGTAAATAAATAATAGGTAATGTAATGATTCGAATCGGTCATGGTTTTGACGTGCATAAATTTGGTGGTGAAGGCCCAGTTATTATTGGAGGGGTCGCCATTCCTTATGAACAAGGTTTAATTGCTCACTCAGATGGTGACGTTGCGCTGCATGCATTAACCGATGCTTTATTAGGAGCGATTGCTGCGGGAGATATCGGTAAGCATTTTCCAGATACCGACGATAAATGGAAAGGCGCAGATAGCCGATCTTTACTACGCGAAGTGTATCATTTTGTTAAACAGAAAGGTTATGTATTGGGCAATGCAGATGTCACTATCATCGCTCAAGCACCGAAAATGCTGCCATTTATTCAAAGCATGCGCGAAGCCATCGCCGCTGATTTAGAAACTGATATTGATAATATTAATGTCAAAGCGACCACTACCGAAAAATTGGGTTTTACCGGTCGTAAAGAAGGCATTGCATGCGAAGCGGTTGCGTTAATCGTTCGCCAATAAATTTTATAAATAAAAAAGATCTTAATTCATGACTGATATTCTAGCGCCATTTGCATACTTACTGGGTAAACCTGTAGCTCAAGCCAAACTGAAATCTAAAGCGGAGGATTTTCAAGTTATTGAAGATCTTGGTTTTGAATTTTCTGGTGATGGCGAACACTTGATGGTGCGAATTCGTAAGCAAGGTGAAAACACGACCTTCGTTGCCAATGAAATCGCGAGATTGTGCGGCGTGCCATCGAAAAATGTCGGCTGGGCAGGTTTAAAAGATCGCCATGCCGTGACTGAACAATGGTTAAGCGTTCACTTACCAAAGCCGGATATGAGTTTTGATGCTAAAGCTTTAGAGCAACAGTACCCAAGTATTAAAGTGCTTGAGACCGCCCGTCATAATAAAAAACTGCGCCCGGGTGATTTAGTCGGTAATCAGTTCGTGATTCGTCTGGTTGATGTGACGGATATTAATGATGTGATTGAGCGTCTGGAAAAAATTAAACAAAGTGGCGTGCCAAACTACTATGGTTCACAACGTTTTGGTCGTGATGGTAATAACTTGGCGGAAGCTCGTCGTTGGGGGCGTGATAATGTGCGCACTCGCAATCAAAATAAGCGCAGCATGTATCTGTCGACCGCACGTTCTTGGATCTTCAATCATATTTTGTCCCATCGAATTGAAAATGGCTTGTTTAACCAACTGGTTGAAGGCGATTTAGTTCAAAATGCTCAAGGCGAATTACTGACCATAGAAGCCGATACGCTAGAATCACTACAATCTCAACTTGAACAAGGCAGCGTATTTTTAACTTCAGCATTAGCGGGAGATAATGCACTTCCAACTCAAGGCTTAGCACAACAACTTGAAAATCAATTTCTAGATGCCGAAGAAGATTTGATGAAGCTTATCCGTGGTAATCGTATGCGTCATGATCGTCGTGTGGTGGGATTAAAAGCTGATAACATGAATTGGCAAGTTGATGGCTGTGATGTTGTGGTGTCGTTTTCTCTACCAGCAGGATGCTTTGCTACCTCGATTTTAAGAGAAGTGGCTGATGCGGTTGAAGTAGAGCGCGTTTACGCAGACTAGTGTCAGGTTCAACAAGGAAGAATAATGAAAATATTATTAAGTAACGATGATGGTGTGAATGCCAAGGGGATCAATACCTTAGCCGAGGTATTGTCAGAGATCGCTGAGATCATCATTGTGGCGCCGGATCGTAATCGATCGGGTGCTTCAAATTCATTAACATTAGAAACACCGCTTCGAGTGACACAAGTCCGCCCAAATGTCTATTCCGTGCAAGGGACTCCAACCGATTGTGTCCACTTTGCTTTAAACGAATTATTAAAGTCGGATATGCCCGATTTAGTAGTTTCTGGGATCAATCATGGTGCAAACCTAGGTGATGACGTGTTGTATTCCGGTACCGTTGCGGCAGCAATGGAAGGACATTTTCTAGGTGTTCAATCGATAGCCATTTCGTTGGTGGGGCAAACGCATTTTGATACTGCAGCACAAATTGCGAAAGATCTAGTTTTACAGCATGTGAAGAAGCCAGTTCCGGCTAATCATTTGATCAGCGTTAATGTACCGGATTTAGCACTCGATCAGCTTGGGGCGACTCGAGTGACTCGACTTGGTGCACGTCATCATGCGGAAGATATGATTAAACAAAAAGATCCACGTGGCGCTGATATCTACTGGCTTGGTCCTCCGGGAAAAGAAGCGGATGCGGGTGAAGGTACTGATTTCTATGCCATAGAAAAAGGCGAAGTGTCGATTACACCATTACGCGTTGATCTTACGGCACATGAAGCGATAGATAAAATGAAACACTGGGTTAGCCCAAAATAAACATCACAGGCAATAATGAAGAATATTAAAGCAGATCAACTCGTTTCTATTTTGCAACACAAAGGCATTAAAGATCCTCAACTTCTAGAGATAATGAGAAGTTTGCCTCGTGAGTATTTCTTATCTGAAGCGATGCGTCATCAAGCGTATGATAATAATGCGCTGCCTATTGGGGCTGGTCAGACAATCTCTCAGCCTTATATCGTTGCAAGAATGACCGAGCTATTGAATTTAAAACACAATAGTAGAGTACTAGAAGTTGGCACAGGATCGGGTTACCAAACCGCCGTATTGTCAAAAATGGTTGATCATGTTTATTCAATAGAACGCATTAAGTCATTACAGTGGGATGCCAAGCGTCGTTTGAAACATTTAGATATTTACAATGTCTCAACTAAGCATGGTGACGGCTGGAAAGGTTGGCCATCGAAAAGTCCTTTTGATGCGATTATTGTCACTGCAGCGGCTTCTCACCTGCCGCAAGCGCTAGTTGAACAATTAGCTGAGGGGGGGGTTCTTGTGGTGCCAATAGGTGATGAACATCAAGAATTGATAAAAATTGAAAAGAAAGCAGGGGAGTGTATTTCTACTTTGGTAGAAGTCGTGCGTTTTGTTCCTCTAATCTCGGGCGATTTAGCCTAATAAACGAAAGGTACTCAGGTTGCTGTCGATAAGAAATGCGCTAATTGCTTTGTTTTTTCTCACTTTTTTAGTAGCGTGTTCATTGAACTCGGCTAAAAATGAGCGTGGTAGCTATAAGGGGAGTTACTACGTTGTTGAAAAAGGTGATTCGGTATATTTGATTTCTTATCTCGCAGATAAAAATGTTAATGACATCATTAACTTCAACCATCTAAAGCCCCCTTACATAATTCATCCTGGTCAAAAATTAAACTTGTGGCGTCCGGTTTATATCCCACCAGCATTTGATGGTACTGGTGCTGGAGATAGTCAAGTAGCCTCCACTTCTACGACTAAAGTGGCACAAAAACAGAATACTTCCCCAGTTGTGCAATCAAAGTCAAAGGAGTATGTTGAATCCCAAGTAACACAAAATAATAATAAACCTGTCACACAATCGACACCGAGTAATGACAAAGTAAAACGCTGGGTGTGGCCAACAAAAGGACGAGTCATTAGCAAGTTTTCGGTTGGTGACCAAGGTAACAAAGGGATAGATATCGTAGGGCAGCGAGGGCAAGACGTAGTATCAACCGCAGCAGGTGTTGTGGTATATGCTGGTAATGCACTTCGAGGTTATGGGAATCTGATTATTATTAAACATAATGATGAATATCTCAGTGCTTATGCCCATAATGATAGTTTATTGATAACAGAAGGCCAGTCTGTAAAAACTGGCCAGAAAATTGCATCGATGGGGAGTACGGGCACCAATAGTGTTCGACTACACTTCGAAATTCGATATAAAGGTAAGCCAGTGAATCCAGAAAGCTACTTGGACTAGAGCTCTTTTGAAATACACCGACTTACAATAATGACATATTAAGTTGTTATGTCTTGCTAAAACTTTATTCGCCAAGGGGAGGCGCTTATGAGTATCAGCAATGCAGTAACCAAAATAAACGACATCGATGATTCTGAATTTGATGTTGAGGCTCTTGCAGCCGAAGCAGTTTCACAAAAAGTAGAAGCCAAAGAAGAGTATGAAGTTTCGGCTAAAAGCCTTGATGCGACTCAGCTCTATCTTAGTGAAATTGGCTTTTCTCCACTCTTAACGGCAGAAGAAGAAGTACTTTATGCTCGTCGAGCACTTCGCGGTGATGCAGCAGCACGCAAGCGTATGATCGAAAGTAACTTACGTTTGGTCGTTAAGATTTCTCGCCGTTATAACAGTCGTGGTTTAGCACTACTTGACCTGATTGAAGAAGGGAATTTAGGTCTGATCCGTGCAGTTGAAAAATTTGATCCAGAACGTGGTTTCCGTTTTTCAACTTATGCAACTTGGTGGATTCGTCAGACCATCGAACGCGCTTTAATGAATCAAACACGCACCATTAGGTTGCCTATCCATGTAGTGAAAGAACTGAATATCTATTTGCGTACTGCTCGTGAGTTGGCACAAAAGCTAGATCATGAACCAACCGCAGAAGAAATTGCTTTCCAACTCGATAAGCCTGTGGAAGATGTCAGCAAAATGTTGCGTTTGAATGAGCGTGTTAGCTCAGTTGATACACCTATTGGCAGCGATGGTGATAAAGCACTGTTGGACATTATTCCTGATATTAATAACTCAGACCCTGAGGTTTCGACTCAAGATAACGATATTAAGTCGTCGTTGATTGATTGGTTAGATGAACTGAATCCGAAACAAAAAGAAGTCTTGGCACGCCGCTTCGGTCTTTTAGGCTATGAGCCATCAACTTTGGAAGAGGTTGGCCGTGAGATTAATTTAACTCGTGAACGGGTTCGTCAAATCCAAGTCGAAGGCTTGCGTCGCTTAAGAGATATCTTAATGAAGCAAGGTTTGAGCATGGAATCATTATTCGATGCTGAATATGAATAATTCATTTATTTATAAGATGATCAGATAAAATAAAGGGGAAACTATGATGGTTTCCCTTTTTATTTTTTGAGTTAATATCATCCTAGTTCCTAGTTCCTAGTTCCTAGTTCCTAGTTCCTAGTTCCTAGTTCCTAGTTCCTAGTTCCTAGTTCCTAGTTCCTAGT
>NZ_JBLWZK010000014.1:0-67733 GCF_048266485.1 Vibrio sp. | reverse complement strand
TACTACATAGAGAGCTTTAGTTGCAGCTAAAGCCTGGGTCTCACATTACCCAAAAGCAGAGTTAATTTCCCATACAAACAATTCAAGCAGACCCTCAACGCGTGGCATTTTTGTTTTGCGTTGAGTTTAGTGATTACGGTGTTGTGCGTAAAGTTGGTAGTAGCGTTTCGGGCTACTTAATTGGGCGTTACATTTTTAGGAAAGATTGTGGATTTTGATAAATTGATAAACACCATTTTAAATGGTTTAAAAGTAGCCATACCAAGTATTTTGGTTGGCATAATAGGAACTTATTTGGTGTATGACTCTGTCGTTCTTGTTGGCAAAAACTCAGAACTCGAAACTTTACGGGTAGCAGTGGATGTTGAAAAAGGGCGTCAGAATGTATTGAGTGAGCGCATTAAATTACTCGGCGACAAGTCAGTATTTCTCGAAAGTCAGTTGAAATATAAGTCACCAACTCAAAAAGCGTTAGAAGAAGAGTCAAAGCAAAAAATCGAAATGCTTACAAAAGAGAATATTCAGCTGCATCGAATAAAAGAAAAGTTGGAAAAAGCTGAAGGTAGTAAAGTTGATATTGCCGAATTAAGTGCAAAACTTGATAAATATGTCGCAGAGAATGCACAGCTTAAAGCTCAGCTAGGGAAGTTCACTTCAGAGGTTTTAGTTAGTGATTACCAAATGTCAGAAGGTGAGAGTTGGTCGGGTTTAGGTGGCCGAGTTACTTTTGGTGTATCTGACGTTACAAACGAATATAAAAAAGGAAACGTAGCATTAGTTGTTTCATCAATATTCGATACCGAGGACAAAAAAGTTCAGGCTGGTAATAGTTTCGACTTTAGTGTAGAGGGTAATAATTACAAGCTAGTAGTTAACAAGGTAGCTTATATCGGTGATTATGTGACCATATCAGTGTACAAAAAAATATAACAAGATAATTGGGCTCCCGCTCTAATAATGATTAAACTAAAACTGAGTCATTAAAGCTGGGAGATCAAAGATGAAAACTACTATCATTGGTGTTGATTTAGCAACTAAAGCAATTCAAGTTTGTGTGTATACAAATAAAAAGGTGCGTTCTAATAAAGAACTGACACCTCAGCAATTTAGTGAGTTTTTAATTCAACAATCACCAAGTCTAGTGGTGTTTGAATCATGCAGTGGTTCAAACTATTGGGTTCAATTTTGTCACTCTATTGGACATGATGCAAAGTTAATTTCAACTCGTTTAGTGATGGCTGTTCGCCAGAATCAAAAAACGGATAAAAATGATGCTTTAGCTATTATTCAAGCAAGCCTTTTACCCGATATTCATTTTGTTGCTAGCAAGACTCTACACCAACAACAAGCTCAATCGATACTGAGATTACGTGAACAATGCATAAAGCAAAAAACAGCGTTAAAAAATCAGTTAGGCGGGTTGCTTAGAGAGTTTAATATCTCTGTCGGCCGTGGCGAAAGCAAACTGATTAGTACGATTGAGTTAGTATTGGAAGACGCTGACAATGGGTTAAGTTTTATCTTTCGCTCAATGCTTCATCAATCATTAATTTTATACAAGCAAATCTGTATGACTTTAGAGAGTTATAATCAAGCATTAGAAGAATGGGTTTCTGAAACGCCTGATTGTAAAAAATTGATGAAAATAGAAGGAATTGGCATCTTAAATGCAATCCACTTATACATCACAATGGCAGACCAAGAATTTGGTGAGTTTAAACAGGGAAGGGATGTATCTGCTTGTATTGGATTGACGCCAATACAGCATAGCTCTGGTGGTAAAGTTAAACTTGGAACGATAGGAAGACGTAAAAATACAACCTTACGAAGTTTACTAATTACTGGTGCAATGGCAGTTATTCAGCAACTGGATAAACGGGATGCAAGATCAAATAAAGAAACATGGATAAAAGCATTAATAGAGCGACGAGGTAAAAAATGTGCAGCTGTTGCTTTGGCGAATAAAAATGTTAGAACCGCTTTTGCTTTATTAAAGAATGGAACAGATTACCAATTAATTTAATTTCCAACACTTATAACGCTTACAAGATATAAAATTAGGTGATGCAGAATACTCGTTTGAGATTTAATCTCGCTAACAAGCATTGCACCCTAATGTTCGAAATTGTCATAGAGTCGAGGTAGCTCCTCACTAGAACTCGTACATAAGCAAGCAAATATCACTGAGTGTAAAATAAGTGTTGAAAATAGGGAGCCCACATAAACGAGTATGGCGTCAATAATTAATTTTTAGCGATATTTTCATCCCACATGACGCCATCTCTTAGCATCGAATTTAAGATAACAACCATCTTACGAACACAAGCAATGATAGCGACTTTTTTAGGTTTTCCAGCGTCTAAAAGATGCTGGTAATGAGCTTTAAAAACCGGATTACATTGCATCTCTGACATCATTGCCATGTAGAGAACGGTTCTGACTTGAGAACGACCACCTTGGATCGTTCTTTTACCTTTATAACGCCCACTTTCTTTGGTTATCGGTGCTACATCGATAAGTGAAGCGGCCTGTTTATTCGTAATATAGCCAAGTTCAGGAACGTTACTAATAATGGATGTGGCAGCAATATTTCCTATACCTGGAACGCTTTGCAAAATAACATTCTTGCTTTGGTATTGATAAAGCGACTTACGGTCACATGATCGTTTATAGAGCAAAGCACGCCAAATCTGTGCAATAGAATCTACCTATAAAGTGTTGTATGGAATAGAGAAAGTGATAAAAACAAAACTGAACGTAAATATATCAATAAAACAATAGGTTAGAGTTTCATTGGGAAGTAATGAAAAGTTGGCACATAAATGGCATTAGTGAAAGGGATACATTCTCGTCCTACCTTGTGTTAACAGAGATAGCTTTTTACTAAAAGTCATGCATTTAACACACACGCCTGCCTCATCTGAGACAGGCTTTTTTTTATCTGTGAAATCTATCTTTGAAACAAATCGTTGAAACTCAGATTATTTAGTCAGTTTTTCTAAATCCGCAGGGCGGTAGTAAACCGATTTCAATACTTTTCCCTTACGAACCGCTTTGCCTTGCATGTCGACATCTTTAGCGCATTTGGCAATGATGTATTCGCCTTTTTGCACGCCTTCAAGTTCAACACCTTGTTTAGCGTAGAAAGCTTGAGTTTCCGTGAATTCTTGTTCGTTGCGGCATACTTTACTCATATTGCTTGAATGCACTTCATCCCAACAGGGTAGGAATTCAATGCCACGGTTTTTCGCCACATGCAGTAATAATTCGATGATGTAGCTAATACCGACATTACTGTCTACTTGCTCGTCACCACGATGAACTAAACGCCCCATAAGAACGTAAACCGTATCAACAATCGCATCGGCTTGTTCGGTTTTACAATCCGCTTCGGCCAGTTCGGTTAGTTCTTCGATCGCAAGAGAAGTGTGCAACGTATCGGCTTTGTCATCGAGAGAGGCTAGGTCTGCGACAGGGAGATCAAAAGTTGAACGGAATTCCGTAATATCACGATATAAGTGTTGGTAAAGTTCCGTTGAAAGTAGGGTAAATTGCATGTCATTGCCTCTTGAATAAAAGTTGCTGAAGATGATAACAAACAATGCCTATTTCAGTCATGATCAATTCAATTTTTCCGCGCGGTTAAGCTTGTAGGTAAGCACGAGAATGGCGATATATAACACACTGCCGCCTAATGCGACCATGTTCCAGCCACCGTGTTGCCAGCAATAGATTAAATAAAACCCACCGAGGCTACCACCAGCATAATAGTGAACAAGATATAAAGCCGTCGCACTGGCTTTTGCTTGTTGTGCTTTTGAGCTAACCCAGCCATACGCCAATGAGTGAGTAAAGAAAGCGCCACTACTAATTAAGATAAGCGCAATAAACATCGCATATAAATTTGGAATCAGTGCTATGAGCATCCCGATTAAACTGACTACCGTGCCTATTACAATGCCGCTGGTGGAATTAAAGCGTAGGCTCCATTGGCCGCTAAGTTTGGAGGTTAAGGTGCCAGTTAAATAACAAAGAAAGATAAGCGATACCAAGCTTACAGGAAGTGAGAAAGGCTCAGCGACTAAGCGAAAGCCCATTACCGTATAAAGATTTACAAATAGGGCAAAGTTTAACCCGCCAATTAACATCGCAAACCATAGTCTAGGGGTTTGTAAGTGATGGATAGCATCTTTTAAATGACTAGACAATGATGTTTGTTTGGCGACAAAGTTTTTCTGCGCGGGCACCCAAAGCGTCACCAATATTGCGATGGCAAGACTAAACAACGCCATGCCAATTACCGCAGTTTGCCAACCTAGCCATTCACCAACGACGCCGCCATAAATTCTGCCAGTGATTCCACCTAATGAATTAGCACCAATATACGAACCTACCGCGAGCAAAAAAACGTTAGGGCTAAACTCTTCTGCCATGTAGGCCACCGCCACCGAAATATAACCCGCCAAGGCAACTCCCATTAAAGCCCGTGAAGCAATCAGTAGCCCGAGTTGATCGGAAAATAAAATACATAAACCAACAACAGGTGAGGCATACAAACTGAACAACATGATTTTACGTCGTCCAATCTTCTCAGAGTAAATCGCCCAAGGTAGTAGTGATAACGCTAGCGTTAATGTCGCGGCGGCTAAAACCCAGTTAACATGCGCTGCAGTGACTTGATAATGTTCAGCAATCAGAGGTAGTAAAGGTTGGAATAAGTACAAATTGCAGAACGAAATAAAAGAGCCAATGAAGAGCCCAAAGGTCACTTTTTTTAGATCCTTTGGGTTGTCATTATCTAGTGGCTCGTGCTGCCTCGAATCATTCTTTGATAAGTCTGTATGCTGTTGGAGGGAAGTCGTCGACATTAACGGTACTCAATTGAACGTAATAACAGAATTTTATCAATAGCCATGATATATATAAAATATATTAAATTAATAGTCTCTATCTGTTTTTGATCTAACTTGTTTAAGTGTTACGTTCATCAACGTCATTATAGAATCAGGAAAGCAATGCATACGAAATTTATGAATACCAAAGCATTAAAGTACTTTGTCACCATCGTAGAAATGAAAAGTTTTAGCCGAGCTTCTGAGGTTTTGCATGTTGCGCAGTCGGCCTTAAGTGTTTCAATTAAAAAACTCGAATTATCAATAGGTTTAACAGTATTACATCGACATGAAAAGGGTGTGCAATTAACTGATGAAGGTTTGCGTTTATATAAACATGCGAAAGAAATTCTTCAGAAACTTGATGATGCAGCGCTTGAAATGCAAGAGCTAAAAGGCTTAGTTAAAGGCGAAGTGAGACTCGGTGTACCTAGCATGATGGGATCTTATTTCTTTCCTGATATTTTGATGGCATTTAAACAACAATATCCAGATTTAAAAATGACTATCATTGATGCAGGCACACAATCGATTCGGAAAATGCTGCTCGATGGAGAGTTGGATCTCGGTGTGATTCTTAATGAAAATGTACCGGATTCTCTAGCCATTGAACCATTAGTAGAAGATGAAATGTTAATGGTAGTGAGTCCTGAACATGAGTTTGCCACTAAGCGTTCGATTTCAATAATCGAATTCTTTTCTCAAGAATTAATCATGTTTAAGAAAGGGTATTTTCATCGAGAAATGGTCGACAAATTGTGTATTGAACATGGGTTTGAACCCAACATTTCTATTGAAACCAATTTGATCCCGATGATTTTAAAAGTGGTACAGAAAGATTTTGCGGTTGGGGCATTATTGAAACTAGTGACTGAACAAGAGAGAGGTGTGGTAGGTATTCCATTTGATCAACCAATCATACTTAAAATAGGCATGGCTTGGCGTAAAACAGGATATTTATCTGTAGCGGATAAAGCCTTTATGGAATTCACCAAGCAAGCTTTACCCGCCGCGATAGGCCGAGAAAAGTAATCGGTATATAATACCCGAAGTAGTTGGAGTTGCAGTGAGGCGACAAGCGAATGAACGCCGTCAACAAAGCTGCAGCTTCAAGTACGATGGGTATCAGTCTAGTCGATATATTCTTTATGTACTCGACGAGTAATACCGGTAAACAAGGTGTAGGGAATCGTATCGCAATAATTTGCAACGTCAGCAGCCTTTACGTTCTTCCCCCATAACTCGACGGTAGAGCCGATTTCAGCATTTGGAATATCCGTTAAGTCTACCGTCAACATATCCATTGAAACACGTCCTACAACTTGTGTACGAACGCCATTGACCATCACTGGCGTACCATCTTTCGCATGCCTTGGATAACCATCAGCATAACCAATAGCTACAGTACCTATCTTCATATTACGTTCACATCGATACCTTTCACCATAACCAACGGATTCGTTCATTTTAACTTCACGTATTGCGATGACTTTTGAGGTTAGCGTCATCACTGGAATCAGTTGTTCTGAAGCGGAATTTGGGTGTGAAAGTGGGTCTGCACCATACAGTAAAATACCCGGACGCGTGTAACCCTTAAATTGCTCGCTATGAGTTGAAGGGTGAGCTAACGTCGCCGCGCTATTGGCAAAACTGCTCGTTTTAGAATCTAATTTTTCTAGAGTTGATATACAAAGCTCTAACTGGCTTTGTGTCATCGATTTATCGAGTTCATCGGCACAAGCAAAGTGAGTCATGTGAACGATACTTTCGACTTGCGGTAACGCGTTTAATTCCTCAAAAGCCGCAGGGTAGTCTTGTGATGAGAATCCTAAACGATGCATGCCGCTATCGAATTTTAGCCAAATCGTAAATTGAGAAGATTGAGGTTGGCGTTCAATCGCTTCAATTTGTGCTTGGTTATGCACCGCTGTCCAGAAGTTATATTGTTGGATAAGCTCAAGTTCAGATTCTTCAAAAAAACCTTCTAACAAAAGAATAGGTTGTTTGATGCCCGATTCTCGTAACTCTATTGCTTCTTCAATACAGGCAACACCAAAGGCATCGGCTTCTTGTAGAGCGTGGGCCAATTTCACAGCGCCATGACCATAAGCATCGGCTTTAATGATCGCCACGGCTTGTGAGTTAGGCGATTGCGCTTTTGCCACGCGGTAGTTATGTTGAAATGCAGCAAGATCAATACTTGCTTTGGTTGGTCTAGTCATAGTAGCGCTCGATAGATAAGCCTTCAGGATCAATATCCGGCTGTTTGTTGTTGATAATATCTGCAACGAATTTGGCAGAGCCGAGTGACATTGTCCAACCTAAAGTACCGTGGCCAGTGTTTATATATAAATTGGAGTACTTAGTGCCACCGAGTATGGGGGTGCTGTCAGGTGTCATTGGACGTAAACCACACCAAAATTCCGCTTTGGCGACATCTGCTGCACCAGGGAACATATCTTGAATCACAAAATCTATACTGGCTCGGCGCTTCAATGGGCGCTCTAAGTTAAACGATGCAATTTCTGCGGTTCCGCCTACTCGAATGCGATCTTCAAAACGTGTGACCGCCACTTTATACGTCTCATCCATAATGGTCGATTGAGGCGCGCGTGATTCATCTTCTATCGGTAAGGTAAGTGAATAACCTTTGATTGGATAAATAGGTAAATCGATACCCAACGGCTTCATTAATTTAGGCGAGTAACTCCCTAGTGCACAGACAAACGTATCGGCCTTAACGACACCTTTATCGGTTTTGACACTAACGATTTTACCGTTCGATTCTACTAAGTGTTCAATATTGGTATTGAGCATAAACGTCACACCAATCGCTTCACATTGTTTAGCAAGCTCGGTGGTAAACTTATAACAATCGCCGGTTTCATCACCAGGTAGACGTAGGCCACCGACAAACTTATCTTTTACATTCGCAAGAGCAGGTTCATGTTCGATGCAACCTTGTATATCTAAAGCTTGATGAGGAATCCCCAATTGCTCAAGAACCGCGATATCTTTTTGCAGCGCATCAACTTGTTTTTGCTTACGGAACAATTGTAATGTGCCTTTTTGGCGTCCATCGTAGTTAAGGTTGAGCTCTTTACGAAGATCAACAAAGCAATCGCGACTATATTCAGCGACACGTAGCATGCGAGCTTTGTTGGTTTGGTAGCTTTTAGTGTTGCAGTTAGCCAGCATTTTACACATCCATGAAAGGGTGTAACCATCAAGCTCTTTCATGTTAATCATAAATGGTGATAGATCTTGCATCATCCAACCAATCGCTTTGAAAGGTACACCCGGCGCTGCCCACGGGGAACTGTAACCTGGAGATATCATACCAGCATTACCGTGGCTCGTTTCTTCTGCAACATGGTTTTGTCTATCAATTACCGTCACTTCATGGCCGGATTTCGCCAAATACCAAGCTGTTGTGACACCAAGTACACCACCACCTAAAATTGCTACTTTCATGATCTTCCTTAAGTAAAAACAACAATGAATAAATCCAAGTTTATTGCAAAATTAGGAGAATGGTGCTTTGAAGTTTTCAAACTTCCAGTTTTTTATTTTGTAAATGTTATGAATTTGTAGCATAAAAATTATTTAATATTACAAGGTATTAAAGTGAGATTTAGATCTGATTTTTATGCAAGAATAAGAAACTAAAAGTGAACTTGGGTTAATCGCTTGGGTGGGCACTGTTTTTATAGGTATTTTTATCTGGAACAAAATTCATCTATAAAGTTCACTAGCCCCAAGAGGCTTCTGATTGTAGTTGCTGATGTTTATGAGTTAAAATTCTTTTTTATTTAATGATTTAGATTGTTATTGAATCAAGCATTGGCTAAGGGCTATTTTATGAAGCAATGGTTGTTTTTAGGTGTCGCAATTGTCTCTGAAGTGATTGCTACTTCGGCGATGAAATCCAGTGAAGGTTTCACTCGATTAATTCCTTCTCTTATTGTGGCAGTCGGTTATGTCGCGGCTTTTTATTTTCTATCGTTAACACTAAAAACGATACCAGTTGGTATTGCTTACGCGATATGGGCTGGACTTGGGATTGTACTAATCGCTGCCGTTGGTTGGATTATTTATGGTCAGAAACTCGATCTAGCCGCTATGCTTGGTATGGGGCTTATATTATTAGGTGTACTGGTAATTAATGTTTTTTCTAAAGTTGGTGGGCATTAATTTGATCTTTTCCTAAGCCAACTTCGTAGAGTCATGGATGAATCTAAAACAAGGATGTTGTATGACATTATCCAAATGCATTTCTAGAGTACTCCCGTTTTTCACTGCGCTACTCCTGACTGGCTGCTTAGGCATGCCGAAATCCGTGACTCCCATTCAAGAGTTTGATCTAAACCAATATCTAGGCACATGGTATGAAATCGCTCGTCTCGATCACTCCTTTGAACGCGGTTTAACACAAGTTACCGCTGAGTACTCATTAAAAGAAGACGGCGGCGTTAAAGTGATTAACCGTGGTTACTCAGCCGCAGAGGGCGAGTGGCAACAAGCGGAAGGCAAAGCGTATTTTGTTAATGCGCCCAATGAAGGCTACTTAAAAGTCTCGTTCTTTGGCCCTTTCTACGGCTCATACGTGATCTTCTACCTCGATCCCGCTGGCCAATACGCCTTTATTTCCGGCCCTGATCACGATTACCTTTGGCTACTATCCCGAACCCCAACCATCGATGATTCCGTTAAACAACAATTCATTCAAATGAGCCAACAGAAAGGCTTTGATGTGAGTGAATTGATTTTTGTAGAGCAGAACCGTGATTCAAATTAGAAAACCCGACTCCCAATAAACAAACGTCCAGTCATCCTGAAAAGCGACGTAGGAGCGCAGTTCAGGATCTCCTAAAGTGTGTAGTTACATGTGGTAAAGCCCAAGCCTCTAAGCGTGATTCATTGGTGGGTTCGTAAGTTGGTAGGTTAGTAAGATAGTCGGTTAGCGTTACTTCGAATCACTTACACATACCGCAGACTTAAGTTTATCAACCCCAACAAAAAACCTTGCCCCAAATCTCTCCAGGGCAAGGCTTTATCATTTTAGAGCTAGCAGCTACTAGATAATACGAGCGCGGAAAGTTTTTCCTTTCATTTTGCCGTTTGAAATCTTTTTCAAGGCTTGTTTAGCGATGCCTTTTTCAACCGCAACATAAGCGCGCATATCGAATAAGTGGATCTTACCAACGCGTTTGCCGTCTACGCCGTTATCGCCGCCAGTGAGTGCGCCTAGAATGTCACCAGCACGGACTTTCTGTTTTTTGCCGCCATCAATTTGAATGGTCGCCATTTTAGATTCAAATGGAGTGTCAGTTAGCACGCTGTCTGAAGGTAGGGTCGATGGTGAAATCTCAATGTCCATGTACTCATCAATTTGAGCGACTTTAAACATTTCTTTTTCAGCAAATAAGCTAAACGCCATGCCTTTACTACCGGCGCGACCAGTACGACCAATACGGTGTACGTGAACTTCAGCATCACGTGCTAGTTGGAAGTTGATGACCGCATCTAGGTTTTCAACATCAAGACCACGCGCAGCTACATCGGTCGCAACCAGAATAGACGCACTCTTGTTCGCAAAACGTAGTAGGGCTTGGTCACGATCGCGTTGTTCTAAATCACCGTGTAGGGCAATAACATCAAAACCTTTGTAGTGCAACTCATCCGCCACTTCTTGCGTTTCACGCTTAGTGTTACAGAAGATCACGGATGACTCAGGTTTGTGTTGTAACAATAAAATCTGAGTCGCTTTCAAACGGTCTTCAAATGAATTGGTTTTATAAAAGAACTGAGAAATGCTTGAGTTGGTGTGTTGGCTTTCTACCTTTATAAGCTCAGGGTGACGCATAATGCGGTTAGCGATCTTTTTAATTTCCGGTGGGAAAGTGGCGCTAAATAGCAAAGTTTGACGCTCGCTTGGCGCTTGTTCAATGATGGCATCTAGTGCGTCTTGAAAGCCCATGTCTAGCATGCGGTCGGCTTCATCAAGTACTAGGGTATTCAGTTCTGATAAATCAATACGGCCTTTATCTAGGTGATCAAGAATACGACCCGGCGTACCCACTAAAATGTGCGCGCCGTGTTCTAATGAACCAATCTGCGGGCCAAATGGCATGCCGCCACAAAGTGTGAGTACTTTAATGTTGTGAATGCTGCGAGCCAGTTTGCGGATTTCTTTTGCCACTTGGTCTGCCAGTTCACGAGTTGGGCAAAGCACTAAAGATTGCACACGAAAACGCTTCACGTTCAAGTTGGCTAATAAGCCTAAGCCAAATGCCGCAGTTTTACCTGAGCCTGTTTTACCTTGGCCAATCACATCTTTGCCGGCAATCATCAATGGTAGGCTATCGGCTTGAATCGGCGTCATGGATTCATAACCTAGTGAGGTTAAGTTTTCGATGAGTGCAGGATCTAATGCAAGGCTAGAAAAAGCAGTATTTGCAGGTGCTTTGTTTGTAGGAGAATCTGTAGTCAAAATGGTTTCCTTAAAGGAAGAGCAAGCGCATCTTCGGCTTACTCTATAAAATTGTTTACCCTAGTATATGAAGCAATGGTCGTTGAAGTGACGGCTTCAGTTTTCGAGGGATAGGGTTTAGCTGTTATAAATTTTGTCGAAGTTGGCGGCGTTCCATCCTGCCATCATGCGGTCGCCGATCTTCAAAACGGGTACGCCACGTGCGCCCATCGCTTCAAGTTCTTTACGTCCGCGTTGCATCTTGGCATTACACAAACGGTACTTAATGCCTTTTGAATCTAAATACATTTTAGCGGCTTTACAGTGTGGGCATTTGTCACCCACATATAAGACTACTCGTTTCATAGTGATTATCTTTTTATACTGTTATTAAATTTGTGTCGTTATCGGCTTATATAACCGAGAATGCTACTTGTAACCAAAAAGGCTACTTGGCTTTAAATAGATAAGGGAAAAGCTGCTGCCTTTCTTCTTCCGTTAAGCCTTCTACTCGAGCGATATTGGTATCTGGAATCGCTTCTGGGTTTGGATAATGTTTTACCGCTTTTTCCATGCTTTCTTCACGAATAAGGTGAAGTACAGGATAGGGAGCGCGGTTAGTTAAGTTTTCAGCATCATCAGGAGCGGCACCCGCGAAACAATAATTAGGGTGGAAGGTGGCCACCTGGAATGTGCCTTCCCATTGTTCTTGCTTAATCAGTGCGTCGATCCAATCTAAGAAGAAATTATAGTCGTCAAAATCTTGTAGCATGTGAGGAATGACAACTAATGTGGTTTCTAGCTCGGAAACTGGCGTATTAACGAGCGTGGTGAATTCTTGAAAAACATCTTCCAATAATGCTTCTTCAACTTCGGCTTTCGAAACTATGATCTTAATTTGCTTATTGCGTTGCGGCTTGGCTGCAAAAGGGCATAAGTTCAAACCGATCACCACATCAAGTAACCACTGTTCAACTTGTGATTCAATTTCTTGATGGCTAGGAAGAGACGAAGAGGGAGATGACATTGGAATTTTCACACCAGTTATTAGCATACCAATCGTAATAAGCAACTGTTCACGTTAGCTTGTTAAAAAGCTAATTCAGACCATTAACTTATTTTGATTGGTATAAGATTAGAAATGAGGGCGGATTCTAACATATAACTGTCTCGCAAATTGGATCTTTTTAAAGGTATAATCACCGCAAAGATTACGTCGTAAAGAGAGCATCATGGCAAAATTGACACTACAAGAGCAAATGCTTAAAGCAGGCTTGGTAAGTAATAAAAAATTAGAGAAAGCGAAGAAGTCATCGAAAAAATCTCGCGTTCAGGCTCGTGAAGCTAGAGAAGCGGTTGAAGCGAATAAAAAAGCGCAACTTGAGCGTGACAAAGCGTTAAATGCTGAGCAGAAAAAACAGCAATTAACCAAAGAATTGAAAGCACAAGTGAAGCAATTGATCGAAATGAACCGTATTGAAATATCCGACGGTGATATCGGTTATAACTTTACCGACGGCTCATTAGTGAAAAAGCTTTATGTTGATAAGCCAACACAAGATCAATTAACCAAAGGTCGTTTAGCGATTGCTCGTTACCTAGAGGGTTACGCGATTATTCCGGCAAGTGTGGCAGACAAAATCTTCCAACGTGATGAAGAAAGCATTGTATTGAATAATGTCCTGACTCAAGAAGAGCAAGATGAAGATGATCCATACGCAGACTTCGTGGTTCCTGATGATTTGATGTGGTAATTCACTATAAAATCTAACCAAATGATGAAATAAAAGGTAGATGAGATAGAGCAATAATCGCTCTGTTTTATCTGCCTTTTTTGTTTGCGTTTAGAATACGAATCAGCATATTGGTTGCATTATCTAAGCGATCATATTGCTTGGCTTTTCCTAATACCCGCATGCCTTGTATTTGAGTGAGGATTAAATCGGTCAAACTCGATATATCCATACTTTCACTCAATTGTCCTTGTGCTTTAGCATGGTTCAAGCAGCTTGTGACCCCGTCACTTAAATGAGTAAATAAACACCTTCCTGTCAGTTGAACATCTTGATCTCGATTAGCGTGCTCAAGAAGGGCATTTTGAATGAAGCACCCGAATTGTTGGCTTTTTTGAAGATTGGAAAATTTCAGTAAAAAATCCGTTAAGGTTTCTAAGTTAGCATTAGAGTCAAAAAGTGGTTTAGCGGCAGGCTTTGAAATGTTTTCAAAGTAGTAGTTAAGGGCATTGATATATAAAGCGTGCTTATCACCAAAAGTGTTATAGAGACTAAAACGATTGATGGCTAGGTGTTCGACAAGATCCGATATAGAGGTATTGGCGTAACCTTGCTGCCAAAATAGTTGCATAGCCTCTATTAATTTCTCGTCTTTATTAAAATTACTTCTTCTTGCCACGAAGCGACTCGCCTATTTATTGCCTAAGATAGTCATAAATGTAACAAGAATCTAATCGACGTTAAAGAAATTGTTGACTGTTCGTTTAGTTATTCGCTAAGTTATAACTAAACGAACGTTCAGAAAAGGAAGTTAATAATGAAAATATATGAATTTGCTGCCAATCCAAGCTCACGTCGTGTTGGGATCTTCTTGAAGGAATTAGGAGTAGAGGTTGACCGTGTTCAACTTAATGTTCGTGAAGGAGAGAATTTAACGCCGGAATATCAAGAAAAAAGTGTCAATGGCAAAGTGCCAATGTTGGAGCTTGATGACGGTACTTGTATCAGTGAAACCATCGCAATTTGTCGTTTTTTTGCTGAACATCAAAATGATACCTCATTGTTTGGCACCACTCCGGCTGAAAAGGGCTTGGTGGAAATGTGGCAGCGTATTGTAGAACTTGATGGCTTACATATGGGCTTTCAAGCCTTCCGTAATTTATCTGGTGTTTATGGTGACCGTGAACGTTGCATTGAAGCCTGGGGTAATGAGGCAAAGTTACGCGTAGAAGAGTTTCTACCTAAATTAGATATGCAGTTAGCTAAGAATCCATATATTGCGGGTGAGCGTTTTAGCATTGTGGATATCACAGGGTTTCTTTTCGTTGGTTTTGTGTGCGAGAAAGCGTTGGAGATCAAAGTGCTTGATAGCTATCCGAATATTAAAGCTTGGTACAGTAAGGTATCGGAGCGTCCTGCATTTCAATAAGCAGTTTATTGATTAAATAGTGCACGTCTAAGTTAAAGGCGTGCACTATTGCTTTTATGATTAACTCACTTCACTGGACTCTGAGCTTGCTTCTCTTTCCATTCCTTTAATGCTTGTTGCATTTCTTGTTCATTTTTTAAAACTTTCCCTAGTGCATTATCGGGCTTTTTCGGCAAGGTTAAGCCACATGAAACCAATGTTGCGGTTAATTGCTCAACGGCAAGGTGAGGTACGTAAATCAAATCTTCTTCTTTTTCAAACCGCACATAACCATTCGACAAGTTAATCGCTTGAGGTACGAATACCACACGGTACCCTTCTTCTGGCACTGGGTAGAATTTGCCATCTGGGCCTAAAAACATCTCACCACTTTGATTTGGGATCATCCAGGTTGGACCAAGATCAAATACGATTTCTTTTGAATTGGGACCAGACCAAGAGCGGCTGAACGCAGGCTTTTTGAAAGGCGATTCTTCTGAGGTTAACGCTTCCATAATTTGCTTGGTAGAGTTATGAATGATGCCGAAGCCAGGAATACGGTTAATAGTTTTTTCTGATAACCAAGTGTAAAAACGCTGCTGTAAATTACCATCAAAAATAATGCCGAAAATAAACATCAAAATTAAAGCAGCAAACAGTCCAAATCCCCAAATGTCACTTAACTTTTCATGCAGTTGTTCTGGTAAAAAGTAGCCAGCAGTTTTATCCATAAAGCGAACCACTGCGTTAACGACCCAGCTGGCGATCACTAAAGGGATCACAAACAACATGCCTATTTTTATTTTGCGAATAATCAGTTTCTTCATTAATAAATCTCTTACACGTTTACTCTATGGGTTGTGATAATTTCACACCTAACCAGCATTAAGCATATCTAGTTCTTGCAGCCTAATGTAACCTCTGCGTTAATAACATGAAATAAATAGAAAAGTGAGAGCAGGCAATATGTCACATAGCTTTTTGATTGAACAGTGGGATTTTTCTACCCAGCCAGCGCAATTGGTTGAACCTAAAGAGCCGATAGATATGCTGCAAGAGAACCATTGGTATCATTGTCAGCGTGAAGCCGGAGCATTACGTGAATGGTTGCTAGACAATGAGTTTGAATCGGGTGTGGTAGATAGCCTGCTTGCTGATGACACGCGCCCACGCTTTGAGCTTTTCGACGATCAATCGTTTCTACTTATCATGCGTGGTGTGAATTTAAATGAAGGCGCAATGCCAGATGACATGCTGAGTGTGCGCATTCTTTGGCATAAAGGCACGTTAATCTCAACCCGTAAAATATCTTCTAAAGCTATTACCAGTATTCGCAATGCACTAGGTGAACAAAAAGGGCCGAAAAGTACCGCTCGTTTATTATTATCGATTATCGAAGGTTTAAATCAAAACATCGCCGGTTTCTTGAATGAGGTAGAAGAGCAGTTATTTGAAATTGAAGAAGGTGACGGTACAAACAGTGACCTACATGTTATTCATAAACGTCTATTAAAGCTTCGTCGCTTTATGAAACCTCAACGTTACGCCCACGATGATTTCTTAGAAGTTGGCCACCCAGAAATGGAAGAGGTCGAACTGAAAATGCGTAACGCATTGGATACCGTGATTCGAATTAATGAATCGATTGATTTTTATATTGAACAGATTCAGTTGATCAAAGCGGACATCGAGCAAGAACAAGCCGAGAAGATGAACCGTAATACCTACTTGTTTACTGTGATTGCTGCGATATTTCTACCGGTCAGTTTCTTAACCGGTTTATTAGGCATCAATGTTGGTGGGATCCCCGGTGTTGATAATCCATTGTCATTCTTTATTTTTTGCGCAGGGCTAGGTGTGACGTTTGTATTGGAATTTATCTTGTTGCGCTGGCTGAAGTTCTTTTAGTTTCCAAACCTTCAGCGAGTCATTAACGCAGGTTCAGTCGCCTGCGTTATTTATTTCTAAACGGTTGTGACAACATTTTGAGTAGTGACTGCTCCTTAGCTGAGCGGAATAGGTTAATCCCAATTGTCATTTTTTCATGGCCATCTTTCGGTTGGATAATATAACTATCAAACCAACGATCCCAAACGGATAAACAAAACCCGTAGTTGCTATCGGTTTCATTGCGATGAATAGAATGGTGAACACGGTGCATATCTGGTGTGACAATCCACTTTCTTAATCGATCATCAATGCGATGAGATAAGGCGATATTGCTGTGGTTGAACATCGCACTGGCGTTCAGTAGTACTTCGAATATAAATACAGCTAGAGGCGAAATCCCAAGTGCGGCAATCGTCGCGAGTTTAATCAGCATTGAAAGCCAAATCTCGATGAAATGAAAGCGTGAGCCGGTAGTGACATCGATATCTTGATCGGCATGATGGACACGATGTAAACGCCAAAGCAGCGGGATCTTATGAAATAGACGATGCTGCCAATAAATCACCATATCTAACAAGAGCAACCCGCATACTAGGTTTAACCATGCAGGAATATTGAGCCAATGAAACAAGCCTACGTGGTTGTTCTGCATTAGGTAGGCAAAACCGACTGCGAGAAATGGCAGAGTGAAAGGTAGTAGAAAGCTATTAAAAAACACCAAACCTAAGTTATTGGCCCAACGGTAGAGCTTAGGTTGGCTGAGGTATTTTTTCGGCCGTTTGATTTCCCAAACCGCCATGGTCACCAACACTAGAGTAAATACGCTAATACGAATCAGTGATTGTTGTGACATCAATAGTTCCGACATGGTTTGGTCTCGTGGGGTTACAGTGATTAATATGTTAGCTATGTATCATTAGACAGTATCTATGTAAGTAAAATTTCATATAAGAACAAGATCACTAGTTTTGAGTGAATAGCTTTACAATTTGATGAGTTAACTCTACATTGAAGCCAATCTTTAGTGTATGGATAGTTTAAACGATAAACCGCCATGCTCTAAGCATATTAGTCGGGGAGCCAGTAGGCTGAGATCACTTAAGTGAGACCCGTTGAACCTGATCTGATTAACATCAGCGTAGGGAACTAATACCAACGTGTCGAGCATTCTAATTTCATCTCTACATGTGTATTACTTCTGTGCGCTAAAAGGAAGTAATATATGCCTCAATCAACTTTCCCATCGCCAAACACTTCGCGTATTTCTAATGTATTGACTATCGCAGGATCTGACTCTGGTGGTGGAGCAGGTATTCAAGCTGATATTAAAGCAATTTCTGCAACGGGTAGTTTTGCTTGTTCCGCTATTACCGCACTCACTGCGCAAAATACTCAAGGCGTAGATGCCATCTTTCCGGTTTCAGCTAAATTTATTGGTCAGCAATTAGATTCTATTTTTTCAGATATTAATGTCTCTGCGGTAAAGATCGGTATGCTTAATGATAGTGATGTGATTGAAGTAATCGCTGAAAAACTAACGCACTATAACTTAATGAATGTAGTGTTAGATCCCGTCATGGTAGCCACTAGTGGAGACCCATTAATCCAACCAGTTGCAATTCAAACGCTGAAAAAAAAGCTCATTCCGTTAGTAGACTTAATCACCCCAAATTTGCCTGAAGCTGGGTTATTGATTGGGGAGCCTGAACCAAAATCAGAGAGTGAAATTGAAGGTTTTATAGAGAAGTTAAAAGCTCACTCAGAATTGCATAAGGTCGATATTTTATTAAAAGGTGGGCACTTGAAAGGTGAGGAAAGCCGAGATTGGCTTATTCAACGAAATCAAACCGCGGTCTACACGCATCAGCGCATTGCGACAAAAAATACTCACGGAACAGGGTGTACACTTTCTTCTGCGATTGCTTCCTATTTAGCGCAAGGCTTTGACCTAACAGAAGCGATTGGGCATGCGAAGCAGTATTTATCGAATGCATTGACTCATGCAGATGAGCTTAATGTGGGGAAAGGAGCAGGTCCCGTCCACCATTTTTATGCCCAAGCGATTAAATAATTAAAGACTAGGTTACAATCGACTTGCCTCGCCTAAAACGCTTTTATCTCGAACAAAATTTAGCCACGAAAGATCAACAGACCCTAGATACAGTCACTATTCTTTATTGGATTCAGGCGGCAGCGTTTGTTGTCGTCTTTCTAATAATTTAGCGCCACCGCGGTAAACGAATAGCGACCATAGAATCAGCGCGCAACCAATCACTTTTCCTACTGGCATATCATCACCATAAAACACCACACTTAATGAACTCGCCCATACTGGTTCTAAAATCATAATGATGGCTGCATTGCCTGATGTGGTGAGTTTTTGTCCCATGGTTTGCATTACATAACGTAAGCTGGTGGCGAGAACGGTACTTAATACTACCCACATCCATGTTTCATTGGTGATTTGATCTGGCCATTGCTCTAGTAAAAGTGAAGCGATGGTTCCCACTGTGCCGACTACAAAAAGTTGAATACAAGCTAACGCCAAACTTGGAACGCTTTGGGCGTATTTAGCATTAAAATTGAAGTGAAAGGCCAATAAGACAGCAGATATTAAAAACCAAATTTGGCTAGGGGAATGTTGATAACCGTTAGACAAAGATAAAAAGCCTAATCCTAACACCGCGAATGGCAAAGAAATCCAAAACATGCGGATGGGTTTTTGTTTAAAAAGAGCCCAGCCCACAAGTGGTGCAAATAACATGGCAAGGCTTGAAATGAAGGCACCTTCTGCCAAGGTATCAGTAACAGAAATAGCGGTTACCCACGTAAGCAATGCGCAGGACATTAATATTCCGACACTGGTAGCATTGATTAATTGTGCTCGTGTTAAAGCGATAAGTTGCTTATAACAAAAAGGCAGTAAAAATATAGAGGCACAGACAAATCGAGTTCCAATGAAAGCAAAGGGAGGAAGACCCATAATCGCTTGCTTGGAAAAGATCCAACCGAGTCCGGCAAATATGGTGGTCAAAATTAAAATGATGGTTGCTTTTGATTCTTGAGTCATTAAGAACATACCGTGATAGAGGGCAAGTGATCAGATTAGCATCACTCGATACGCGAATCTGTTGGTAATGTGGAACTTTAAAATGAAAAAACCCTTAACCGAGTTTATCTACATGATAACGGTTAAGGGTTATTAATCAGATGAAAGATTAAGCTTTAGTTCGTAAACCTAGCTCAATTTCACCAGCTTTAGGATCGTTGAACGTATCAACGTTCATTTCATTTTCAGATTTAGCAACGATACAAGTTACAACACTATCACCAGTAATGTTAACTGCAGTACGGATCATGTCAAGTAAGCGGTCAACACCCATGATAAGTGCAATACCTTCTAGTGGTAGACCAACTTGATTTAGAACCATTGCTAGCATGATCAGACCAACACCCGGAACACCTGCTGTACCCACTGAAGCTAACGTTGCCGTTAAGATAACAGTGACATAATCACCAAGGGTTAAATCCACATTAAATGCTTGTGCAATAAAGGCGGTCGCTACACCTTGCATGATCGCAGTACCATCCATATTGATGGTCGCACCAAGAGGGACCGTGAACGAAGCGATTTTATTGCTTACGCCTAAACGATGTGTTGCCGTTTCCATGGTCACTGGAATCGTTGCATTAGAAGAGGCGGTTGAGAATGCAAACATAATTGCATCTTTCATCTTCTTCCAAAATACAACTGGGTTTAGACCAGAAAGCACTTTCAGCAGCACGCTATAAGTAACAAATGCGTGAATAAGTAAAGCACCAACTAGAACTAAGAAGTAAGCGGCTAGGTTACCTATCGCTTCTAAACCAAGTCCTGTAAACAGTTTTCCCATTAAGAAGAAAATACCGTAAGGGGCAACTTCCATCAAAATAGTGACTAGCTTCATGATGACGGCATTAACGTCGTTGAAGAAGTTACTTACGCGTTGGCCGGCTTCACCAGCAAGGCTAATCGCAATACCGAATAACACAGCAAATACGATAACTTGTAGAGTATTACCTTGAGACATTGCCGCCATTGGGTTACTCGGGAACATGTTAACAATCACTTGACCTAATGATGGTGCTTCTGCAGTACTAAAGGATGCCGCTGAGGTTAGATCAGCACCAGAGCCTGGTTGGAAGAAGATACCCATTATTAATGCTAGCGTAATTGCCACTGCGGTTGTCGTAATATAAAAAGCAAGAGTCTTACCACCTAGGCGACCTAGAGTAGTGATGTCTTTTAATGAACTCGTACCACAAACTAGAGAAACAAAGACAAGAGGAATAACTAGCATTTTTAAGCTAGCAATAAAGATTTTCCCACCGACATCGAATAGACCATTGACGATATATGCATCAATGAATTCATTGCCAGATAGGAATGTGCGAATTAAAAATCCACATAGAATACCGGCAAACATGCCGAATAGAATTTTGCTCGTAAGTGAGCGTTTTGTTTTGTTGTTGTCGTTCGTCATGAACTGATCTCCATATGAATACTTTGTACAACTTGCAAAGTGAATCGGAGATTAGCAGAACTTTGTAAAGATCCTCCTAAAATGTAACAAAAAACGATCTTGTTGCGTGACAATGATCACACTTAGTGTTGTTTTTGTATATGTAAAGTAAATATGCTAGCTGTTCAATATTCTAATAAAAGACGATATTTTAATAATTAATACTATTACTAGCTTTCATTGCAGCCTTTACAACTTATATATGGATATTATATAGCGTTAAACTATTTTAAATTAAAGGGTTTTTACTGATTGATTGAGAGGTTTTATAACTAAATATATTTAGATATATGAGAAATAAGTGGAGGATTATTACGGAAGATGTAAAAAATAATATACTCCCTCTATTATAATGGAATGATTAAAGTTTTATTTTTCAAAGTGTTACGTTGTAGATTAAACAAAGGACACATTATTCATTCTAATGGGTGAGTTGAAATTAATTTGTTTTTGAAATGATTGAAAGCAGGTAAGATAGCGCCCTTAAAATATCCAGCTTAACCTTCTTGTATATGGGATCACTATGACACTTTTAGATAATAGAACCCTACTTGTTGCTGTCAGTTTGATCACAATTGGCGCTGCTATTGTGTTAACGATTTTATGGTGGCTAAGACCTAAATCCACCGGAGTTGGACATTGGGCTTTGGGTATACTGTTGATTGGCGTCGGGTGTATATCATCAGTTTTACGTGGATATATTGACATTTTTTTTTCAGTGGTCGTGGTTAATACGATTATTGTGTTAGGTATGCAGCTAATTTTTCATGGATTACGTATTTTTACTGAGAGAAAATCCTTTATATTTTATGATGTTGCTATCACATGTTTAACGGCATCTTTATTTTATTACTTCTTTTATATTGACCCGAACTTAACAATTCGAACTATATTATATTCCTTTTTTGTTGGAATGATTTCAGTTGCTATTGTAATTACATTATTAACTGATCAGAACAAGATCAGAAGAAAATCTAGCTACCCAATTGCCATTCTCTTCGGATTGTTTGCATTTTTTCATATTATGCGTGGCGTAATGGAAATGCTCGCGCCTAATGGTAAAGCGCCACTAGAAGGGGGTACAGCGGAAACATTATTGTATCTGAGTAGTATTTTTATTATTAGTGGCCTTGCTATTACTCTGGTTTTGCAAACGTATTTTATCTTGGAATCTAGACTTCAATCTTACTTATTAGCAGTCGAGAAGTCGGCTTCTTCGATAATGATTGTTAATAGTGAATGGATTATTGAATATGTTAACCCTGAATTACTAAAAAAAACCGGCTATAACAAAGAAGAGCTTGTCGGCGAGAGTATTGATCTTCTACATTCTAAAGAGGTTTGGGTCTCTGATATTCCTGAAGTTTTACAATGTTTAGAAGGTGGGCAAACCTGGCGTGGACAGTTATACAGTAAAAAGAAAAATGGTGAGCAATTCTGGGAGCTGGTTTCAATTGCTCCAATGGTAAAAGCAACCGGCAACGTGACTCATTATGTTGCTGTTAAGGAAGATATTACTGATATTAAAAAAGCGAAACAACGTATCCATTATATAGCCAATCACGATGCTCTGACCGGGCTACCAACCCGAACCAAGGTTATGGAATGCTTGAATGATGCCATCAAATATTCTAAACAAAGCGGTGGTATAGTTGCGGTGTTATTTATCGATCTTGATGGGTTTAAGGCGGTTAATGATTCTTTTGGTCATGATGCTGGAGATGAACTATTAAAGGTAATATCAACTCGTTTAAGTGACTGCGTACGAGATAAAGACATAGTATCGAGAATTGGTGGGGATGAATTTTTAATCTTAATTAGAGATGCGGTTAACCAGGAAGTTATTTCAATGGTTGCTCAAAGAATGATTGATACAATAGCTGAGCCAGTGGATGTGAATAACAATTTATTAACGGTTACGGCAAGTATCGGTATTTCTCTGTATCCAGATAGTAGCCATGATTCGAAAGAACTGGTTATACAGGCCGATCAAGCTATGTACAAAGTTAAGCATTCAGGAAAAAGCAATTATTTATTTGTGGATGAAACTTAGAGATAAAATAATTATTTATGAAAATGACGCAAACGCCAAGTTCTTGGCGTTTGCGTTAGAAGGTGAATTTGTAGGTTAACCACGGATTATCATTTGATTTCGCTCTGGACCAACGGAAACCATACTCACTGGTACACCCATCAGTTCTTCAATTCGAATAACATAATCTTGTGCGGCTTTTGGTAAGTCAGCAAAGCTGCGACAACCTGTGATGTCCTCATTCCAACCTTGCATATTTTCATACACAGGGCTTAATGCAGCCGTTTGCGGCCAGATCGGATTTTCAGAGTAGTCACCGGCGTAGGCGACACAGATTTTAAGATCCTGCATGCCTGATAGACAATCAATCTTGGTTAGGGCTATCTCAGTCGCCGCTTGCAGTTCAACACCGTTGCGTGTGGCGACGGCATCAAAGTAACCCATATCACGTGGACGACCGGTGACTGCGCCATATTCATTGGCACTTTCGCGGAAATTATCTTGCTCTTCCATTGCCGTTACCAGAGTACCAGTACCTACCGATGAGCTGAATGATTTAGCCACTGCAATAACACGCTCAGGACGCAGTGCAGGCAAGCCACTACCAATACCAGCATAAGCTGCGGTAACATTTGATGAAGTCGTGTATGGGTATTCTCCATAAACTAAATCACGGCCTGCACCAAGTTGTGCTTCAAACAATAGGTTGGCATCTTTAGCTTGTAGCGCTTTAAGCGGTTCGGTGACGTTGCAAATAAATGGACGCCATGACGCAGTAACCTCAAGTAACCATTCAGTCATTTCACTGGCGGTTTGAGAAAAGTCACAACTAGGATAAAGCGCTTTAAGTTGTGGCATTTTCCAATCCAACATGAATTGAATGCGCTCTTGCAAAACTTCAGGTTGATTCAACCATCCAACTAGAATGCCTTTTTTCATTACGCGGTCGCCATAAGCTGGCGCAATACCTTGGCGAGTGGAACCATAAGCCGCATCACCTAAGCGCTGTTCTTCTAAGGTGTCTTCCAATGCGTGTAAAGGTAAACATAAGGTCGCACGATCTGAAATACACAGTTTCACTTCTACGCCTGCTGCTTTAACTTCAGAAATTTCTTCACTTAGCGCAGCAGGACTAATCACCATGCCAGGACCTAATACCGCAATACAACTAGGATTAAATATACCGCTTGGTAGCTGGTGTAACTTAAAGGTGCCATGATCGTTTACCACGGTATGACCGGCATTATTTCCACCTTGAAAACGAATGCTGGCAGCGGCTTCATCTGCTAAAAAATCAACGATGCGGCCTTTACCTTCATCACCCCAGTTTGCACCCACAACAACAATAGACGGCATAATAATGTTCTCCTAATTGGTTAAGGAATCATGCTATGCCCACCGACTAAATAAGAGAAATTAATTATAATTATTGTCTTGATAAGAAATTCATATAGTATTAACTGAAGTGGCAAAAACGGGATGAGATTATGTTAGACATTAATTGGTTAAAAACTTTTGTTACTTTGGCAGAATATAAGCACTTTGGTAAGGCTGCAACAGCATTGCATATGACTCAGCCGAATGTCAGTTTGCATTTAAAGCAATTAGAACAAGCCACAAATGTTAAGCTAATCGATCGCAACCCATTTCATTTAACCCAAGCAGGGCAACGGTTACTCGACAGTAGTCAACGTACCTTATTAGAGTTACAAATCTGTCAAGCGGATCTAAATGCGATTAATGATTTACATCGCGGAACCTTGACCATTGCTGCCAGTGATATTATTTCGCGATTATTGTTGATTGAGCCATTTCAATTGTTTAAAACAGAATATCCAGGAATTGATTTTACTTTGTTAAACACCACTTCATCACAAGCTTCAGAATTGGTTAAGAATGCCGAAGCAGATCTTGGGTTTGTGATTGCTCAAAAGCAAAGTCAACCATTACATTTTACTGAATTGCAGCAGATAGAATGGTGTGCACTAGGGCATAACCTTCAACAGTGGCAGCAGAAGGCTCAATTATCTAAAGCAGAATCGTCAAATGTAGTTGATAATGAGCCGACCCTCATTCTTTTAGGCCATGATACCCGAACACGAGATTTGATTGACGAAGCTCTACCTACATTAAAGCTTTCAAATTACCGAATAATGGAAGTAGGGAGTGTTGATGCTCAAATTGATTGGGCAGAAGCGGGTTTTGGAGTGGCGATTGTGCCAGCGTTTTCTGTGTCATCAAAAACGAATCTTAAATCTATCGTGACACCGTTGCCTGATTTCCCAACCACTAGTTTAGGGTATGTAGTACGTCAGAATCAGGTTTTGTCGAAAGCGATTAAGCAACTATTACAGTGGGTAAGTGATGAAATTATCCGCGCTCATAATGATGAATGAACAAAAGGTCGAAATAGAGTGGATAGTAAGGGATGTAGTTATGCTAGAAACAACAAAGCCTGCTTATAATGAGCAGGCTTTGTTTATATTTGGTGGGTCCGGGCGAACTCGAATCGCCGACCCCTACCATGTCAAGGTAGTACTCTAACCAACTGAGCTACGGACCCAAATATATCAGTGTGAAAACACTTTGAGATGGTGCGTCCGAGTGAACTCGAATCACCGACCCCCGCCATGTCAAGGCGGTACTCTAACCAACTGAGCTACGGACGCACATTTCAAAATATTCTTACTGGAATCATGTTTGATTCAGTCTTGAACGCAGGAGATATTAACCATGCAATGTGGTGGTTGCAAGCAGAAAATCAATGCTTTGTGACTGTTTGACGACTTTATGGGCTGAGTGTCGTTTTTTTAATCATATCGTATTAAAGATAACCTCAAGAGACAGTAATAGAGTTCTGACTCTTGAGGAATTATTAGGTCTATATTGAGCTTATAAACGTCCCTCTAAAGGCAAAATAGTGACCATTTCACCTTCTTTAGCAAACTCTACATGTGGTGAGATTTCAATGATGCAATTAGCTTCACTCATTGAACGTAAAATGCCAGAGCCTTGTTTACCGGTGGTGCGCACTTTTAGTTGCCCGAAGTCATCTAAATGGTAAATTCCACGGGTAAATTCGGTTCTACCTAAGCGTGAAAATACTTTGCTTTCGGTCTCTGCTTTTAACTTCATAGGCTGCCAATTTTGCTCACCTTGCATAAGGCGAAGAGCTGGCTCAACAAAGGCTAAAAATGACACCATAACCGCAACTGGATTGCCCGGTAGGCCAAAAAATGGCGTCTCATTTATCTGACCAAAAGCTAAAGGGCGGCCTGGGCGCATATTGATTCGCCAGAAATTAATCTGACCGATTTTATCGAGTACGGTTTTGATAAAGTCGGCATCCCCAACTGAAACCCCACCGGATGAAATGATCGCATCGGCTTGTATAGAGGCTTCGAGTAAGGTGGATTCTAGCGCAGATTCGTTATCTTCAATGATGCCTAAATCAATCACATCACAACCTAGTCGTTCAAGTTGCGCTATAACGGTAAAGCGGTTCGAATCATAAATGCAGTGATCGTTTAATGTCTCTCCCGGCGCTTGCACTTCATCGCCAGTTGAAAATACCGCGACTTTTAGTTGAGGGTAGACAGGAATATGATTAATCCCTAAAGACGCTAACATGCCAAGTTCTGGAGAAGTAATACGTGTGCCTTGGTTAAAGACAACGCTATTTTGAGCAAGATCTTCACCGGCTTGACGTACATTTTGACCGACTTTAAATTCATTATTATCGACGGTAAATTTTACAATTTTTGGTGTACTGTTTTCGCTTAACTGACTTTGCTCACGCATGATCACTGTATCAGCACCTTGTGGCATTGGTGCACCTGTCATGATCTTGGCGGCTTGGCCAGTTTGAATTTTATTGGCGTAGCCACTTCCAGCTAAAATCTCAGTAACAACGTCAAAAGAAGTCATGCCATCGAGAATATCCTGTCCACGTAGCGCGTAACCATCCATCGCCGAGTTGCAATAAGCCGGGACATTAATTGGTGAAATTATATCTTCGCCTATTACATTTAAACGAGCTTTGAATAGAGACTGTTGTTCTGTGGTTTTAGGTTGCTTTAGGATACTTAAAATCTTATCTAAACCTTGTTCAACCGACAAAAAAGCAGGGGATAATGTATCGCAAGAAGCGGCAGTTGAAGGTTTGGTTAGGTTGTTATCGAGTACAAAGTTTTCTACTAATTCACAAATCGCATCGAGATCGTTGATATCAACATGTGGTAGGGAAGTTTGAATCTCAACACTATCGGAAGCGATAGCAAAAATGTTGTCATCATGAGGATGTAGCCAAGGTTTACCGACGACTTCCCGGTGTAGCTCTATTTTAGGGAAAGATAGATTTTTACAGCCTTCGACTAGGATAAAATCGAGACTTTCGAGATCAAACTGTTCAAGTAATTTGAAAAAATTGGCTTCTTTTTCTGGTGTCTCTGTCATTAAGGCATGGCGGTTACGTGAAGCAATCAACATTTGTGTTGCGCCAGCTTTTCTTAATCTATGGCTGTCTTTTCCCGGTTGGTCAATATCAAAATCATGGTGAGCATGTTTGAATACACCAATTCGTAAACCTTTTGCAGTGAGCTTAGGTAGCAAGGCTTCAAGTAGGGTAGTTTTGCCTGTGCCGCTGTATGCCGCAAAGCCAAGCACTGGAATCGGAAATGAAGTCATAGAAAAACCTTCTCGTTATATTTGATTTGATGAGATATACCCAAGTAACTTCAAGATGCAGAATTCACTTGGGTATAAATTAGCGTTGAGAAAACGTCTTGAGCTGTTCTGGCGTATTTAAGTTGATGAATGTGTCTTTTGCATTCGAAAAATCAACCTTGACCGTATTGCACTCATCATAAAATAGAATGATTTTACGTTCACCACGTTCTAAAAAAGCATGCAGTTTTTCAACGACGCGACGGTGAAATAGGGTAAATACCGGTTGATAAAATTCGCCATCATGAGCCACTAAAATATCTGCATCTTCATGCCACGCATCACAAAAAGTTTGCGCGAGATTGTTAGGAATATTCGGACTATCGCAAGGCACAAAACCGACCCATAGGTTTTCACCTTGTTGATTTTCACCTAGGCGACTAAGCCCAGCATGAATACCACCTAGTGGGCCAGGGAAGTCAGTGAAGCGATCAGCGATTACAGGAGCGTATTGCTGATAAATATCATGACTACGATTAGCGTTAATCGTGATACTCGACATTTGGGGTTGCAATGCTTCAATCACATATTCAATCAGTGGCTTACCATTGAGTTCAACTAACCCTTTGTCCATGCCTCCCATGCGAGAGCCTTGGCCTCCAGCGAGGATCACCCAATCGATTTGTTGAGGTTTTAGCATCATTTTCTATCGCACCGTGGTTTGATGTCGTTGTTCAGGTTTGGCTGAATCTTGAATTATTTGTAATAACGGCGATTCAACCAAAGTATGATTTTTTATCCACCATTGCTTTGAACATAGTTGAGTCAGTTCATTTTGTTGATGGCTAGTAATAACTAAACTTGAACCAATTTCTAATAGCTCTTTGGCTAACAAGGTTAGGCGTGAAATAGATTCAAGATCAAGGCTAGAGCTAGGTTCATCCATTAAAAGAATTGCCGGCTTAGTGATCCAAGCTCGCGCCATGGCTATGCGTTGTTTTTCTCCACCAGATAATACCGATACATGCTCATCGGCAAGGGTTTCAAGACTCACTTTACGTAATGCAGTGATCACTTGAGTTCGTTTTTCTTGGCGAGACAGTTTAGAAAATTTGATGGCATATAAAACATTCTGGTAAACAGTATCATCAAATAGGTAAGGAGACTGATGTAAATACACAATGCCGTGTTTATTCGGGTTAAACCAACGTGATAACCAAGACTGGGAATGACTTAAATTGCCGGAAGTGGGTTCGATAAGACCGGATAATATTTTTAATAATGTGGTTTTGCCTACGCCATTATCGCCACGTAAATACACTGCTTCATTGGGAGCAAGTTGCAGCTTAGGGATATGGAATAGAACCTTATCCTTAAATTGCATTGATAGATTAGACACGTGTAGTGGCAGCATGGCTTATTCCATTGTGTATAGTGCTTACGAGGAAAAGTTTAGAAAACTAAACCCGTAAATGCCCCTGACCCTTGGCAGACGTTAAAATAAAGTTCATCACTAAGGCAAGTAACAAAAGAACCATGCCTAGTGCGACCCCTTGAGCAAACGCGCCTTTCTGGCTCTCTAGCGCAATTGCCGTCGGAATGTTGCGAGTTGAATTGAGAATATTACCACCCACCATCATAGAACAACCGACTTCGGTGATGATCCGAGAAAAACCCGCCACAACCGCTGCAAATAAAGGAAAGCGTGTTTCCCACAGCAAAGTCATTAAAATACGTACACGACTAACTCCTAGCGTATAAGAGGTTTCAATTGATCGTTTATCGCTGTTTTGAAATGCGCCATACATCAACGAAACTAGGATAGGGAAGCTAATCAATATCTGCCCTAAGATCATCGCCTTTTGGGTAAATAGCATTTGCCAATCCCCTAATGGGCCTGCGCGCGATAACGTCATATACAAAAGTAAGCCGATCACAACCGTTGGAACGGCTTGTAATGTATGAACAAAAGAAAGCAGCATCCAGCGCCCGGGGAATTCACAATAGGCCAAAATAAACGCGCATAGTAATGCTGGTATTAAAACCAATAGGATGGCACTAATTGAAACCGAAAAAGACACAGACACGACTTTCCATAAGTCGGCATCAAAGCTGACTAATAACTGAAGTGCATCAAGTGTCGTTTGCCAGATCTGCATTCTTTTCTCTCAACAATTTAACTGGCTTATTTACCGTCGTAACTTGCGGTAAATAATTTCTGACCTTGTAACTGGTAATCATTAATCAGTTGTTGACCATGTTTAGAGATTAACCAGTTACTGAAATCACGCGCACCTTTAGTGTTTAATCCGTTATAGCGATCAGGATTCACCAAGATAACTTGATATGGGTTGAATAGCGCTTTATCACCTTCTACCATGATTTCTAGATCAAGTTTACTTTCATAAGCAATCCAAGTTCCACGGTCAGTTAGCGTATAACCTTGAAGCTCAGATGCCATGTTCAATGTTGGGCCCATACCTTGACCGACGGAACGGTAAGCAGAGAAGCTAGGTTGAATGTTATCTTGTTTCCAGATTGCTTTTTCTTTTTTATCGGTACCTGAATCATCACCACGAGAAACAAAAGTAATGTTTTTCTCAGCTAGCGTTTTTAATGCTTTAGCGGCTGATTTTTCATCTTTGATGCCCGCAGGATCGTTTTTAGGACCAACAATCATAAAGTCGTTATACATTAAGTGATGAGGTTCGACACCAAAACCTTTATTGATGAATTCTGCTTCTGCGCCCGGCGCGTGAGTCATTACCAAATCAACGTCACCATTTTCGCCCATTTTTAAAGCTTTACCTGTACCCACTGCAATCACATCAATGGTGTAACCAGTTTCACTTTTAAATTTAGGCAGTAGGTAGTCTAAAAGACCTGAATGGTAGGTACTGGTTGTCGTTGCCAGACGAATCGTTTTGGCATCTTGTGCATTAGCGGTTGGAACGAGAGTAGCTAAGCAAAGCAGGGCAGTTGCCCAAAAGCGCATTTTCATAGAAATTCCATCTTATTGTTAATGGTTAGACCAATTTTATTAATGACGGCCCAATAAAAGGCCATTTGTTTGTATCAAAAGAAAACCAAGCGGTTTAATTATTCCGATTGGTTTCCTTTGACATCAAATTCAATTTTGTCTGCTCCAGAAAACACTTGAAAGCGTAACCCTTTAGCGCGAGCAATTGTGGTAATACCAAATTGTTTAGCAAGGTCGAGCCCCATTTGAGTCACACCAGAGCGAGACAACAATGTAGGAATGCCCATTTGCGCGACTTTAATCACCATTTCAGAGGTTAAGCGACCTGTGGTGTAGAAGGTCTTATCGTCACCTGCTTCTTGTTTTAGCCACATTTCGCCGGCCAAAGTATCCACCGCATTATGGCGACCAACATCTTCCACAAAGGATAAGATTTCGCTGCCACGACATACCGCACAACCATGAACGGCTCCGGCTTTTTTGTAGGTTTCATTAAAATGAGTTAACGCTTCAAATGTGGTGTAAATATCAGATTGTTTAAGGACAACTTGTGGGACTTGATAGTTTTCTAGTTGCGCCATTACGTTGCCATACATGGTGCCTTGACCGCAGCCAGACGTAACGGTCTTTTTCTCTAATGCTTTATCTAAATGGTCGGTATTTTCATTGGTGACAATCGCAGCACTTTGCGTTTCCCAATCGATAATAACGGATTCAATTGCTTTTGGATCATGCAGGAAACCTTGGTTTTTTAAATACCCGAGTACCAAGGATTCAGGACGAGAACCTAATGTCATCAAGGTGACGATTTCTTTCCAATTTAATAACACAGTAAGAGGACGCTCACAGGCGATTTCTTTAGTGAGTCTTTCGCCATACTCATCGAATACTTCTACGGTTTCCGTTTGAACAGGTGTAGAACCGCTTTTGATGATACTTGGGTATTCAGACACATGAGCTCCTTGAGAGTTTGAGGCTCTTCTTACTGGAATGGGGGAATTCTGGCAGCAAAAAATACGCTTAAAATCAATAATAAACCAATTAATTCGCTTAGCGACTACCCATAAATGGGTGAATTACCCTATTATTAGTAAGTTTAATGATTTATGTCAAACATTGTTACGTTATCGTAGAACAAAATCCGTGCACGTAGAAAAAGGGTTTCAATTTTGATGAAAAAAACAACTCACAGCTGGCCAGTTCTCTGTCTATTAGAAAAGCAAATCAAACATGTTGGTCGCTGGGAAACGGAATCTTGGCAATGGCAAGGCATCGATCTAACGCCTGATACTACTGAGCCTCATCCGTACTTACAACTACTCGAATTGTATAAAGATGAGCGTACTGATTACCGTTTTAACCTTAGCTCAAAGCAGCCGAAACTGTTTCTTGCATTAGCATTTTTAGACACCAATTCTGCACCTAAAATTTCACACTTAACCGCCTCACAGGCGGCAATTGCTTGTTACATGGATACCGATTACTTAGTGTTATCCATTGATATGCCATTACCGATTCAAGCTTGGATGGAAGCCTTTATCGGTAGACACGGTGAGTTATTAGAAGTTCGTAAGAAAAAGCGTCAAGGCGCGGGGCGTTCAAATGGCAACTAATCGATTTCAGCGTTGGTTAACCAAAAAGAATGAAAGCTTAGAAGAAACCTTGGAAGAAAGACAGCAGCTAGACGCGCCACTCACAGCGCAGTCAGATGATGCACTAAATTCGACCGATGCAAATTCGAACGCCACTAATCAGCAGCCAAAAGAGCTGGCTTCTAAAAATGCTGAAAGTGAAGAACAAGCTACTCAAGAGTTACCACTGACGACTATCGGTCATGCCTTTGCTGATGGTTTTTCAAAACAAGAAAAACAGCAGAAACTTCGCGCGCTATTTCATTCTGATGAGTTTTCCGGCATCGATCCGCTTGATAGCTACAACATGGATTACACCAAAGTAAAAAGCCTACCTAAAGATGTCGCAGATACTTTGCGCAGTTGGCACAAGCGTGTCGAAGAAGTGTTCGAAGAAGATGAAGAATTAGAAGTCACTCACGTTGAAGCTGAAAAACTAGAATTAAAACAAGATGATCAAGATTCTTTTGAAACAGAAGAAAGCGTGCGAGCTAAAGTGGCGATAGATGAGGGTAATCAAAAGTCAGGATGATAAGACTTATAATACCCACACTGGAATAAGTCTTTATTTAGTTAAGATTTGTGCTCCCATATTAATATCGATTCTCATTCCAGTCATTAAAAAGGGCTCTAATTCAAAAATTTAGCGTTTTCATCACATTATAACTTAACCATATCTTTAAAAAGGTTATTATCAGTGACACTAGTGCTCGTTGATTAAATCGATTTGAAATACTACAAAAAATTAGAACTTCAAAATAAGAAGAAGAGCAATGTTAACATCATTTTTAGGGCAACAATCGAGCGCTAACGGTAAAGCTCGTTCATTCGCGTTGTTAAATACAATCGAGCTAAAAAACTTGATCCCACCCACCGTGAGCTACGAGTCTCGTGGCAATCTACTGATTGTTGGAAAACTGCAAGAAGTGGAAGCGGCATTTGGTCATTTTGATGCGATGAACTCGGTGACGGCTTTAATGGTTGGTGCTGAAACTCAAACCTCAACAGTCATTCCTTCTACTCAGTGTTTCTATTCTCAACAAGTGACGATTTCTGGTTTTCTTGGTCACTTTGACGTTCGTATTACTCGCTCTGGTTCGTCGCATAATTTAGCGCGGGTTGTGACTGGTGAAGATCATTTCGATGTGGTTTTAGATCTCACCTCTGATGGCATCATGACGGAAGAAGTGCCGGTTCCGGGTTACTACCCAAGCGGTCGTGGTTACCCAACACTTGATGAATCGCTAGAAACCATTCCAGATCTTATCGGCACCTTTGATAAGCCGAAATTTTTTCGTTTGAACACTGAATTATGCGCTCATAGTTCACGAGGTGTGAAAGGGTGTACTCGTTGTATTGATGCTTGTCCAGCTGGAGCATTAACCAGCCAAGGTAGCGAACAAACTGGCCATAAAATCGAAATTAATCCTTATTTGTGTCAAGGCGTTGGTACTTGTGCGACATCTTGCCCCACTGAAGCCATCAGTTACGCACTGCCGGAGCCGACAGAAACTCAAACCTTTATTGAGCGCGTGCTAGCCAAGTACTTTGCAGAGGGTGGGGAAACGCCAATCGTGATGTTTTGCAGTGAACGTCATGAGAAATACAACCTAATGATGCTAGGTATGCTACCTGACAACGTCATTCCGATTACTTTAGATGAGTTGCCAAGTGTCGGAATTGATACTTGGTTTAGTGCGCTGGTTCATGGTGCCTGTCAGGTGATGTTTGCGGCGAGTAGACACATGCCCGCGACCATTATTCGTGTATTAGAAACCGAGGTTGAAATTGCGCAAACCTTATTGGTTCAACTAGGGCTAGAAAAGCAACGTATCGATATTCTTTACATGGAGGATTTACGCCACAGCGCCTCGACATTAATTCAGCAACCGCTGGCAATTACCACAAGCAATATTCAATCAGGTATGAAGCGTGATCGTTTGTTCAATGCTTTAGATTTACTCGCCGAACACTACACTCCAGATACCAACCTTGTGACCAATAATATTGCGCCAGTACCGAATGGTGCACCTTTTGGTAGCGTGAGTTGTGATTCTGATAACTGCACTTTATGTATGAGCTGTGTGTCGGTTTGTCCAACGCGAGCCTTACATGCCAAAGGTGATAGTCCGGCGTTGTTATTTACTGAGCAAGACTGTGTTCAATGTGGATTATGTGAAAGTGCCTGCCCAGAAAAAGTCATTAACCTAGAGCCTAGATTTAACTGGAATAAGCAGCAGCGCACACAAGATATGACACTGCATCAAGAGCCAGCGGCGCATTGTTTAAGCTGTGGTAAACCATTTGCTCCCGCTTCAATGATCGAAATGCTGCAAGATAAGTTACGCGGTCACTCTCATTTTGCTAGTGAAGAGAAATTGCGCCGTATTGCGATGTGTGAAGATTGTCGCGTGCGTGATTTGTTTTCAGATCTTACCGCTAACCCTGCAAAACAATTGGATATTTAACTATGTCACAGTCGAATGAAAATATTGCTCAGCAAGACCTTATTGATGAACAAGAACAGGTGACGGCGGAAATTTATGGCTTACTGGCGTGCTTATTCCGTGAAGCACCATCATCAGAAGTTCTGCAATGGTTAAGTGAACTAGAAGTTGAACCGTGTGAACAACACGCAATGACTAACGCTTGGTTTAAGTTAAAAGAAACCGCCATGGTAACGACAACACAACAGGTTGCTGAGGAGTACCAAGACTTATTTATTGGTATTGGCTGCGGTGAAGTAGTGCCATTTAGTTCATGGCACATTGCGGGCACCTTAATGGAAAAACCATTGGTTGCGATTCGCCAAGATCTCAAACGTTTTGGCTTTGAAAGACAAGAAGATATTCGCGAGCCAGAAGACAGTATTTCGGCGCTGTTAGAAGTGATGTCTATGATGCAGTTTGAGGAATTCGATTCTCAGCAACAGTTTTTTAATGCTCATATTCGCCCGTGGTTTATTTCATTTTGTAATGAAATTGAGAAGGCTAAATCGGCTCAGTTTTACTTACCGGTTTCACGGGTACTACGCCACTTTGGCTTAATTGAACAGGTACGATATAGCGAAAAATCATCGTCAAGCGAAATAACTCATCTGCAATAAGAATAAAGTTCCCTCAAGAAGAAAGGCTTGGGGGGAGTTTTCAGGTTCAACCATGGACCTTAATTGCTATTGCAAGCAATTTAAATCTGCGCCATAAGCGATTCGGTGAATCAATTCATCAAATTGCTTATTTAACAATGGTTTCCGATAACCGGATACACGGTTATACCAATCAAATGAGTTAGATGAGCAGAAATTGCGTAGAAAAAATCTTGAGAACAAGGCATCAATTTTCGATAAGTAGTTTCCCTACAATCAAAATTTATAACGCAGTTATCGAGAGTTTTAGCAAGCAAGAATGATCAGCGAATTCATGCGGTTGGTATTGTAAGGAGCAATGTATGAAAACGACAACATCTCTAGATAAAGAGAGCGTCAACAAAAGTCGACGAGATTTACTCAAGGGAATCACGACTGCCGCGGTTGTAGGTGGTGTAGTGGTAGCCGGTATTTCAACGCAAGTATCTGCTGCAGAAAAGCCTCAAAATAATGAGCAGCCAAAATTAAAAAAGGGCTATCACGAAACGCAACACATTCGTGATTATTTCGATTCTCTATAGGAGTAGCGATAATGAAACTGACAAAGCGCTCTGATAGCGTCTCGAAAAGCGAGAGCCAACTAGGTTTAAGTCGTCGTAATTTCATGAAAAATACCGGTATCGTTGCCGGTGGTGCAGTTGTGGGCGCATCTATGTTTGCCCCTAGCATTATGAAAAAAGCCAAAGCTCAAGAAGTGGACCGATCCGCACCAACTGAAGTGAAAAGAACCATTTGTTCTCACTGTTCGGTAGGTTGTGGCATTTATGCAGAAGTGCAAAATGGCGTGTGGACAGGTCAAGAGCCTGCTTTTGATCACCCATTTAATGCCGGTGGCCATTGTGCCAAAGGTGCAGCCTTACGTGAACACGGTCATGGCGAACGTCGCTTAAAATATCCAATGAAGTTAGAGGGCGGCAAATGGAAACGGATTTCATGGGATACCGCGATTGAAGAAATCGGTAACCAAGCATTAAAAATTCGTCAAGAATCTGGCCCTGATTCGGTGTATTTTTTAGGTTCCGCTAAGCATAGCAACGAACAAGCTTATACCTTCCGTAAAATGGCCTCGATGTGGGGCACCAATAACGTTGATCACCAAGCGCGTATTTGTCACTCGACCACAGTAGCCGGTGTTGCTAACACTTGGGGCTACGGCGCAATGACCAACTCATTTAACGACATGCATAACTGTAAGTCGATTCTATTTATTGGTTCAAACCCTGCGGAAGCTCACCCAGTTGCGATGCAGCACATTCTTATTGCCAAAGAACGTGGTTGTAAGATCGTAGTTGCGGATCCTCGTAAAACCCGCACCGTAGCAAAAGCCGATCAACATGTTCCTTTGCGACCAGGTACTGACGTTGCCTTTATTTGGGGTATGTTGTGGCATGTCTTTAATAATGCTTGGGAAGACAAAAAATTTATCCACCAACGCGTATTCGGTATGGATGAAATTCGTGAAGAAGTCGCGAAGTGGAGCCCGTCTGAAGTTGAGCGTGTAACGGGCATTCCTGAAGCGGAAGTTTACCAAGCGGCGAAGACCTTATCTCATCATAAACCAGGTTGTGTGGTTTGGTGTATGGGCGGTACTCAACATACGACGGGTAATAACAATACTCGTGCTTACTGTGTGTTTGAACTGGCGCTTGGCAACATGGGTAAGTCTGGCGGCGGTGCAAATATCTTCCGTGGTCACGATAACGTACAAGGTGCAACCGACTTTGGCGTATTATCTCACGATTTACCGGGCTACTACGGTTTATCTGAAGGCGCATGGCAGCATTGGTCAAAAGTATGGGGCATTGATTATAACTGGCTACAAGGCCGTTTTGATCAACGCAAATACAACGGCAAGCTACCAATGAATAATATGGGTATTCCTGTTTCTCGTTGGGTAGATGGTGTTCTAGAAGATAAGTCTCGCATTGAGCAAAACGATAATATTCGTGCCATGTTCTACTGGGGCCATGCGGTGAACTCGCAAACCCGTGGACATGAAATGCCAAAAGCGATGCAAAAGCTGGATATGATGGTGATTGTCGATCCATATCCAACCGTTGCAGCGGTGATTAATGATCGTACTGACGGTGTTTATCTACTACCGGCAACGACTCAGTTTGAAACCTATGGTTCGGTGACGGCTTCAAACCGTTCGGTTCAATGGCGTGATCAAGTAATTGATCCTTTATTCGAATCAAAGCCTGATCATGAAATCATGTATCTACTCTCTAAAAAGCTTGGTATTGCCGATGAGTTATTTAGAAATGTAGAAATCAAGAATAATCAGCCAGTTATTGAAGACATCACCCGTGAATTTAACCGCGGCATGTGGACAATTGGTTACACAGGCCAAAGCCCAGAGCGATTGAAGTTCCATCAACAAAACTGGCACTTGTTCAGTCACGAAAATCTTGAAGCGGAATCCGGTGAAGTCAAAGGCGAAACCTATGGTCTACCTTGGCCATGCTGGGGAACGCCTGAGCTGAAACATCCGGGGACTCACATTCTTTATGATACATCGAAAAGCGTTGCGAACGGTGGTGGTAACTTCCGTACGCGTTTTGGTGTCGAATTTGAAGGCAAGAGCCTGTTGGCGGATGGTAGTTTCTCAAAAGATTGTGAAATTGAAGATGGTTTCCCTGAATTTACAGACAAGCTACTCAAGCAACTTGGTTGGTGGGATGAGTTAACCGCTGAAGAAAAAGCCGCGGCTGAAGGTAAAAACTGGAAGACGGATTTATCAGGCGGCATTCAACGTGTTGCAATTAAGCATGGTTGTATTCCATTTGGTAACGGTAAAGCGCGTACTATCGTATGGCAGTTCCCCGATCGCGTGCCATTGCACCGTGAACCACTGTATACACCACGTCGTGATCTGATTGCCGACTATCCAACGTGGGAAGATAACGATGCAATTTATCGTCTACCGACTTTGTATAAATCAATACAAGATCAAGACCATTCGAAAGAATATCCAATTATTCTGACCTCTGGCCGTTTGGTTGAGTACGAAGGTGGTGGTGAAGAAACCCGTTCTAACCCTTGGTTGGCTGAGCTTCAACAAGAAATGTTTGTGGAAATTAACCCACAAGAAGCACAGGCCAATGGCATTCAAGATGGTGATGATGTGTGGGTAGAAGGTGCAGAACAAGGTCGCATTAAGGTGAAAGCCATGGTGACGAATCGTGTTCTACCTGGACTGGCGTTTATCCCATTCCACTTTGGCGGCAAGTTCCAGGGCAAGGATTTAACCGAGAAGTATCCAGAAGGTACTGATCCTTACGTTATTGGCGAGTCAGCAAACACGGCAACGACTTATGGTTATGACCCTGTGACTCAAATGCAAGAAACCAAAGTGACGCTTTGTAAAATCAGCAAAGCCACCAGCACTTCAAACGCGTAAGGGGTAGGTTATGTCTACGAAAGATAAAAAATCAAAAATGAAGTTTTTATGTGACTCGGAACGCTGCATTGAATGTAATGGTTGTGTCACTGCCTGTAAAAACGAAAACGATGATGCTCTTGAATGGGGTATTCAACGTCGCCGTGTTGTAACCATTAATGATGGTGAAGTCGGCGAGGCGTCGATCTCGGTGGCTTGTATGCACTGTGACGATGCGCCTTGTATGGCGGTGTGTCCTGCTGACTGCTTCCACCGTACAGAAGACAATATTGTTCTACACAATAAAGACTTATGTATTGGTTGTGGTTACTGCTTATTTGCCTGTCCATTTGGCGCACCACAATTTATTCAACATGGTGCCTTTGCGGAACGTGGCAAAATGGATAAATGTACTTTCTGTGCCGGTGGTCCTGAAACAGAAGCGGGCTCACAAGAAGAACGTGAAAAGTATGGCGCTAACCGTATCGCGGAAGGCAAGCTGCCAATGTGTGCGTCTCTTTGCTCGACTAAGGCATTAATGGCTGGTCCTGCAGATAAAATCGCTCAAATTATGGCAAAACGAGTACATGATCGTGGAGGTATAGACGATCGCAGCAAAGTTACCGGGGTTATTTATGATGACTCTCTTACACATGATGCATCACAATCAAGTAGTCACAAATAAGGAGCTAGGCATGTTTATGAAATCATTCAAGACGTTTGCTGTCTCTTTGGTGGCAGTGATGATGTTGTGCCTGAGTTTGAGCACTTTGGCTAACGACAACGACAATAAACAAACCGGTGTTGCACCTGCTACGACGGCTGAAAAAGAAATGACTCGCCTAGCGGGTGATGAGTTTTTTCAGAAAGTGAAAGATGGGCAGGAAGGCTATACCACTTCTCAATCGATGGAGCATGGCATTTTAGTCAGCACCGCAAATGAGGCATGGTATAAATTAAAAGAAAAGTGGATGTCACCATTAGGTGCGATTGCAGTACTAGGTAGTTTGACGATAGTAACACTGGCGTACTTTATCGTCGGCCCACTAAAACTAAGTAAACCAAGAACAGGACGTACCATTAAACGTTGGTCACGCTTTGATCGTGCGCTGCACTGGTCAATGGCATTTACTTTCCTTAGCCTCGCGTTTTCAGGAATGACATTGGTATGGGGAAAACACATCCTCAAGCCTTTTATTTCAACTGCAGCATGGGGAGATATCATCTACTTTGCCAAGCAATACCATAACTACATCGGTCCTATTTTCTTTATTTTACTGATTACGGTACTAATTAAGTGGTGGCGTAAAAGTACCTTTAAGAAAATCGATCTTGATTGGTGTTTGAAGTTAGGTGGTATGGTTGGTAAACATAAGGGATCTCATCCATCGGCTGAATTTTCCAATGCGGGAGAAAAACTGATCTTCTGGATGCTAATCTTCATGGGGGTTGTGGCAGCAATCACCGGATTTATCTTAGATTTCCCGATGTTTGGTCAAGGACGTAGAGATATGGAACTATCTAACTTAGCGCACATGATCTCAGCCTTGATCCTGATCTGTGGCTTTATCTTCCATATTTATATCGGTTTATTCGGTATGGAAGGCGCTCTAGAAGGCATGGTGAAAGGTAAAGTAGATGAGACGTGGGCTAAAGAGCATCATGATTTGTGGTATGAAGAAATGAAAGCTCAAGGCAAAGTGGAAGACCCCAAAGTCTAACCATTTCCAGTCTTAGTAATCAAAGCAGCTAGTTTTTAGCTGCTTTGTTATTATCGAATATTGAAAATTTTATTTAATGATTTATTACAAAGCTTCTAGTAACTCTGGTGTAATTTCTTCAAGTGAGCTGAGTTTATAATCAGCAATCACAAATTCTGGTTGATTTGCATGGTGATCGTCTGGAATCACAATTGTTTTCATTTGTGCGGCTTTAGCTGCTAATAAACCGGTAAAAGAATCTTCTAACGCAACACATTCTAATGGCGACACGCCTAATTCGTTAGCGGAATTCAAATATACTTCAGGGTGAGGCTTACCATAAGGTAGGCGTTCTGCAGATAATACCACTTCAAACACATCATCTAGCTCTAACGCATGTAATGTCGCTTGAATCAGAACCATAGGTGAAGATGAAGCAAGTGCAATTTTTAAGTCTAGTTGTTGACATGTTTCAAGCGCATGAAATAACCCTGGCATCAATGGTTTGTGTTCTTCCACTAACGCAATTACGCGATTTAAAATCATAGTGCAGACATCATCACAGCTGTGAGTTTCCCATGGCTGTTGACGAAAATATTGCTCAACAATTTGGTCAATACGAATACCAGTAGTATCAATGGTATCTTGTAAGCTGATCTTTACCCCAAGGGTTGGAAACACTTCCAATTGGGCTTGTCGCCAAAAAGGTTCCGAGTCGATCATAAGACCATCCATATCAAACACAGCTGCTTTAATCATTGCAAATTCTCATCTATTAAATGTAGTGCATGAGTTTATCATTATTATTTGTAACTTATATGATGCTCACTTATTTTTTTGTTTCCTGCCAATCGCATTTTTTCGTTTTAAAAAGCCTTGAATCCAGCACTCTGTTTACACTGAATTGAGGAGGACTTATGGCTAATAATCAATATTTCACACCACTATCTTTTATGCTGACAATCTCGTGCTTACCAACGGCATTTGTAACCAATGCGGAGGTTAATACGAAAGAGAATGACAAGGTGCAACTAATGCTCGCTAATGAGTATGACGATGATATTAATCTTCAAGATTACTACATGAGTGAAAAGTTGGACGGCATACGAGCATTTTGGGATGGTGAGCAATTCTATACACGAAATGGACACCCCATTCATGCACCGAAATGGTTTACTAAAAATTTCCCAAACACCAAATTAGATGGTGAATTATGGGCGGGTAGAGGGGAATTTTCTAAAGTTCAACGAACTGTTCTTGATGATATTCCTAATGATGAAGGTTGGACGCATATTCGCTATGTAGCATTTGATATGATTGACGAGGAAGCTCCATTTACCTCTAGAAGCGAATGGCTAACTCATGCCGTTTATAAGGCTAAGTCACCATATTTAGAACGAATAGAGTATGAAGCTATTCTATCCCGTGACGCGTTATTTGAGAAACTAGAACAAATTGAAAGGCAAAATGGTGAAGGCTTAATGCTAAGGAAATTCAGCAGTCTTTATCAACATGGTCGTAGTGAAGATCTTTTAAAGCTTAAATCCTACCAAGATGATGAAGCGGTTGTGATTGGTTATAAACCTGGAAAAGGACGAAATGCATTAAAAACGGGCTCCTTGTACGTTGAATGGAAAGATGGGAAGCGTTTCTATATTGGTAGCGGACTGACTGATGAATTAAGAGAAAACCCACCGGCTTTAGGATCTAAAATTACTTTTCGATTTAATGGTTACACACAAAACGGATTACCACGCTTTGCACGCTTTGTTTATGTGAGAAATGAAGGCGCGTAATAGGGCATATATACCCAAGTGACTTGAGGATAAAGGCTCGACAGTAATCGAGCCTTTATTAAATCTAACGACCAGCAAACTCTAACTGCACATCATCTTCTTGTTTATGTAACCATAATAAGCGAAGTGATAATAAAATGGCCGCGGTAGTTAACCCAATAATGATACCAACCCAAAAGCCAGTTACCCCCATTGGTTCTGAGGTTATCCAATCGGTCATTCCTAAAATATAACCAACCGGCATGCCGATTCCCCAATAAGAAATGAGAGTGCGGCTAAAGATGGAACTGGTATCTTTATAACCACGTAGTGCACCGGCGGCAACAACTTGAATAGCATCACTACATTGATAAATCGCTGCCATGATCAAAAGGTGTAATGCGATAATGGTTACTTCTTGATTTTCTGTATATAAATCAATTATTTGATGGCGAAATACTACCGTTAATAAAGCGGTTATAAGCGCTGTCAAAAATCCAAATAACAACCCGACATGCGTTGAGATTTTAGCGCCTTCGACACTTTTTTCACCGAGTTGGTGACCAACACGAATACTAACAGCAGCACTAATACTCATCGGTAACATAAATATTAACGTTGAAAAGTTAATCGCAACTTGGTGTGCAGCAACCACAATAGGACCGAGTGGAGCAATAAGTAAAGCAATCACTGCAAATAGGGTGACTTCAAAAAATAGTGAAGCCGCGATAGGGAACCCTAAGCGGAATAAGCGTTTTAAAGAGTGCAGATTCGGCTTATGAAATTCGCTGAAAATATGAATGTTCTTAAAGCGTTGTGCCACCAGTACATAAGTAAGCATCAACAAAAACATAATCCAGTAAACAATGGCGGTAGCCACGCCACAACCTACTGCACCGAGTGCTGGCATACCAAACTTTCCATAAACAAAAATCCAGTTTAATGGGATATTTATAGCAAGACCTAAGAAGCCGAGAATCATCGCTGGTTTAGTTAGCGATAAACCATCAGACAGGCTACGCAATGTTTGGAAGAGTAAAAAAGCAGGAACCGCAAAAATCATGGCAAACATATAACCATTGGTTTTCTGTGCCATCACAGGTTCAATATGCATGATGTCAAGAATATGCTTGGTTTGCGATAAGACGAAAATAATAGGAATCGCGACCAAAAACGACAAATAGAAACCTTGTTGAATTTCATGGGCAATTCTTATTTGTCGGCCAGAGCCATTAAGTTGAGCGACAACTGGAACTAAGGCTAATAACAGGCCAATACCGAATAGTATAGAAGGGAGCCAGATGCTAGAAGCAACCGCAACTGCAGCCATATCAGTTGCACTTACGCCACCTGCCATTACAGTATCAATAAATCCCATACCAGTTTGGGCAACAGAAGCCAATAGCACGGGTGTTGCTAATTTAACAAGGATCGACCCTTCTTTACGATAACGGTGCATATATATTCCTAACTGCGTGAAAAGGCGGAAAAGAATTATATCTAGTTGTATACAATTAGCGATAAAAAATTAACAAAAAGGCAATAAAAAAATCCAGAATAATTTGGGACTAATTATCGGAATAGTGATATACCCAAATTACTTGGGTATACTTATAACCTATTGTAAATATTAGAAGATCGAATGGTCTTCAACCCCTACAGTGAGATGAACTTTGGCATTATCAACTTTAAGTTCTAGGTGAATAGCATGATTACATGAAGGACAGTCATCATAAAAATCTTGATCACCTCTCGATGAATCTACAGTTATACCGATTTGATGTCCGCAATGTGGGCAGGATACTCTTTTTTCTGTGTATTTTATCATTGCTTTCCTCACTACTACGTCTTTGTGCTAAGCTGAATGAACTACAAATAAATCAAGTGGTTAATTTGGTTTAATTCAATATTAGCGCTTTAAGTTAGTTCATGATTGAAAAAAAGCGAAAAGATTGAATTAGTGCAAAGTAATGAACGAAAACAGTCTGATTTATCCTTATATTCATCGTGCAATTGTATTTTTAAAATCTACCATATGGCAGAAAATCGACTATGTCGAAGATAATTGTAAGTCTAGTCTATGAGTGACATTTTATTACGACGCATATCTCTCTTTTGTTATTTGTTAATTAAGTTACTGAATTAACAATAAGTTACCTGGATATAAGTTGAATCTTTGATACACATTGATCGAGATATTCACCGCCATATTGATTACATCGACAAAGAAGATAATAGAATTGGTAGAGTTCACGTCGCTTATAGTAACCATCGTCGATCGATAAAATATCTTCATAACCGGCAAAAAACTCAGGACCGAGCAAACTAAATTCTTCAATGATCGCCAGATCACACTCTGAATCTCCCCAATAACTGGAAGGGTCGTAACAGATTGTGCCATTGACGGATAACGCGTAGTTACTATCACTTAAATTGCCATGTAAAAGGGAAGGTTTCGGGTTATGAGACCCTATTTTTTGTTTCACTAACGCTACGATTTCTTCAATATCACCAAATTTAATCCCTTTTTCTTTTAATAACTGTAATTGCCAGCCAATACGACATTCAGAGAAAAAGATTCCCCATTTTTTATGCCAAGCATTCGGTTGTAAGTTTAAGCCAACATAGGTATCTGCATCATACCCATATTCTTTTTGTTCTCCCCACAAATGGAGTTGAGCTAGTTGTTGCCCTAAATGATATTGGTCCGTTGGTGCGGTGAGAGGTTTGGTTGGTAGGTAGTTTAAGATTAAAAAGGCATGTTCTTTGACTACGCCACAAGTAACCGGTTGAGGAACCGATAGTGTGCCAGTACGAAGAAGGCTTGATAGGTTATCTATTTCAGATTCAAATTTAGGTAGGTATTCCCGATCATTAATTTTAACAAAGTAACGTTGTTGACTGTCAGATATCATATAACACTGATTACAGTCACCCCCTTGCAGCCTTTCTCGCTCTTGAATGGCAAATTCAAACGCCAGTACTTGTGATAGCTGTTGTGCAATACCATGCCACATAGTTGCCTCCAGAACCTGAAAGTTATCAATCTATGACATTAGCTTAGTTGAACATTTAAATTAGAGAGCTGATTCGCAAAAATTTGTTTAATTTACTGACGTTATTCAAGATGTTGTTTATACCCAAATGACTTAGGAAAACAACGCATTTAATTGGGACTAAATCGCCTAAACTGCCAAAACTTACTTGCCCAATAAGGATTATCCAAACGTGAAATAATCACTCCTTTGGAGGTTGAAGCATGCATAAATTGATTGTTACCAATGTACATCCCAACATGACGTTGGTTCCAACCGGTTTTAAAGAAAACAAGATCACCAAAAGTCGCTTCATTTTCTGGAATAAAGTAGCCTTGTTGGCTTTGTAATTCAGTGGTACGCGGAAGGTGCAGTTGATAAATTGTCGACATGGTGACTTGCATAAAAGCGGAACAATCTATCCCTCGTTTGGTACTACCGCCGAATTGATAAGGAACACCTGACCATGATTTGTATAAGTGTTGGAACTCAATTTTCTCTACAGGGGTAGAAGGCAGAGGTGGGACTGGTGGTGTGCTCGAAGCACAGCCAGACAACAATAGGATACTCAACAATGAAATAGTCAGTGCTTTCTTCATTTCTACACGCTTAAAATTTGTGGATTAATACGATGCTATCGGATAACGGGCAATGAGTAAATGCACGCCAATTAATAGGTAACAGTATTGACAAAACATGTCGGAAAAATGCGCACTTAAATTCAGTAGAAGCCTAACTTGCGTAACCATCACAGTTTGTACAACAAGTTTATGGATAATAAACCTAATTTTATTTGTTTTTAATTTTATATTTTAATTTATGGAGAGAATTAATGTATTACGGTTTTGATGTCGGTGGCACAAAAATTGAATTTGGTGCTTTTAACGATAAGTTAGAAAGAGTCGCATCGGAAAGAGTGCCAACACCTGGAGAAGACTATCAAGCATTATTAGAGACGCTTACCAGTTTAGTGGCTAAATATGATGAGCAGTTTGACCTAAAAGGTTCAATTGGTATCGGAATTCCGGGAATGGAAAGTGTCGAAGATGGCGCTGTGCTAACTTCAAATGTCCCGGCCGCGAAAGGTAAATTCTTACGTAAAGATCTTGAAGCTTTGGTAGATCGCCCAGTAAAAGTAGCAAATGATGCAAACTGCTTTGCACTATCAGAAGCTTGGGATGAAGAGCATCAAGGCAAAGAAAGCGTTTTAGGTTTAATACTGGGTACTGGTTTTGGCGGAGGAATCGTCGTTAACGGCCATGTGGTTTCTGGCGGTAGTCATGTTGCTGGTGAGATAGGTCATACCCGCATGCCAATAGATGCTTGGTTCTACTTGAACGATAGTGCTAAAGACAAAGATGCACCATTATTTGGTTGTGGCTGTGATAAAAAAGGCTGTATCGATAACTACTTATCTGGCCGTGGTTTTGAGCAACTTTACCATCACTATTATGATGAACAAGTGAAGGCTATCGATATCATCAAACAGTATCAGCAAAAAGAGCCAAAAGCGGTTGAACATGTTGAGCGCTTTATGGAATTACTAGCTATTTGTTTAGGCAATATTTTCACTGCTTTTGATCCAGATGTCGTGGTACTCGGTGGTGGCTTATCAAACTTTGAAGCCATTTACGAAGAAATGCCAAAGCGTATCCAGCCTCACTTACTTTCTATCGGTAAAGTGCCTCATATCTTAAAAGCCAAACATGGTGATTCAGGTGGTGTACGTGGTGCTGCATTTTTAAATATTCAATAGCCCCCGAAATCAACTAAAACAAAAAGGCTCGATGGTGTTTCATCGAGCCTTTCTTATATGAGGAATAGTCAGCAGTAGAGTGAGAGGTTACTTCTCTTTCTTTTTCTGCCCAATACCTATATTTTCTTTCGGCATTAAGGTGATTTTACCAAAACCAAGCTTTTTAAAATGTGCATCGCGATAATTACGAACAGTCTTAGTATCCGACACCGCTTCAATCGATTGCTCCATTTTTAGATACTCACGAATATCAATCTCTTCATGATTAGCAACCGCTTCATGGATCGAGTGAAAATCACGGTAGCTAAATGCTAAGGTTTTTTCTTCATTTTTGTATGTGTATAAAATTGTACGAGACATAAAACGCCTTAAATGAAAAAGCAGTAACCGAAATTACTGCTCAAAATTAATTATGTGGATTATATACCTAAGTGACTTCAAGTATATACCCCAACTCACCGTATAGGGAGGTGGGGCATTAAATCAATGACTACTGTACCGTTGAGCGGACCGCAATCATTGGCGGTTGAATATTATGGTGCTTAAACTCTTTCATCACACGTAACGTAATATCGGTTTCGAATAACTTTTCATACACAATATCAACCACATACGCCTTACAGGTAAGTTTTATTGCCATGTAGTTATCAGCAATTTCTTGGTTAACTAATACGACAACCGGCTTAGGTAAGTGAATATAGCGGCTCGATGACGCTGCTTCTTGAATCAAGTCACGGGCTAAATTGATATCTTGGTCCATTCCAATATAAAAAGGTATCACACATTGCATATCTAATGCGCCGTAGTTACCACTCATGGTGACTTCACTTAAAAACTTGTTATTTGGTATGGTGATGATGTCATCGGTCAATGTTCGCATACGTACTGAACGTAAACCAATCGTGATGATATCACCATAGTTACCTTCAAATGTCACTCGGTCACCAACTTGGAAAGGTCTATCAATCATAACGGTTAAACCGGCAATGAAGGATGCAGCCAGATCTTTCAATGCAAAACCAATGGAAACCGCTAACGTACCACCAATCAAAGTAAGGATTTGGTCATTTATCCGAAAGCTAATCATAAAGACAACTAAACCTGCTGTCATATAAACGAAAAACTGGAAGAAAGACTGTAATTTTTGTAGCACCATTCGATATTGTACGAATTGGGTACTAAAGGTTTCCACTAAGCTATTGGTAAATCGTAATAATATCCAAGATGCCAAAATAACAAAGAAAGAGAAAAATACTCCTCCCCAACGAATTAAGCTAGTAAATTGCACTATATTGTCTAAATGTTCAGTTGTTTCATCTGTAGCGAAGACAGGTAAACTCATCATCAATAAAACGATTAAACTAAGAAACTTTTTCATATTACTTCACCAATAAATGTTGACGGTGCAAAGCGTTGGTAATGTATCGATACCAATGATCGGAAATCTTCGCTTTATCATCTGACCATTCAATATAATTGCGGCTTTCAAAGTAGCGTAATGTGCCAATAACTTCAGGAATAGTGAGTTGAGTACATTCTGAAAGCTCTTCTGGGGTCGATATTTCAAGCTGCACAATTGAGCGCAAAATAGCCAGCATAGGTTTCGGCATTTTTTCCAACTCTTCAGATTGTGGTGCTTGGAAGAGGCGCACTACGATTTTTTCTGTGGTTTGTTCTTTACGTAACGATAAACGAAAGAAACGCAGAGCGACGGTAGGGTTACCATCTGCATAATGCCACAAGATACGGTAGAAACCTTGACGCACACGTTCTTCTTCCGAAATATCATCCTGATCCCACTGTTTAGGTAGATTTAAATCGTCAAATGATACAGGGTTTTCTAATTCTTGATTTAAGCGAGAGTCGAGCAAATTAGTGATTTGTGATTCAGACCAACGAGGCATAAATGTTACTAAATCGAATAATAAACGTTCGCCTCTTGCGCGGTCGACAAAGCGCCAGCTTGATTTTTCAATCGCTAATAATACGCGGTGATTTTTCTTAGAACGGCGCATTAAATTCGCAAATTTCATAAGCCCAGATAGACCACCAACCATAGGTTTAACGAGTCTTTGAGCATTATCGACAGCCAATAAATAGCAAGTGTCACTTTTACGTAAATGAGCTAACAGTTGAATATCAGTCGATTCTCGGCTTAACCCGATTTGTTCCGCTAAATTAGCCACTAATTCTGAATAACCTGCATTAGGACAATTCAAATAAATAGGTTCAGCATTATTAACACGGTACAAAATCTGTTTTAGGAATGTGGTGGTGCCTATACCGCGTTCACCTGTAACAACACACATTGCAGGGCTATTGGTTAATACATAACGTGAGAGTTGCTTAATTTCATCAGAAGCATAGCTAATTAATTCACTATCTTCTCGTCCTGGTAAAACATATTGGAAAACTTCATCACCAGAAAGAGGATGTAGGTTGTTATTTTGACCATCATTATCACTTTGTTTAGCTACTTCAATACGGAACAAGTAAGCAAGTGCTTGGCTGAAAAAGGCATATTGCGATAAGTTTGAAATAACGAATTGCTTTAAATGACGAGTAAAAATCCAAAATGTCAATATCGCGGTAGCAATGGTTGCTAGCGTAAAACTATCCTTATGATTAATCGCCCATTGCGCCCAAATGGGGTGGTCTAAATCAACGTGATTGTCACTAAATACATATGGCTTCCATTTTCTTAGTACCACAATGGTGGTTAAAATAAACCATAGAAACATCAAACTAGACATCCAATGATAAATGGTGCCTTCGCCGACAGTCGTCTTCGTGATTTGTAATAAAACTCCTGCACCAATCACACTCCAAACATAATAACGAATGGTGGATAATCGAATTGCAATGATATCTTTTGAAGTACTACGACTATTGCGATAGACAAATTCTAAGATGAATTTGACCGCGATAGAGCCACCCAAAATCCACCAAGTGAAAATATCTAAAAATTTGACGTGTTTTAGGCTTTGTAAGCCTGAAAGGACATCTAAGGAAATCGTAATGGCAATTAACCATGCAATTGGCTTATTGGCTTTGCTGATATACCACAATAAACGAACCCATATTGATGGAGAACTTGTCGACGAATCTAATTTCGCTTTTCGGAATTGCTTGATCATGTCAGGGCTATTGCGAAGCCACCAATTCAAAATTAGATAAACAAGGAGTATTTTAATAACAGTGACAATAACCGGGACTGGGGAGATTGCTAGGTCTTTGATAAATTGCTTAAAGCTCTGAATTTGAAAGAAAATCAAATATTGTGCATTAAGCTGGGTAATATGTATTTCATTTTTAAATTGAGTTACCCCAAAAGGGCCAAAACCAGTTAAGTTATTATAAACTCGGTTATTGACCAATTTGAGTAAATCTTGCTTTGAACGATTAAAACTATGAAGTGATAAATAATCTTCTTGTGCTGAAAGCCATGCTTTTTGACCACCTTGGCTTCGGTATTCTTTTAATGACGCATTAAAGTCTTTGGTTGTGTTGTCGATTTGATAAAGGGTAGTAGAAAGTAGTTCATCGACTATTGCATGATCGGCATCCGTCATAAATAAAGGATCAGGTAGTTTAGAAACTTTATCCGATATACTTTGTGCTTGTGGCGTAATTTTTGCGACTTGTGATTGTTGTATTGGTTCCCATTCTGCATGTGCATTTAATGAGAAAAAAAACAAGAGGGCCAAACAGAATTGGTAAATTTTACCCATAGATATCACTTATAAATAGTTGATAGGTCATACACCCAAGCGACTTCAAAGCACTGAAATTCGCATCTTAAAGTGACTTAGGTATATCTTACTAAAGATAGAACAATAGCGGCACAAATCATAACTTATTCTATGAGTTATTGTCATTAAGTGCTTGTTCTTCGGCAAAGAAATAGCGATATTTTATATCATTCACTTGGATATAATTATTATTAAATAGGGATCTAGCACAAAACTTTTATCTTGGCGTTGCTATTACATGAATAGACAAGATAAATTATCCCTATATACCCAAGTGACTTCAAGATGCAGAATTCAGAGCTATCATCCAAACCTTTAGGCAAGGAAGATTGGCGAAGGAATGTAGACACCTTTCAAACCAATCTGACGCGGCCTATCTCTTATAAAAAGAAGAGGTTTGAATGAAAAGCTCCCGAAGGGCAAGTTAAAACAAGCTTTATGCTGCATTAAATTGAACAGAGATAGCATGACTATGCTCATATTCAATTTGTCTTGCCTAAAGCTTGTTTATTCTTGCTGAAACTCGCACCTTGCAGTTACTTGGGTATAAAGGTTAAATACAAATCAACAAACCATTACCTCAAAAGGATTCATATGAACTTCCCATATAAAAACATTGTTATCCTGACAGGGGCTGGAATATCAGCAGAATCTGGCATTCAAACTTTCCGATCTCAAGATGGATTATGGGAAAATCATAGAATTGAAGATGTCGCGACTCCAGAAGGTTATAACTATAACCCTGAATTAGTACAAAATTTTTATAATCAACGCCGTAAAGGGTTGCAAGATAACCATATCGAGCCGAATCTCGCTCATATAGCCTTAGCTGATCTTGAGAGCAAACTCGATGGTAAAGTAACAATTGTGACTCAAAATATCGACAACCTGCACGAAAGAGGGGGAAGTAACAATATTATACATATGCATGGTGAGCTATTTAAAGTTCGCTGTCCGGAGTCCAACCAAGTAATTGAATGTTTTAATGATCTCGGTACACATGATTTATGTCACTGCTGCCAAATTCCAAATCCACTCAGACCACACATCGTATGGTTTGGAGAAATGCCGCTACAAATGGCGGAAATCTATGCCGCCATTGAAGAGGCCGATTTATTTATCTCTATTGGTACGTCTGGTGTTGTCTATCCTGCAGCAGGTTTTGTTCACGATGCTAAAATGCATGGTGCACATACTATCGAAATTAACCTAGAACCGAGTGCGGTAGAAAGCGAATTTGCAGAGAAACGCTACGGTAAAGCAAGTATTGAAGTACCAAAGCTTGTTGATGAGCTACTAAAACTCTAATCCAGCGCATGTTATTTCTGTTTCAGTTAATGTAAAAAACCGCTGAGACTATTCAATCTCAGCGGTTTGCATTTATCACTTATAGTCTTTAGTGAAAGAAACTTAATTCATTTCTACTTTAAGCTTTTGGAAATACTCTTCATATAGCACGTTAGCATCACCAACATCATCTTGCCATTCGCCAGAATCTAAGACTTTCTGTGGTGGGAAGACATTCTCATCATTAGCAAATTCTTTCGGCAATAATGGGTAAGCTGTTTTAACCGGTGTAGGGTAGCCAATTTCCATCGAGATTTTTGCAGCATTTTCTGGACGCAGTAAGAAGTTAATCATTTTGTAAGCCGCTTCAATATTTTTCGCACCAGAAGGAATAGCTAAACTATCCATCCAAAAGATAGTTCCTTTTTCTGGCCAAATAATATGAATTGGCGCGCCTTCTTGACGAGCCATGTAAGCCGAACCATTCCACAACATACCTAGTGATGTTTCACCTGCTAAATAAGGGTTAGCGGGGAAGTCTGAGTTAAATACCAATACATTTGGCATTAGCTTTTTCAACTCAAGGTAAGCTTGCTTAATCTGTTCTGGATCGGTGGTATTGCCAGAGTAGCCTAATTTAGTTAAGGCAATTTGGAATAGCTCACGAGGGTCATCCATCATCATTAATTGACCAACCCATTTCGGATCCCATAAATCACCCCATTTTTTGATTGATGATTTATCTAACATATCAGTGTTGATACCGATACCTGTTGCCCCCCAAACGTAAGGGATAGAGTAGTCGTTACCTGGATCAAAAGGTTTGTTTAGATAGTTAGGATCTAAGTCAGAAAAGTGAGAAAGCTTGGCGTGGTCAATTGTCATCAACATGCCTTCTTTACGCATTTTAGATACAAAGTAAGTGGAAGGCACGACCAAATCATAACCTTTACCTTGTGTTTTTAACTTGGCGTACATTGACTCATTGGATTCATAAGTAGAGTAAATGACTTTAATTCCAGTTTCTTTGGTGAAGTCTTGTAAAACTTCATTTGGGATATACTCAGACCAGTTATAAAAATAAAGCTCTTTATCTTCAGCATGCGCATAACCTGTGGTAAATGTAGCTGCTAGTGCTGCACCGACAAAAAACTTAGACCATGTCTTCATTGATTCCCCCAGTATGGAATTTTTATTGATTTAACACGTTAGCTGATGCTCATCTTTTACAGAATCGTCATTAGCTTCAAAATAGTGTGAGTATAGTCATATAAATTGTTTTTTAAAGTATTATTCACTAACTTACTCATTAAAAAAAGCCTGCAACTAAGCAGGCTATTTATTTGATCGCATCTGTTAATTTTACTTTACTTTATCTCGAGCTAAAGCCTGTGAGCACATAACTAACATTAAAGAGACGACTAGCATCACGGTTGCAAGAGCATTAACTTCTGGAGAAATACCGACTTTAACCATAGAGTAAATTTTCAATGGTAGAATTTCATAGCTTGGTCCCGTCACAAAAGAGCTGATAATCACGTCATCAAGCGATAAAGTAAAACTCAACAACCAACCAGCAGCAACCGCAGGTTTAGCCAAAGGCAAAATGATACGTTTTAGAATAATCCATTCACTGGCACCTAAGTCTTTTGCTGCTTCGAGCATCTTCACATCAAAACCTTTTAATCGACTATAAACTGTCACCACAACAAATGGTAAACAAAAGGTAATGTGTGAAATAAGCAGGGTAATTAACCCCAGTTGGAAACCTACTACCAAGAACAAAGCAAGCAGTGAAATCGCCATTACAATATCTGGCGACATCATGACCACAAACAGTAGGCCGTTAACCGCACCTTTCCCTTTAAATTGATATCGAAACAGCGCGACAGCCGTTAAGCTACCAATAATGGTTGCCGCTGTCGCAGAAAATACTGCCACCGTGATTGAATGACCAGCCGCTTGAATTAAGCTGTCATTATTCATTAAATCGCTATACCACTTAGTCGTAAAGCCGCCCCATTTAATACCAAATTTACTGGCATTAAATGAATTTACAATCAAAACAATAATAGGTAGATATAAAAACAGGTAGACCAAACTCATAAAGCTAGACTTGGCAACCGTTCCACCAACAGACTTTTTCATCAGTCTAACTCCACTTTTTTATTCAATAGTTTACCCGCACGATAGTAGGCATAAAGCATCAATGCCATCACTAGGGTTAATGCGATACTCGTGGCAGCACCAAATGGCCAATCACGAGCATTGAGCACTTGACTCTTAATTACATTACCAATCAATAAGTTTTTCGCACCACCTAGTAGGTCCGAAACGTAGAACATACCTAAAGCAGGAAGTAGTACTAATAAACAACCTCCAATAATACCAGGCATAGTAAGGGGTAAGACGACCTTTAATAGAGTTTGTACCTTATTAGCTCCGAGATCTCTTGCCGCTTCAATGTAAGTGTGATCTAGTTTTTCAATCGCTGAATACAAAGGCAAAATCATGAAAGGAAGTAGGATGTAGACTAGACCTATCATTACAGCTGTTTCGGTATACATAATACGTATTGGATGCTCAATCAAACCTATCGCTATTAAGCTTTTATTCACAATACCTTGAGTACCTAGCACAATTTTTAAGCCGTAAGTACGAATGAGTGAATTGGTCCAAAATGGTACTATGACCATAAACAACATAAATGGACGAATTTTGACCGGCATTTTTGCGACAATATAAGCAAAAGGGTAACCAATCAGTAAACACAAACCCGTTGCGACAACTGCCATGTACAATGAATGCAACATGACTTTGGCATAAAGCGGATCAAGCAAACGGGTATAGTTACTTAACGTAAAGGTTAACTCGATTAAATTAGCTTCATCACGCGTTAAAAAACTGGTAATGATAATCATCAAATTTGGAATGAAAACAAACAGCATCAGCCATGAAACAATAACAAGTACTATACTGTTTTGAAGATTTAATTTCTTCATTTGCATTACTCTGTTTCTTCATGGTTAGTATGAGAATCGCCATCTTGTGGTAAAACAACTTCCCAACTTTCTACCCAAGTAATCGACACTTTCTGGCCAATCGAGTGATCCACATCAGGATCATCTTCGTTAAAGAATTCACTGACCATCACACGCATTCCTGATTCAAGTTCAACCACGGAATCTAAAGTCATCCCTTTATAAGTACGTTCTTTTACATGCCCAACAATACCAATATCTTCAGTTTCTTTTATCTCTTCAATGCGTATATCTTCGGGACGAAGAAGAACATTCAGATTTTGACCAGGTTGGACAGGGTGGTTGTAGTGTACCGAGCATTCAATACCTTCGATTAAAGCAGTTATTGTCTTCTCATCATTGCGCTTCACTACTTTGGCTTCAAAGGTATTAATCTCACCAATAAAGCTTGCGACAAATAGGTTTTTTGGCTCTTCATAAATTTCACGTGGTGAGCCATCTTGTTCAATCACACCATCACGCATAACAATAATACGATCAGACATTGAGAGCGCTTCTTCTTGATCGTGAGTAACAAAAATAAAGGTAATACCAAGCTGACGCTGCAGTTGTTTTAGTTCTAACTGCATTTGCTTACGAAGTTTGTAATCTAAAGCAGATAATGATTCATCGAGCAGCAGTACTTTAGGCTTATTCACCACTGCACGCGCAATCGCAATGCGCTGCTGTTGACCACCAGAAAGTTGGTGAGGTTTGCGTTGCGCCATGGATTCTAATCGAACCATTTTGAGGGCTTCTTCAACTCGAGAATCAATTTCCGTTTGTGCTACTTTTTGCATACGCAAACCAAAAGCAACATTTTCAAAAACGGTCATGTGAGGAAAAAGTGCGTAACTTTGGAATACAGTATTAACGTGTCTTTGTTCTGGTGGCTGTTCGGTCACATTTTCATTTGCCAGTAGAATCTTGCCGGAATCAACCATTTCAAAACCTGCAATCATTCTTAATACCGTTGTTTTACCACAACCAGAAGGACCTAAAATAGTTAAGAACTCACCATGATTAACATTAAGATCTAAATTTTCAATGATGGATTTACCATCAAAACTTTTGCTGATACCAGTCAGTTGGATAACGGTAGGAGTTTGAGTAGATTCAACTTTCAATTTCTGTATTTCTCCCAAGAAAGAACAGCGATGTTAGACACAAAAATTTGAGGGCGAATCATAGTCGCCATTAAGTGTAATTCATAGCATTTTTTGCCATAGCGTTATTAATTATCATCTATTCATATCTGATATACAAAAAAGAATCACGACAAGGTAATAGTAGTTGATTAATTTATGCTTTTACAAAATGAAATAGACACAAACTCGCATATTAAGATGTCTTGAGTATAATGAGCCACAATTATGCTAGTAAGAGATCCTGGATCCCCATTTTATGAATGATAAAGTAGACAAAGTGTTTAATATCGGTGGCAATATAGAGACCGCGCTATCAGGACAATATGAACTAAAAGCAACCAATATTATTAAAGAAGCCTGGCAACTGACAATAAAGAACTTCTTGTCATTTTCACCAACAATTGTGGTTTTAATTATTTTGCAAATAGCGATTTTTATGATTGCTTTAAAATTACAGTTAGGGGATACCAGCATCCTCTTTACTTTACTTGATGGTAGTGCAGACTCGACCCAAATCGAAAACATCATTCAATCTGTCATCATCGCCAATTTTAGCTATGAAATTATCAGTGCGCCATTGTATGCCGGCGTGTGTTTAATGGCGATGAGTCATGCTACGGGCTTTAAAACCAAAACAAACCATATCTTTAAAGGATTACACTTTACTATCCCGGTGATGCTTGTCACGCTGATGGGGTTAATTCTTCAAGGTTTAGCAGGGGCGGTTTTACCTTTCTTATCTTTATACATTTCAATGACTTTTAGTAACTCTGTTTTTCTGGTGTGTGAAAAAAGAATGACACCTATTCGGTCGTTATTGTTGTCTTTCCGAGCCGTTAATAAGAAAATTCTGACTGTTTCGGCAGTGTATGCTTTGATTCTCATTATGTTTTTTGCCGCAGCACTATTCTATGGGATCGGCTTTATCCTTGTTCTACCATTTTTCTTTCATGTTAAAGGCATCATCTATCGCGATATGTTTGGAATTAAAATGAAAATAATCAACTCAGGGGGCAACGGCACGCCTCCTAGCAATAATAAACAATCACAGGTATTTGACGCATGAAGAAAAAAATCATTATGACCTTAACGATCCTGTCGTTTTGGGCGGTTTACTTTTTTCAAAATCATTATAATCAACAACCTGATACCAACAGGGAGCAGGCAACTGAGAGCGCGACTAAACCCAAAGCGCCAATGCCGGTCGACGATACTCACCTTAAAAAGAAAAAATTCTTTGACGAGCTTCGTCCTGGGATTGCAAAAGAAAATGCTCGTATTATGGAAGAACGTCATGCTCTATTGGATATTAAAAAACAATTTGAAGATGGCGATTTCACGTCAGTACCATCAAAAGCAAAACAATTGGCTGGAGATTATGAATTAGCTATCCCTGAAGCGGGTATTGATGAAACTTGGTTGGACACAATGCTTAATCGCGTTAATGTTTTACCGCAGTCACTAGTATTAACTCAAGCAGCGAATGAATCTGCATGGGGAACCTCAAGATTTGCTAAAGAAGGCAACAACTTTTTTGGGCAATGGTGCTATGTTAAAGGTTGTGGATTAGTGCCTTTACATCGTGTTGAAGGAGCGACTCATGAGGTAGCTAAATTCGATTCTCCACAACAATCTATCCACGCGTACTTTATGAATGTGAACCGTAATAACGCATATAAAGAACTTCGTGATATCAGAGCGAAATTAGCCAGTGATGAACAAGATTTAAAATCTCAAGCAACAGCATTAGAGTTAACGAATGGCTTGTTGAATTACTCTGAGCGTGGACCAGATTATGTTGATGACCTGCAATCTATGATTAAACATAATTCTGAGTTTTGGACGGATAAATAATGATTAACATTCGTCATATTGGAATAGTTGTCGCTTTATACGCTTCCATTTTAGCGTTACCTGTGCATGCTGAGCAGTATCGTTTTAATTATTCTAAGCTCTATACACAAATGAAGAATAACCTTGAAGAAGGGCATCCCGATGTAAAAGTCGCGTTCTTTTTTCAAGAACATCAAACTTCTCGTTTATGTAACATTGATAAAGCTTGGATGGAAAAAGACAAACATTATGAAGAGTTTGTTATTCCACCATCTCAAGAGCTTATCGTGCCACTTGATAACAACTTGCGACAGGTTGGTCCTTTAGTCTATGTCAATGCAGAGCAAGGCAAGACCTGTGACTTCTCTATGGTAGTGATGACTAAACAGCCACTTTCCGGTGAAGTTTCTTATCAAGATATTGAGCAACTATTGCCACAAATGAGCAAGATGCTCGATGATCTAGGTGGAATGTTTTCAAGTTGGTTTGCACCAAAAGTGATTGGTCTAACATTAGAGTTTGATGGGCTAAAACAGGGTGTCATTCAAACCTCTAAAGGCAATACATTCCCAATCGATGATAGAAAAGCGAAAGTAAGATTAGCTGAACTATCTGAAGATGAATCGTTATTACTGCCACAAGCTACTTTTAGGGCATTACCTTTACTCGAAAAGTAACCAGTAGAGTAGTTTATAAGATAAAAAAAGAGCTAAACAATATCGAATTGTTTGGCTCTTTTTTTAGTTACCGGTAGCTTAGGCTAAGTATGGTCGAGATTAAATATTCGTGACATCAAGCTGTAAGCTAGGATCAAACTCAATAGCATCTTCTGACGATACTGAGTTTTCAGGTAATGCTTCTTTATCAAACCCAATATCACCACCATTGATTACACCTGAATCACGGTCAATCGATTTAAAATCAAACAAATTGTGATCGGCTAAGTGGCTAGGTACCACATTTTGCACCGCTTTGAACATTGTCTCGATACGGCCAGGGAAACGCTTATCCCATTCGTTAAGCATTTGCTTAATATTTTGGCGCTGCAAGTTAGGTTGTGAGCCACATAAATTACAAGGAATAATTGGGTAGTCACGCATCGCTGAAAACTTAATGATGTCTTTTTCACGGCAGTAAGCAAGAGGGCGGATCACCACATGTTCACCATTATCCGATACCAATTTAGGTGGCATTGCTTTCATTTTTCCGCCATGGAACATGTTTAAAAATAACGTTTCCAAGATATCGTCACGGTGATGACCTAGTGCAATTTTAGTCGCACCAATTTCATTAGCGGTACGATATAAAATACCACGACGTAGACGAGAACAAAGTGAGCAGGTCGTTTTACCTTCAGGGATCTTATCTTGAACGATTGAATAAGTATCTTCTTCAACTATCTTGTATTCGATACCTAGAGATTTAAGATATGCTGGTAAAATATGATCAGGAAATCCAGGTTGCTTTTGATCTAGGTTCACCGCTACAAGCTCAAAATTAACGGGCGCACTTTTTTGTAGGCTCATCAAAATATCTAACATAGTGAAACTATCTTTACCGCCAGAGAGGCACACCATGATACGATCGCCATCTTCAATCATATTAAAGTCAGCAATAGCTTGACCTGTATTACGACGAATACGCTTCTGTAACTTATTAAAATTATACTGCTCAGCTTTCTTTTTCGCTGTTTTCTCAAGTTCTTCAACAGTATTTTGATCTGAATTCATGGTGCTTTGCCTTTACTGGTCTCAAGCGTTGCTTGATGATGTTGCCAAGTACCTATTATTTTAAAAAATCATGGCGCTTTTAAAAAGCATAGAGTTTTTAAAGCTGATAGGTGCTGCATAAATAAAGGCCGTATCATACTCACAAATGACAAAAGAGCAACACTCGGAAGGGTTGCTCTTGTCGTTTAATAGTCAATGTAATGATACAATATTAACTCTTAATTAGGATCGAGTGGACTAATAAAGCCTTCTGGTTTCAATGCTAATACATCACAGTTTATCTTATCAATAACGTTCTCTGCTGTATTTCCAATAAACACGGCGGATAGACCAGTTCTACCTGTGGTTCCTAAAATAACTAAACCTACATCAAGTTCTTTAGCTACTTTTGGAATAACATCTTCTGGCAAACCTTCATTCACCCTAGTATGCTCTTCATCAATACCATACTTTTGGCGCAACGCTTTCATTGCCGTTAAATGAAAACCACGCACTGCGTCAGTATAAGAAGTCGGATCAAACTCAGGTAACTCCACTGTAATATTTGCTGGTGTCACAGGGTATGAGTTAACAAGGAATAGTTCGGCATTCAGTTGCTTCGAAAATTTGAAACCTTGCTCTACCATGCTTTCATTAAGTACGGTATGGGTAGTGTTTTCCGAACCGACATGAACTGATGCAATAATGTTGCCATTGACTGGCCAATCATGATTTTTAACGAGTAGTACAGGGCATGGACACTTACGTAATAAATGCCAATCTGTTGGTGTAAAGAATACCGATTCAAGAACATCGTGCTGACGTGTGGTTTTCAAAACAATATCATAACCACCAGAGAACACTTCACCAATAATGGCTTCATATGGGCGGTGATGCCAAACCACTTTAATATTAAGTTCAACACCAGCTTTCAAATAAGGTTGCGCAACTTCTTTCATCCAACCTTCACGTTGTTGAATAACACCGCGTCTCATTGCATCACGCTCTTCAGAAGAGAGCATAGATGTCATGTCATATGAAAAATCATAAATAGATAGAAAAAATGTGATTGGAGCGGGGTTCGGTAAATCTCGAACAATTTGAAATGCACGCGCTAATGCTGATTGTTCAACATTATTAACATCAGCGACCACCAAAATGTTTTTGTATGAATTCATAATAAGCTCTCCCTTCCTTAACTCATTTGATCTAACGATAGATCAAAGTATACCAAGGGTACAACATGCCTAGATTTTGATTCTTTCAGCAAAAGAAATCCATTGGTATTAGTTTAACTTTAGCTGAATTTGCAGATAATTATTAGTGACATAAGCTTGATTTTAGAAAGAAAAAAGCCGCTAAATATGAAACTTAGCGGCTTAATCATAAATTAAATATCTAATTTTTATTCTTCAGCAAAACCAGCAAGTTTTTGCAGTACGTCATGATTGATAATCGTAATATACTTACCTTTAACACTTAAAATATCGCTCTTTTGGAAACGGCCGAGTAGGCGACTAATCGTTTCAACGGTTAATCCTAGGTAGTTACCAATATCACCACGAGTCATGGTTAATCGGAATTCACGAGGAGAGAAACCACGTTGCGAGAATCGAGTTGATAAATTATATAAGAATGCCGCTAAACGTTCTTCAGCATTCTTCTTAGACAATAGCAAGATCATATCTTGATCGCCTTTAATTTCATTACTCATTAAACGCATAATTTGTTGGCGCAACTTTGGCATTTGACCTGAAAGTTCATCTAACGTTTCATAGGGGATTTCACAAACCATTGAGGTCTCTAATGCTTGAGCAAAACTTGGATGAGCATTATTATTAATCGCATCAAAGCCAACTAAATCACCAGCAAGGTGGAAAGCCGTGATTTGTTCATCACCTTGTTCTGTGATGGTGTAACTTTTTATCGTGCCAGAACGAATTGCATAAAGTGATTTTAGTTCATCACCTGCTTTAAAAATTTCTTGTCCTTTTTGGACCGGCTTTTTTCGCTCGATAATTTCATCAAGTTGATCCAGTTCATCATCATTTAATGAATATGGAATACATAATTGGCTGATACTGCAGTCCTGGCAATGAATAGCACAACCACCAGATTGGACCCGTTTCGTTTTTGCGTTATCTGAAATCATAAAATACCGAGCAGTTTTAATTGATATACATCAATATTTTAGCATCTCATACTACTAAAGGACAGCATAAAATCATCAGATATTACAGTAGACGGATAACTCCTTGATACAACTGAAATAAGGCGTAAGCCAATAAAACCGTGGCCCCAAGGCGTCTAAATAGTAAGGATTTTATTAGCTGATTGAACTGAGTCGCACTCACACCAACCGCAAGCATCAATGGTAGTGTTCCCAAACCGAATGCCAGCATGATCAGAGCACCATTTATTGAATTCCCAGCTGCAGCAGACCAAGTCAACATAGAATAGACTAAGCCACATGGAAGCCATCCCCAAATGAAACCAAAGGGAAGCGCATAAATAGGGTGTTTAATAGGAAGTAGCTTTTGACCGAATGGCGCAATATACTTCCAAAGTCTTTGACCTACTTTTTCTACCCATATCAGACCATTCCACCATTGCCCAATATATAAAGCCAGTAGTAACATGAACACGGCAGATAAAAGACGTAACCAATTGAGAGGAGCGTTGATTCCAGAGTAAGACGAAATGGTTGAAATAGAGCCTCCAATTATCGCTCCTATTAAAGCATAACTAGATAAACGTCCAATATTATAAAAAAGGGGGGTCAGCCACTGCCTCTTTGTTGAAACTTGCCCTAAGTTCATTAAAGAAGCGATACCACCACACATCCCCATGCAATGACCAGCGCCTAATAAACCGATTAGAAAAGCCGCTAACCAATCCGAACTCATTTTACTTTCTCTTTCTTTTCAGTAGGCTTTACGATTTTATCATCAAGGTCATCGTTATCATCAAATAAGATACTATGCCCTTGACGATCGAGATCATCAAATTGATCCGTTTTTACTGCCCATACAAACAAAGCCACTGCGATACAAACAAATATGATGGCAATTGGAATTAACAAGTACAAACTGGCCATTTCAAGAACCTTATTACTTCAACAATCTAAGTGAGTTGGTCACTACAATAATGGAACTTGCAGACATACCAATAACGGCAAAATAAGGAGCAATGAACCCCATAATAGCCAATGGAAGAATTAAGGCATTATAACCTAGTGCCCAAGCTAAATTTTGTCGGATAATACCACGAGTTTGAATGGCTAGCTCTCTAGCTTCAAGTACTTTATCCAACCTATCGCCGAGTAGAACCATATCTGCTGATGATTTTGCCACATCTGAACCACTACCCATGGCGACAGAAAGGTGAGCACCTGCTAGGGTGGGCGCATCATTAATACCATCACCAATCATTAAGGTAACACTATGCTTATGAAGAGACTGTAGATAAGCTAATTTGTCTTCAGGTTTAGCTGAGCATTGATATTGAGTGATACCCAATGCTGAAGCGACTTTTTGAGTATTTAGCTTTGAGTCTCCCGTCAATAGAGTAATATCAATATTGGCATTTTGTAATTGCTTAATAAAACTTAGGCTTTCTTTACGTATAGGGTCAGTATACTCAAAACGTGCAACCAAACGGTGATTACAAGATAAATAAACCGAAGATGCTTGTGACTGTTCTAACTCTCGTCCATCTATATTTAAGGCAAAAGATAAGGTTCCAATATGCCAAACATCATTTAAATACAGTCCAGAGACACCAGAACCAATAACGTTAGAAACATTTTCTATCGTGACTTTTTCGGATGAATATTTCTGGAACGCCTTTGAGATTGGGTGGTTAGCATGCTGCTCTAACGCAGCAGCAATCGCTAGCACTTGAGAATTAGTATACTGAGAGTCTAAAAGTTCGGTATCACTAATCTCAATATTACCTTCCGTCAGGGTGCCGGTTTTATCCAATACGATATGATTTACTTGGCATAGGGTTTCAAACACATGACCTTTACGCAATAAAATACCTAGGCTTCCCAGCTTTGAGGTTGAGCAAGTCACTGCTGTAGGGGTAGCAAGAGATAAAGCACATGGACAAGTTGCCACGAGTACCGACAACATAATCCAAAATGCTTCATCTGGTTGATGTTGATGCCAATAAAGCCAAGTTGCGCCAGCGAGCACCAAAATGACCGCAACAAAATACTTAGCAATATGATCGGCAATTTCTGCAATTTTAGGCTTTGATAACTGAGCCTCATCTTGCAGTCTTACAATATTGGAAATGACAGAATCAGCTTTGTGACAAGTCACTTCCAACTCAAAAGATTCGCCAACATTCATGGTACCAGCATAAACAAAATCATGGTGTTGCTTTAACACGGGAATAGATTCTCCCGTAAGCATGGATTCATCAATTTGTGTGGTACCGACGACAATCTGCCCATCGGCAGGAATATGTTCCCCTGGTAATACTCGAATAACATCACCAATGGTTAAACTTCGAACCGGGATCTGACTTCCGTCTAACTTCCTTGCCATCGCTGGCACTAGTTTCAATAAATTTGCGCTGGCGGTGGCTGCTTTACGACGTGCGCGCATTTCTAAAAAACGACCGACCAATAAAAAGAAGGTAAACATGGAGATCGATTCAAAAAATACCTCACCTTTGCCCACCACGGTAGCCCATAAACTTGAAACATAAGCAAAGAGAAGTGCAATAGATACGGGAACATCCATGCCTAGCGTCTTGGCCTTTAAACTACGCCAAGCATTAATATAGAAAGGCTGAGCTGAATAGAGCAGTACAGGTGTTGCGAAGATCAAACTGACAACTCTTAAAAACTGTTTAAACTCACCATCAAGATCAGAGAATACTTCAAAATAAAGTGCAATAGCGAGCATCATAACTTGCATTGTTGCTAAACCTGCAACACCCAAGCGATAAAGATACTGTTTCATCATTTGGTGGTAGCTTTCTTCATGATGATTAGGCTCAAACGGTGCAGCTTTATATCCTAATTGATGAATATTTTTTAATAACTCACTTAAATGAATTTTAGAGTTATCCCAACGTAATATGGCTCGGTTGGTGGTGATATTAACTCGAATTAAAACAACGCTAGAGTCAGACATTAACTGCTTTTCGATAAGCCAGGCACAAGCAGCACAAGACACACCGTCTAGTGACAGGGTAACCTCAGATGTGTTTTCAGTGTTTCGAACAAACTCTTTCTGAACATCTTCATTATCATAATGGATGAGCTTTTTCAGTTGCTCAGGGACCATCTCTACTTTCTCAGCAGAAGTGGTGCGATATTGATAATAAGAAACTAAACCACTCTCTACGATAGTTTGTGCAACTGATTGACATCCCGGGCAACACATAGGGCGAATCTGCCCAAGTATTTCAACGTTAAAATTAGTATTAGCAGGTACATCATCATGACAGTGATAACACACTTTATGCGTCGAACGAGCAGACATTTTTACGCCTTAATCCAGTAAAACGGTTGATGTTTTGGTAGGAAACTCAATTTTCCCTTGGATAATCCATTCTTTGTTATGTGGTTCTAGTTTAATGAACCAAGGACCTTGTAATGGTGTAGATAAGTTAAGTCGATAATTACCATGAGCATCAGAACTAAGAGTACGTTCGAAATCACGATCAGGGAGAGTTCGGTGAGTAAATGAGACTTTTAAAGCAGGGTAAAGATCGAGTTTACCTTTGTCTAACTTAAAACTCACGCCTCTAGGAGTTGAAATAACACTAGCATTAAGTTTGAAGCCTTTTGCAACATGTATTCTAGTTAGATCAACATTAATGCCTTTACCTTCTTTATAGTAATTTTCAGAAACCAAATCGACACTATTTTTCGTAAATAGACCAAGCGTAACGAAACTACCGGTGACTGCGCACATAGGGAGAAAAATTAAAAACCAAGGCCAGAATTGTTTGTACCAGGGCTGTTGCATAGTATTCTCACAAATAAAACAAAATAGATACAAGAAAAAACAGCCCCATAATGGGGCTGTTAAACCACTTAATATATTATTGGGCAGGTTCTGGTTGAGGCTGGTTACTCAAACTCCAGACATAAGCACCAACAAGATGAACTTTATCATCACCTAAGATATTGATCCAATTAGGCATAACGCCTTGACGACCATACTGAACAGATTCAGTCACATCAGCGCGAGAATCGCCAAATAACCAATCATTATCGGTAAGATCTGGTGCTCCAAATGCAGGGTTACCTTTACCATCAGTACCATGACAGGCCGCACATGCTGCAAAGCGCACTTTACCAGCAGCGGCTTCACGTGAGTTAACTTTACGTCCAGATAAACTCAAGACATAACTTACCACTTCACGAACACCATCATCGCCAAATGTTTCCCCCCATGCAGGCATCGCACCTACACGACCATGACGAATAGTCGTCAAGATAGCTTCAGGTTCACCACCGTATAACCAAGCATCGTCAGTTAAGTTCGGAAAACCTTTAAAACCACGAGCATCAGAGCCATGACATTGAGAACAGTTTTGCAAAAATAAATTTTGTCCTACGTGTAAGGCATCTGGATCTGCAGCAATTTCAGGTAATGTACGATATGCAGTACCTTCCGAGTTATAAGCTAACTGCTTAAACGACTCACCATAAAACTTATCGGCATCATCTAACTCTTTTGAATATTCGTCCAATTGTTTATTTTTTTGAGCATTTTTAATTGCAGCATTCATTTCCTCTACAGACTTAACTTGTTGAGGAGAACTTGTCCAATTTAATAGACCTGGAAAGTTACCTAAACCAGGATATAGTGCAAGATAAATAGCTGAAAATAAAAATGTGGAGAAGAATAAGTAGGTCCACCATTTAGGAAGTGGGTTATTAAGTTCACGAATACCATCATATTCATGCCCCATATCTGAACCTTCTTCTACGCCCATTTTGTCTTTAAGACACCAGATTAAAATGGCCGCAATACCAAAAATTGTACCTAATGTAATTACGGTAATCCAAACACTCCAGAATGTAGTCATTACTGCATTCCTCCCTGTTTTTTATCTGATTTAGCTGGTTCATCATCAAAGATAAGATTCGCAGCTTCATCAAAACGAGACTGGCGACTTTTGCTTCCATAAGCCCACCATACAACACCACAAAAACCGATGAATAAAACAAGGGTCCAGATACTATGAACGGTTACAATATCCATATCTCTCTCCTTATTTCATTGAGTGGCCAAGCGATTGAAGATAAGCAACTAAAGCATCTAGCTCAGTTTTGCCTTCAACATCTTTTTTCGCATTAGCAATTTGCTCATCAGTGTACGGCACGCCGAAATCATCACGGAATAACTCAAGTTTTTGTTGAGTGTATTCGCCTGTTAGTGTGTTTTCCGCCAACCACGGATAGCCAGGCATAATAGATTCTGGCACGACTTCACGAGGATCGAGTAAATGAACACGATGCCATTCATCAGAATAACGTCCACCTACACGAGCAAGGTCAGGACCTGTACGCTTAGAACCCCATAAGAAAGGATGTTCCCATACTGATTCACCAGAAACAGAGTAGTGACCATAACGCTCTGTTTCCGAACGAAATGGACGAATCATTTGGCTGTGGCATACATGACAACCTTCTTTAACATAAATGTCTCTGCCTTCCATTTCGAGAGCAGTATAAGGTTTTAAATCTTCGACAGGTTCAGTCGTTTGCTTTTGGAAAATTAGAGGAGTGATCTCCACTAATGCCCCTAAGCTAATAGCAAAAACCATCAAAATTGCCAATAGACCGACGTTCTTCTCGACTATTGAATGGCGATTCTTATTCGAACTCATATTCATAGCCTCCTATAAAGCCGGTTGAGGAATAGCTTTCAAGCTTTCCTTTGGCGCAGAAAT
>NZ_JBLWZK010000013.1:0-95599 GCF_048266485.1 Vibrio sp. | reverse complement strand
ACCGCCATGTTAGAGGCAGTATTAAGTGTTGGCTTTAGTCAGGTGGCGAAAAATTAGACACTCATGCGGTTGCCCTGCCATTCCAGTTCACTACGCCATGACCTAACGCGACAATCTTAAAATCGACACTTTTAATTCCTGTTACTTTTTCCATGTATTTTTCCCTTCTTCGTTTATGATTGAATAATTTTGCTGAATGGCATTGCACCAATTACTTGTTTGGTGCCTTTTAAGTAATAAATAGCAGATTCGTCATTTTTGTTTTCACCTAATTTTGATAGTAAATCTGATGGTGTATAACTTAAGTAAATTGGAAACTGAGGATCTACTGCAGCCCCTTCTAAAACCTGCTTACGCAAGCCAATATTTTTAGCGGTAATCCCTTTACTTGGGCTAGTTTCATCTATTTGGTGGTGCTTTTTGGCTACGTAATCAATGATCCCTGCGTTGCGCAGCAAATTCAGGGATTCTGTATAACAATTTGAAAAGTCACTATCCGTCTCTTGCCAATCAACTGCGTACTCATTAGTAATCGTAAAGTTATCGAAGCTTTCAATATCCATCACAACCATTTGCACAAAGCGACTATCACCCCGTAGCGATGATTTTTTCAATTTCTTTTTATCACTGGCTTTTCGTTTTTTTATAAAGCGAATTGGGTCATGTACTTTTGCAACAATAACTTTGACACTTTCTTTTAATGCCGCAAACAAATCTTGCCTTACCGCTTCTTGCCCTTGATTAGATTGATAAAAGGATTCATAAAGCTGATAAATCTCATTAATAGTTAAAGGTTGTTCTGGTAAGTTCTTTTGTAAAAACTCATACCACGCATAGGCGCTTCGATAGCTATTACTACCATTTAAAAAGCGAGCACAATTACAGGTGATTTTTCCATTGGATTCCGGAATAACTTTCGGTATAGCAACCGTATATTGATTAATAGACCGACTCTCACTAAAACGGTCTAAACGCCCTAAGCGCTGCAAAAAGTTTTCCGCCGTTGTAAATTCACTCGTCATTTGAGAGCAGGTAATATTAAGTGCAGCTTGCACTATCGGACCACTTCGTAGTACATCGAATTCCCTACTCCCTTTCGCTTTAAAACTTTCATACACTTTGCTGAAAATGGCTTGCTTATCTTTTGTTTTAAATTTTCCATGAAACACAATCGCATTTTCAATCGTTTGGTTTTTAATAAAAGCTTGCTGAGCTAATGTTGCTGTATTACTTATAACAATGGTGTTTTTCGGTTGTACTTTAAATAGAGGATTATTTTGATCTTGTTGTGCTTCATCAAACAATTCGAAATTTATTTGATATTGGCTTTGATTAAAACTCTGTATCGACTTGATGTCTTGTTTATCTATTTCTAAAATATTTTCAATAAAGCTATAATTAGGTGTTGCTGAAACAAGTAATGTATTGGCACGACTCCCCATTAATTTTTTCGCTTGCACCAACTCGGCAAACAATAAGTTAAATGCAGGCATGGGGATATATTCGTGAAATTCATCAAATACAATATGACTATTTAAAAAATCGGTAAGTACCGTCACATTGGTATGCGTAGTAATACTATTAATGATTTGATCGATCGTCGTTAATACAATATCGCCTGAAAATTCTTTCCCTTGTAAGGTGGATTCTTGTTCACCTTGATTATTAATATACTTAAACTCCCCTGTACAAATTTCAATTTTTCCAGATGGTAGATATTCATCACTTATCAGATCTTGGTAAAGTCCTTCACATACTTGCACGCGTGGACAAATCCAAATGATCTTCTTAGCCTCGCTTAATTTCGCCCATTCCAAAGCAATTTTTGTTTTGCCACAACCTGCAGGGCCGTTAAGTACCGCAACATGCTCTACGTCTAGTAACGATTTAGCTGTAACCGCTTGTTCGCTATTTCGTTTACTATTTGGGTATTTTTGCTCAAAACCAGCTAAACAATCTTGTATTTGCTGGGCTAAGTTACTCTCCTGTTTGAGTGTTTTCTCAACCAATAAATTCAACGTGCCAGTTGCTATGTAATTACTCAACTCTTCTGAACTTAATGCAGAAATTTGACGATCAGCACTTATCACACAAGATCTTAAAATATCAGTTTTACTATTAAAACTAATGTCATCAATATAAGGTTTAAACGATCCTTCACATTCGTATTGTTTATAATATGGTAATTCTGTTTTACGGAATCCTGAGGTTAGGTCTTCACTATATTTAATTGAGCATTTTTTAAAGTCAGCACTTAAATTCGATTGAGTATAATTTATTTGGATATCTACTACATCGTGTAGTAACAATTCTGCATGTGCTACTAACTCTTGTATACCTTTATCTTTATATATAACATTCAGTTTACGATGCACATCATTAATCTTTATATATTCATCTTTACGAATTGGCTTGGCATGATGCCAAAAAACCGTGTGCTCAATATATTCAACTAACCCTTTATTTGGGAGCACAGCCTCAAGCCCTATAAACTGACATAGCCATAACGAAATCTCATTGTGTCTAGGATGTTTTTCAAAAGAAAACTTAGCAGCGTCGATATGCACCCCATCATCTTGTAGTTCTACTAATTGCTGTTTATTTTTATTGATCTCTTTTTCAAGCCAAGCTCGGTATTCAGGGTCTAATTTACCAATATCATGTAAAGATCCACTTACAAAAGCGGCTTGCCTTAAGCTTGATTGCTCACTGCCGAATAACTGCTCAATTAATAGTGCTGCTACAGTGCCGACAGCAAATAGATGCTCTGAAAGTAACTGTTTTTGTGTATTTGCATAAACTACTTCTGACATGATTTTTGTTTCATCCATTTTTATATCATTCACTTCGGTGTAATTTACTGGCACCACACCCTCTAGATTAAACTTACTTTTATTTCCCACTACCCACAAAAACTGGCTTCTTGATCTGGAACGAATCCAATGGCAACTAACCGCAGTACTCCGACTGGCTGTTTTTCTTAGCATCCTTTTAACAGTTTGTAGGCCATCTTCAGTAATAACAGTTTGCCAAGTGTTGTCGCCAATTCTATTTGCGAAAGCATCCAACACTCGGCGGGTTTTCTTGAGGGCGTTCTTCTCGCATTGAGAAACAAAGGTCACCATCATAACGATTGCTCCTCTTGCTCTTCGGGTAGTGCAATCGCTTTTACAGTATTAAACATATATTCAAGCGATTTATTATCGGTGAAGGCTTGTAAAACTTGCTGGCGAAACTCTTGTTGGCTATCGCCTTCTTTGGCACAAATAAATGCCCAAGGTAAAACAACTGCATCTTTGATGAGATCAGCAACATCGAACACTAAGGCTCCACGGCGAGTCTTACCATGCATGACAGCAAAACCATGTGGTATTCCAAGCACCCATAAAGTAGTCGCGGCTAATCCATAAGCTAAGTAATTACCATGGTTCAAAAAATCATTCGCAAGGTCTGTAGATTGGTGTTGACGTTTAAAGTTAGTTTGCTTAGTAGCATTTGCAGCATAACGGTATAAACGCTTAGTCAGTTGAGCTTCGGTGAGTAATAGCTCTTGCTGTTTGGTTGCTTCATCTGTGCGAGTATAAAAATCGTCAAGAAAAGCTTGAATTTGTTTATCGTCAAAATCAAAGCCTTCCATTTTTAATTCACGATTGTTCTGCCACGTCTTTTGTAAATAATGAATACGAGCCAGTTGAAACTGCTTGGCTGCGGCAAGCCTTTTGTCACTATCAAACCAAAAACCCAACCAACCTTGTAAATATTCAGTCGGTCGATATTCACTTTGAGGCGTTAACCACTCTATGGGTTGTTCAGCATCGTTCGCCATATAAAGAGGGCTTCCGCCACCACCAGAAAACCCAACTAATACTCCCGCCTGTGCCAGCATTCTCATTGCAGCTTGAGTAATAGAAGTACCATTACCTAGAAGTAAAACGGTGGTATTTGCGATTGGAATATTGAAATATAGGTTTTCTTTTGAGCTTTCTGTTAAATATAAAACTCGCCCATCTTTTTGCATCACTCGACAATATTCTAAATAAAATATATTGGCGCGTTTTGAATGCAAAATGGCTTTCAAATCTGATGGGCTAAAATCATCCATAATATTCATCCTCAATTTCACTATGGATAACTTAGCAAAACCTTTGCTTCATTCAATCCTGTCTATTTACCCATGTAAACTTACTTTACACTCTTACTGCTTTTTCTCTTTTAATCGTATAGCCAAGGCTCAATTTCCTTTTGATTATGTAAAATAAGTTGTTGTGCTTCCGGTACTTTATGCCAATGCCCATAGTTTATTTGCATTGCTTTTAATACATAGCTGACTAATGCCGCTTTGGTTTTGATGACTAATTGCCCATCGTCCATGTTGTAATCTTTCATTAGGATTTGCTGCTGCATGGAATTAAGTCTTGGATCAGGAGCAAGAATAATCTCAACTTCCGTATTCCATGCATTATCATCTAATGAGGAAACATGAGATGTCCCAAGGACTTCGGGCTCACTATAAAATCGAGTTAATACTAGGTCTCTAAAACCTTGGGATTTTTCACAATATCCACGTACATGCCATCGAATACCAGTGTAAACAAAGGTATGAGGATGAAAAATGCGTCCATCTTTTTCTGGGTGAGAAATTGAAACGTAGTCGACTTCAAGTTTTTGTTTTTCTCGTATTGCTTGAACTAAACGACGAATGACCAGTGGTAATACATTACGAACCGGAAGCTCAATTTGGTAAGCGTCTGATTGAATATGACTATGTTTAAGGAAATTTAAGTTACGACTATGCAGCCAGCTAAGGTATTCATCGGCATTCTTGGAGATTAAAAAAGGAGAAAACGCTTCTACGCCTGATGTATGTAAATAGTTAGATTCAAGTTTAATCGGTTGGTATTGCTGGCTATATAAATGAATATCTTTACTCACTTGCTGTCGAGTAATGTTGAACTGCTCGGTAATTTGTTTTTTGGTAAAACCCCCTTCCCAATAAAGCAATAACTCCATAAATTGAAAACGTATTCTCTGCTGCCCAGGCTTCATAACCCCTCCGAAATGATGAAGATTGAGAATACGCTATCTTGTGAAATTTATTTTAGGCGTAGATCTAAATTTGTTGAGGTCACATTTACCCCCTCCTCTTACCCAAACACCACTCTCGCCTTAAATAATTTACCGTTATTTTCGGTATTAAATTGCCAGTTCATTCGGTTGCATACTCGTTCGATAATGACCAAACCGCAGCCGTAACCGGAATTGTGCATGTCGTTGCCATCATGTTGATTTGTGATAATTAAGCTTTTATCTGTTAATTCCACGACGATATCGCCAATGCTATAACTAAAGGCATTCTTTAATAAATTCGTCATCACAATATCAATAAAGCTTGATGGTGCATCGATCGTACCCGGATTGACTTCCTTGAATTGATAGGTGGCATCTTGCGTTGAGAAATACTCAGACATATTTTCTAGCACTGTATATATATGCTCAGAAAGAGGCTCACGGCTAATATGGTGCGCTTCAATGTCTTCTTTACCTAGTAGCAGAAATGCCTCCGTTAAGATCTGCATTTGGTTACCGGCATACTCAATACGATTAACGGCTTTAGTTGCTACGCGAGGCATATCAGGCACTTTACGCAGTAACTCGGTCGACCCTTTGATCACCATAATGGGGGTACGCAGCTCATGTGAAGCAAAGCGACTGAATTCTTGTTCACGCTGAAAATAAGAGGCAATTTTGGCTTTATTATCTAGTAATGTGTATTCAATACTTCGGGTTTCTTTATACGGCGTATCGACCACAAAATCTGGCTTATCAGGGGCCATTGAATCAATTTTACTTTCAATCTGAATCAATGGACGTGAAAATAAGCGAACGAAATATAAGCCATAAGCCATTACCGCCATTAAGAAAACCGCACCAACCAAAAAGGTAATAAGGTGAAGGTTATCTTCGTATTCATCTAGATAATCATCGGCATCATCTTGGAAAACCACGTATAACCAACCGCTACCTGATGGGTGTTTGGTGACTAAAAAGTGTTTATCTTCTGGGCCGAGTTGCACTTCAAAAAAACCGGGAGTTTGATAAGGTTCTAACCAGTCTGGGTGTTCTTCTTTTGACCAATAAGTATCGAGTTCTTGCGGATCTGGTTGAGCTGCTTTGAAACCATAACGTCGATAATTTTTTAAATATTCTTGAGTTTCAGTGGTTAATCGATGTTCAAGACTGATCATTTCTAATCGGTCTTGAGCAAAATAAATCAGTCCCCCAAATAGCAAGAACATCACGCTAGTCAGCACGATAAAGGTTAAGCGTATTTTCTTAAAAAAACTGGGCGCGTTAGTCATCTTTTAATCGATATCCTTGACCATGTAGAGTTTCCAATCGAGTTGAATCAAAGCCTTTATCAAGCGCACTTCTCAAACCATAAATATGACTACGTAATGAATCACTTGATGGGCTTTCTTCTCCCCACACTTCAGAAATTACCGCCTCTTTTGAAACTACCCCTGGTGCGTTTTTAAGGAGTAATTTGAAGATCGTACGTTGGATTTTACTTAATTTAATTGGCTGACCAGAACGGGTAACTTCATTGGTTTGTAAGTTCATCGATAGATCGGCAAAACTTAAATTACCGACATCGAGTCTAGGCCCACGGCGATGTAACGCATGCAAGCGTAAGCATAATTCTTCCATGGCAAAAGGCTTATTTAAGAAGTCATCACCACCTGAATTAAACGCTTCAATTTTATCGTTCAAAGTATCTTTAGCAGTTAAAAACAAAATCGGTGTATTACAGAATAATTCTTCACGCAGCTTTTTCACCGCGCTGATTCCGTCCATTTTCGGCATCATGATGTCCATAATAATCACATCATAATGGTTCTCTTCAATAAGCTTTAATGCACTCTCTCCGTGATAAGCACAGTCAGCGACGATACCTTCAAGCTCTAAATAGTCCATTATCGTTTCAACAACACTATGCGTATCATCCACAATTAACACTTTCATGACTTTATAGACCTTCCTCTGACTTTGTGTGTTTTTTCTTCACGTTTTCTTTACGTTTGGCCAATTAAGATACCTGTAAATCAACGACTCCTACAATACAAATATAAAAATTAAGGTTTATTATGAAAAAGACAATTTTATGCTTATCGGTTGCAGCGCTACTTTCAGCTTGTGGTGGTAGCGGTAGTGATAACAATTCATCAGATAATGCTAATTCTTACTCATCTCCGGAAAAGTTAACCGGAACAGTAACAGAAGTTTCAGAGAGCAAAATTACCGTAAATGGCTTTGAACTTGATGCTTCTAACGCTGAAGTGGAATATGACGAAACACGACTAAACTTAACCGATATTCAAAAAGGCATGCGTGTTGATGTTGAAACTAACCGTAACGGTGTAGCGACAGAAATCGAACTCGATCCTAGCCTAGTCGGTGAAATAACGGCTGTAAACGCTGATACGATTACTGTAAATGGTACAGATATTCCGACAACAACAAGCACACGAACTTACTCATCTGCCCCTCACTATCAAGTTGGTGACTGGGTTTTAGTAGATGGTTACATTGATAACAGTGGCCAATGGCAGGTTATTGGTATTTATGACGCTGCTTTCATTCACAATGGTGAAGCCGAAATTGAAGGTCCAATCTCATCACTTAATACTACAAACCAAACCTTTTACATCGGTCAAACCTTGATTTCTTATGCTGGCGCTATAGAGATAGATGACGATGCTCCATTATCTAACGGACTATGGGTTGAAGTTGAAGGTCATTTTGTAAACACTCAATTTAATGCCATTGAAATTGAAATCGAAGATGATAACCAATACAGCGGTGCTGAATTAGAAGGTATTATCACTTGGGTGAACAATGAACAAACATCGTTCGAACTCAATGGCCGTACTAGCATTACGATCACTAATAGCACTGTATTTGATGATGGCATGCAATCTGACCTTATTGAAGGTGCACATATTGAGGTAGAGCTTGTAAATGGTACGTCAGGTCTAGAAGCGACTGAAATTGAATTTGAAGATGGCTCCGGCTCTCAAACTCAATCTAGTGTTAAGTTTGCACTATCTGGCACAGCAACGTTAATCGATGATACTAGTTTCTCAATTAATGGTTATAAATTTATTACTGATAGCCGTACTCAATTCGAAGATCGCTTAAACATGGCAAGCATTAATAACGCAAACATTGAAATTGAAGGTGTAGAATCTACCGATGCTAGTGGCAATATCATTTACTTAGTCAAAGAAGTGGAAGAGCTAGAAACTAACGATAACGAAATCGACCTAGAAGGTTCTATTGAGAATGACAGTCTTTGGGGATATACCAATATCAATGGATCATTTGGTAATAACGGCTCTCGTACTGATGTTGAATGTACTTTAATCAACCTAAACACCGAGGTCTCTAACTGTCGCGTAGATGACTAATCTTATTATTACAAAAGATAGCTAAACTAAAATGGCGCATAGGCATTAATCCAAGCGCCATTTTCTATTGAAACTTATTAATATATACCGATCATAAGAGCTTTACAGCTTTTGCAATTCAGCCTTTAATTGTTCAAGCTCCTGCTTATCTTCAGCAATTTTTTGTTTGTATTTTTCGACTTTATCAAGCTCTTGGTCTTGAATCGCTTCCGCTAAATCATCTTGATGCTCTGCCAAGTCATCCATTACATCATCGATGTCGTCTTGCAAGTCGTCTTTCAAGCCATCTACTGTACAATGATCTTTCACTTCCGTTAACGCTTTTTGTAAACCTGCTTCTTTATTTGAATTGTTGTGCTGTTTAGCGAATTCCATTTGCTTTTCAATCTGACAAACTTTTGCCTCACAACCAGACAAGCCACTACACTCTTGTGCCGCGACAGAACCAAAAGACATTAACACAGCAAAAACTGACATTGCGACAGTAATAGGTTTCATAATTGCATCCATAAAAAGTATGAAAAGAAGCTAACTATAGCTCAGAGTCATTGTCGATTGACATCAAAATATCAATTTATTTTATATGGTTATTAATAAAAATGGCCACTTAAAAAAGCGGCCTTTGTTGGTATTAGTAATCCAGTTGTTGAAACAACCATAAGTTGATATTTTTGTGAATCAAATATTTCAGCAAAACTACTGCAGTAAGAAAGTTACTTTCAGCTAACTGGTAAGACTCATCTCAAGATTAGAAAACATACAATCATTACAGTTCCGATAACCTTGTATCAGTCACGTTCACCAACTCTCGAAAAAACCTGATGCACTTATTCAACTCTTCACGCTTGACGATGTGAGCTTCAGTTCTATCTGTATGGGCACGATGCACAGCTTCACCTCGTTTTTTGAGCCATTTGTTTAGCTGTGATCGAGATTCATCTGCGGTAATGTAGCTAGCCCATACCCAAGCCTCAGTAACATCAATACCAAAAAACTCTTCAAATAAAGCTTTCGTTTTCCTAGAGCCAGGGTTATGAAAGTACTTAAGCTGCTCCTCTAAACGATTCTCTATAATTTGTCCTAGTTGAGAGCCCATAACTACCCCATATTTGGCATCAACAAGCTCTTTTGCTATATCTTCTACATAGGTTTCCCAAGCAGTAAGGGTCATTATCAGAGTAGCTCTCTTAAGTACCTCTGGAGGTTGGGTATTGGATTTACATCCGTTTAACTGATCGTAACACTCTAATAATTGCTCTGCGTCTGAGATCGCGTACTCAAAATTGGCTTTCGCTTCTGACATCCTTTGTCCTAATTATCATGATTATGTGAATAAAGTGGAATTTACCATATTTAGGATTAAATCAATGTTAACTAGATTCAATAAAGTTGAGTTACTTCAATAATCTAGTGGCGGTTAACTACTAACCTTTCTGAGAGTTAATTTCCCATATAAGCGTCTAATGTCTTAAATTAACCCACTCCGAAAAGTAATGAATAGGGTCACAAATTTTGCTCATTGATGTGTAATGCGAGTGACCAATTTGAATGCCATGAACTTGTAGTCCCTGCTTCTCTCTTCGATTGCTAATTTTCCTACTCAGCCCTGAAGACACTGGAAATTCGCCATCACTCACTAGCAGGATATCGGCTTTATACCACTCTTCCGAATCACATTTTTCTAGAGCTTTGTTGAGTGGTCCTTCAGCATCAGTACCACCTCCAAAAGACATCGTAAGGAAGTTAAGCAAGTCATTAAACCTTGAAGCATCTAATGTCAGGTCAAGTTCACGAACCTCCTTCTTACTTCCAAAGAGATAAACGTAACAACGCCGTTGTTCTTTATAGGCAACTTTCAAGCATTCCAAAACGGTCGCTTTAGCAATGTTTTCTGGTAGCCCTTTCATAGATCCTGAAGTATCCAAACAAATTACCATTGGGCCCCGGTTCTTATTGCTTTTATCGCCCTGCTTTTCACTAACAGACTCTTGATCTAGCTTCTCTTCTGTTTCCAGAACCTCTGTCCCTTCCACGGAGTATGAAAGTAAAGCATGCTCGGCTCGCTTGGCATGCCAGAGTTTTTTGAGTATAGGGTTGGTTAATAGCGAAGCTTCTTGGGGCAACATTCGAGAGACCGAATCTGAGCGAGTAATGCCTTTCGTTTCCATAGGAACAATAGGTGTTGCTACAGACTTCTCTTGTCTAGAAGCGATACTCATTTTGATCACGATCTCTTCAAGTACTGAGCCTTCAGCTTGATCATCACGCCCTAAGTCTCGAATCAAGTTTTGCAACTTAGGGAGCTTTTTAACTAATTTATTTAATCGCGTGATATCGAGCCAACCATGGCTTTGGAAAACGCCTTTTGATAAGTCAAAGCCTAAATCTGTGATCAGCCCAAGTTCAGTAAATACCTCTTCTAATTGAGCCCATACCACTAACCTTTCATGCCATACATCAGGTAAGATGCCAACACCATCCTGTTTAGAGATTAATTGCTGCCATATTTCCTCTGAGGCAGTAACGGCAATTCTTGTTCGTTGAGTATTAGTGAGGGAAATGGGTTTAGTTTGTTTACGCTTGTTCTTACTCTTCTCTAAAGCTTGCTTGATTTGATTTAATGCTTCTTCTTCCAACTGCTTAATCTGGTCAGGAACTAACAACGATGCTTTAGACTGAAGCGTATCTATCGTAGTGAGAATGTCAGATAGCAAAGCATCTGTGACCTCTTCATTCTGTAAGCAGTACCGACTTAATTTTGTTTCTTCTACCGCTTTGCAAATAACATTTGTCAGAGGTTGAGGCGCTAAGGGAGATAAACTTGTCGGACTCCCTCCCCTAAAGAGTTCATTTCTAGAATTAACTAATGACTCGCACCGCTCGACTAAATCACCGGCAGAGCTCGTAATAACCGCCGGAAGAAACTTCTCCGGCACATTATCGATGCATGTAAATTGGCTATCCAAGTTGAATGACGGAGACTGAATTTGATAGGTTTCCGTTATCATATAAGCTCACCTTCAATCGCATCTGACTCTCCCTGTACATCTTTTATTTTTGATGTTAGGACTTTTTCTACTGGCAAGTTTGAGAACTCTTTTGCTAATTTCTCTGCTCTTAATAAAAGCTTCTTGGCTGTCGTTTTCGATTCATTTAGAGACTCAATCACATCCGGTAGTAAAGATAGATCGAGCCATAAACTATTCATAAAGTAGGTATTCACATTTAATAGCTCGTCCTCAATATTATTGAGGTGGCCTGTTATGCTATTAATTAAATCTGTCGCTGTGTTCACCCTGCTATCAATATGGGCTTTAGAAAACGTATTGTTTAAGAAAGCTTGTTTGTGTGTAACCTTTTCTTTGGCTGGTTTATATGTGATCTGTTGATAACCATAAGAGTATTCTTTCTCGATCGTTTCATATCCATCACGATCTAAAAAAAGTAACCTTCCCTTAGCGTCTTTTTTCTGTCTATAACTGCTCTTATCATGTGTTTCTTTCCCATCTGGATCGAGGTAGATTAATTGCCCATCATTGTTGCATTTAAGTGATTGTTTCTCTTCTTTTAACTTAGCTTCCCAAACAGATAAATACTTGATTAAACTTGATGGTGCCTGCTTGCCATCAACCGACACCAAGCGTCTATAAAGATCTTGAAGCCCCTCAAATTGCTCTGGTTGTTCCCATAAACAATGAGGAAGAATCCAAGTATCGTAAATGCTGGTTTCGTTAAAACCAGAAGTGAAAGCGGACACTTTCATTAATTTCACCAGCTTACGCCAACGGCGGTCAGATACCTTAATCTCTTGCGATTTAAGGTAGTGTTTGAACTCTTTACACGCCTCAATCGTAACGGTGGTTAACTCCACTTTTTCAGCTAGCTTCTGTACCTCATCTAGGTCATCAAGCTTTAAACGAATATTCAGATCAGGATCAAACTCTTTCAAAGTACCGCTCAGAAGTTCTTCAAATGCCCCATCAGACACAGGCGACACATAAGAACGCAAAATAAATCTATCGTATAAAGCGCTTAGCTCTTCCCCTTCCGGTAACTCGTTGCTTGCTGCTACAACAGAGATTAAAGGAACATTGACTCTTCGATTTCCATTATCAAACTGACGCTCATTTAACAGTGTTAGAAGACTATTCAAAATTGCACTGTTTGCTTTAAAAATTTCATCAATAAACGCCACGGATGCTTCAGGCAGATATCCACTGGTAAGCCTGTTGTAACGATCCTCTTCCAACGCTTTGATCGAAAGCGGCCCAAACAGCTCTTCTGGAACAGAAAAACGCGTCACTAATCGTTCAAAGTAATTAGCCTCAACAAAGACACTTTTCAGTCGCTTTGCCAATTCACTTTTAGCCGTTCCTGGAGGCCCAACGAGTAAGACATGCTCACCGGAAAGTGCGGCTAGCATCATAAGTTTAACTTGATGCTCCCTTTCCAATAATCCATCGCTCATCTGAGCCATTAGGGTTTGGAGCTTGTCTTTTCTGTTCATCGTTGCTGTACATACTGTCGTTGTCACAATAAATTCCTTCTATTTATATCGTTAGCGTAAATTTGGGAACGGATTTACTCCGAGCACCACACGCGTAAATCAGCCAATGTTGTTTTCTTTATGAAAAGTTCTGTTGTTCCAAGTAATTTGAGCATTTCTTCTGTAATTTGCTCTTTGCTCACTCCCGGTTGCACCACTGCGACTTGAAACTCGATAGGAGTGGTACGTGAGCGATTTTTGATGCTTTCCAACTGAGCTATATTCCCTTTAAGAAAACGGCTGTGACCTCGCCCTTTCCAAGCCCCTTCACGCTTTTGAATATGTTTGTATAGATAAGGAAGACCAACATGCTTCCAACGCACAGAACGTTGAGCCTGCCCGCAGACTTCATAAAGATCACTTAGTCGTCTTCCAGGTTCACTACCATGAGAGTATTTGCAGTGGTATAGGCTTAGAATAATCTTGTCTGGTAGAGATTTAATCGCTACTAAATCAGCAGCTTCTCCATGGTCATCATCATTGATGACGATGTCGTACTCTGAGTCGATAAGCTGCCAAGTTTGGTGCTGTACTGTATCAGTATTTAAGTTCACACCCATTGACTCTTTCGTTATGTCTACGATCCATTCGACGGAATTCAAAGAGTCAGGAGAATAACTACCTATATTGTCCCTAACTTCAACCCAGTAACAGTTATAAGAAAATGAGCCATCAGCGTAGTAGACGAATATTGGATCGTGGTACATCTCTTCTATGAGCGGTCTAGGTTCAGAGTTTCCTACTTGAATGGATATCGGCTCACCTTCTAACAATTGATAGTCATAACCTTTAGACAGCTCTTGGTCGATCAATAATTTGTATTTTGATGTGGTTTGAGAGGACTCAAAAACCAGAATAGGTTCTTTAGTTTGTTCATCCCATGTCACTTTTAAGTCGACTCCGTACAAGTAGAATGAAGATGAACCAAAGTAGATTTTGACGCCCTCTTCATAACGGACTTGAAGTTGCTCCCCCCACTGAATTGATATCGGCATATAAGGATGAGGGTTGTCTATTTTCTGAGGTCTCAAGAAGTCACGTGTAATATTAGTATCCTCATTACCACCCTCTACTACTTTATCCCACGCTGCTTTTGCCCAGAGTAACCAGTCGGCGATTGAACCCGCTTTGGGAGACCAAACTTTACCTTTACGTTCAGAACACCCCCACAATACTTTGTTGCCATCCTCGTACCCCATGGCCGCAATATTGCTAAGAGTTGACGCTGATTTTTCAACTGCGCTTAGCCCCTCAGTAACGTTTGGTCCAAAAAACTGCGTAAAGCTTATCGCTCCGTTTTGTGCAGAACCAAGATTATTCACTAGTGGATATTCGATGTTATTGAGGACATTAAAAATCTGCTTTCCGGACATCACATAAGTCGACTCACCACATAATTTTTCAGCCAGTACTTCTACTTTAAAACCCTTATAATCATTTGAATAAATGAGTAAAGCGTTCCGTTCATTATCCCAATGAGCTATCAGTATTTTGTAGTTGATGTCTTTAACATCTTTAAAGTGGCCCCATTTCACTGACGTGCTGGCTACAGCCAACAGCACCAAAATATTTTCCTCAGCCGAAATTGAATGCCACATTTCATCATGACTGAATTTTATATCCGTGAACTTCTCAGGATTCCAACTTTCACAATCTGTCTTGAATAACATAGCTGAACAAGATGGTCGCAAGTTCCAGAGCGAGAGCTGTTCGTGCAAGTCCCCTTGCTCTCTAAGAGAGTCAACAACCTCTTGTAATCGCACCTCTCGTTCTATTTGATTCTCTGACAAGCGTCTTAATACTTCATCCCAATCAGCACCAAGTGCGTACAATTTCTGCAACGCACCTTCAACGCCAGGGTCAGCTATATTCACAACCACGCTTGCAGAACCGAGTGTTTCTTTATGAGAGACACGGGTAAACCGCCCGATAAACTGTAACGTTATCGCCAAACTTTTATGATGGTCATGAATAGCCGCAATTTTTAAGTTTGGTAAATCGTACCCTTCACCTAGCATATCAACACATACTACCACTTTGGCTTCTCGTGCTCGCAGAGAGGCAAGGCGCTTATTTTGTTCCGTTTTAGAAAGGTCAGAATGCACCAAGACTGGTTTAAGCTCTGGTGCCAGTTTCTGATAAAGAGCAAAGACTTCTTTCGCTCTCTCTTTCGTTTTCACTCTAGCCATCATTAAGTGATCAAGCCGTGACGCCATATCATGCTTTAGCAACTTAATCGCTTTATCTGCGATAGCGAGATCCATAGAGTCTTGGAAATATTCTTCTACTGGTTCGAGTTGTACGTTAGTAAAATAACCTGCTTTTTGAGCTTCTCCCATGGTGTAGTTATAAATGATTTTTGCACCTAAGCTCTGAGTGTCATTACGGAAAGGCGTAGCGGTAAATTGGATAACGCGCTTGCCGACAAATTGCTCTTTTATTCCATTCCAGGTACTCGCGGAAATATGATGAGCTTCGTCAACAAACAGATGACTACAAGCGTTGCAGATTGTTTCAAGCACGCCAGAATTGGCAAAGCGTGATTTCAATATTTGTGGTGTTGCAACGAGCACATTAGCACTATCGAGTAGCTTCTGCGCCTCTTCTACAGTCTTAATGCCCTTTTTAATTTTCACGACAGCAGGATGGAGTATTTTCTCGGGTACAACACCCAGCTCTGCCAAACAACCAAGAGTTTTGAATTTATCGCCGATTTGATCACGCAACGAATTTGAAGGAACCAACACCAGGACTTTATCGCAGCGGTGGTAGATCGTTGTCGCCAACATAGTCTCTGTTTTGCCTGTTCCAGTTGGTAGAACGACTGTACTAGGCTCTATATTCGCTGACCTTGAAAACTCAGCAGAGATTGCATGAAGAGCACCGACTTGAGGCGTACGCAGCCCCATAGTATCCGACTCTTTATCCTCGGCCTTAAACATGAACTGATTCTGCCAAGATTTGGCAATTTGCGTGGGTTTCAAATCGTTCAATTTCGTCAACGGATGATTTAGCCACCGAAGTTCAGATTCAACGACCAGCGCCTTAAAACTCGAAGGTTTTAGTGTGTATAAAACGGGGTAACCTTCAAGGTGTGAAGTACAAACGCACTTACTTTTAACAATATAGAACTGGGAGAAATCACCTCCAATTGGCGACTTGCAGACAACGATATCAGCGTTATCTGTAGCAGCTATCGATACAGCGAGCTCAAACGAGCGACGTCCGAACCTCTCGACTCTATTTCCAGATACTTGGATATCCGGAAAAGAAAATGATGGAATTGTTAAAGTAGTAGAATTAGCGTCTGTCATATTCGATGGCACCTCGATTCGTAAATGTTGATACAACAATGCAATCAACAAGCATGCCAAACGCTAACATTATGATTTAATTGAATCTTTGCAAACTATCACAGTTTCATATGGTAACAATATTTATTAAAGGTAAATATTGTTACATGCGTGCTAAAAAAAACCGCCATGCAGTGGATAGCGGTTTAGTATTTATGGTTCTAGTGTTTGTTTCCTAAGAGCCAACGGTGACAATTGGGTCTCCTTGACGAATAGCTGTGTTTGAAAACTTACGATATTCAGCCTGCCTTGCAGTCTCTGCCAGTCGATGAATATTGACTTCGATTGCACCTTGATAAGCGGCTTCGTCCAAACCATGGCCAAATGAGTAACCAACTTGCTTAGTTAATACAAACCGATCATGCATTTGATTCGACGGCCAAATAGATAGTTCTAACTCAAATCCAGTTGGTAATAGTGGTTGAATATGGTCCTCAAGTCCTCTCTGCAAAACAGCTTTTGTTTTATCTCCTTGGAGAGCTGTATACACTAGCGCTCTTCGGCACGGACGGCGGCCACCAGAAAGTCGCTCAATGAACTCAATAAAAGGCCTTCTATATCTATCGTCAGAAGGGTGAAAGTAGGGGTCGATAAACATAGCGACTTCAGCTAGCGCAAGTGACATGGAAATAGCATCAGCTAACGACTCGGCATTTCTAGGTACGCTATTGGTTTGATTTATTATCCAATCTTTTGGCTGAGTAAACATCATACTTGCGTAATCGTATTCACTATTGGCTTCATTAAAGATAGATGTAATTATTGCTTGAATAACGAAGCTCTCTTTCGCATGTCTAGCTTGAGCTAACCATTCATCAATATGCTCAGGCACTGTAATACCTGGGATCAAAGATGTATTACAAAGTTTTCTGAGCTCATCAAAGCACTTCCTGCGTTCTACTGGTTGCAAATCCATAGCGCGTATACTTGCTTGTTGTGCCCTTTCCCAGTTTTTTGGGATTGCAGACAAACTCTGCCCTGCTCAGCCCGAAAGTCCGTGAAGAAGCGTTGTAGGGAGTCACGATTTCTTGTGTAGGCATCAGGATCAACGGCATATTCTCTGATCATTCTTACACCTCTCCGTAGCGCTCTTCAAAGAAACCTTCCGGCCAATCAAGTTCGAAATCTCCACTGTCCGTAATACGCTGGCGTTGATAATGGATTTCTTCGTCGTGTTTAAACACATTGATAACGCTAATCTCATCAGGCGTTATTGAAAGAGCCCCTTCATCAATCGTTCTTCTTAGAAGGCGTAACATCAAGTGCTCACTATGAGTTTCGATGAGAAACATTCTATCTGGGTTATTCTTAACTGCTTCAATCATCATATCCCCTAAGGCTAACTGCCACTTTGGGTGGATATGCAGTTCGGGTTGCTCGCACGACACGATAAGATCTTGCTCAAGCGATGTAGCAACTACAAATGGGAACACTTGTGATACGCCGACACCGACGCTTGACGGCAATAGAGGGATGTCTGTATGGGAGTCTTTAAGAATGACTGATTTTTCACTCAAACTTGTTTCGCCGTAAGCTGGAGACTCAAAGCAGTAATTAGTGCCAAAGAACTGGCTACTAACGAACTTTTCATTAGTTTTGGCTTTTACTCTTTCATTGGCAAAGGCGAAGGTCTCCCAGCCAGCTGTTCCGTCATACCAGCGCTGCGAACTAGTCTTTTTGTTCAAGACGGTTGCGCGTGTTGGCACAATGCGTAACGGCCCAATATGAAGCAAATCTTCAAGTTTATTCACTAATAGCTTTAGTGGCGCAAGCGCTGCTTGAGAGAGTGAGGCTTCGGCAAACAGCTGGGCGGCTAACGGATGACTTTCGAAAACATCAGACCAATCGAAAGGTGCGTTGGATAGATCAAGCCTTTTATGGATATTCGGCAACGCATCTTGGCCATTTATTGAGACATCTTCCCACTGGCCAGAATCAAAGAGGTTTTCGATTTTAAATGATTCATCTACTTCCCAATGTGGCAGTGGTTGATAGTGAGCAATTTGGCAATCTGGTCGACCGGCTTGAGCTGTTGTTTTGAAATACTCAATGCCGTGGCTTTTACATACATATCGGCTGATAAACGCACGACTTTTGGTATGGTCCCATTTAATGTCTAACTCAAATGATACAACATCAGCGTCTGAATCTGGTGTAAAGCCTAAATGGGATTCTAGTAACCATTGTTCAGAGCTGGACAAATAATCATCCCAAATATCCGCCACTCCATCTCTAAAATCTAGTGTTGCACCTAAGGTGATAACTCCATTTAAATCCTTACCATGAACAATATTGTGAAAACCACCAAAGTAGAGCGACTCCCCAGCGATTGAGCTGTACTGTGCATCAAAATTACGTTTAGCGATCACTTCATACAGATACAGTAATGCATGTAATACAGTGCTTTTACCTGTACTGTTTGCCCCAAAGAACAACGTGATAGGTGCGAGTGGAATCGTGGCTTTATTCTTAATACCTTTGAATCCACCAACGGTAAGTGATGTTATTTTCATTTTTAACCTATTAACATTCGAAATGCTTACAACACGTTAATTGCAATCCAAGTAGACCAGCTGGCACTATTAGACACCTTAGCCAATTTATAAATATCAATTAGCCGCTTTATCTGATCTTGCGTATCTCTCATGAAATCAAATCGATGCATCCCACCAGCAAGACCTAATCGCCAATACCCAAAGCCTTGGTCTAGAGTAACCTCAACGATATCACCGGTAGAAAAATGCAACTGTATTGCTCTTCGGTGCGGTACTTCGCGTTTGTTATCAATTATATTTATATCGATTCTTTTGCCCGCCATATGAGTCAACCAGGCATTAAATATTGCATCGTAATCGTAGCGATTGTTCCAATCATGATTAACGGCAAATGGGCTTCGATTTTGTTCATCAAAACAGCTATTTACTTCTATTTGGCAATCCGCTGTTTCTCCTAGCGCTTTGAGTACTTCAGCTAGCAACAATAAAGAAACCGGACTTTGGAGATATCTATCTGAGTACGAAATGCTCTTCAATTCACCACCTGTGAAGAGCTTTGTTAATCGCTCATCTTTACTCTTCAATAAGTTAACAAAACCTCTGCCGAAGTTTGATAACGACCCATTCAATTCAGTCGTAAGATCAACATGGACGGCTCCTAACAAGTGGGTTGGCTCTATGGAGTCTAATTTGAAAGGGGTTGTCGCTATTTCTGGTTCACTATAAGAAACAATGGAAATATCTTCCGCTGTAAGCCAATGCTCTCCAGGGGTGGTTGCTTTAATATCAAGGTTCGCTAGTGTAGACCAACCGCTACTTGTTAAGCCTTGAAAAACAATAGCTCCACACTCTTTTCCATATTTAAGCTGAACGCCAATTTTTTGTATTTCCCTTAAGAAACTCACAATTTCATCTGTGAATTCAACTTTAGGGACGACTATTGAAACAGCGATATTCTTCGCTAATAGTTCATGCAATTTCGATTTCATCAAGACAAGAGATGTATCCCACCCTTCGACTTCAGAAGAAAGAACAAATAAACATTCCGACACCTTTTCATTGAGTAAATCGGTCAACTGCGCCTCGATAGTTTGAGGGCAGTATTTTCCATCCTTGATAAGGTTTTGGTGCTTAGTCGAGAGTGATACGTAATGTTTAAAATTATCACCTAACCATTCTATCGCTAACATGCGATCGAGCTTATCGGTATCGTGTTTCGAATCCGACTCTAAAAGGCATTCAGGACAAAACGCGTCACATTGCTTCCTACAATCAAGTTTTCCAACTAATCCATTCAATATCTCGGAAATATGAAATGGCGCGGATGTCGAAAATCCGGCACCACCGCCCACGCTGTCGAACAGTTGTAGCACTAATGCGTGTTGATTATCACCAATAACTGTTGGCCTAACGCTATATTGGACCTCGTTTGTAGATATACCGAGTTGCTCTACTAAGCACTTTCGTAGTGCCACCGCTAATGTGGTCGCTATTTTTCGACCCTGCTCATTATCAGGTATGTATTCACCCGTTTTAGGGTTCTTAATCACCAGTTCAAATACATCGGTTCGGGAGTTAATACCTAAATGAATCGAAGATATTATCTTGGCAGACCCGTCACAATCAGCGTGTCGACCTACTTCATCTTTATCGAATTTACTAGGACGCGGTGGTTTATGCGCTTTTTCCAAGTTAAGTGCTTTTGGCAACTCACCTTTCGCTGTCATTGACTCTGCGCGGCCACAAGCCATACATAACGCATACCCTTTACCCGACAATCCAGAACTATGATGGAAGACCTTGCCATTGGCATCCGACACCATATAACCAAGTGCAGGTATTGGTAATGGCGTTGCTGTACCTGATGCAATAACCCAAGAAGGTTGAACGGGAACATAATTATTATTAGAAATATTATTGGTTGGTTCTCGATAATAATCGGTAACAAAGCCTGTAGGTTGAATCACCTTTTTTCGATAATCTTTTTTGCTTGGATCTTTTTCATCATTTTTTGGAATAGCTTGGCCACAAGCTATATTAGTGCACATCAAGTTACTCGAATCAGATTGTGTTGCCAGATCTGTTTTATATCCTGTCTGACCACAACTTGGACAACGCCAGGCTAGGTCAAACTTCTGAGAATCTTTCGCACCATCAACGTGAATTTTCTGCCAATTCAGCGAGATACCTGCCGCTCTATGTACTCTGCCATCGAGTACTATTTCTGAACCGGGAGCATACTCTCGAATTGCTACAGCTAGGTTTCGACTTGGCAATCCTCGATTGATAGAAACATTATCCTCTCGATCGAGTTTGCTAACGTTCCTAAATTGAAGCCGCCTTCTAAAATCAACGATATTATCGGTATCCAAATTTACAACATCAGTAGGGAAACCATATCCAGGGAGAAACGCCTTAGTCGCTAAATCCCGCAGTAAGTACTCTCGGCATAAACGGGACTTTTCACTATTTAGCTTAAAAGCATAAGGGCCATCGGGATCAACGCCAACCAATTCATTTTCTATGTATTGATATTCATTTACCCACCGAGTGGTGATTTCCTCTATTTTCTTTGCTGAGTGTTTACAGATGTGTGCTAAAGGAGCATTTCTCAACGCTGTACCTTTAACTAAAGTAGCTAAGGCTGATTGAAACCTCTTATCACACGTTTTGACCCAGTTGATATAACGTTCTGCTATAGATTTTTCACCATTAAGCTTCGAGTTAAACCACTCAAGATCTAAGTTGAATTTCTCTTTACTGGTTAATCCGACTTCTTCAATTAAAAAGCGTCCCATCAAAAATGAGTTTACATGTCTCTGCACCAATTTCTCAGACGAAAATGCAACATGAGGGGCTGATATAACAGTAGTAAATGGCCATTTCGGGTTATTAAAAACCAACATATCATGGGGATTACTTTTACATAGTGTGTAACTTATCGCTCTCGATTCTTTAGATCGACCAGCTCGGCCTGCTCGCTGAAGATAGTTCGCTGGGTGTGGTGGTACATTATTCATCACTACTGCAGTAATACCACCGATATCAACGCCCATTTCCATTGTTGTAGAGCAGTTGAGGACATTTTTCCTACCAACTTTAAACTCATCCTCATAGATTTTAAGTCGCTCAGCGGATTGTTGTGCAGAGTGTTCTGCTGAAGCATAGTAAAAACCACCCTCTACCGTTCGATCATTAATATCCGTCCACAAATTCTGCTCTCTAAGTGATCTTACTTCCGGTGAATTCGCAATATCTTTGCGCATTAAGATAAGTGAAAGCAAGAAGTCATCACTTCCTTCGAAAGCCCATACGGCGGGAAGTTTCACTTTTTCACATAGGTTGCCATCTAACTGGCCTTTAAACGGAATATAAGGAGTAATTCCTTTAAACGTAGTGTCTAGCAGTTTGTTCGTAATCGGACATATATAAGCCGAATTCATCAATGAAAAACTGACATTAGTCAGGTTCAAACTATATTGTTTATCTGCTGTTGAATCTTGCAAGATTTTCGAACCGGTTAACGCATTCCAAGCAGAAACCAACCAGCCATTAACCGTGTCCTCCCCTGCCGTACTCGTAATATCAATGCCAGTGGCGACAGTGAGCAAAGTAATTATACGTTGTTGACGTTTACTGCCTTTTCGTACTAACGGCCAACTCTTGGCTCTGTTTTCATCGACATCATTCGCGTCAGGCCCTAACAAAGTTTTAGGTGAAAAGTGCATACCGATCCAACGAATCCATTCACGATCAATGGTTATATAAGAGTTTTCACGTACAAAAAAATCCAAACAAACTTTAAGGTAATCACGCCAATCTTTTACCGTTAGACCATAATTCCCCCAAAGCTCCGGGACAGCCTCGATTTTGTCCAATGCCGGGTAGACTATTTTAACTAACCCCTGAGTCTCTAGATTGTTTCTATTTTTTGGCCGTCTCGCAAACTCTCTCGTCAGTAGCATTTGCGTAAGTCGTAAAGGCCCTGTCGAATCATCGAAAATTTCTGGCGATAACCGCTTGTTCTCTTTTAACATCGACTCTTTTAAATCATTATCTTGTTTAATAACAGCTGCAAGATCAGACCAAGTGATTGTTTGAGGCAAAGGTATAGCAACCGAACTACTGGCAATATCAATATATTCTTTTAGTGCCTTAGCATCTTCAGGCATGGATTTTTCGATGGATGGCAGCATAACTCGTAATTTTTCGATAGGCATACTCAAGTAGTCTTTTACGCTGTCGAGTAACGCCTCATCTATAATGACTTTCTCTTCCACATGCCTACGAAGCTCCTTAAATACCAAACCTCGCAATCGCGACCGTTCTGCTTCTTGCTGCATACGAATTGACATTTTTGCCGTTCCTTGTCGACTATCGGTAAAGGTAATTAACCGACGTCCTCGACCAGGAACAGAGTTAGGGCCTATCTTGGATTCTTTATCCACCTCAATATCTGGGCAGTATTCCAATACTGTTGGTACAGCAATCGCTGTATAGAATGGCGCCCCCAGTAACCCTCTTCGTAACGCTTTACTGTACTGACCTCTACCTGAGTAACCACATTCGCAGCACTGTTGCGATTCACTCATCAACTCAGCTAAGTGAATTGAACTGTTTTCCAAAGATTCTTCGCGCCCAGCAGTATCAAATCCTTTTAATTGGTATTTATATTCATCGCTCTGTTTTGCTCCAATAACAACTTGAGTATCACTTGCGGTTCTGTTTTTAGAAAACTGATCTGAGCGCTCCTCGTCTAGCTCTTTTTCTTCTTCATCAAGCAATGAAAACTCATCATTAATTTTTCCGGTCCATTGTTGCAAGTGACCATTGTGATCAGTTGCCAATAAATGTGGTTCGTTACAATCATTGCAAAACGCTAATTCAAGCACTGCTGCCCCACAATGACATTTCTGACGATGCTCACTATAAACAAACCCAAATGGCCATGCGCCATTCAATTTAGACTGCTGTTTATTCGGGCAGTTTGGGTCAATACAGCACCACAAACCATGCAACGTTCGCTGAAAATAATGAGCTCTGAGTTTTAAAAACGCCTCACTGCTATGAGAATGTTTGGTTCCTGTACAAATATCCAGCCATCGGCATAACTCTGCTTCGTTTAAATCATAAGGTTTTAATTTATCGAATAATTCAGCGTAATGTACCGGGCCTACATTGTCGCCAGCTAACAACTCTCGTATTTTAACGGCTAGTGCAGAACTCGCTAAAGCAGAGTATCGACGCTCTGATACTTCCGAATTTTGACTCCGCTTCTTATCTTTGGGTTGTTCACCCTCTGGCTCTATCGCTTCTATTTCACTGATAGTTAAATCTGCTGGCGTAACTTGGGGTAAGCCAGGAACTACACGTCTTCCCCCAATGACAGCTACCTGCTCTACGCCTACATTAGCTAGCCTAGCGAGGTATTCTTTAAGTTGTGTTTCAGCTTCAGCACCCGCAATTGTTGCCGATGTCGCAATAAATCGAATATCCTCAGGCTTAACATCAAAAGCTTGCATCACACGTCTTAGCTGCAAAGCAAGTTCAGCGGCTTGCGAACCAATATACGTATGTGCTTCATCTAGTACGATCCAACGCAACTTACCCTGTGACTTTTGGATGATGGGTGCGTCGGCTTGCCTCACCAACATATACTCCAACATGGTTCCGTTGGTGACCAAAATAGGAGCCGGGTTGTCTCGCATCAACTTTCTAGAAAGTACTTCCTGAGGCTGCTTTGTTTGTCTTTGCCTATCTTGAGCTTTAAGATCATTAGGCGTATTGCCGTTATACAGACAGAATCGAATATCTCCGTTAAAGTGCCTCGTCCAAGCGTTTAGCCGTTCTTTCTGCGAGTTAATTAACGCGTTCAAAGGATACAGAAATAACGCCCTCACACCTGTTAGCGAGCTGTTTGTCTGTTGTGTCTCTCGGTACAAGTCTTCGAGCACCGGAACCATAAAACACTCTGTTTTGCCTGAACCAGTGCCACTGGTAATAATTTGAGATTGAGGGAGAGGATCAAGTAACCCTTTCCATGCTTCCAATTGATGTTTGTACGGTTTTATTTCTCTATTCAATACATACTTACACTTGCAGCGACTGTCTTTTTTACACCCCTCTTTATGTGGTGAAACATCTAGGGCATTTAATAGCTCAGGGCTAAGTAGGTTGTTATAAGCAGAGGTAGAAAGGTCTTCTATCGTTATTTCGTCTGCTTCCCAAGAGAACATTTGCTCAAACACAGGGCCGTGAACAAACTTTTCATCCGTTTCCATTCGCTCACTTAAATGGTTTCTAAGAGCAGGATTGTTAATCCCCAAAATACTTAGAGTTGACTCTTTTGCACGGCTATTCGCTTGTTGTTTTAGTGTGGAAAAATATTGCTTCATTTAAGCTTCCTCTTGAGTAAATACGCACAATGCACTCTGAAATACGGGGTTAAACCAATGACGGTCAAACTCGACAATCTGTCGTAGATGGAAATAATCTATGGGATAAAGCGACGATGACAGTTCTTCTAATTGAGCTTTTCCACACACTACGGCAGCTGCAAAGATTGGAAAATATAGGACGCTCTTATGGAACCCTCGACTAACTTTAAAATGAAGTAGCGATTTACAATGCTTATGGCACCATGTTTCTAACTCAAAACTAAATGCTGTCGGCCATTCACGGTCAGACAAATGAATTCGCATCAAGTCTTGACTCCAATCAGGGAGGCAATATTGAAACACAGCTGATAGATTAGTCTTTTGTTGAATCAATTGATCGTCAATTAGAGTACAGCACTGCTTTTCAAACAGTGGCGTAAATTCAGAAAGAGCTTCTAGCTTGCTCTTAACTTTGTTATCCACCACTTTTTCAGGTAACCCTACATTTAGTAGCATCTGGCGAAACTTAACAACATGTGACTGCCAAATACTCAACGGTATAAGTTCCCAAATAACATTGAATTCTACTTTCAAACGCTCCATTAATTGAACGGGATTATCTGCTTTAAACGCTAGCGCAGATAAGCAAGCAGTATGTTTCACTATTGCTTTCCACACCTCAAAGGTCGCCATTGGAAGATGTGAGTAATTAGCAAACAAGTCGTTAATAAATCGCCAGCTACTATGGTTAAAGTCATTCGCTAACATAGGGAGCACATCGGCTATCGCGTTTGGATTTATTACTGGATGAAACAACGCCACAGCCTTGTTTAAGGTTTTTACATCACTACCATATTCAACAGGCTCACCACCCGGAATAAATTTTGCTCGAAAAGCCAGCTGAGTATTGTTTGAAGGGACGATTAACCCTGGCTGAGATAACTTCGTACTTAGCTCGAATACGCCTGTCGCTACGCCATTGGAATAACGTTGTTGAAGGGCATGCGCTTTTTCTGAAGGGTCACCCAAATTAATCAATTCTGGCTTAATAACTAGTTCTTTTTCCAGTTTTACGTCAAAGCTCACTGTCTCATTGAACTGTTGAGCTTCTATGGCATATCGCCCAATGATCGTTTGTTGCTCTTTACAACCCGCCCCTCCAATGACCATTCGGACTTCATCATCCAGCTCACCAGATGCAGCCAGTAGTTCTTGAACTCGATGACGAAACTCATATAGGCTCACCTCTAGGACTTTATCTGTAACCTTATACTCCCAATAATAAGACGCATCACGAGACCTCATTGGCCCTTTCAATTCAATGTGATAACTCGCCGCTACACCTATACGTGGGAAAAACTGAATACGCGCACCTAATAAATCATCGATGGTGATACGATTGGCTAGACAGTTACCATCTTTGTCAAAGGTTAACGCTCCTGAAGCTGGAAAAGGGACCCGTACTTTTATCGGGTCAGCCATCAAGTTAGCGCTGATAGAGAGAATAATATCCGCTGGCGGTGATCCTTCGGCGCTCACCGTGATTCTCTTACCACCCTCTATATTGGTTTGTTTATAGGAGACCTGTTCGCCTTCTATGGATACAAATAAGTCGCGTCCACAATGAAGATCGACGTAACCGCTATTAGCTTGCTTAGACGGCTTAAGCTCAAGCTGGAATGACTGCGGAAGAATAGCGAGCCGTTTGCGGAGCATTGTTCGATTACCACTCGCCTTTAAACGTACTGATTGGATACCAAACAAGCCAGCTTGATGCGTTTCTCCTAGTGGTTTATCACCTAACCATAATTCTGTATTGGCTTCTTGGCTCGTAATAGTCGGTAAGCCCAAATAGATAGGTTGTCCGGTAGTGGAGTAATATTGTAGTTTGGTCCCTCGAATATCCACTTGTTCCGCCAATACTGCCGACTGACGAGTCGATATTACATAGGTATCGTGCTCATCGTCTTCAGTACTATAATCAACCTTAACTTCCCCACAAAAGTGGACAAACTGGTAGCGTTCAGTCGTCACTAACTCACACAATTCAGGGAACTCAGCTGTGTAAGCCGCATCTTTTATTAAGATGGCTTTAAGTTGGTCAGCTTTAGTACTAACGCTTCCTTGCCCTACGACCCAATCATGCTCGCCGTCTGACTTAAGTACAATCGGCATCTCATTAATCAAAAGGTCAGAGTTAGGAATTTCTTCTCGATGAAGCTCCACACCGGCTTGCAATACGACTAAGTACAGATCTTGCTCTATGGTTTGGCGACGAAACTCACAAGCAGGGGTTCGCAAAATAACCTTGGTTATCTCTCCTTCAAAGGTTGTATGACCAATGCCTAGCTCTGCTATTACTTTATTGCCTTCTTGTATGAACAACTCAACTCGACTGTTAATCAATGCTTCCCGTTTAAAAGGCATAGGTATCGCCTTCATCAATTTAACTTGAGCAACAAAGCCTAAATCATCATTGTTGGAAAGTCTTTGTCTGCAAATAATTCGTTTTGTTTGTTGGGGTTTGTCTTTTCGTTGAACTGAGGCTGAAGTCAGTAGGCCGGTGAGAAATTCACTTCCGGTGTCTACATCAAGCGGGATTGGAAATAGATCTCGCCAATTTGGTAATTGGGTGTCTAAATAATTGGCTGGTTGTTCTTGTTGTTGCAGGTTGTATTCATCGGTTAAACGCAGCAATAGCTCCGCCATATTAGTTATAAGATCAACCGTAGTTTCTTGCCTAAATGCCTCAGGTAAATGTTCAAGGCCCTCCGACACCAACTGAGAGGGCGACTGACCGTATGTCTGTGCATCGTCAAAAACCCTAAGAATACGTTTAAAAATTGCTTGGAAACGGCCACCTTCGCTCGCTAGCAGGCCATAGGGCAAACCGCCCTCTCGAAAAACTGACCCAAGAAAACTATGCCTTTCATCGTTATATTGGCTAACCGTACGCTGCCAATATTTAAAACCAGTTTTTATTACCTTACTACGTTGGTTAGCATCTAACTCAAACTCTAAGCTGCTTGATATACCACTCCAGCTCCATCCACCTTGATATTGACGTCGATACCATTCAGCACTAAAAAGGCAAAAAGCGGCACACCAGCTACTATCTCCGTGCAACCTTGTTGGCAATTTTTGTTTTTTTAAACTGGTTCGTAAGTGATGATATTCGGATTCTGATAGCTGATAGGTAAAGAGCGGTTGACCTGTTGGCTGAGATAGTTCTCGCTTCGTCAAAATGGCTCGTAGGCAACCATTAACCGAAATTGAGCCGAGTATCGCGCCTTTAAGTTCAAATGCCCTGGGGGAAGTAGAATCCATTAATAACCTAACCTTATTTACTTAAACGTAATACAGCCAAATACTTTGCACTTAGCCATTTTTATACAAACCAATGCATTGCAACAAACATTCCAACTAGCAACAAGTTGATTTGTCAAGGAATAAGTCGGTAATCACATTTTAAATTGGGAAGTTAATTTACAAGTATGTAATTAATTTTACGGTTAAGTTAAGAGAGATTATCTGAATAGCCACTGATGTGATATGTATCATTGAGGTCTCAACTTGGCTTTTATGCCCTTGAAATCACCAATGATAAGCGATGTTATTTTCCGGTATTTAAAATAGAAAGGACCTAACCTTTGAGCAAAAAAGAGGCATCCGAAGACACCTCTGAAATTTATAGTTGGCCTGAGAAGGCTTTTTGACTTAAAGAGTTAAATTGTTCATTAGCTGAAGATACTGAGTTTGCAATTCTTCTTTTTAAAACTTTTACTTTATCTACGACCTTTAAGTATCGTTTTTGTTCATCTAGTGGTGGCACGATGAAACCAAACTCCTTAAATGTACTCATAGGTGGGAGGTTAGGAACACCACTTCCTCGATGCTCACCAAAAAACTCATTCTTAAAATTGGGGTGAGTAAAGATTGCCACAAACATGTCATTTAACATTTTTGACTCATCAAGTTTAACCTTAAGCAGAGCCTGATTTATTATTCCTTCAGGGCTACCCTCTGGAACTATTGCGAGCCTACCTAAATTCACACCAGAACAACTAATAATGATGTCACCTACGCTCACCTTAAATGCCTCAAGCTCTTGATATTTGCTTTCGTCAATAAAATATCTCGCAAATTCAAAATCATTGTTTAATGCATGATATTGCTCGTAAACTAAGTATCCAGAATTGACAAAAATCTCTTTCTTTAGTGCGCCACCAAATGGACCTCGTTTGATCGCATGTTTTTCTTTAGCTGCGAGATTAACAATATTCTTAACCTTCCACCCCTTAGGGTTCGTTACCGGATCACCAAACATATCCAAAAACACGCTGCGTAAAAACTCATCGGCAAGGTCAATGGCTTGCTTGCGTTTCTGGCGAATCGCATCGGCTTTATCCAAAATAGCTGCGATGCGTTTTTGTTCTTCTAGTGGTGGGAGTGGGATTTGAAAGCTTTTTAAATCGGTTGCTGATAGATTTGGCTGAGCAGCGCCATTTTCATAGGCTTGAATCTCTCTTTGACATAAAAAACTTCCAAGATAGTGTTTCAAATAGTCAATACACACCTTCTCATTAGCACGAATAATTACTAGAGACGAAGCTATTGCCCCCTTGATGTTTGTGTTGACTAAAGCGAACTTACCTAAAGATCCTCGCAGACAAAAAAGGATATCGCCTTTTTCTATTTTTCCACTTCGTAGTGAATCAAACTTCTCTTCAGTTATGAAATTTAGCTCTGCATGGATTAGAGTATGTTCATTACTTAAGCAACCCGCATTAATAAATGGAGTCCCTTTATCTACAAACGATCCTTTAGAAGGGTAATTTTTTCCTCGGTCACCATTAATGAGCTTTGCGACGTCACCAAGTTTTACCAACGGCCAACTCATAGCATCGACTCCAACTCATTTAGATCAGCCAGAATCTCATTTTCTAGAGTTTTGAGTTTACCTAGGATCACCTTTGGTTCTTCGTAGCATTCTTGCTCGTACACCACTTCCTTATAGCGGTTGATCGACAGGTCATATTTGTTCAATTTGATGTCGTCTTTTGCTACCAAGAAGGCTTTTTGTGTTTTGTCTGCCCATTGTTCAGTAGAGCCGCCTTCAACTACTGCCGCTTGATAGGCTTTGTACTGTTTGACCAAATCTGGCAAGTCGTTGTCTTTGATTGGAGTGCGCTTATCATCGAGCGATTTGCCATCAGCCTGAACGTCGTAGAACCAAACGTTATCGGTACTGCCACCTTTGGTGAAAATCAGAATCGCCGTAGAAACGCCCGCATAAGGCTTAAATACACCGCTTGGTAGCGAGATCACCGCTTCCAACTGGTTATCTTCCACTAGGTGTTTACGTAGCGTTTGGTGCGCTTTAGAGCTACCAAATAACACACCATCAGGGACGATGGTGGCAGTGCGGCCGCCCACTTTCAGCATACGTTGGATCAGTGCGACAAACAGCAGTTCAGTCTTTTTGGTTTTAACGACTTTTAGAATCGCAGGATCGACATCTTCTTCATCTAAGCTACCCTTAAATGGCGGGTTGGCTAGAATAATATCAAAACCGTTTTTCGCCTCATCAGGATAACGCTCAATAAAACTTTGGCTTAGGGTATCTTGGTAATGGATGTCTGGCTGTTTAACACCGTGCATTACCAAATTCATTGCTGCCACGCGCAGCATTGTTGAGTCAAAATCAAAGCCGTGGAACATGTCCGTATCGATATGGTGACGATTTTCTAGTTTGTCACCCGCGTAAAGGTAATTGAAAATTGGCTTGCCATGCACATCTAAAACAGGCTTACCTTCAGTGTCAAAGGCTTGCTCTTTCTCTACACCTTCAGGTGACGAATACTTTTCTAGCAGATATTCGTAAGTCGAAGACAAGAAGCCACCAGTACCACAGGCTGGGTCACACATTCGGTGGGTTTCTTCTACGTCAAGCATTTCAATCATGGCGCGAATAATATGGCGCGGTGTACGAAACTGGCCATTGATACCTGCGGTAGTCAATTTAGACAGAAGGTATTCGTACAAGTCACCTTTTACATCTTTATTTTCTAATGGTAGTTCACTCACCAACTCAACTGCTTTCACCAATAACGATTGTTTTTGGATCATTAGCTGCGCATCTTTCATAAACTCAGCAAACAAGGTGTCATCAGACGTGAGTTCTTTGAAATACGGAAAGAGTTCGTCTTTTACGAGTGGGTATAATTTTTCTGCTCCAAGATGACGGAAGTTTTCCCAACGGATATGCTGCTTATCATCAGGGAATCTACTTGAAAATGGTTTACCTGTACGAGCACTGCGTTTTTCGTCGTTACGCTCGTTCATGTCTAGCATGCGGGCGTACATCAAATAGGTAATTTGCTCAACCACGGTTAACGGGTTGGTGATCCCGCCCGTCCAAAACTCTTCCCATAGTTTGTCAATTTGGCTCTTTAATGCGCCTGATGTAATCATTATCTGTTCTCTATATTCTTTTATGGTAATTGTCGCTGCGGCTTGCTAACAAGTCTCTCACTTAATTAAAATGAATAGCATCAATCATAATTGGTTGTAGTGTACTTAGCAGGTTGGTATCTCTAAAGGATTAATTCACCACTTTCTCGACACTTGCTTGTTTCTCACCCAATTGGACACTAAAGCGACGAACAAACTGCTCCACCACATCCGCTTGGGCTGGGATGGGGAATACACCATCTAAACCAGCGTCATCAATTTGATTGAATGGTGCGTCGTACAACTGTTCAATATCAATGCTACCGTAGCGACAAAGGTGATTTTTTAGCATACCGATAAAGCGCTGTTGTCTTGAATTTAGGTGCGTATGTACTTGTTGCACAAAAGCTGTAAACTCTCCTTCAATCGCTTTCGCATCCATCCCAACAATAGTACGCAAAATCTGATCGAGCCCTGCGGTTGATTCTGGGAAGAACACTTTCAAAATCGAGAGATCGACATTTGGATTTTGAGTATGCACGAGCGCATTGAGCGTGTCTAAATCCGCCTCTGTTACTGATTGTCCTGCACGTATTTTCTGTAAAACTTCATTAGATTCGAACAATGGTGACAGCGTTTTTTCGACCTCTTGTTTATAGATCTGATAGTCCACCGTCACAATATCGGTTTTCACGTCTTCAGTACGATATTCAGCCGCATCTTCTTTCACGTCCAGCACAGGTGCTGGCTTAAGTGGTGGTGTCGCGCCTTTATCACGCAAATGAATCACCGTTCGTAGCTCTCTTCGGCAAGCTTCTAATTCATGGTAATCAGCATCATTCCAAAAATTTGGCTGCTGCACCTGCTTAATCGTACTGGCCTTACTGCGCACTTCGTTAAGGTGCATAGAAAGTGTGGTGACCTTGTCCATAATCGGCATCGCAACAATATCGACCTTGGAAGGTTGTTTGAGTTTGATAAGCTCAAGCTCTAAGAGCTGGAGATCAAAACGCAAAGCTTCACTCTCTCCAGTAATTGGCTTCCATTGCATAAGAGTAGCCATCCTAGTTCGCAGTAGCTCTTTGGTATCCGGAGCCATTTGGTGCAAGATTTTCTCATCACTTAGCTGCGCTTTGATTTGCCAGTTTTCACGCACCTCGATGGTTTTGTCATTAAGCGATTCTATATCGGCTTTAATCTGTGGGATCACTGCATCGAATATATCCATTTCTGCGCGTTTGAGTGCTTCATCAGCCAAGTTTAGCCGCGCTTCAAATACCTTTTGCGCAAGAGACTTACCCTGTGCACCATCATCTTCCTCTGGGTTCATTTTGAAGTATTCAAAGTTGTTCCAGTGATCGAAAATCAAGAAATGCTTTTTATGCTCACCTGGGCCAAACAAGTTTTCACACAAACGGGTACCGCGCCCCACCATTTGCCAAAATTTCACTTTAGATTTAATCGGTTTAGCAAACACAAGGTTGATACATTCCGGCACATCAATACCGGTATCGAGCATGTCGACAGAAACCGCAATGGTGATTTCGTCTTTGTTGCCTTCGGCACTTTTGAAATTGTCGATCAGCTCATCCGCACGTTCGTATTTCGAGTGAATCACTCGACAAAAATTGCCACCCAGATCAGGGTACATTTCAGCAAACAGGTCGGCGATAAGTTCTGCATGTTTAATGCTACGAGCAAAAATGATGGATTTACCCGGTAATTGATTATCGGCATCTTTAAGGCCACGTTCCATCAGATTACGGATGATTTGGCGATTGGTGTCTTTATTGAAGATGGCTTTATCAATCAGCTTTGAATCAAAATCGAGCTCATTCGGGTCAATGCCTTGATCCTCCAGCTCAGCTATCTGATCATCAGTGAGCTCATTGCCTTTAATGCCATCACGTAAAAACTTGGTGGTATGAGAAACAACTTTGAAAGGAACAAGGTTACCCTCTTCGATCGCTTGCTCTAACGGGTAATTGGCCGTTGGCATTTTGTAATCACAACTAAATAACTGACTAGTCGAGCGGGAGATCATCTCTACAGGCGTTGCCGTTAAACCTACTTGTAGCGCATCAAAATACTTAAACAGCTCACCATACTTGTTGTAGATGGAACGATGCGATTCGTCGGCAATAATAAGGTCGAAGTGACCGACATCAAACTCTTCGAAGGTTTGCATCATACCTGGGTAAGTCGCGATCACGATACGCGCATTACTCGCAAGATCTTTTTTGCTTTTACCTTTTACGAATAACGGCTCTTTAGTGAACTCATTAAATGCGTTTGCCGCTTGCTTGCGTAGCTCTTTACGATCGCATAAGAACAACACTCGCTTTGCCCAACCTGCATCAAGTAAACGCTTGGTCAATGCAATAGAAACGCGCGTTTTACCCGTGCCTGTTGCTTGCACAATCAGCGCTTTACGGTGCTTACCGCTAAATCGTTCACATACACGAGTAATCGACTCCATTTGATAGAGTCGACCTGCTACTTCAGTGTCTATCGGTGTACTGTTGAGATCTTTTTTCAAAGCACGCTGTTGGATAAGGTATTGCAGGCTATCTTTAGAGTAGTAACCAAACAGTTTACGTGGTATGTAACCCTGAGCGTCATCCCATAGCCAGAGATCATAGCCATTGGTATAGAAAATAACTGGACGTTGACCCGTTTGTTTTTCTAACGCATCAGCGTAAATTTTGGCTTGCTCTTGCCCTGATCGTGCATCCACTCGGGTTTTCTTCGCTTCAATAACTGCCAATGGTTTACCGTTGTCATCCCACAGTACGTAATCACAACGACCTTTACCTGATTGTGTCGGTTGGCCATCCACTTCGTACTCTTTTGATACTTGCTCGGTACTCACCTCTGCCAGCGCAACGTCCCAGCCTTCACTTCTCAGCTCCGAATCGATTAGACGTTTACGAGTTTCTGCTTCGTTAAAGTCAAAGCTGTTTTTCAACTTAAGGGTGTTACGCTTTAGCTTATCAACCTTAGTTTGGTCAACTTCTAACTTGATCTTATTGGCAGCCTGCTGAGCTAACAACTGAGCTTCTTTCGCCTCTTCAAGCTCTTTTAATGCCTGTGTAAGCTGCTCACTATTCTGAGCGAGTTTTTGTTGTAGTTGTTTGTTTTTACGTTTGAAATCTGCTTTAGATTCACCTTCTAAGGGAGCATTATCAGGCTGAGAATAGCGCGGGCATTCTTCTTGAGAACCATCGCCATGGGCGATGAAAAGCCAGCAACCAATTAAGTAGGATTCTTTGAGTAACCAAAGCGCATCATGCTGATTCACATATCCGTCATGAGCAGCTTTATTGCCACCTTTGCGCACGGCGTGAAATTTATCAAGAATATCTTTATGAATGACGGCAGTAAATGAGGCACTCGTCAGCTTGTCGTGAATCGACGCATTTGGCAATACGGGTAAACGTAGCTCTCGATAAAGATAGCCAACGATTTTTTCGACATAGCAACGAAGCTTAACCATCGAGCTTTGCGGATCTGTCACTGCATAAGCTTCAGCAAATGCACCCAGTTCAGCCAGTTCTGGCCAGTCTTTTCTTAAATGTTCAAAATTCACTGACGTTTTCACTCTTATTGTACTCCTGACCTCAATAAGCAATGGGTATGCCAACCCTGTTTTAGCCAACTTGCTTATTCTTCAATACCTAATTTTGTCATCCAACCGCTTAACGTTTGATGACTCTTTAGACCTAGTACTTCAGCTGCTTTGGATTTATTATTACGACTATACTCTAAAGCTGATTCAACCGCACCTTTCTTAATAATATCAATGTATTGCTGTATATCCCCGGGTACAGAAAATTCTCCCTGTGGAGGTTGTTTTTTACCTGCACTTAATACTGACGATTGAAGGTCTTCAGCAGAAAGAGTGCTAGATTCAGACCATAAGACTGCTCGATTCAGTGTATTCCAAAGCTCCCTTATATTTCCGGGCCATGGATAAGATTTTGCAAAATTTATTGCATCATAGGAAATTTTTTTACTTTCAAACAGAGGGTGTTTTTCAGCCTGTTGGTTAATATCACTCATTAGTGTAGAAATAAGTTCTGGAATGTCTTCCGCTCTTGCTCTCAGGGGTGGCATTTCAATAACCCCGACGGCGAGTCGGTAAAATAAGTCTTCCCGAAAGGCTCCTTGTGATGTCATCTGAAATAGATCTTGGTGCGTAGCCGCAATAATGCGAACATCAACAACCTTTGATTTAACGTCACCGACTCTCGTCACTTCTTTTTGTTGCAACGCTCTAAGTAATTTTACTTGGACATTGAGTGGCAGCTCGCCCACTTCATCCAGGAACAAAGTGCCGCCATTTGCCTGTTCAAATAGCCCAGAATGATCTTTGTCTGCCCCAGTAAACGCCCCTTTGACGTGACCAAACAGAATTGAGTCCACCAAGTTCTCTGGTAATGCACCACAGTTAACCGCTTTGAATGGTTTATCAGAGCGAGAGCTTGCATTGTGAATTGCGGTTGCCATGACTTCTTTGCCTGACCCACTTTCACCAAGCACGAGTGCAGGTAAATCAGATAATGCGAGTCTATGAGCTTTTTTCACTAGAAGCTGCATAATTTTTGAATTTGCTGTTATAGCTTCAAAAGCGGGATTTAATTTAGGGCTGTCTGAAGTAAGAGATTGTATGGCATCAGAGGAGGCTTTGGTGTATTCAGTTGCAAAATCGACAGGAATCTCAACCTCGATTAAATCACCTTTGGGCGATGTTTGAAGGATCTGACATTTTCCGATGCTCTTACCAAGTAAGACAGAAACAACAGCCATTGCTGGCGTTCCAGAAGTAAGATTAAGATAAACTTGTTCAGAGTTAGAGGCTGCTTCATTCAATTGTTTTTGCATCACTCGGGTTATAGATGAATAGTCTATTGGTGATGCCAATCGAACACGTTGGATAGTCACTGAGGCCTTGGAACGCCCCACACAGGCCAGTTTTTTTTCCAACCATTCTTTATAGTCGTACCATTCATCTTCCCATGTACTGGCAAGTATAATAATGCTGTCTAGAGGTTTACCTTTCAAAGCAATCGTTGCAATTGAAGCAGGCTTATCCAGCTTCATTTGATCAAGATCTGTTCTACCAAGCCAACTGAGTAAAGTTGCCATTTTGACGTCCGTAACTATTTTTACCTATGGGAATAGAGTTTACCGCATTAAGCGTTGAGTTAATATTCAATTACACAACTCTACTCTACGCCAACATAACCAAAATCAGAAAGTTGTGGCTAGCCTCTCAATCCCAAGTAAAACCCTGTTAACCGAACTTTTAACTCCTATATTAGAGTGAGGAGGAGCTCTATGTTTTTGCAAAGACCTAAACCTTATAGCGATGAAAGCATCGAGAGCTTCTTTATCCGTGTGGCAAACAAAAATGGATATGATGATGTCCATCGTTTCCTAGAAGCCACCAAACGCTTCCTACAAGACATTGACCATCACGGCTATCAAACCTTTCCAACGCATATCACTAGAATAAATCCATGTGTCGCTAAAAATAGTTCCAGTGCACGAACCGCTTCATTTCTGAAATTTTCTCACATGACATTTAATGAACCCCCTGAAATACTTGGGTTAGCAATAAACAGGACGAACTTACAATACTCCCCCTCAACCAACGCTGTAATACGTGGTGCCGAAGTTTTTCCGCGCAGTTTACTTCGTAGTGCGTCTCTACCTTGTTGCCCTATATGCTTACAGGAAAATGGTTATGCTTCTTACCTTTGGCATTTTGAAGGTTACGATTACTGCCATATCCATGATGTGCCTTTGGTCAACAGCTGTAGTTGTGGTGCAGAATACGATTATCGAGTTTCTGGTTTAAGTGGAATGTGCGGTGACTGCAAAAAAACTATCAGTACGAAAATTCCAGATAATAGCCATAAAGCAATATCCACTGTTTCAAGTTGGCTCGCTGGTAATACATCTAAAGCTCTACCAAATCTTCCACAAAGCTACCGCTGGGGATTGGTACATTGGTGGAGCCACATCAGTGGTAATGAATTCGAGTACTTTTCATTCGTCCAATTTTTCTCGGACTGGCCAAGTTCATTTCATTCAATGATTGATAGTGAAATCGAATTCAACCTAGAACACGCCATTGTTGGACGGACTGAATTGCGTGTAAAAGATCTTATGGGGCGATTCTTTTTTAATTCTGTTCGATTACCAGAGCGTAACCTTCAGCATAATATCGTTCTAGGAGAGCTTCTACGACATATAGAGACGCATTTGTGGGATAACAGTGGTTTGGTCGCCAAACTTCGGATGAACGCTATAGAGGCCGCTGTATTCCTCAATTGCAGCTTGGATGAGGTCGCATCAATGGTTGAACAACGCATCTTAAAGCCAAATCGTAAAACTAAACCAAATCCCCCCCTTGAGGTTAACGATTACCTCTTTTATTTGGGCGACATTTTCTGCCTTTGGTTAGCCGAGTTTCAAACTGATGAATTTAATCGCTCTTTCTATATATCGAGGTGGTAAATGGATAATTTGAAAGAGTTACTACAATCAAAACCAGTTGATTTAAACGTGGAATTAAAGCGAGCATTCAGGCCTCTTACTCCACACATTAATATTGATGGAAAAGAATTAGATGCCCTCACAGCATTGGTTAACTTGACAGATAAGACTGCCGATCAAAAAAACCTTCTTGATCGTGCGAGATGTAAAGAAAAAATACGGGATGAAAAGTGGTGGAGGCTTTGCCTGAACACTATCGCGTATATTCAAAGTCACAACCTAAAGTTCCCTGATATTCGAGCTGAAGGTGTTATTCGAGCATCTACTTTGAACTCTCTTCCAGAACATTTATTGTCTTCATCTAAATTACCACCGCACTTTTGGTCTTACAGCCATGATTCGAAATATGTCAATAAAAGCGCTTTCCTTACTAGTGAGTTCTGTTGGAAAGGCTCAGTTTCATGCCTTGCTATCTTTCTACAAGATGAATCACATATTTTATGGACCAAGTTGCTGAAACTAGGCTGTTACAAGAAAACACAAAAAGCAGTAGTCAAAAAATTGCGGTGCTATGAAGAGCAAAAAATCGACGTAACACTAACGGGCAACTACTTAACTCAACTTTCATTGCCTGATGATAAAGGTTCATATGTTTCGCTATCTCCTGTTGCCTCTCAAGCAATACAAAGTCAATGTTACCAAGCACTAAGCGAGAATTATCAATATCGTGCAATAACTCGCTTTAGCCGTAGTACCAACATGGGTGTACTCCCGGTGACAAGCGGTGGTGCTTTAAGGATGTTTAGATCTGTTCCTAACTTCTCAAATACACATCACCATAAGCTCAACAACAATGAGCATTGGCTATCGAAAGAAAATATTCAATCGTTAAAAGACTACCTACAACTGAACAGGCTACTGATACCTGAGAATCGAAAACAAGCACAGCGTAAGTTGGTAGCCGACAGTATTCAAATTATGATTCGAACATGGATTTCTCGACAAGATGCAGAGATAGATGCAAAAACACTAACAGAGAACTTAAATTACGACCTTTCTCAAGCGAAAGCGACGAAGCGTTTTGCGTATATTCCCAAGCTCACTAGGTTGTTTCATAGCCTACTAAAACTAGAGTTAAATACCCCTCTACTTGAACCAGCCATTGATGAGCCTAGCTCAAAGGCTGGTTCCTTTTTGCTCTTACCCAATATCAAGGTCTCTGGAGCATCTGCATTGAGCTCTTCCGTAACAATCGGTATTCCCTCACTAACCGCATTCTATGGATATGTGCATGCATTTGAACGTAAATTGCGAGAGTTACACTCAGCAACGAAAATTGAGTCGTTTGCTATCTGTATTCATCAGTTCCATTTAGACAAACGTGGTTTAACCAAAGAGTTTGTAGAAAAAACTAACGGCACTATATCTCCCCCATCAATACATGATGATTGGCAGTGTGATTTCACATTTAGTCTTATCTTGAAATTCACACATCAACCAACTATGCCCATCGACTCAATCATCAAAGCTCTACCCAAACGTCTCGCTCGTGGGACTGCCAAAATTTCTATTGTAGACTTTCATAACATTCAGTCAGTCGACAACTTAACTTCCGCCATTAAACATATACCGACACAAACTGGAAAATGGCTCTCGCTCTACAAGCATCCTCTCAACAGCTATGATGACATGGTAACAAACGTAAAAAGCAGCCAATGGTTAACCCCTTCCTGCGTTGGATATCATCTGCTAGAGCAACCAGTAGAGAAAAAGGACACGCTACGAAACTATAGACATGCATTTGCCGAATCTATTATTGGACTCATCAATCCTATAGTTTTTGGGAACACAACTGACCCAAATGAAATTTTATGGTGTTATCAATATCATCATGACCATATCGTATTGCAAACAGAGGAATAACCATCATGGAACTACCAACCAACTTAGCTTATGAGCGTTCCATCACCCCCTCTGATGTTTGCTTTTTTGTTGTTTGGCCCGACGGAGCGAAAGAGCCGCTCAGATATAGCTCTCGCACCGTACTTGGGCAGATGGAGACAGCTGCACTAGCCTATGACTCATCGGGGAAAATTAAAGATAATGCTACAGCAGAAAAACTAGCACATGGTAATCCACATACTGTTGATTTTTGTAGCGTCCCTTTCGGAGCTAGCTACATTGAATGTTTTTTCTCAGTATCTTTCTCTTCAGAGTTACGGAAACCATACAAGTGCAATTCAGACAATGTCAAAAATACGCTAATTAAGTTAATCGAACTCTACGAAAAACGAATCGGTTGGCAGGAGTTAGTGTCAAGATACCTAATCAACGTTTGTAACGGCTCTTGGTTGTGGAAAAATACCAAAAAAGCATATCGCTATGACGTTGAGCTAACTCCTTGGCCGTGGACTGGCAAGCCAGTTTTATTTGAAAATATACGTACCGATTACACAGAAAAATCAGCATTTGAAGCTCATCAACAATGGGTGGCTGTAGAAGGGGAAGGTATATCAGACATAATATTGCCTCTTCACGATTTTGCCGTAAACTTACGTAAGTTTAGACCATGAAGAGGCTATATCAAATTATGGTTGTACTAAATATCAATATATGGTTGTAAATATCAATTTATGGTTGTAAATATCAATTTATGGTTGTATCAACATTATTCACATCCGAAAACTCTACTCTCTACCATACACATTGTTTTCTTGTTCTTGAACACGGATAAAAGTAGTACGCTTGGTTAGCTCTTTAAGCTTCGCTGCACCAACATAAGTACAAGTTGAGCGTACGCCACCTAGAATATCGTTGATCGTGTCATGCACGGTTCCACGGAATGGAATCAATACGGTTTTACCTTCCGCAGCACGGTACTTGGCTACACCACCTGAGTGCTTCTTCATTGCAGACTGACTACTCATACCGTAGAACTTCATGAAGGTTTTGCCATCTTGCTCAATGCGCTCGCCGCCTGATTCTTCATGGCCAGCTAACATGCCGCCTAACATTACGAAATCTGCACCGCCACCAAAGGCTTTCGATACGTCACCTGCACATGTACAACCACCGTCACCGATGATCATGCCACCTAGGCCGTGAGCGGCATCGCCACATTCGATAATAGCGGAAAGTTGTGGGTAACCAACGCCGGTTTTCACGCGAGTCGTGCATACAGAACCTGGGCCAATACCAACTTTAACGATATCTGCACCCGCTAGAATAAGCTCTTCAACCATATCACCTGTAACGACATTACCTGCGCTGATCACTTTATCAGGGAACGCTTCACGAACTTTCATTACGTAGTCAACGAGGTGCTCAGAATAACCATTCGCAATATCAACACAGATAAAGATCAAATCATCACTCATTGCCATGATGTCTTTAGTTTTTTGAAAATCAGCTTCTGAAGTACCAGTTGATACCATTGCGTTATTTAATACGCTCGCATCGTTTGATTCGATAAAGCCTTTCCAGTCTTCTATTGAGTAGTGTTTATGAATTGCAGTCATTACACCATGTTCTGCTAACGCTTTCGCCATATCGAAACTACCAACAGAATCCATATTAGCGGCAATAACTGGTACACCAGACCATTGACGTCCGCTGTGCTTGAACGTAAAATCGCGAGTTAAATTTACTTGAGAACGACTTTTTAATGTTGAACGCTTCGGGCGGAATAACACATCTTTAAAGCCTAACTTAAGTTCTTGTTCGATACGCATAATGCAAATTTCCTTAATGACATAGAGTGTATGCGTCCTTTTGGCGCGGCAATCGTGTATCTATTGCATGCGAGATGACGACTTTGGCAGAAGTGCTCATCTATATTTCGGACACAAAAAAACCGGAGCGTTGGCAGACGCTCCGGTTTTCAGCATTATAGGCTGTGATTTTTTTATTGCTAGTCTGCTATTTTAAATTTTTTTGTGATACCTTACGTCAGAAAGCAACTCAGAAACTGACTACCAAGTCAATACTGGATGAAATGAAATTCATTATTTATCAGTCTTTTATGGAAAGAATGTAAGAATCGCAATCCGAAGAACGACCGCAAAAACTAACAAGCTAACTCCAAACTTATAAAACTTGAACTCGCTCATTGTCATATCAACACGCTTATAGAAAACCGTCACGACTCCTTTCCAATCTTGGCTACGTTTTCCATATTCAAATAAGCTAAATAGCACGCCTGCGATACCAGATAACAGCACCGCTTTTTCAAACACAATCAAGAACATTTCCATTGTCACCCCTCTCCCTTTTCACCTTTAAAATCACTATGCCGTGTTCTGAGGAAGAAATCTGTAGAACTTAAGTCGAACTCATACAGACATAACACCAGTTTCAGATTAAACAAATAAAAAAGAGCCGATCATCACTGATCGACCCTAAACATAATCTTATAGCAATGTCGCTAAAAAATGTTGATTACAGTTGAGCTGATGCTACGTAATCTTCTAGTTCTTGAACGCTTACTGTAGTGATAAGTTCATTGTTCGCGTAGAACGCAACAGCATCACCAGTTTTCACACCACGTAGCGTTTTCTGAGTGCCGTTTACGTAAGAAATATTCATTTCTAGCGTGTTGTTGTCAATTTTTTGGATAGTTGTGTTTTCAACGTCAGCAACGTTACTCTGAACTGGAACACCAGTTAGAGAGCTATCGACTTTATCGTTCACTTTTAACCAAGCTTCAACGCTTTTATCAACAAGCGCTGGAGTTTTATTAGTGATGATGTTTCTACCTGTCCAGAACTCAATTGAGTTGAAAATGAATAAATCGGCAATAGTAGCAATACCGTAAACTGGACTGAGAAGAAGGAAAACACCTTCACGCGCATAACGGTTATCAACAGCCATTAAGTTAACTTTAGTGACTAGGCCTGTAACGCCCATTTGACCCATACAGCCACTTAGAGTTGTCACGCCAAGCGCTGTTACGATCGCTACTTTCAACTTTTTCATTCAATATGCTCGTTTTTAATATTTTAAAAATGTTTATACCCAAGTAACTTAAAGATGCGAGTTTCAGCAAGAGTAAAACAAGCTTTATGCCGCGTCAGATTGGTTTGAAAGGTGCTTACATTCCTTCGCCAATCTTCCTTGCTTAAAGGCTTGGATGATAGCTTTGAATTCTGCATCTTGAAGTCACTTGGGTATAGTGAATTTAGCACACAGCTATAATTAAAATAAACTTTTTTACCTTATTTTTTAAGCAGGTAGAATCCAAAAAAATACAAAATAAATTGTGTAATGCCTTAAGCTAGCAATGCAATAAAGATTTTCACAGAAAACATTCAACAAACTGATTTTTATAGTATTTTACTTAACATAAGACGTGATTATAAAAATTTAAATTCCTAGCTTCAATTGTTTATTTTTCTATTAACCACTTATTTGCTATTCTTGATGATAAGCACTTAATTAAATGGGTTTTCTTGGTATTTATATGAAATTAAAACACCTAACTTTCTTATTTTTGATCACCCTTTTTTCAGGCTGTGCCGTCTATACCGGATTAAATTACGATAATTTATTCGGTAAAGCACAAATCCAAGATAGAACCCCAGAATACAACAGTAAAGCCGCCCAGCACTTTGTTAATGAAATAAAGCCTATTTTAGATAATCGCTGCGTAGTTTGCCATGCCTGTTATGATGCGCCTTGTCAGTTAAAATTGTCTTCCGTTGAAGGTATCGATCGTGGTGCTAACAAGAGCCTTGTTTATAAAGGTACCCGCCTTACTGCATCTAACCCAACTCGTTTATTTGAAGATGCTCAAACCACAGAACAATGGCGCGATATTGGCTTCCATCCTATTTTGAATGAGCGTTCACAAATTCCAGAAGCAAATTTGGAAGCAGGCTTAGTTGCTCGTCTATTAGAACAAAAACAAGCTCACCCATTACCCGACCAAAAACAATTAGAAGGTTTTGATTTTAATATAGATCGTAATCAACAATGCCCAACCATTGAAGGCTTAGACCAATATCAAGCTGACTATCCAACCTGGGGAATGCCTTATGGAATGCCTGCGTTAAATAATACTGAGCACAACAAATTAATGGCATGGTTATCTAATGGTGCAACGATGACGGCACATGCGCCATTATCTAACGATCAGCAAACTGAAGTAAAAAAGTGGGAGGCCTTTTTCAATGGTGGTTCATTAAAACAGCAGCTTACTAGTCGTTATATTTATGAGCACTTATTTTTATCACATCTCTATTTTTCCGATCATTTAAAAGCCACCAAAGATACACCTATTCAATTTTTTGCTTTAGTTCGTTCAACAACACCACCAGGTCAACCAGTCAATCGTATTGCCACTCGTCGCCCTTACGATGATCCAAATGTTGAGCGCGTTTATTATCGCCTAGTCGCCTACCCTGCCACTATTGTTGATAAAACCCACCAACCTTATGCACTCAATGATAATAAGCTGATTCGTATTCAAGAATTGTTTATCAAACCAGACTATGACGTAAAAGAACTACCTAGCTATAAACCAACAGTAGCAGCTAACCCAATGACTGCCTTTGCAGCCCTACCGGTAGAAGCTCGTTATAACTTCATGCTAGATAACGCGCAAAATACCATTATGAGCTTTATTAAAGGCCCTGTGTGTCGGGGCCAATTAGCGCTTAATGTTATTAATGACCGATTTTGGGTGTTCTTTGTTGACCCTAAAACTGCCCAACTACCTGATGTTAAAAAGTTCTATTATGACCAAACGGACAACTTAAAATTACCATCGGAAAAACAAAGTAATGTCGTACCTATTTATCAATGGGTTGCTTATTCTGAACAGCAAGCTCGTTACTTAAAAGCTAAAACGCAAGCGATGAATCATTGGTTCGAAAATGGTGCTCATTTAACCACCGACCTCGTATGGGATGGTGAAGGTAAAAATGATAATGCAGCCTTAACGATATTCCGTCACTTTGATAGTGCCTCTGTCGTCAAAGGCTTAGTAGGTAAACCACCTAAAACCGCTTGGATTATTGACTATGCGTTATTAGAACGAATTCAATACTTATTAGTCGATGGGTTTGATGTGTACGGCAACTTCGGCCACCAGCTGATGACTCGCATGTTTATGGATTTCTTACGAATGGAAGGAGAGGAAAACTTCTTATCCTTACTACCGATTAAAGACAGACATGAATTAATGGAAAGCTGGTATCAAAACCCATCACCACAGCTAAGCGCCTTTATTCAGCGTGATGTGAAAACATTTGAGCAACCAAGCAGCATTCAATATAAAACCGATAAGCCGCAAGATGAATTGTATGCCATGCTTGAAAAACGTTTAGAGCCGGTGCTTGGTCATCGATACGAAATTCGAGATACCGGATTATCTCCACAAAACGAAGCGATATTACGTAAGATTGATGATATTAAAGGCAAAGGGTTACGCCAAGTACCGCAGTTAGTAACGGTTCTTATCACTACAGACAGCGGTAAAGATCAGGTATTTACCTTAATTCACAATAACGCTCATACCAATATCTCTAGCTTATTTGATGAAGAAAGTAATCGTGATCTTGAAAATGATGATCTGACGTTTGTGAAAGGTGTCGTCGGTAGTTATCCTGCCGCCTTTATGCAGGTACAAGAAAAAGACATTGCCGATTTTTATCAAGGTTTATCTAGCATTAAAGAAGATCAAGACTACGTCACTTTGCTAGATAAATATGGTATTCGACGCAGTGATCCTGATTTTTGGGCCTTTAGTGATAAGTTACATAAATGGTATGAAAACGACCAACCGATAGAAGCTGGATTACTAGATTATAACCGCTTCGAAAACCGATAATCCGTCAATTAATATCATATAGATACCCAAGTCACTTGGATATAAATCAGGCTTGAAGCGATATTCAAGCCTGTTTTTTTATACTTGCTCTATGATCTAGATAAGTTAAATCGATTTAAGCCAGAAACTCACGACTAAAGCAAGTAACCTGATCTACCAACCTTTTCTTTTCTTCATCACTAATAAAACTTGCTTCAATCGCATTAAGTGAGAATGCTTGTAGCTCTTCCAGCGATAACGGTAATGCTTCCGCCACCGCCATAAAGTTATCCGTCATATAACCACCAAAATAAGCCGGATCATCAGAATTAATCGTGACACACAGCCCTTGTCGCAATAAATCGACAATATTGTGATCGCTCATATCCTCAAAAACTTTTAGTTTAGTGTTCGATAGTGGGCAAACCGTTAATGGCGTGCGGTCTTCTATTAGCTGTTTTACCAATTCAGAATCTTCAACACAACGTACTCCGTGATCGATTCGTGAAACACCGAGTAGCTTCATTGCATTATGAATATTAGCTGCCGGTCCTTCTTCACCTGCATGCGCTACTGTTAAAAAACCATACTCAATCGCCGCTTCAAATACCTCTTTAAACTTTTCTGGTGGATGACCTTGCTCAGAAGAATCAAGCCCAACTCCGATGATCTTATCTTTAAATGGCAACGCTTGTTTTAAGGTTTCAAAGGCTGAATTTTGATCTAAATGACGTAAGAAACACATGATAACTTGGCTCGAAATACCGAGCTCCACGCGCCCTTTTTGCATCGCCTTATCAATACCACTAATCACCGTTTCAAAAGCAATACCACGCGCAGTATGAGTTTGCGGATCAAAGAAAATTTCAGTGTGGATCACGTTATATTTCTTACAACGCAGTAGGTAAGCCCAAGTTAAATCAAAGAAATCTTGCTCATTAATCAACACATTGGCGCCTTGATAATAGATATCAAGAAACGACTGCAAATCCTCAAATTGATAAGCGGCTTGCACTTCCTCAGGTGACTTAAATGGAATTTCAATGTTATTGCGCCTAGCAAGCTCAAACATGAGATCGGGCTCAAGTGATCCTTCAATATGCAAATGCAATTCGACTTTGGGTAAGCCTTGGATAAATGCGGTTATATGTGGATTCATTGGTTACATCCTTTTCGATTAAAAATGAATGCGCAACGATTTTTCTTTTGTTCGGTAAACCTTTGCTCTAAATCGAGTATAGGTGACTTCTATCAATCAAGATAAGTAAGCTATCCAATTTAATGGGTTTAAAAGTTATGATTGATAGTATTGATACAAAGAGAAAACGATCGCCCGCTTACTCTTCGTAATCAGAATTTGAGGATTCTGGTAGAGACTCTCACACCTAGAACAAACGGTTCAATCAGTGAGATTATACGAAAGGATTGTAGACTAACCTAAGCAGCCTAACTGGTGAGAATTTTGGAACAAAAGTGGTGAGAATGCAATCCCACCACTTCTTTTGGGTTGCAATAAATTCTGTATTACTGCGCGTTATCCCAATACTGATTCATAATACGGTTCGCTTGCTGCCAACGTTCTGTGGCTTGCAATTCTTTTAAACTAAAGCTCTGCTGCTTAAGTAAGCTCATCGCTTGCGGAACTTCTACGATGGGTAGGTTATCGAGTACTTCAACTGCGGATGAGCGGTTATTACACATCAATACCATGTCACAGCCTGATTGCATTGATTTCAAAGAACGCTCGGCTGGTCCGCCCATAATTGCGGCACCTTCCATGTTTAAATCATCAGAAAATACGATGCCTTTAAAACCAAGTTGATTACGCAATATATCCTTCAACCAATAAGGCGAACCGCTGGCTGGTTGGTCATCGTAATTAGGGTAAACCACATGTGCTGGCATCATGGCATCGAGAATTCCAGCATCAATCTGCGCTTTAAAAATCGCCATGTCATTTTCAAAAATATCATTGCGATTATCAAATGGGGTTTCATAGTGAGAATCAACAATCACGCCACCATGGCCAGGAAAGTGTTTACCTGTGGTTGCCATGCCAACTTGCTTCATACCTTTCATATAAGCAGAGCTGTAGGTCAAAATAGTCTCAAGATCTTCACCAAAGGCACGGCTACCAATCGCTTTACATTGAAATGATTGATCGAGTACAGGTGCAAAGCTTAAATCGATATCATGAGCAATCAATTCTGCTGCCATTAACCAACCACCAAGTTCCGCCGCTTCAACACCATTTTCCATTTCAGCATAGGCTTGAGCTGGTGGAATTTTGGTAAAACCATCACGGAAACGTTGTACACGGCCGCCTTCTTGATCAACACCGATAAGAATAGGACGCTTGGCTGCTCGACGAATAGCATGATTTAACGCGATAAGTTGTTCATTATCATGGTAGTTGCGAGCAAATAAGATCACACCACCAACGGTTGGGTGCGCCAAAATGTCTTTATCTTCCGGATCAAGTTCATAGCCTTCAACGTCTAACCACAATGGACCCATTGTATTTTCCTTCTCAGTATCGAATATTGCACCAAAATAATCGACAAACGTGATTTATGGTACTGATTTAAGGTTATATACCCAAGTGACTTCAAGATGCAGAATTCAGAGCTATCATCCAGACCTTTAGACAAGGAAGATTGGCGAAGGAATGTAAGCACCTCTCAAACCAATCTGATGCGGTATAAAGGTTTGGATGAAGCTCCCGAAGGGCAAGTTAAAACAAGCTTTATGCTGCGTTAAATTGAACAGAGATAGAATAACTATGATCATATTCAATTTGCCTTGCCTAAAACTTGTTTTAATCTTGCTGAAACTCGCATCTTGAAGTGACTTGGGTATACACTATTCTGACACTAATCATGTATGTTTAAAACTCTGTCTTTAAACTAATTAATTTTAGATTACGACTCAAAAGGTAAGCTATGGAAAAATATATCGGCATTATGTCTGGCACCAGTTTAGATGGTGTGGATACCGCATTAGTTGAAACCGATGGCAAGTCGATTCGCTTACTGGCACAAGATTTTTTCACCATGCCTGAGGATTTAAAACAAGACGTATTAAGTGTGTGCATTGGCCAACAAACCACGTTATTGAAAATCGGCGAAATTGATCATCGTTTGGGTAAGGTTTTTTCCGATGCAGTGGATCAACTAATCGATAAAAACAGTTTAAATAGAGACGATATCAAAGCCATTGGTAGCCACGGCCAAACGGTGTTTCATGCGCCAGATTCCGCTTACCCTTTCACCATGCAAATGGGTGATGCCAATATTATTGCCGCGCAAACTGGCATTACTACGGTTGCAGATTTTCGTCGTAAAGATATGGCATTGGGCGGTCAAGGTGCACCACTCGTTCCTGCATTTCATAAAGCACTATTTGATCACATTGATAATAATATCGTGATCTTAAATATCGGCGGCATTGCCAATATTTCCATCATTGATGGTGATCAAACATCAGGCTACGACACAGGCCCAGGTAACATGTTAATGGATGCTTGGGTTCAGAAGCACTTTGGTCAACCTTATGATAAAGATGCGGCAATCGCCCGATCTGGCAAAGTAGATCAATCACTTCTTGAAGCACTATTAACCGAAAGTTACCTACAACTTCCTGCGCCGAAAAGCACAGGACGAGAACTCTTTAACCTACCTTGGCTAGAACAAAAATTAACTGGCTTTACTCTAAGTAATGAAGATGTCCTTACCACGCTCGCTGAATTTACCGCTATCACTATTGCTAACGAAGTAGAAAAGCTGACTCAAGCAAATCGCACCAATGAATTATTGGCTTGTGGCGGCGGTGCAAATAACCCATTGCTTATGGAAAGATTGCAACAACGGCTTCCCGAATGGCAAATAGGCAATACATTGAAATATGGTATTGATGCCGATTACATGGAGGCAATGGCTTTTGCTTGGCTCGCACATCAAACGATCAATGGTTTACCGGGTAACCTACCTGCTGCAACCGGAGCTTCACGCTTTGCGGTATTAGGCGCAATCTACTTACCTTCATAACTTAATCTACAAAACCCCAATCAATTTAAAGCCAAAGTGTTCTGCATTTTGGCTTTTTTCGAGATATAGATCACATTTTGTTATCACCTCTAGCAATACATCAAAACGTAATACAACAGACACCAATTCTTAACATTCCTATTCTAGAGTACTTTCAACACCAAGAAGACACGTAAGTCTCTAATTTAAAAAAATAGGATTTAAAACAATGAAAAAAGCAGTTCTAGCCACATCAATTTTGACAGCAATGGTTTCTACTTCTTCTCTAGCAGCGACCGTTTATAAGGATGATACTTCTGAGCTGAAAATTGGCGGCCGTGCAGAGGCACGTTTCAATGTTTCAGATAACAATGAAGAATATGATCTAACCACTGGAGATAAAACCGAAAGTGCATTTAACGATAAAAGCCGTGCTCGTTTAAGTATTTCTGGTAAGACTCAAATAACAGATGACCTTTCAGGTTTTGGTAAGTACGAAAATGAAGCTGACGGATCTGATGGCATCAAAACTCGTTACCTATTCGGTGGTATTGGTACTCAAGTGGGTGATTTCTCTTACGGTAAACAAGATACTGCATTAGTGATGATCACGGACTTCACCGATACCATGGCAACGTTTGGCGCAGATGCCGATGATGCCGTAGCTTTACGTGCAGGTAGCGATAAGCAAGAAAACAACTTCGCATATAAAGGTGAATTTGGCGGCTTTACACTCGGCGCTAACTACCTCGCTGAAGAAGAAGCAAATTCTGACCAATACACGATTGCTGGTATGTACTCATTTGATTTCGGCTTAGATTTTGGTGTGGGCTATGCTGGCGGTAAAGTCGCTGACCAAGACGCTAACCAAGTTGATATCGGTGTACAATACTCTATTGCAGACTTTACTTTCGGTGCTCTTTATCTAATGAACTTTAGCGATGACGCTACTGGTAATAGTGATGACAACGATGGTTATGAAGTTTCAGCTCAATACAAACTGGATAAGTGGACTTTCGTTGGCGTATATAACTACGCAACAGAAAATGATGGCAACGATGACGCAGTTGATAACGTTGCAATCGAAGCAGTTTACAAGTTCAACAGCAACCTACGCACTTACGCTGGTTACAAGTTTGAAATGATTGATGACCTAGATGATCAAATCCAAGCGGGTATCCGTTACGATTTCTAATCATTGAGAAACATGACCAAAACTAAAGGCCTGAAACGATATCTTTCGCTTCAGGCCTTTTTTTATTTAACGATTCAGTTGCTTAATGCTCTACTCCAACATCGTAAGCAAGGCTTGTAGTGGGTGCTTAGGCTTCATCCCCTCAAAACGCTTCACTTGGCTACGACAAGAATAGCCAGTAACCAAGCAACGCTCTTTGTCCAAACGGTTAATATTTGGCTGCCAGCTTAGCTGATAGATACCTTGTGACATTTCAAACTTATCTGCTTCATGACCAAAGGTTCCCGCCATACCACAACAGCCAACAGAAATGCTCGTTAACACACCGCCAAAGTGGCTAAAGATTTCGCCCCAGTGCTTTTCTGAGTTGGGTAACTTGGTTTTCTCGGTACAGTGAGAGAACAAATACCAAGGTTTATCATCCGCTTTTGCCGAATAGACAAATGTCGCGAGGTTTGGCTGTAACCATTCATGCACGCTTAAAACCTGAAACTCTCCCGCTTTCTCACCAAGTACCTCGCGATATTCATCTCGATAACAAAGTACGGTTGCAGGGTCGACGCCAACCATAGGAATATTTAGCTCAGCCAGCTGATTTAAAAACTCAGCGGTTGAAGTGGCGGTTTGAGTAAATTGCTTTAAAAAACCTTTAACATGCTGAGCTTTACCATTGGGTTTAAACGGCAATACGACTGGTTTTTTACCCAGTTTCACGGCTAAATCAACAAAGTCTGACACGACATCAGCATCATAAAAACTCGTAAACGGATCTTGAACGATCAATAGGTAGTCTTGGCGTTTATCTTCTGACAGCGATTGTAGTTGTGACAAACTGAATCGGCTATCCCATTGTTGATTGTCTAAACTCTGTTTTAAGGTTGGTAGTGATAATAACGGGGTATCGATATAGCCAACGGTCTTTTTAGTTAAAGACTGCACCCACCCCATTCCCAACATACCATTGGTAACTTTTGGCATAGCAGCCATTAGCGGCAATAAACTTTCAATATTACCCACTAGGTAATCTTTAACTGGACGCTGATAACGAGTGTAGTAAACGTTTAAGAAGCGTGAACGGAAAGAGGGTACATCAACATTAATCGGACATTGACTAGCACACGCTTTACACGCTAAACAGCCATTTAAAGCATCGAAAACTTCATGAGAAAAATCATATTCATCTTTCTTCTTCATCGAGTTACGCACGCGATCAATCATGCTTTTTATCGACGTTGACTGCTTTAATGTCGTTTCTTCTAAATCGAGGATATCTACTCCGTTTGCGGTTAATTGACGCAACCATTCACGCACTAAACCTGCCCGACCTTTTGGAGAGTGACGACGATCCGCTGTGACCTTCATTGACGGACACATAGGTGAGTTCACATCATAGTTAAAGCACAAGCCGTTACCATTACATTCCATGGCTTGTCTAAAACTATCACGCACCGTAACCGGAATTTGGCGATCATAAAAAGCACGCTTGGTATCCGATACTTTCACGAGCTGATCTTGGCTTTCAAGCGGAGTACAAATTTTCCCCGGGTTCATTTTATTGAGTGGATCAAATGCGGCTTTCACTCGACGCAATTGCGTAAACAATTCATCGCCGAAAAATTCAGGGCCATATTCTGAGCGGTAACCTTTACCATGCTCACCCCACATTAAACCGCCATATTTAGCGACTAACTTAACGACTTCATCCGATACCTGATGCATCATTTTTTCTTGTTCAGGATCACACAGGTCTAAAGCAGGACGAACGTGAAGCACCCCAGCATCAACATGACCAAACATGCCATAATTTAGTGATTTTTCATCAAGTAGCGTGCGAAACTCAGCAATAAAGTCCGCTAAGTTTTCCGGTGGTACACAAGTATCTTCCGTAAAGGCAATCGGCTTGGCTCGCCCTTTTGCCCCACCTAGAAGCCCAACTGCTTTTTTACGCATGTTGTAGATTTTATTAATGCTTTCTAAATCATGACAAACCTGGAAACCAATAATGCCGCCATCTTCCGTTTCAAGCTGTTTTTCTAATGTGTCGACTAACGCACTCACTTGCGCTTTGACTTCTTGATCGTTCTGGCCTGCAAATTCAACAATGTTGATACCTTGCATATCTTTACCCGGAACATCGGTGAGCAATTCACTCACGGTATGCCACACAATATCTTGCTTAGCTAAATTCAATACCCTTGAATCCACCGTTTCGACCGATAACGCTTGCGCCTTAACCATTAATGGCGCACTTCTTAATGCAGAATCAAAAGAATTATATTTAATATTAACCAAAGAACGAGATTTAGGAATTGGCGTTAAATTCAGTTTTGCTTCCGTAATAAAAGCCAATGAACCTTCTGCGCCACAAAGCACTCGACCTAGATCAAACACACCCGATTCATCTTGCTCGAATGACAAAGCGTTTTTCAGATCGTAACCCGTTAAAAAACGATTTAATGGTGGAAATTTCGATTCAATGGCCGCGCGATTTTCACGGCAAACCACTTCGGTCATTCGATACGCTTTATCAGCCAATGTACCTAATTCAGGCTCACCTTGTGATCCATCGGTTTCATACATTGAACCATCAGCAAACACGGCTTGCAGCGATAATACATGATCAGAAGTTTTACCGTATTTTAACGAGCCTTGACCAGACGCATCGGTATTAATCATTCCGCCTAATGTTGCTCGGTTACTAGTCGATAAATCTGGCGAGAAAAAATATCCGAAAGAACGAACGGCGTCATTAAGTTGATCTTTAATCACACCAGATTGAACACGAACCCAGCCTTCCTTTTCATTAACCTCAAGCACTTTGTTCATATAACGCGACATATCGACCACAATACCTTTGGTCAATGATTGTCCGTTGGTGCCAGTGCCCCCACCGCGCGGTGAGAAAGTGATGGTAGCAAATTTGTCTTGTGCCCCTATTTTACCAATGAGCTGCACATCTTTATTATCTTTTGGTAACACTACCGCTTGAGGAAGTTGCTGATAAACACTGTTATCGGTCGCGACAGCCAAACGGCTTGCATAGGTTTGCTCGATGTCGCCAGTAAAGCCAGACGCTTTTAATTCATTTAAGAAAGCATCGACCAAAGGCTCAACATCGTAACCTTGATTTAGAGATGGTAAGAAAGTTTGAGTTGAAGATGATTGTGAAGATTTACTATTTGCCAACATTACGCATCATGCCCCTACATCGCTGATCCCTTCAGCTAGAAATGGATTATACCCAGTGACGTCAAGATACTTGAGTATATATTTTAAATCGCTCCACTTTACCTTATTTCAATCACAGTGAGGAGTAGAAAATACCGTGTTCTGCTGATTTATATTTTGTAACTTAAGCTCACCTGTTGTTCTTTCTTACACGCTCAAAAAACGGTAGAATATGCGGCTCATTATTTTACCCAAACAATCAGCCTATTAATGAGTACACCACAGGTAATGGATAAACAAAAAGCTCTTAAGAAAATTGCCAAATGCCTTGAGCTAGGTAGTTCAACCAATGTCAATGAAGCAGCTCAAGCGATCAAGATGGCACATAGGCTGATGCTTAAATATGGCTTGGATAAGGACGATATTGATTTCATTAAATTGGGTAAAACTCAATCTAGTCATTTATTACCAGCAAGTATTAGTTCCAATATTTTACGAGTGATCCGTGGTATTAATACCCGTTTCGGTGTTGAAGCAGTATTACTCAATCACAAAGGCTTAAAACGTGTTGAATTTATTGGTGAAGCTGATCGCGCTATTTTTGCCGCTTTCGCATTTGATATTATTTATCGTGAAATGAATGAACAGACAGGGCAATTCCGTAATAGTTTCTCAGGTACCGGCACAACCAGTGCGGAAGTGACTCGTCGTGTTAACTCTTTCTTATCTGGTTGGATCGAAGGCGCTCTTGAAAAACTGCCTTTAATCGCCCCAGACGATGACTCGGCAAACAAGATTAACGACTACATTGATAAAGAATTTCAAAACGTCGACCGTGAAACCTTCAAACAACAGCTACGTGACGCCATGAAAAACTTCACAGCAGATTATGAAGTCGGCTTAAAAAAGGGTCGCCGTGTTTCAGTTAACCGCCCTATTAATGGCGCAGCAGAAAAGAAACGCTTAGCCAAATAATCTCAACTCCTCCCCCTTCTATACCCAAGGTAATTAGGGTTGCAGTGAGGCGACAAGTGAATGAGTCTCCATGAGCATAGCTCGCCTATGTGGATTAGGATGATTGAGCGCTGTCAACAACGCTGCAGCTTTAAGTACAAAAGATATATTTTCTTGTCTGAATATTTCCTTTAATTCAGGCAATCGATTCCCTAATTTTTATTGTTGAGTATTGTGATCAAATACACATTTAACTCACCAATAATATTCGAAAGTGTCACTTTACTTCGCTACACTTCTTGGCGTTCAATAATTCGGAATTGTTACGGGAAAATATAAAATGGAAAGTGCTCATGGTACTTGCGACTGGTGCAAACAATTCGTAGGTCAATTAACTAAATTAGAATATATAGATGGAATGAGTCATAACGCTTGTCCAGAATGTCACGATTATGCTCGAATTGATGTTCGACAGTTTAATCTCGCAGAACAGACTTTAAGAGAAAAACAAGCCAAGTTGAAATAGCAGACAGATATATAGATTGGTTTGCAAGGTGCCTACATTCCTTCGACCATCTCCTTGTCTAAAGGCTTGGATGATAGCTCTGAATTCTGCACCTTGAAGTCACTTGGGTATACATTTTAGAAAAAAGAAGGCGCTCATGGTAAGCGCCTTTTTAGATCCAACGATTCAAAAGATGCCTTCTATTAAGGTCCCCTCTTTCAATATTAATGATGCGTTTTCTACTTTTTCACACTCGCTAAAACGGTTGCAATAGCAACTAAGATCGCAACAGCAATTAGTGCAACCCTGAACAACCAAAGTGAGAAGTCGACCAATCACGATGTCAATTAAGCTTGCCGGAACACGTTTGTCAATCACATCAACAATCACCATCAAGAACATCATTATCATCACAACGTCAGTCATTAAAGCCGGATTCATTACGTATATCGTCTAACCCTTTAATTTTTCATCAGTTTTTTAAACCCACAAATAAAGAGTGACATAGATCACGCTTACTAAGTATTCACTCAATAAATCGCTTGATCTTTCATCAATAAAAAACTACTGTATAAAAACACAGTATGGATATATGGACAGTCAATTATGTTGAATCACAATGCCGCTTTACCTCATCAAGCGCTTACATCTTTTGCACATAACGATGATATTTTTTCAGAAAATAGTTCGCTGTTTTCTCGCCTATCAATGCTGTCTAAAAGACCAAACTGGTTACTATTTACCGCAGGTGCCACCTTACCGACTAATCAAGAGCTACAAAGCTTTGGAATTGAAGCCCATAAAGTGATCAAAATTAAAGAATCCCATTCTATGACGGAAAAAGACATCATTCTTAAAGCACTGAATGCTAAAAATGCCAGTGCGATTGTAGCGAGTGACAATTTTTCAATTCAAGATAAAGAAGCTCTAAAAAACCAAGCTCGTCAAAGTGGCTGTGAGATCTTCTTTATGGATAGTACAATTCAACAAACGCTAACTCGTCATCTACATTAATTTATTCCCACATGATTTTGGATAAAGATAGAAAATCTTGATGATGAAATAGACTTTCATTTACGAAAAAATATTTTAATGCAAACGTTTGCTTTTTCTCTGGATAGAATTAGGTGAGTTCTGTTACTATGCGACTTTCAGGTGTGAAAGGCATTCATACCTAGTTCTTAATATACCCTGTTCTTAACATACCCAGTTTTTAAGCCTAGTAGGAAAATGGAAATGAGCATTGCTAATCAAGTTCTTGCCGTGAATGATGACCTTCCCATCCGTACCGACAAACCCGTACACAGTGGTAAAGTTCGTTCAGTATATTGGTTAACCGAAGCTGACAGTCGTCGCCTAATTCAAGAAAAAGGTTACGATGTCGCAGAAGACGCTCCTTTAGCCATTATGGTCATCAGTGATCGCATCTCTGCATTCGACTGCATTTGGCATGGCGAAGGTGGATTAAAAGGTGTTCCAGGCAAAGGCGCTGCATTGAATGCCATTTCCAACCATTGGTTCCAGCTGTTTAAAGATAATCACCTTGCAGATAGCCACATTCTAGACATTCCCCATCCATTTATTTGGATCGTTCAAAAAGCCAAACCGGTCATGATTGAAGCTATTTGCCGTCAATATATCACTGGTTCAATGTGGCGTGCTTATGAAAAAGGCGAACGTGACTTCTGTGGTATCGCACTACCAGAAGGTTTAGAGAAAGATAAAGTTCTCCCTGAATTGCTGATGACGCCATCAACCAAAGGTATTTTGAAAGGTATTCCAAACGTACCAGAAGCAGATGATGTCAATATCGCTCGTCAAGATATCGAAGCAAATTTCGCTGCATTTAACTTCTCTAAACAAGAAGATATCGCCCACTATGAAAAGCTACTCAAAGAAGGCTTTAAAGTGATCAGTGACGCATTAGATAAGGTTGATCAAATCTTCGTAGATACTAAGTTTGAATTTGGCTACGTTAATGATGCAGCAGGGAATGAAAAGCTAATTTATATGGATGAAGTGGGTACACCTGATTCATCACGTATTTGGGATAAAAATGAATACCAATCTGGCCGTATTGTTGAGAACTCAAAAGAAGGTTTCCGCCAATTCTTATTAAGCTACTTCCCAGACCCAGATATTCTCTTAAACAAGAATCGCATGGATGAGCGCTTCGCACTTGCTAAGAATAACGCCCTACCACAAGAAGAAATCATGAAGATCTCTCAAACGTATTTGGATATTGCAGAAAAAATTACCGGTAAGAAAATTGAATTAAGTGACAATCCGAAACAAGAAATCATAGATATCTTAAAACGTGATTACGATTTGATTGTTTAAACGATTACGTCACAAAAAATATTGGGCGACTTTAAAGCCAGTAACAAAACCTTATTGGGCCATCGCTATTCATATTTAGATATTAATATGACCTCAGGAGTGCTTCAAATAGCATCTTGAGGCCACTTAGGTATAAAATACGGCCAATCTATTTAGTCATTGAAAGAGAAGACCATGAACCCAATTTTAGCGTTATTAAAAGAACACAATATTGCCGAGGAACAAATCCGTGATATTTTTCAACAACTCACGGAAAACCCATTGGCTGCTATGGCAACAATAAGCCAACTAGGTTTGCCACAAGAAAAGCTACAAGTGTTGATGACTCAAGTCATGCAAAACCCCGCATTAATTAAAGATGCTGTAGATGAGTTAGGCTTGGATTACTCAAAGGTAGAAGAAGCGAAAGAAAAACTTCAGAAGTAGTTTGAGTCTATATAAAAATTTAGACTAAAAAGGGTCGCTACGATGTCATTGATAGCGACCTTTTTATATTTCTCACGAAGAATGAAATGATTAGTTCAATGCCACTTCAACATCCGACTCGACTTGGCACGAACATGCCAAAACAAAGCCATTATCTATTTCATCTTCCGTTAAAGTCGCGGTACTCGTGCGAGTAAATTCACCTTTTACAACACGACACTTACATGAACCACAAATACCACTACGGCATGCAGCTATCACGGGTACTTTGGCCGCTTCCAAGGCATCAATCAATGCACTACCAATTTTCGCTTCGGCTTGAGCGCCAAATGTAGGTACAAATACCGTGGCATTACTGATCGCTTGCGCTTTATCATCTTGTTCAGCGATTGAAACATCAGGTTGTTCTGACTCGGCTGGTGTGAAACTTTCTTGATAAAAGTTATCCATATTCATACCAAGCTCAGATAGATTTTCTTGCATTGCATTCATAAAGCCAATTGGGCCACATAAAAATGCGCTACGCTCCGCAATATCCGGGCAGAACTGTTTTAAAGCCGCTTGAGTTAAACGCCCTTCTAAATACTCTGATCCTTGGGCATTTTCTAACATCACATCAAAATGAAAACGCTCATGTGACGCCGCCATTTCAAGTAGTTCTTGATGGTAGATCACTTGCTCAAGCTCTGTTGCCGCATGGATAAAATGAATATCCGTGGCATCTTCTATATCTGCTAACAGCGTTTTCGCCATCGACATAACCGGTGTGATCCCACAACCAGCACTGAGCAATACAATGCGTTCGCCATGCGGTTGCTCTATATGAAATTCTCCAGCAGGTTTTAACACTGATACCGCTTGGCCTTCTTGTAAAGAATCCACGATATAGTTGGAAACTTTGCCACCATCAACGCGTTTAATAGTCAGTTGTAATTCGCTTTGATGTGGCATTGAACTTAATGAATAGGCACGGTATTCAGTCTTACCCTCGACTTCAATACCAAGCGTGATAAATTGACCAGGAATAAAATCAAATGTCGTTTCTGAATTTTGATTTTCTGCCACTAAAATGACGCTAACGCAATTGGGTGTTTCTTGCCATTTACGTTGGCAAATAAAAGTGGATGGTTGATTGTCTAGCCATTCAAATTGGTTCATTTCATTCGGTCTCTCATAAACTTTACAAATATAAACGTCATTTCGAGCAATCATGGTTGGCACCCGAAATGACGTCGATTACATAACGCTAAAACAATTAAGCGACTTTCTCGCCCAAGATTGTTTGCATATCCGCTTCAACCGTTGAGATCCCGCGTAGATCAAACTTCTCTTGCATCACTGCCATTAGGTTATCCGTTAAGAATGCAGGTTTAGTTGGACCGGTGTAGATACCTTTAATGCCTAACGCAAGAAGCGTTAGTAGAACCACAATCGCTTTTTGCTCGAACCAAGATAGAACTAAAGTCAGTGGAAGATCATTTACGCCACAATCAAACTCTTTCGCCAATGCCAGTGCTAGTTGGATTGCTGAGTATGAATCATTACATTGACCCACATCCAATAGACGAGGAATACCGTTGATCTCACCGTGCTGTTCTTTATTGAAACGGAACTTACCACAAGCTAGCGTTAGAATTAGGCTGTCATCTGGTGTTTGTTTCGTGAACTCGTTGAAGTAGTTACGCTCGACTTTGTCACCATCACAACCACCTACTAAGAAGAAATGGCTGATGTTGCCTTGCTTCACTTGATCGATAACCGCAGGAGCGGCTTCCATCAATGCATTGCGACCAAAACCAACCGTGATCATCTGTTCGATTTCATCGTGCTTGAAGCCTTCTTGCGCTAATGCACAATCAATCACTTCAGAGAAATCATCACCTACAATGTGAGTCACGTTTGGCCAGCCTACGATACTACGTGTAAAGATACGGTCGTTGTATTGGCCTACTTCTGGGTTTAATAGACAGTTTGACGTCATTACGATTGCGCCTGGGAAGTTAGCAAATTCTTTTTGCTGGTTCTGCCAAGCACTGCCGTAGTTACCCACTAGGTGAGGATATTTGTTTAATTCAGGGTAACCGTGAGCTGGCAACATTTCACCGTTAGTGTAAACGTTAATGCCTTTGCCTTCGGTTTGTTGCAGGATTTTTTCAAGATCATGTAAGTCATGACCAGACACTAGGATACATTTACCTTTTACTGGCTTAACATTCACTTGAGTAGGCGTTGGGTGACCAAATGTTTCTGTTTCACCACGATCTAGAATTTCCATGATTTTGTAATTCATCAAACCAATTTGCATTGAACAATCTAGCAACGCTTGAAGATCTTGAGGCTCAGAACCTAACCAAGACATAATTTGGTGATATTCAGCAAAAATCGCTTCATCCGTTTGACCAAGTACACGCGCATGCTCCATATAAGCTGCTGCACCTTTTAGGCCATATAGAGATAATAAACGTAATCCCATCACGTCTGGATCAACCGTTTCATGGCCGCGATTTACTGCAGCAAGAGGTGCGTATTTTAATAACTCTTCACGCTCAGTTGGTAATGCAAATTGAGCCGCTGGCGTTAACTCAGGTAGTGTTTCATTGGCTAAAGTGGCCGCCGCACGTACTTTTTCTTCTAAACGGAGTTTGTATGCATAAGCTTGATTAGAGAACTCAACGATACGATCCGCATCGAAGTTCACGTTAGTTAAGGTAGAGAAGAAAGCTTGAGGCGCCCACTCATCGACTTCTGTATCCACAATATTAAACTTGCGACCAAGATCTGCCCAGAAAGACACCCCCTGCAATACATAAACTAAAATATCTTGTAGGTCAGATACTTCGCTGGTTTTACCACACATCCCTTGAGTGTAAGAACAGCCATCGCCAACTGGTGTACGGATCGTTTGCTCACATTGAATACAAAACATAATTTAAAGCTCCAGTAATGATTAACATCATCGCCCCTATCATTTGGGGCTAATAATAAATTCATTCCTGTATTGCACTTTGCGTGCCAACATTTAAACCATTGATATAAAAGGATTTAACAAGCCATTAACCAACATTAAAGTTGTAATAATTACAACCTGACGATGTAATTTTAACATCATAACGCAACCAAAGAACATAAGAACCAAACAAGCCCTCTTACTGCACTTTAAATTAACAAGCAGTAAAAGAGCTATTGTTGATATTTATGGCGTGTCAGATAACGTAACCACTTGATAATGCTCGGCCTTTAATCCTAACATCTCAGGTAAAGAAGTTCCGACTGAAATAGATGACCAAGTTCCAGTCATAATGCCGATAAACATGGCGATGGAAAAACCTTCTAATGGTGCACCACCAAGTAACCATAAGGCTGAAACGGTTAATAGTGTCGTACCAGAGGTGATCATGGTGCGATTAAACGTCGCTGCTATAGCTTGGTTATTAATATCCGAAGTAGCGACTTTCGGTTTGATTCGCAGTAATTCACGAATACGGTCGGCAATGATGATGGAATCATTTAACGAATAACCTAAGATCGCCAAAATAGCCGCTAACACAGTTAAGTTAAATTCCATCTGGCTTAATGCAAAGAACCCCAACACAAAAATCACATCATGCAGTAACGCCACCAGCGAACCTAACGCTAAACGCCATTCAAATCGTATGCTTAAATACACCATGATACACAGTAGACAAACAAGCAAAGCCAAACCACCTTGCTCTGCCAGCTCTTGACCAACTTGAGGACCAACAATGCTGGTATTCAACACTTTGGTCTCTGCGTGCAAAGGCGCGAGTAATGTTTCAATTGATGCCGCAGCCTGCTGAGTGCTCTCAGGGATACTGTAGCGAATAATCCAACGCCCTTGCCCTTCACCAGAAACCACGCTGACTTTTTGACCTAATCCTGCTTCTAATAAGGGGCTCAATTCACTACTAGTAATTTGTGGATTTAATTGGACTTCACTTACTATGCCACCGGTAAAATCCAATCCCCAATTAAAGCCTTTTGTTGTAATGAAAAACAACGCAACACACATTAATAAAATAGAAATTACACTGGTGCCATAACGCCATTTATTGGCATTTTTCATATTGATTAATTTACTCATGATTAAATACTCACATTACGGCGGGTATCTTTACCCCAAAACCAATTGATCATTGCGCGAGAAGCAAAAATACCAGTAAACATGCTGGTCAGTAGCCCAAGCCCTAGCGTTAAAGCAAAACCTTGTATTGGTCCATTACCAATGCAATACAACACGATAGCGGTAATCATTGTGGTAAAATTCGCATCGAAAATTGTACTGGTTGCGCTACTAAACCCATCATTTATCGACTTAGCTAAACTATTGCCATCTTTTAATTTGTCACGGATCCGCTCAAAAATAAGAACGTTGGTATCTACCGCCATACCGACAGTGAGTACTAAACCTGCAATACCGGGTAAGGTTAATACCGCACCAGGAATCAAAGCTAACAAACCAAATAACATCACCATATTGGCTAATAATGCGACGTTCGCGATCCAACCTAATCGACGGTACCAAACCGCCATAAACAGCAATGTCATACCTAAACCTAATGCTAAGGCAGAAAAACCATTGGTAATATTTTCAGCCCCAAGTGTTGGTCCAATCGTGCGCTCTTCTACTATGGTCACTGGCGCCGTTAATGAACCCGCTCGGAGCAGTAACGCTAAACTTTGAGCATCTTGCATTGACCCCGCCCCTGTAATTCGGAACTTAGAGCCAAGTGCAGATTGAATGGTCGCTATACTAATGATTTTATTGGTTTGTACGACTTCTCCCTTTTCGTTACGCGAATATTCACTATATGCTGTTGCCATTGGCTTACCAATGTGACGACCTGAAAAATCTGCCATCATTTTTCCGCCTTGACTATCCAAGCTAATATTCACTTCTGGCATCCCCATTTCGCCAAAATTAGCCCGTGCATCAACAATATGATCCCCAGTTAATACAGGTGATGATTTAACACGAACCAATTGACCATTTTGATCTGGTAAGACTTTTCCGCCTTCAGATGGAGAATTCAATACTTCATAAAATGCCAAGCTTGCCGTTGCACCAATGACATTTTTGGCCTGAGCTGGATCTTGCACACCGGGTAGCTCAATACGAATACGTTGATCCCCTTGCCTTTGTACTGACGCTTCTGTAATGCCTAGTTCTTCAATTCGGCTACGCATAATCTGCAAGTTTTGCTGAACCGTTAGATTACGTAACGCGACACTTTCGGTTTCCAAGCGAGTTAAAATAAGGCGATTATCTTTATTGATAACTTTCCAATTCGGATATTGCCCATGAATAAAATCACGTAGCTGTGATATTTGTTTTGCATTAGCAAGTACAACGGTCAATCCATTTTGTGAAATATCACTGAATTTTGCTCGACGTAATTGGTTATCCATCAAGAAGTGGTTGATCCCTTGTTGCATTTCATCGATTTGATTTTGGTAGACTGAATTCATATCCACATCGAGCAGAAATTGCACCCCACCACGCAGATCTAATCCTAATGAAATCGGTTTAAAACCCAGGCTGGTTAACCATTGAGGTGCATTCGCCACTGAAGCTAACGCAACTTGAATGTCCTTGTCTTTTCCTTGTTGATTTACCATTTCGAGCAATATTTTTTTAGCTTGTGCCATTTGTTCTGAATCCGACAATATGACCCAAGTCGTCGTTTTATCTTGCTTGATCTCTTTTAATTCAATCCCTTGATTAGTAAGAACTTTCTGTAGTGTTAATGGTTCAAGTAAAGCCTTATTTATCTGATTAGCTTTATTTACTAAGTCACTGCCTTGATTAATTTGCAACGCAGGTGACTCACCAAACCAAGAAGGCAAAGCGCTTAATAGCATGATAGAAATAGTGACAACCAACACCGTATATTGCCAATAAGAGTATTGGTTTAAGGTACGGCGAGTAGAAGCGCGAGATTTATGTACATTCATTTTATTTACCTAAATAGATCATCAACACTCAATTTTAGACATCGCGAGTTAATGACGTAGCGGCTAGTTTTCCTCCTTCCGAGCCATATAAAGACTCAAAATAATGGAATAAAACCGTCGCAAAGTAGCCGAAAAATAAAGCAATTATGGAACCAATATCCACGAAAAATAGCTAAATAATAACGACCATAATTCAAGCTAAGGATGAAAAATCACTCAAAGCTGGTTAGGAAAATAAATGGGCGTATTGCTGAGGTATATACTGTAGGTTGCTGTCTTTCCAAGCAGAAAGGCGCAATGAGTGGGAGTTCATGTGCATCATCCACTGATGCTGAGGTGTAAAGCGTTCGACATAATGTCGAGCACTTGAAGTAAATGATACTTCTGAAAATTCAAAGACTTTCACATAATCAGGTGCCAGTTCATCGCTGTTAAAATTGCCATGAGCAAATCTAAGAGAGAAGCCATTAACATAAATTGACTGGTTTAAATCACTCGAAGAGGTGAGGTCGAGAAAATGGGACGTCGTAACGCTAGGTTCATTATGTGAATTCGACATAGGAAAAAATTTAACATTGCGTGTCGAAGATTCACCTTGATCCAAAGAAATAGAGGCAAAAGAGTTAGATTCAAAAAAACTAGAATCTGTCGATAAATCAACCAATTGTAAGCTAGATGCGTGCTCAGCTTTAGTGGTAGTAATACCAACCAAGCTAATGCTACTCATAAACAAGCACAGTATCAGAAATCGAATAACGCTCACATTTAGCTCTTCAGAAGTTAATTTTTCAACAGAATGGGGCTTCATAGATAAAATATCAATAGTTATATCGTTTTTTGACGACTTTTTTTTGTATTAATAATTTGTCTCCTTCTTCCATTTCGCGCCTATAGCCCTAATTTTTTACCTAGTTTATACAAGTTCCCTCTGTCAACTTGTAGAAACTGCGCCGCTTGTGCCCATACGCCATCATTTTTCTTCAAAGCATGTTCAATCAATTGCTTTTGATAGGTTTCTACCGCTTGTCTTAAGGCAATGGGCTCATTAGGCATCACCAAACTAGATTGTGAGGCATTTTGGCGTTTAGGAATATCGACAAATTCACTCGTAAAGTGTTGTGGTTTAATCAATTCCACCTGATCTTGAACCGCATGGAGACCTGCGCGCATCAAGGAATGTTCAAGCTCACGAACATTACCTAGCCATGGTTGTTTCTCCAATAACTTTAAGGCTCGAGGGTGAAGGTGCAGTGTTTTAATTTGGAATTGAGTACGAATTCGATCGAGAATATGTCCAACTAGAACCGCAATATCTCCTTCTCTTTCACGTAGTGGCGGTATATGAATTGGAAAGACATTTAAGCGATGAAAAAGATCGGAACGGAATCGCTGTTCTTCTACTTCTTTATGAAGATCTCGGTTGGTGGCAGTAATGATTCGAACATCTATAAAGCTGTTGTGATCAGCTCCGACTCGTTGTACTTCTCCTTGTTGAATCACGCGTAATAACTTGGCTTGTAATAAAATTGGCAACTCACCAATTTCATCTAAAAAGATAGTACCACCATCAGCCAATTCAAATTTACCTGGGCGGTTTGAATTTGCACCAGTAAACGCACCTTTTACGTGACCAAATAACTCACTTTCAGCAATCGATTCTGGTAACGCCGCACAGTTCACATACACCATTGGTTTATCACTACGACTACTTTGTGCGTGAACCTCATGGGCCACCAGCTCTTTACCCGTACCGGTTTCACCGCTAATCAACACGGCGTAATTCGATTGTGCGACCATCTTAATGTTATTTCGTAGCTGGACAATTTGTGGGCTCACACCTACCAGTTTGCCACCTTTATCACGCGCCTCATCGATAAGTAGCTGATTGATTGAGCGTTGTTGATGATTAGCTTTTTCAAGCGCATCGAATAAACTGATATTACGAACAATACCGGCCGCAAGAGCTGCAAACGTAGCAATGGTTTCATCGGTCACTTTTTTGAATGCATCTGAGGCTAAGGCATCAATCGTCAATACTCCCACCAAAACATCCTCGACATACAAACTGCACCCCATGCAAGAATGCACATCAATACTCCCTTCATCGTCTTCGCTAAGCAGTCCATCAAAAGGATCCGGTAAGGTTGAGTTTTCAGGAAATCGAACCGGTAGTCGACTTTGCATGATCATCTCAAGTCTTGGATTCTCATGAGGTGAAAATTTTCGTCCCAATACTTCCATCGATAAACCATTAATCGCAACTGGCACTAAATTTTGCTCATCATCTAAAATAAATAAAGCACTCGCATCACATGGCAACACTTGCTGTAATGCATCAAGTAATTTTTGATAATGCTGATAAGTCGGCTGGTGAGCATTAAGGTTAACAGCAATATTGAGTAAAACTTGTTCGATTGATTGGGACATGTTAAATCTCTTAACAAATATATCATTGAGTATTATTTTCTCACTATACTAGTGATGTAAAATTAACAACACAAGATCTTAGTGTAATTTCATATAATTTAGTAAAATCAACAAATTAAAAAGTGGCACGGAAAGTGCTTAATTATTACTAACCAATTACCATAAGCACTTTATACGAGATCACTATTGATGATAAATATCACCGACAAAAGTAAAGAAGAAAAAATCCTACCCATTTTACGTTTAGGGTTTAGACCGTTCTTTTTATTCGGAAGTTTATACGCTGCCATTGCTATCGCGATCTGGGTCTACGCATTCCAACATGGTCAACCAAATGCCTTGCAAGTTCCGGCCTTATGGTGGCATGTACATGAAATGATATTTGGCTTTGCCATGGCAATCGTAGCGGGTTTCTTATTAACCGCAGTACAAAACTGGACAGGGGTTAACGGCACCAAAGATAAGCGTCTCGGTTTTGTGTTCTTACTGTGGCTATTGCCTAGGCTACTATTTTGGGCTCCGGTTCCGTTATGGCTAACCTCTTCAATTGAAGGGTTGTTTTTAGCGGTAGTCGCCTATGAAATATCGATTCGAGTGATCAAAGGAAAAGGCTATCGCAACCTGATATTTCTCGCCTTCTTTGTATTAGCGATTGTGGCAAACTTTGCCAGCTACGCCACCCTTCCTTTTACAGATCAGCAAGGCATGCCACCCTTTCCAAGTATTGCGGTTTGGCAAGCAATGATCTGGTGGTTCGTTTTGCTGATTTCGATTATGGGCGGACGCGTGATCCCATTCTTTACCGCACGTAAAATGCAGTTTGAAAAGCCACCCGCGTTAATCTGGTTAGATGCACTGGCGAACACACCTTTAGTGATGCTGTTTATCCTCAGTTTTTTCCCAATTACCTTTAACCAAGTTGGCCCTTATTTAATGGTCTTCGCCGCGGTTTTCCAAGCAATTCGTTTCCTACGTTGGAAACCTTGGACGACTTATAAAGAGCCTCTGGTTTGGTCGCTGCACGCTTCGTATGCTTGTATTCCAGTCGGATTACTTTTTAAAGCATTGGCCTTATTTAACCTACTACCGAACGGACAATTTTTTGCTCACAACATGATCCATGTATTTGCCATTGGTGCGATTGGTGGAGTCATTCTAGCAATGATCGCCCGAGTGACGATGGGCCATACCGGACGTGCAATTTATGAAGGCCCAAGCATGTGGCATGCATTCTTAGCGGTTGTCGTGGCAGCGGTTATTCGTGGTTTTGGGGTAGCGATTTGGCCTGAGCATTTGTTTACCTTTGTGAATATTTCCGCCGTGCTGTGGATCTACGCTTTTGCTCTTTTTGTGTTTAAATTTGGCAAAATGCTCCTCACGCCAAGAGCTGATGGACACCCTGGTTAATCTGGATCTCTATCTAGATCCCCATCTAAGTTTCAATGTCTAAATCAAGCGCCAGAGCAATTCTGACGCTATTTTGCCAACTGGAGTAACCACACCGACTTCATTGATGGCGACCAACGTATTGAGTTTAACTACCAGATCTAAACAACGCTGAGGTCGGAGAGGAATCAAGTTTGATAATGAGCTTGATTTGGTTTTGGGAAAGGGAACGATTTAGTGAATAACATTAAATCGTTCGTATTAGATTGGAAAAAGTATTTTGAAGCCATAGCCTCTTGTATGTAACTATCTAACAGCAATAAAGATCTCGACTTCATGAGCACTTTTATAGTATTCAAAGTCTGTTGTGTATGCACGTTTGTAAAGGCAGTTTTCAGAGCTAAAGTAACTCCAGACTTTACCCCAAAGATCTATAACTGCTTGTGGCATTTCACCGCTTGCAGCAAAAGTTACGTATTTGCCAGAAGTAACGTTCACTTTTACTGAGTCTGATAATATTTCTGGTGACAAAGTATCCGAACAAGCGATAACGTCAAAAGCCCCCGTGAAATCAGACTCATAATTTGTGTAAATGCCAAAAACTTTTGATTTTTCATTCAATTTTGGAGCAGCATTTGAGTAAAACTTTGCCCAAAGCTCTCCAATTTTTGCAGTCGATGGATTTACTTCACCCGCATTAGTTGTGCGAATGACGAAACCCGTAGCCTCAAAGCCGTTTATTTCACTGATCTTCATTTTTCCTCCTGGTTACATAACAATTTAATAGACGGAAAAAATCCGTATAGTCTTTCCGTCTATTTTCTCAGTCACTTTTTTAAACAGCAATCTAAAAACTAAATTTATTCATAAAGTATGAGTTCACCTCATATTTACGCAGCATAAAATCCGGAGCTATATCTTTAATTCATACATACCTAGCTTTTCTAACTAAAAAGCCAAATGTTCTAATTCCAAACCATGCATAAATAAGTCACTCACATCAACCCTCCCTCACTTGGCTGTATATCTTGCTGCCAAGTATTTTTCATTGGTAAAGGGAAGGAGTTATTTGTGAACGCTTGTTGTTTAGTGGTATTTGCGTAAAGAAAAAACATTCCAATATTGAGAGCATGATTAGTAGATTCCTGCTCTCGCTTAGGCTCGGCTGGAATGACGGTTTCAAAAACACTCACCGCGGGCTGATTTATTGAGATAAAGAAAGTAGCGGCGACAAAGAACAGCTCTTCCCCTTGGTAGATGAAGCCGATTGGAAGCAGAAGTTGATATAAGGGGAAGCGGGGATGGGGTTGATTGCGTCAAACTCCTTTGAGGCAATAAACATTTTAAAAAAGACAGCAGACCAAACAAAGAAAGCCGATAAACTAACATTTATCGGCTTTCTTTCTATTCGACTTAACGGTGTGCTTTATCGCTTGATTCCTGCTCGCGCTTAGGCTCGGCTGGAATGACGGTTTCAAAAACACTCACCGCGGGCTGATTTATTGAGATAAAAATGAAAGTAGCGGCGACAAAGAACAGCTCTTTCCCTTGATAGATGAAGCTACTTGGCAGCGGTAGTTGATATAAGGGGAAGCCGGGATGGGGTTGATTACGCAGAAGTACTTTAAGGCATAAACATTTAAGAAAAGACAGCTGACCAAACAAAAAAGCCGATAAACTGACATTTATCGGCTTTCTTTCTATTCGACTTAACGGTGTGCTTTATCGCTTTTTCACCACCACCGGATAACGGTTTGCTCTTAACTCTTTGATGAAGGTTGATGGGTTCGCATTGTGTAAGATCCATACCTTTTCTTTGGCTCGGGTCATTGCCACATAGAACAAGCGACGTTCTTCTGCATTCGGGAACACATCACCGGTAGATAACAGCGCATCATGCAAATGCTGCTGACGTTCAACCGCTGGGAACTGCCCTTCATCGACCGAAACAATCACCACATAATCGGCTTCTTGCCCTTTACTGGCGTGACAGGTTTTAAATTCAATATCTAAATGTAGGTTGAGTTTTTGTAGTGTCTTTAAATCGCTCGGCTCATGGTAATGATTACGACCTAGTACCAACACTTTCTTGCGAGATTTCACTTGGTTATTTAAGTCACTTAAAATTGCTTCCAGCGTATGCATTGGCGCAATCGTCACTGCTTTTTGTTTTTGCTGCTTGTGACTATTCAAGGTCTTTTCTAATTGATAAGGGTTGGCTTGAATAAAGCGATTCGCCACTTCACCAATTTGGTTATTAAAGCGATAAGTCGTATCTAGATAATGGATCTGCGCATTAGGGAAACGCTTCTTAAAGCCAGTGGTTAAGTTGACATCCGCCCCTGCGAAACGATAAATCGCCTGCCAATCATCACCGACTGCAAACAATGAACACGGTTGCTGAATCGTGATTTTCCCTAGTTGGGTTTTATGAACACTACCATGGCAAATATTAGTTAATAAATCTAAACGACTCGGTGAGATATCTTGGTATTCATCGACCATCATAAAGCGCCATTGCGATTTAAATTTACCATTGCGCGCATATTGAGTGGCTTTAGAAATCATGCTGTTGAAGTCGATTTGATTCTCTTCTTTCAGCATTTTTTGCCACGCTTGATAACACGGCCAAGCCAGCATTAATTCGCTGTTTAGCTGAGGGTAATTCTCTAACTCAATTAAACGCTCTTGCAACTGTTTTTTCGGTAATTGCAGCATGGAAAGTTGATCGACTTGCTGCTCTAACCACGCCAATAATTTGGGGTTTTCAACATGCGAGCCGAGTTCTACATCCCCTTTCAAAAAGGCAATCGGCCATTCGGCTAAGTGCTTCTGCCAACGCTTAAAGTTGGTTTCCGTCATCCAATGTGTTTTTAACCACTGAGAGAACCAAGCGGTCTTTTGGGCTGGCGTAGTGGCAAGCGGTGAGATTTCAACCTGATTACCTTCAACCGATTTAATAATATCTAAACCTAATTGATGGAAGGTTTGGACTTTGATCTGAGCGCCTTGTTCGGCAAACTTTTCTTTAATACGCTGTTGCATTTCTTTGGCCGCATCTCGACCAAATGCCACCAATAACATTTCTTCTGGTTTTGCCTGGCCACTTTGTAATAAGTAGCCGACTTTCGCCATTAAAACACTGGTTTTTCCTGAGCCTGCGCCGGCTAAAATCAGAGTATGATCATCATTTAATAATACTGCGCGTTGCTGAGAAGGATTAAGTGGTGAACGTTCACATTCTTGGAAGTAAGGTTTCCATTCGATTTCTTGATTAGCCAGCCAGGTTTGATTGCGCTGTTCTAATGAGGCTTTCGGGTGAGTCAGCCAACGTTTCAAACCGCTCATTAAAGAGGGAGTGTGGTGCTGGAATTGATCGTCACCTTCCCATTCATTATGACTTGGGAAAATATGAATCACTTCAGGCAAAGATAATTCTTTTTTCGCCAGATCATCAGAAATGCCTTTCATCCAGAACTCAAGCGATGAGTGGGTTAAATATCCCGGTTGATTGACCAATTCTTTTAACTGCTCTAGCCAGTTTGGTAATAACTCGGCTAATGATTCACTTTGGTTCAACTGCCAACGACGATATTCCCCTATTACTAATTGAGCAAATTGCTGGCAATCCAGCCAAGGTAGCCCCTGAGCGAGCCATTGAACCTGTTCACCTTCCTCTTCTTCATGGGCATGAAAATATAAATTGCCCCAGATTAAGCCTCGCTCTACTGTCACTTCACCATTCCACGCTGCAAATGGGATTTGCAACTCATCAGTTGGCGAAGATAAGGTAATACACTGATCTTTCACTTCAACTTGTTGGTATTCATCTTGAATAAAAAATTGAGCAAAACGGCTAGCGCTTAATTGCATGAACTGTCCTTATGCGATCAGTAAAGTTTTGAATAAGAATATATACCCAAGTCAATTCTGCACCTTGAAGTTATTTGGATATAACCCAATATTCTAACGGGTTTTAGTGTGAAAGGAAGAGGGCTTGAGTCATCACTTTTTTAAACTTATTCTAAAACGGATAAAAATCAGGCAGACTGGCGCAAAACTTGCTTACAATCAAACAGAACAAATTTTTTTGCTGTTATTACAACAGAATATAGTTTGCACAACGAAAGGCCTCTATACTCAAGTTACTTGTAACATCACCTAGGACAATATCGCGCTTTATGACAAATTCGATGCCACAACTTCGACATTATTGGTCGGATAAAATCGTTAACTACTGCATTCGAATCCTTATCTCACTTTTAGGTGTCGTACTGCCTTGTTGGTATTACGACTACTCTACTGAAATTACGCCCCTGATATTAGGTATTATCGCCGCTGCACTAGCCGAAACCGATGATAACTTCATGGGACGAATTCGGGCGCTAATCTTAACTTTCATCTGCTTTGCGATTGCTTCATTTTCAATAGAAATTCTGTTTCCTTATCCGCCATTATTCGCCATTGGTCTATTCACCAGTACCTTTGGCTTTATTATGCTCGGTGCGATTGGCCCACGTTATGCCAGCATTGCCTTTGGTTCATTGCTGATCGCGATCTACACCATGCTGGGTTATCACTTATACGACAATATCACCTATCAACCTGTTCTCTTGTTAATTGGAGCCGCTTGGTATTACCTACTTTCCATGTTGTGGCAAATATTCTGGCCAATGCAGCCAGTACAACAAGGCTTAGCCAATGTATTTGAAGAACTGGCCAACTACCTTGAAACGAAAAGCTCGTTATTTCACCCTGTATCTGGTTTAACTCCGCAGCCTTACCGTATCTTAGAAAGTAAACTTAATTCCGCAACGGTTAATGCCTTAAACCAAGCTAAAAGCACCCTACTCACTCGCTCTAAACGTGGACATGTTGATGGCCCAAGTGACCGTTATTTACAACTGTACTTTTTAGCGCAAGATATTCACGAACGAATCAGTTCTACCCATTACCGTTATCAAGATTTAGCCGAGCATTTCTCACGTAGTGATGTGTTGTTTCGCTTCAAACACTTAATGCAAACTCAAGCGAAAGCCTGTCGTGAGATCTCTGAAGCATTGGAAGCAGGAAAAGCTTATAAATATGATGGCGATTCAATTTGGGCACTGGATGAATTGCAGTTATCAATGCAGTACCTAAAAGCTCAAAACCGACCTGAGTGGAAATATCCATTAAGCCAACTGTTCTACCTATTTAATAATATGGTGACTGTAGAAAAGCAGCTATCAAACGTCAGCAACCCTGATGCATCTAAGTTCACGCCAGAAAATACCAGCGATGAAGCCAACGACTATTCATTGCACGATACAACCGCTCATACGCCAAAAGTCATGTGGCAACGTATTCGCAACAACTTAAATAAAGACTCAATGTTATTCCGCCATGCTTTACGTATGTCGATTGTACTCACCGTAGGTTACGGGGTAATTCAAGGATTAGGACTAGAACGAGGCTACTGGATTATGCTAACCAGCCTGTTTGTATGCCAACCTAACTTTAGCGCTACCAGACAAAAGCTCACAGCTCGAGTGATTGGCACCATTGTGGGCCTACTCGTTGGTATACCACTATTAACCTTATTCCCTTCACAAGGGAGTCAGTTAGTCTTTTTAGTGTTATCCGGCACCTTATTCTTCGCTTTTAGAATGAATAACTATGGTTCAGCAACGGCTTTCATTACCTTATTGGTAGTATTTTGTTTTAACCAATTAGGTGAAGGTTATGCAGTGATCTTGCCTCGCCTTGCGGACACGTTAATTGGCTGTGGTTTAGCGGTGTTTGCGGTACGCTATATTCTGCCTGATTGGGAAGCTAAGAAATTGCATAGAGTAATGTCGGAAGCAATACAATCCAATAAAGATTATCTTGGACAGATTATTGCTCAATATCGAATTGGTAAACGCGATGACGTCAACTATCGCCTTGCTCGACGTAATGCTCACACCATGGACTCCTCTCTTAGCACAACCATCAGTAACATGTTGGCAGAGCCAGATAAGTACAAAAAATCCATTGATGAGAGTTTCCGTTTCTTAACTCTTAATCACGCGATGCTAAGTTATATTTCAGCACTCGGTGCACATCGTAAACGCATCGACAATCCAGAAACCCACCTTCTCATTTTAGAGGCTCACAAAGGGATACACGAAAGCCTAGAACAACTGGAACAGCAGCTTTACTACCACAATGGCGAAATTACTTTAGATTCATTTAATAGCGAATTAGATAAGAAATTAAGTGAATGGCGGGAAGGCGATGAAGAAACTATACGTTTGATCTTACAACAGCTGCATTTAATCTACCGAATGCTGCCAGAAATGTACTCGTTGGCGAATAAGTTTTCAGTAAGATTGCCGATTGCAACGGTTAATAGTGATTCAAAAATATGAGCACATAACGCCTCACTACGCATTCAAAACGCATTCAAAACGCATTCAAAACGCATTCAAAACGCATTCAAAACGCAATGCTTAAAGATCAACATCTTGAAGTATATTAAATCCAAGTGGTTTTTTATCCTGTATTTCATGGTTTTTTGGATAAAAGATTCTTAAAAAAAACAAGCTTACTCTTTTATATCAAAAAAATGGTTTTTTTATTATTTCCATCCAATAATTGATTTATTTTAATTTTTTCGATTTGAAGCTTTTTTTTATCTTGATATAATCATTTCAAATTAGTTACTAACCTATTATTTAAATAAAATTAAAACTAACCATTTGCTTTATTGTAAATAACTTAAAATGTAACTTATTGATATAAAAGTAAAACGAAAACAATCTTACCAACATAATATACTGTTAGTTTTCTTGCGTATTTAAATTAGTTAAGAAATTTTATATGGCGTTTTAACCAAGTGAAATTTAAACAAAATGCAATTTAAAACTAATCTCTTTTTCAGTTGGGAGGAAATGAAAATTTTTAATAATTTATCTTATTACCTTGAATACAAATTACTTACTAGTGTTTTTTTTAGCATTCAATCCCCTGCTACTTTACTTAAAATTTTAGATAAGCTTGAGTTATTATCGAAAGGAGGTTTTTTAAAAAATAAAATAAAAATTGGTGATCGCGTTTATTTATTCGATGTAAGCCGAAATAGAAAATTTCACATGATACTAGTATGTAATAAAAGGAACAACCCTAATGATGGATTGATTTCCATCTATTCCCCACTTGGTTCGTCTATATTAGGATTAGAGGTTAATGATACTTTTAATTTGTATATATTAGGAAAAACAAGAAGATATGAGATAATTTGTGTAAAACCTGAAAAGTCTATAAGTAGTATCGTTTCTTAACAAGTATCGTTATTGTTAACTTTTTATGGAGGTAATTTTCTATTGAAGCTTAAATTTAATCTTGAATGTTAATTTTTATTTAATCAATAGGTGATGTCATGTCTAGAAATGAAAAGAAAAAACCAACGTTAACTTTAAAAGAGAAAAGAAGACAAAAAAGAGAGTCAGAATTAGAAGGGCTCATAAAAAAAAGAAAGAGATAATCATATAGAATTTATATACATTATTATGCTGCGTTATTAAACGCAGCTTTTTGTGTGTACTCACCAGTACGGATTTGGCAGAGTTGTTTGATCCTCAAAAAAAACATAACCAATTGAATCTATAGTACATCTAAATGTTTATCGATCTTTTATGACGAGGTATAACTGTTTATGATAAAGACCTATAAAATCAATAAATGCTTGAGCACTTACGCTTATCTCATACTTATTAAAGATAGAAGTAAGCAATCGATGCCCTTAGCGTAAGGTAATGATTTTTAGAACAAAAACCCAATTACACTGACAAATATATCACCATGACGTCCAACCAAACTTTTAAAGAGAATCAATTATGTGGATAGTTTATGCCTTACTCGCCGCCACTTTTTTTGGAGCTAGAGGTATCATGTACCAATGGACATCACGCCAAAATTTGCATCGTGATTTGATGCTGTTTGGAGTATTTTTTGTCGGATTTATCATTAGTGGCATCGCCATGTATATGCTCGAAGAACAATGGCAATCATGGGCAGAGGTTGGTGTTGGTTTAGCCCTTGGTTTTGGGTCTTTTATGGCAAACGCGGCTCTGCATAAAGGGTTTTCGGTGGGGAAAGCTTCATTGATCAGCGTACTTTCTGGGCTCCCACCTTTATTTGTCGTCCTATTTGCTTTCTTATTGTGGAACGAAACCTTAACCACTGTACAAATGATAGGTTTTGCAGTGATATTTTCTGGACTTTATATTATCCGGTATTCGAATGATATTTCCTTATCTAACTTACAAGGAGCGCAATGGGGGCTACTTGCTGCCTTATGCTTTTCATTTAATGACATGTTAGGAAAACAATCGACTCGATTAGATGCTGACATATTTGCTACGCTAACCTTAATGTTTGGTTTCGGTAGCCTGCTATTTGCTATGAGTTGGCTTAAAAGTCGATCGATTTTTAGAACGAACAACAAAGAAAGCTCTTGGTCAGAACTTAAAACATTTGGGTGTGGTATGGCAGTCGGCCTAACCAATATGGCCGGGATGGTCGCGATATTAAGTGCTTTCTCTTTGGGCACAACGGGTTTGGTATCGGCAATTTCAGCAATGAATATTTTAATTATTTTGCTATACACTCGCTTAATATTGAAAGAGCCTTTCACCCGTCAAGAAGTTATCGGTATCACAGCGGCCGTTGTCGGTATTCTCATCTTACGATTAAGCCAGTAACAAACTTATTCTAGGATTAAGTGTGAGCTTTTTTAATACCAATCTCATTAAAGAGAGGAAATGATTTGTCATCACTTTATGTTTAGTTGTACACGAATAAAAAATAATTCCAATATTCTCAACATGATAAGTAGATGACTGTTCTCGCTTAGGCTTGTTAGAAATGGCATTGATTACACCAAACTGCTTTGAAGCTAAAGATGAGTCAATGATGAAGTTTTTACCTCCCCCCTGAGAAAAAATCTCAACATTTCTCGATATTGCTGTTCTGCTTGCTCTCGTCCAACTAACTGAAACTGAACCTTTGTACCCGGTGAGCATTGGGCAAGTTTACTGATGCTTATTCTTGTTAGGCAGCCGATTTTAGGATAACCGCCTATAGTTTGGTGATCGGCCATTAACACGATTGGTTGACCGTCGCTCGGAATTTGGATCGCACCAAATGTAATACCTTCGGAAATTAAATTTTCACCGCAATATTCAACACTATCACCGGATAATCGATATCCCATACGATCACTGTTAGGGCTGACAGTATAAGTGCTATTAAAAAACTGCTGTCGCGCGGCTTTAGAAAACTGTTCATATTGATAAGTGGCAATCATATCTAGTATGCAAGGGGTCGTTGTCGCAGTTAATTCTGGATACTGCGGAATAAACTCTGTTGGAACTTGACGCAATAGATCATGCTCAGCCGCACGATAAGAAACTTCATCACCTTTAGTTAACGGCTCGCCTCTGCCATGTAAACCACCAATTTCATCACGCATTACAGTAGAACAACTGTTTAATACTTGATTGACTTCAAAACCATGTTGAATGGCTAAATACGCGCGCATGCCTTGTCGGACCGTTTTACATTTCAAAATAGAGCCTGTTTTTACGTGGTAACTGGCCCAAGGTTGAATTTGCTCGCCATCTAGCTCAGCAAACATATTCGCACCAGTCAGCGCTATTTGTGTCGGCTGACTAAACTCACATTGAAACAGACCTAACGTAATTTCAATTTGTACGGCATTCACATCATTACCAAGCAGGTGATTTGCCCAATGAAAAGCATGTTCATCCATCGGCCCACCAACTGCCACGCCTATTCCTTGAAACCCCATTCGTCCAGTATCTTGCAGCAAACTTAATGGGCCAGCATTGAGTACTTTTAATGTCATGATTTCATTCTCTTATCGTTATCAGACAATCGACTTGAATCAAGCTGCCCAGCTAGACCCAGATCTTCATCAAGATCTCCGCCCATATCGAGAAACTTCTGACGTGAAATAGCTTTAAAGCGAATCTGCGCACCAATATAAAACAGCGACAAATTATCTCGCTCAAAATCCACCAGCGAGATTGGCGTACGGCCAATAATGTGCCAACCACCAGGTGAAACTTTAGGATAGACGGCAGTTTGCTGTTCAGCTATCGCGACACTACCTTTGGGTACTTTGGCCCGTGGCGTGCTTTTTCTCGGTATTTGCAAGCGACTATCTAAATTGCCTAAATAAGCGAAGCCTGGTGCAAATCCAATCGCATAAACGCGGTAGTTTGTCTGACTATGTACTTCGATTACTTCTGTCCATGACAAACCGCTATGTTTACAAATTTCAGTCGCATCTAACGCTACTTCTTCCCCATAATAAACGGGTAATTCGATCTCTAAATGCTGTAACGATCTAGAAGTGAAAAGGGGCTGATTAAGTAACGCTTCAACTTGCTGCTGAAAATCACTCATATTCGTTTGCAGAATATCGATGGTAATAAGAATCGAATGGTAAGAAGAAATTGCATCAAGAATAAAATCGCCCAGAGAGCCTTGTAAAGTATAGAGGGCTTGAGTCACTTTCTCTGAGGTTTCAACATCTATGGTGCTAGTAAAATAGACCATGATAGTATTTTCGCTGATTATTTGTGTTTTCATGCGATTCCTTGCATTTTACTTGCCACCTTATCCGCTCACTTACAACTTGACTGTAGCATTGGATCTTTCATAATGAATCGAATTTTAAAATTTCCGACAAGGTAGTGGTATGTCTAATTCAAAACTCAAAATAGATATTATTTCCGACGTAGTTTGCCCATGGTGCGTCATTGGGGTTAAACACCTTAAAGATGCCGTAGTTAAAAACAACTGGCAAGATCGTATCGATATTGAATGGTATCCGTTTGAGTTAAATCCAGATATGCCGCCAGAAGGCGAAAATTTACGTGAACACATTGCGAGAAAATATGGCGCTTCAGCCGAAGAAAGTGAACAAAACCGACAACGTTTAATCGAGTTTGGACAATCTGTCGGCTTCGAGTTTAACTTTACCGACGAAACCCGAATCTACAATACTCGCAAGTGTCATATTCTATTAGACTACGCCCATTCCGTAGGATTACAAACTCAGCTTAAAATCGCCCTTTTCACCGCTTACTTTACTGATGGAAAAAACATTTCTGATACTGACATATTATTGAGTATCGGTGAAAAAGTGGGCTTAGAAGTCAATGAAATGATCGCCTACCTACATGATAATGCTGAACACGATAAGCTAGATGTAATTGAAGACCAATGGCGTGAAATGGATATTTCTGGTGTGCCAACGATTGTGTTTAACAATCAAAAAGGCTTAACTGGTGCGCAAAGCGTCGAAAGCTATGAAGAAATATTGAAGCATTATCTTGATGAAGGTTCTTCTGAAAAATAACCTCTCCAGACAATAGCTACGATTCAACTGAATATTAATAGACCAATTGCACTCATTATCTGATCATTCTTGCTTGCTAAAACTCCGATAACTTCGTTATAAATTTTGATTGTAGAGTGCTTATTGAATATTTATACCTTGTTCTCAAAGCTTTTTTTACGCAATTGCTGGCTCGCTGATTAATTTGATTGGTATTACTTTCTTTTGACGATAAAATCCATCACGCGAGTGGCAAACTTCCCGTAAGGCGGCGCCATCAACTTCATAAAAGAGAAATTGGCTTGATAGAACACTGGACGCATTTTGGAAAAAGTTAAAAAACCTTCGTAACCGTGATAATGCCCCATCCCGCTGCCACCAATACCACCAAACGGTAAATTATGCTGAGCAACATGGAACAGCGCATCATTCACACTCACCCCTCCAGACAACACCGATTTTATATAACGATCCACCAGCACCTTATCATTACTAAATGGATAGAAAGCTAACGGGCGATCACGTTGAACAATGTAATCAATTACATCTTCCGGTTGCTGGTAAGTTTTCACCATCAAGATGGGACCAAAAGTTTCTCTTTGTGCAATGCTTGTATCATCACAGGCATCTAAGATAAGCATCAAAGGAAATTTACGAGTCGTGGCATCCGCATCCTGTTCGCTTAAGTTGATGACGATTGATCCTTTGGCTTTAGCCTCTTCCACCGTATCAACTAAACGTTGGAAAGCAGTATCATCAATGATTGATGTGAAGTCTTTATGCTGAATATCTGGGCAATGTTTCTTCACCCATTTTTGTGCCGTCTTGATAAAGTCTTCGCGTTGGCTTTGATGCACAAAAACATAGTCAACATTGGTACAGATTTGTCCGGCATTGAATTGTTTAACGAACATAATGCGTTCTACGGCTTTTTTCATCGAATAATTAGGATCGATAACCGCTGGTGATTTTCCGCCTAATTCAAGCGTGACTGGGGTAAGATTTTCAGCACAGGCGGCCATCACTTTACGCCCTGTTGCACCTGATCCCGTAAACATCAAATGATCAAAAGGAAGTTTCGAAAACTCAATCCCGACTACACCCGTTTCAGTGAAGAACTGGAGTTTTTCTGGTTTAAAGTATTTTGGCGTTAACTCTTTCAATAGCTCAGTTAAATGCATCGAGTTTTCCGACATTTTAACCATGGCACGGTTGCCCGCAGCAAAAGCAGCAGATAAGCCAGCAAAGCTTAAATTAATCGGAAAGTTCCAAGGCACGATAAAACCCACGACCCCAACAGCTTGTGGAATCACTCTATTTTTCGCTCCAAAATATACCGTATGATCCACTTTACGCTTTTGAACCTTCATCCATTTTTTAAGATGTTGAATGGTCGATGAAATATCATCAGCAACCGTGATCACTTCAGCAAATAAGGTTTCATGGTGAGATCGATTGCCATAGTCTTTATTAATCGCATCAGAAATGGCCTGACGATTTTCCATTAATAGACGTTTTAAGTTTTCTAAATAGGCTTTACGCTCTTCGTAACTTTCTTGCCCATGCTGATTAAAAGCTTGTTTCTGATCATGCAGCACTTGTTGTAACATGGTTCGAACAACTTGATGACTGTCATTGGAAAATCCTTCAATTTGCTTAATGGTTGGATGCATTCTTTATCTGCTCCTTGACTGAATTCTTATATTCTGCGTACTTGAAACTACAGCTTTGTTGACAGCCTTCACTCGTCTCAATTACTTTGGATATACACTAATAACTATTACTACGGCTGCCACTTAGCTTTCATTTTGGCGATGGTAGTCATCTCTATATCATGAATACTGCCATAGTTTTCTTTGCATACATGGATCACTAGTTCAACCTGACAATGCTTAGCAATCTCTTTATAGGCTTTCATTTCCCAGTGACGAACAAAGGTATTCGACACAATCACTGATTGTCCTTGTTTTAAATAGTGTGCGGTTTGTTGCTGACACCATTGATGCGCTTGTTCGAGCTTTAACGGGTTAAAACGATATTCGCCATCCGCCTCAACAAAGTACATATCTGTTTCTAAATGCACAGAGCCTTGCTCTTGAGATAATTGCTTCGCTAATGTGGACTTCCCCGAACCCGGCAAACCTCGAATAAGCATTAATGTTTGAGCGTTCTTTGATTCTGACAACAGATTAATCCCAACCTTCAAGTTGATACTTTTCGATTAAAGCATCAATATCTTCTTGAGTCGGCATTTTGCCCAGCAATTCTTTTCTTAGATCCTGCTCTCTTGGGCGTGAATGGTTAAAATCGTAAAGCCATTCTTTGCATTGCATTTGCTGCTCGATCAATTCACTATCAATCAAAGTTTTTACGGTAAAATCATTAATGGTTTGAGACATAGTGACCTACTAATATAGGGTCTATACCCAAAGTAATTGAAGTTGCAGTGAGGCGACAAGTGAATGAGGCCCTATGAGCATAGCTCGTCTATGTGATTAGGGCGAATGAACGCCGTTAACAAAGCTGCAGCTTCGAGTACGAAGGGTATAAACTTCAATTTGGATGAAAAACGACATGGATAAACAACAAATCACCATCTGTGGCTGCGGCTGGCTTGGACTCGCACTGGCAAAATCTCTGGTCCAGCAAGGTTATAATGTCTATGGCACCAAGCAATCTCATATCGACGCTCAAGCATTAGCAACCTTTGGCATTCAAGGTTTGCCTTTGGTTTTACCTGTGGATGAAAACCAGCTAGACAATCAACAGCAAACGGCTCTGCAGCAGACTTTTGCCTCAGATCTACTGGTGATCAATATACCACCAGGTCGCAACCTTAATAGTGCCGAAGATTTCAAACTAAAAATACAGAGCTTATCGCATATTGCCAAACAAGCTGGTGCTAAAAAGGTATTGTTTATCAGTACCACAAGCGTTTATGCCGATTGCCAAGGCGAGATCACCGAAGACACACCAACCGCACCGAATACGAAATCTGGTCATGCTCATGTGTGGTTGGAAAATTGGTTAAGGGAAGAGTGGCAAGATAACTTAGTCGTGCTGCGTTTATCCGGTTTAATTGGGTCAGATCGTCATCCAACCAAGCATATTGTCAAACGCTATGAATCCACAGGTCAACCTTTAGAAGGTGGATTAACGCCCGTAAATTTGATCCATCAAGAAGATGTAATCACCGCAATTCATTCGATCATAAATCACTGGCCATCTCAAAAAATACTTCACTTAGCAGCTTATTCGCACCCTAGCCGTGAAGAATATTATCAAGCCATGGCGAAACAACTTGGTTTACCGGCTCCGCTGTTTGTCAAAAATGGCGAAGACAATAAAATAATCAATGCACAACAAAGCATTGAATGTCTTGATATTGTATTAAAATATTCAGACTTACTAGCATTGAACCCTTACCAGTAATCTAGGTAACCTAAATAGCCAAGGCTGAAATAAAGTCATAAAAGAGCGGCTTCAGCTTAACCGTTATATTTACCACTTAAAATCATGACTAACATTCACTTTATGGCGGTAATAATCTTCGTTAAAAAATAAGATTGTGCATCAATCAATGGTTGAATTTGTCTACATTCTTGGTCAAAAATTAAACTGCAATAACCATGTAAAGATGCCCATACAAAGTGTGCTTGTAACATCACATCCTCTTGCTTGACGACTCCCTCTTTCTGACATAGCAACAAAAGATCACAAAGAAATTGGAAAGACTCTTGTGAGTTCTGCTCAAGCTCAGGATCCGAAGAATATTGTAAGTTCGATAAACTAAACATCAGTTTATAATATTCCGGATATTGAGCTGCAAATTCGTAATAAGCTTTGCCAACCGCTTGTAATTTTTCTTGAGGTTGAGACTCTGGATATAAATCACTGGCTTGTTTGAGCTTTTGTGTAAAGCGAATATAGCCCTCACTAGCAATAGCGCAGAGCAAGGCATGTTTGTCTTTGAAGTGCCGATATGGTGCAGTGCGAGATACACCTAACTCCGCAGCAATACCACGTAATGTAATAGATTGAATTCCATCAGATTTTAACTTTTTCACACCTGTAAGAATAATCTTAGAACGCAAATCATCATGATGATAACTCGATGTATTTTTCGAACCTTTTTTCTTCTCAATAAACTCTGGCAATGTTCGTTCCTTACTAAAAATCCCCAATAATCACTCTACAAAAAAACTGCCGTTAACTCATTGCTCTTGCTCACCGTGTTTAATTAATACCCTCACCAATGTTGACAGTGTCAACATTTGATTATATTTTTATTTGAGATGAACTTTATTAAGACTCAGAACATGGAAATTCAACCTCAAGTAATGGCAGGTAAACACTTGCTAAGGAAAGCATCCAATGAAAATTTGTACTACAATATTCGTGATGACAGCTTCTGTCTCAGTACTCTCTGCATGCACCGAAAGTGATCCTAAACCGCCTACTACTTCTAAAGCTAACTCTTACACTACAAAGCATAATCAACCAATGGCAGTAGCTGTCTCAATTTTACACCAAGAAAACAGCTATTCCATTACTAATCGTTTTCTTGGCTTGGTTTCTGCTAGTCAACAAGCAAATTTAGGCTTTGAACGTAGCGGAAAAATATCAAGCATTCACGTACAAGTCGGTGACAAGGTGTCAAAGGGACAGGTATTGATAAAACTTGATACCGATATGTTAGAAAGTCAACAAAAGCAAATTCAGGCTCAGCAAAGTAGAATCAAAGCTGAGTTAGATTTGGCTAACAAAAAACTTCAGCGTCAAAACCACTTAAAAAGTAAAGGATTCAGCTCGGATGCAAATATTGATGATCTGACAAGCCAAATTGATGTCCTAAAAGCAAATGCCCTAGAACTTAATGAAAGACTCAAAGCAAACTTATTAGAACAAGAAAAATCGATTTTAACCGCCCCCTACTCTGGTGTGATTAGCTCCCGTTTTATCTCATTAGGTGATATTGTCACTCTTAGCTCACCTACTATCACCTTACTCTCCGATGAAAAACCCGAATTGCATGTTGGCATTCCCACTAAATACCGCTCAGCATTGGCTAAACAGACTCAATTTGAAGTTGATATAAATGATCAACATTACTCAATTGAACGAATTAACCCCGAGGCCGAAGTTAATAAACAATCCAGAACTGTAAACTTACACTTCGAGTTGCCAGAAACTCAACATTGGATGAATGGTCAAATTGGCTACTTAATTTTTCAAGAATCACAACCCATCAGCGGCTTTTGGGTACCGTTATCTGCATTGACTAATGGCATCAGAGGGACATGGAACGTATATGTAATAGTGTCGAATAAAGATCACTTAACCACAGAGCGACGCAGCGTTGAGATTATTTACGCCAATAGCCATCAAGCCTATATTCGTGGAGCAATTTATAATAATGAAAAACTTGTCACTGAGGGACTACACCGCATAGTCCCTGGGCAAGACATTTCTATTGCCACTAAAGAGCCAGTGTTGTCATCAGTATCATCAAATCAAGGTGCATTGGAGGCTCAACAATGAAAGCCATATTAGCCAATTCTCGCCTTCTCATATTACTCATTGCTATACTGATTGTATCAGGCAGTGCCGCCTTATATTCACTACCTAGAATTGAAGATCCCATCATCAGCAATCGCTTTGCCAACGTTAACATCCTATTCCCAGGAGCAACGGCGCAACGAGTTGAAGTGCTGGTTACCGAGCCAGTCGAAACCATATTAAAAGGGATCAGCGAAATAAAAGAAATCTCATCAGTATCAAAAGATGGGGTCTCAAGTTTAACGATTGAGTTACATGACCAAGTCACGGATCCAGAACCTATATGGTCGAAAGTTCGAGATAAACTAGATGATGCCTCAAGAGAACTGCCTTCAGGTGTGAATGAACCTATATTCAGTAGTGACCACACCTATGCATTCACCATACTCACAGCCTTAACATGGCAGCATGATAGTCCCGCTAATTTACTAACGATTAACCGTTACGCAAAAGAATTAGCAATGCAAATGCGTAATCTAACAGGTACTGATTTTGTCGATGAATATGGCAATCCCGATGAAGAAATCCTCATCAATATTCATTCATCGAATATCAGTCAGTTGAAAGCCTCAGCCTTAAGTTTAAGTCATCAAATTCAAAGTGGTGATGCAAAAAATTCCGCCGGTGAAATATTTAATAGACAGCACCGCTTTTCATTAGAATTAAATACCGCAACAGACTCACTGGATTCATTAAGAAGGCTCCCTATTAATACCACTAAAAATGGTGACATCACTCGCTTAGGTGACATTGCAACAATAAAGCATGACGCTCGTTATCCCAGCACCAATATTGCATTAATCGATGGTAAACCAGGTATTATCGTCGCCATTCGCATGCTACCAGAATGGCGAGTGGATTTATGGACTAATATCGTCAACGAGAAACTCACTCAGTTTGAACAATCCTTACCGAGTAATATCAAGCTAACACAGTTGTTCAGCCAACAAGGTTACACTGAAACGAGATTATCTAACCTGATACAAAGTATGCTGTTAGGACTTAGCCTGATTTTATTAGTTCTCCTTTTTACCTTAGGGTGGCGAGGTGCTGTCATTGTCGCAATATCGTTACCACTCACAACGCTTTCAACACTGGCAATGATGAATTTCACCGGTATTCCGATTAATCAAATGTCTGTCACAGGGTTAATTGTCGCGCTCGGGATCATGGTTGATAACACTATTGTAATGGTCGATACCATACAGAGCTTACGGCAAAAAGGGGTAACTCAATTACAAGCTTCATATCGAGCGGTTAAAGCACTCTGGGTTCCATTATTGGGCTCCACATTAACCACTGTTTTAGCTTTCGCCCCCATATTTTTAATGCCAGGTGCCACTGGTGAATTTGTGAGTGCCATTGCCATGACCGTCTCATTTTCATTAATCAGCTCTTATATCATCGCCCATACAATAATTGCGAGCTTGGCTGGTCGATTTTTCCCTCAAACAATGAAAGTAGATGGGAAAAGTATCGCATTTAAATGGTATCAAACAGGGATATCGACACCTTCTCTTAGTCATTGGTTTGCTCGATCGATTCACAGGTCATTAACCTCACCATTTAAAACCATCATTATTATGCTTATTTTACCGCTTTCAGGCTTCTATTTTATGGGGCACCTCACTACGCAGTTTTTTCCACCAGCCGATAGAGACATGTTTGAAATTCAAGTTTATATGCCACCTCAATCCACCATTTACGCTACTCAGGATACTGCTAAAGAAGTCAGCAAATTACTAAAAATCAACCCTGAAATTGAACAAGTAAATTGGATGATTGGAGAGAACTTTCCGGCGTTTTATTACAATATGCTCAGCGGTAAAATGAACACGCCTAATTTCGCCCAAGCGATGGTGAAAGTCAGTGATTATCAATCTGCCAATCGCTTAATTCCGATCATTCAAAGTCAAGTAAACAAAGCATTTCCACAAGCACAAATTCTAGTGAGAAAACTTGAGCAAGGTCCTCCATTTAATGCCCCTATCGAAGTCAGAGTGTTTGGTCCCAATCTTGACCAACTTAAAACCTACGGAGAAAATATCCGACGACTAATGGCACAAACACCATTTGTCACCCACACCAAAGAAACCTTATTAACCGGTGCCCCAAAAATAAAAGTAACCATTAAAGATGAAGCAGATATTCAAGGCTTTACTTTAAGAGGGATCGCTCAGTTATTAAATGCTTCTTTAACCGGTATAAAGCAAGGTTCTTATATCGATGGTACCGAATCAATACCCATAAAAGTACGAGTAAATGACACAGAAAGGGAGAACTTGTCTCAACTAAAAAATCTCTATTTTCCACACCCAAATAATGATGTAGGGATCAGTTTGTCGTCATTAGCCGAATTTACTTTAGTACCCACGACAGGTGAAATCCCCCACCTCAATGGCTTACGCTTAAATACGATTGAAGGCTATGTTGAATCTGGCGTGATCCCACAAGCGGCACTAGATTTATTCACACCAAAACTGAACAAATACATTGAAAGCCTCCCAGCTAACTATTGGGTAGAAATTGGAGGTGAGTCTTCAGAGCGCGATGATTCCGTGGCCAAACTAATGTCAAATTTATTAATGGTTTTCACCCTAATGTTTGTCGTAGTAGTCATCTCATTTAATTCTTTTAAACTCAGTGCAATCATCTTCTTAGTTGGGTTTTTATCATCAGGATTAGGATTATTTTCTATTTATATTTTTAACTATCCATTTGGCTTTACCGTAATTATTGGTCTACTCGGAGTGGTCGGGTTAGCCGTCAATGCTGCAATTGTCATACTAGCAGAGTTAAAACAAAATAAAGAAGCTTGCAAAGCTAATAAACCTGCCATTGTTCACGGTGTTGTATCTTGTGGTCGACATATTAGCTCAACCACCATTACTACCGTCGGTGGTTTCATTCCATTAATTCTCGCCGGTGGCGGTTTCTGGCCGCCATTTGCCATTGCAATAGCCGGTGGAACCGTACTCACTACCCTATTATCTTTTTATTTAGTACCAACCTTATTTTATCTTGCACATCGCCAGTCGAAAAAATAACGGTAAGTACCTAACATAAGCAGTGTTGAATCTGTAGATAAAGCTAAATAATATGACACAGAAGGTATATTTTCTTTATATTATGCCTAAGTGACTGACTACGATGCAGAATTCAACATGCCAACTTTGATGACTTTTATTATTGCACTACTCGGTGGGTTAATTGGCTATTTAACCCACATTCCTATTGGCGAAATGCTCGGGGCAATGCTGGCGGTTTTGATTGCCGGTCGCGTGTATCCAAAACTCTCATTTCCCAAACAGATGCTCACGGTGATTCAAATTGTGCTAGGCATCAGCGTCGGTGCAATCATCAATATCAATGATTGGTTTTCAAGTTTAAGTATTGGCGTCTTAATTGGTCTTTTATGTTGCATGACTAGCCAGATTATTATTGGCTATTTCTGGCTAACCAAACGTTGTAACTGGAGTCGTACAGAAGCTTTTCTCGGCGCAGTTCCCGGTGCTCTGGCTGCAATAATTGTGATGACCGATGCGCAAGAAAAACCATCTTATCGAGTAATTTTCACCCACTCAATTCGATTGATCTTTTTAATGGTTCTCGCCAGTATTATTGCAATATTTAATCATGCGTCAACCGAGGTTCCGACAGAGTTACTCACCCAACTACACAGCGCTTCTTATCTGCTGTTATTTGGAATTAGCCTTGCCGCGCTTACCGCTGGAATACTACTCGATAAAATCGGCATACCGGCGCCATTTATGTTAACTGCTATGCTGCTCACCGCAGGATTAAATTCAGCATTCCCCCAATACACTTACCAAGTACCGGAGTTCTTCTTACTGATTTCAATGACTCTGATTGGTGGCTTTGTGGGACTCAGAATGCAAGGAATTACACTGCAAGAAACCATCGATAGTGTTCGTTCGGGCGTGATGGTGACGCTACTCAGTTGCGGTGTCACTTTAGTGATGGCATTTATCTTTAGCCAACTGCTCAATACTTCCTTTTCGGTACTGGCTCTATCTTGGGTGCCGGGCAGCTTAGAGTCGATGACCGCAGTCGCCATACTTCTAGGATTAGAACCGGCTTTTGTAATGATGAATCATATTATTCGACTCACCCTACTCTATTTACTGCCAGCCTTTTTAGGTCACTCTTTGCTATCGGAAGATAAAAGAGTTTGAGGGTAGATTTACTCAGTTTGATAATTGAAACCTTATCGCGAGAAAGGTTTGTTAATAACATTACGATTTCTGATTCACTGAATACAGCGCACCAATCAAATCAGACTGAGTAATGATGCCACATAGCTTCTGTTCAGCATCCAATACCGGAATATGGTGCAAGCCGATATCAGAAAGCAAAGGCACCAGCGCTACAATATGGTCGGTATCTTTCACGGCGATCACATCCGTTACCATCAAATCCTTTACTTTATTATTCACTTCTTTTCGGTGCTTACGTTTAACCAGCATACGGTTCAAGTGTTTCAGTAATCCTGCATAGCTTGGCACGGATAAGTTTTTCAAAAAGTCGACACTAGAGATCACACCAAGCAATTCACGTTCCTCATTCACCACAGGTAACATACTGATTTTATGCTTGTGTAAGATTTTCCACGCCAAACCAAGTGATGTATCTTCCTTTACCGTGATGACATCAGCAGACATAATATCTCGACTTAAAATCTCACCACTACGACGTTGATAAGCGAGTTTCTGTGCTTGTTGGTAAATCGATTCTAATTCTTCTTGGCTGACCGCTAATACACTGTCAAAACTGTTAATCGCTTGCATTAAATCTTCGGATTGTAGCCCTAGGCGTTTCAATGGTGTGTGGTCGTTATGCAGATGTACCGGATCATAATGCGATTTAGGTACTAGCCAACGCCTTTTCATAATCAAACGATTAAGCAACTGACTGGTGATGAAAAACACGGCGATATTAATCAGAATGGGATAGAAAATATTAATCTCGACATCCATATATTGATCGGCAAGCACGGGCACTAAAGCGGTGGCTGCTGCTGGAGGATGCATACATTCAAAGATGTACATCACCATTAACACACAAGCAATAGTTGACGCAGCTAGCAAAGCTAAATCAGATATGAAAAACGTTAAAACAAAACCAATCATCGCCGATATGGAGTGACCCACCAAAAACGGCCAAGGTTTAGCTAACGGACTACTAGGAAGAGCAAATAAGATAACAGAGGAAGCCCCCATTGAACCGAGTAACACCAACATGGCATCTTGGCCTTGAACTTGCTGACTCACCAACACCACAATGAAAATAGCAATGAATGCGGTTAGTGCAACTTTCATTCGCTCAGCAAGAGGAATAGTTGAAATAGCCTGAGTACTAGCATGATTAATACCAAGTTGTAGTAATAATCGAGAAAAAACTTTTTGACTATGATAAGAAAGCTTCTGAACGAAAGAGTGCATTTAAATGTATCTATTTTTGAATAATGCACTATCTTATACAATCTAGTAACACATCATCAACAAAAATGCATACTAAACAATTTTTCATCCATTATTTCAGGCTGATTTTGTTGTAAATTGCCCTTCTCTATAAAACCTCTATTCCAGAAACCACTCGGCATTGGGATCATTATCTTGCACCCATTGCGGATTTTGTCTTGCTTCAAAATATAACTGCAAACCGTAATAATTTAAGTAACATTGTGGGCCACCTAAGTGAGAAAAATCGTCAAAAAATGCGTCTTCTTGCTGACATAATACCGGTAATGTCATGATCTGATTTTTAAGTGCCCATTGAATGGATTCCACTGTTGCCATGCCATCTCCCACGTGAACAGCTTCTACTCGGGAGTAGTCCCCAGCGAAGCTGGCTTGTCTTTCGATCTCTTGTTGATCGTCAAGCTGTTGGCGAACTTCATCGAGAATTTTGTCTCGTTGGTAACCAATAATCGCTTTATTAAGTTTGGCAATTCTTAGCGCGTAATCGAGTTTTTCAGGCCCTAGCAGGTCTACTAAGCTTGGTAATAACTCTTTATCCAAGCGCAATGATTTGATCAGGTGTTCGATACAAGTATTAAGCGACATATAACGTACACCATCGAACTCAAAGCCGTAGGTTTCATCTTCACCTTCTACCGGAATACTATCAATCGCGACGGTCCAACCTTGATAAGAAAGGCGATCTCTGGCGATTTCATACATCTTCCAAGCACTTTCGCCAAAACCACCAAGTAATGCGCCTGAGAATTCAGATTCTTGCAGTTCTTGTTCGGTCCAATTTTGCCCGATAGCAAGGTGATCTGAATACTTATCCATTAAAGAACGCTTTACGTGATCTCGCACTGCCCAAATCGAAGATACGTCACTGGCGACTCGAATGGCTGCACATTCCTCACAAGCAGGGATGCTCATTGGTCCATGGGTTAAGAAGTGAATATTTTTCGGATTTCTCGGTAAATCAAAAGCCTTGGCAGCTGGCTCGCCACAAAACCAGCAGGTATGTCTGAAATTGAATGGGATATCGATGTAAGTATATTGAGACATAAGAAAAGCCTATTGAGAGACTGAAATGACAAAGGGCTGAAGTCACCTGAAAAAATGCAGGTTATCAGCCCTTAAATTTAGATCCAAGTACTGGAAATACAATACTTCTTAATCTTCAAACTCAGCAGTATGTTCCGGGCGCAATTGACGCTGCACACCAAACAAGAAATTACGTAAAATTTGATCTTTACACTCACGGTAATGCTTGTTGTCCGGCTTGCGGAAAAATGCGCTTAGCTCGTGCTTGCTTAAATTGAAATCGACCAATTTCAGCGTCTCTAAAATATCTTCTGCTTTCATATTCAATGCAATACGCAACTTCATGAAAATCATATTGTTAGTTAAACGGTTTTCCGGTTGAGGCTGATCACCTTCCCGCTTACCGCGTTTAGTATTAATTAAACCATTGAGGAAAACTGCTAGCTCTTTATCGGTGCACTTTACAAAATCCGCATCTTCTTCTTTCTTTAGCCAAGCACTGATTTGTGAACGTGAAACTTCATGATCAGCAGCAGCGTAAATGGCAATCATCTCAGCATCTTTAAAATCAAAAGCGTAGCGGATACGGCGTAAAATGTCGTTATTAGTCAAAATCGTTCCTAAGGTAAAATAGTCATTTCAATCAAAGAAGGGCTGCACATCTGACAGCCCTAGAATACTCCTTCATTTTAACAGAGTTACAGATAGCTACCTATCTATTTAATAATAAGCCCGCTAATGAGACCCCTCTTTGCAGCAGTAAACTTATAAGATCCCTGTAATGGCGATCCCTAAACCTACTCTTTGTTGGTTTTGGTTGTAGTCAATTAAGCTACTGCCATAGCCAGAAGAATATTTCGCATAGCCACGAACTTTACCCCAAATAGGAAAGGTTAAACCTAATTCAGCATAGCCTTTATGGGTCGAAAAGTTCTCACGACCTAAGAAAGAAAACTCTAAATCATTCCATTTATACACGCTAGTTAATTCAAAATGTCCCATGAAGTCTTCAATATCGGGATTATCATCACCACTTGAATCATTAGGGTCACTTTTCTCACTTTCAGGAATACGCCACCAAGGTCGCAACACAATTAAGAAGTTATCTTTAGCAAAATAAAATTGAGTATAAATGCGATTCCAACTACGAGATAAATCCTGCCTTTGTCCGTTAGATTCATGTTCTATACCCACGCCAAATGCAGTGGTGCTACCAAATGGTGTCCAAGCGGTTGGAGTCACATAAAAAAGCTCTGGTCGGTAATTGGTTTCACGAAATGGGCGAGAAATATCATCGGCATAAACCTGCCAGAATGATTTCAATGTCATGCCAAAGAATAAGCCATCGCCTTCAAACATTAGGTCCGAATAATTTAAAGGCACTTTGAAACTAATTTGGAACTCCGCTTCTGCATGCTCAAGCCCTTCCGACCAATCAGTACCTTCATAAGCCTTGTCATTGATATTATCGCTGTAAGTCATAGGTAAAAGGTAATTCAAACGGTGAGCGGTGATCACAAAAGGTTCAAAGGCAGTTTTACGCTCGGTTTCGAAACGATTAACCGCTAAGTTTTCTTGTTTGTTATCCGGCGAATCAGTTTGAGAAACCACGTCCAATTGGCATTCATCACGGATGCTTTGAACCGTTTGATCGCCTTGTTGCTGTTTAATTTTATCTAATAAACACAAATCATATCCGCTCGGCACACGATTTTCCGACACTCGACTTAATGGTTCTAGATCTTCTGCCCATACCAGTGACACACAACACACATTGAACAACAACACTTGCAGCGAGTTCAGTCTCATGACTTATCCTTGTTCAGTATTTAAAAATCAAATCAGCATATCAAGTCAGATTAATAAATTATATAAATGACCGTTATTTATCACAAAAGACAAACATTATTTTACCTATTATTAATAGGTAACTTGTGAAGTTAATCGCTACCAAAGCATTGACAGTTTTACTTCACCGTTTTTTTAAAGCAAATTAAAGTTGTAAGGCGAATAAAACACAATGGAATGTGATTAGGATTTTCCAATGAAAAATAGAAACTGGTTATTAATTGTTGCAGCCGCGACCATGACCTCGACAACCGCTCATGCTGATATGATTATTACGCCAATGGTTGGCTATACACTAGGCGGCGAAGTCAAAGACTCCAATGGCAATGAATATGATCTAAAAGGAAGCGAGAGCTACGGCTTATCCATTGAAGTGCCGGTTGAAAATGGCCAGATCGGACTATTCTATTCCTATCAAGATAATGAGTTGGACTCTTTGGATCATGACTCTTCAATCCAATATTTGATGCTACAAAGTCGCTTGAATATGCCAATCAATAATGATGCATTAGGTTATGTTGGGGTAGGTTTGGGTGGTTCTTATACCGATGAGGATTGGGCAGATAACAAGTATGGTTTTGCAGCCAGTATTTACACTGGATTAGAGTATAAATTTACCGACAACATTGCGATAACTGGACAAATACGTTGGTTAGGCACAATCGTCGATAACGACTCACAAAGTGCCTGTTATGCAAACCAAAACTCAAGCAATTGTTATATTAAATTTGAGTCCGACTGGATGAACCAATTCCAGTCTAACGTTGGTATGGTATTTCGTTTTTAAACGTTTTCTATTAAACGAACGTTTATACCCAAAGTAGTTGAAGTTACAGTGAGGCGACAAGTGAATGAGGCCCCATGAGCATAGCTCGCCTATGGCTTTCTTTCATAAAGACACAGAGGGGTGAATGAACGCTGTCAACAAAGCTGAAGCTTCAAGTACGAAGGGTATAAGCCTTATAAGCTAAATCACCATAAATATACGTCGCATGTACGGTTCGGTCATCACCTAGGCTCATTAATACGAATAGCTTCTCTTCCAAGGTTTTGGCCTGCTGTATGCGAAACTTCATTAATGTGGTAGCACTGGGTTCTAGCACTACAAAATCCGCTTCTTTTCCAACTTCTAAACTACCAATTTTATCATCGAGATATAAAGCTTTCGCGCCGCCGAGTGTGGCTTGATAGAGCGATTTAACCGGGTGCAGTTTCTTTTGTTGTAGCTGCATAATTTTGTAAGCTTCACTCATGGTTTGCATCAATGAAAATGACGTACCGGCGCCCACATCCGTTCCCATTCCAACTCGAACTCCAAACTCTTCAATGCGATTTAAATCAAACAAACCTGAGCCTAAAAATAAGTTTGAGGTTGGACAAAACGCAATCGCAGAACCCGTATCTGACAAACGCTGACATTCGCAATCCGATAAATGTACTCCGTGAGCAAAGACCGATCTTGGGTGCAATAATCCGTGGTGATCATACACATCCAAATAGCCTTCTCGCTCTGGAAATAAAGATTTCACCCATTCGATTTCTTGTTTGTTTTCCGATAAGTGCGTGTGCATGTAAACACTAGGGTATTCTTGCAACAATTTACCCACCATATCGAGTTGTTCTGGCGAGCTGGTCGGTGCAAAGCGTGGTGTTACCGCATAAGATAAACGGCCATTGTCATGCCATTTTTCGATCAGTTCTTTTGAATCTTGATAACCGCATTCTGGTGTGTCGGTGAGGTAGTCTGGTGCGTTGCGATCCATTAATACTTTACCGGCGATCATCCGTAGATTACGGCGCTTGGCTTCTTGGAAAAACACATCAACCGATTGTTTGTGCACGGTACCAAAAACTAATGCAGTGGTCGTGCCGTT
>NZ_JBLWZK010000012.1:89602-104626 GCF_048266485.1 Vibrio sp. | reverse complement strand
GTACATACAATCAGTATATACAGCATTCTCAACTTTGAAAGTTAATTATGAGGCTTTAGTCTATCAGGTAAGTTTTGAATGTGGTCCTCCCAGTCCACCACATCAATTTCATAAACCACTTTATTACGTACACTTTCACCTGCTGCATGCATGGCAGATTTCGATCCAGTAATAAGCGGATGCCACTCAGGCAGAGGTTTATTTTCTGCAAGTAAGCGATATGAACAGGTTTCTGGTAACCAATTAAATTCATCTATTTTGTCACGAGTCAACTTCAAACACTCTTCACCAGACTCAAAACGATTTGGGTAATCTTTACAGCCGCAAGTTTTGCTATTGAGCCAGCTACAAGCAACGTTGGTGTAGTATACTTCATCACTGTCTTCATCCATCAACTTATGCAAGCAACACTTACCGCAACCATCACATAGTGATTCCCACTCTTGCTCACTCATTTGTTGTAGTGACTTAGTTTGCCAAAATGGATCTGTCATAATATGCCTGCTTAAACTTGTATAGGATCTAGGCTGCGTTTTATACGCCGATCATCGGCAGAATTCAAGTTATGCTATTTTCTGTATGGGTATTTTGCTATTATCTGCGACCAATTTTTGAACTGCAGAGATATGTTTTATGGAGTGTCGTCTTGGATGTGGTGCTTGCTGCATTGCACCTAGCATATCATCACCTATCCCTGGGATGCCGAAAGGTAAGCCTGCTGGTGTTCGATGTATTCAATTAAATGAAGATAATTTATGCAAACTGTTTGGTAAACCTGAAAGACCAAAGGTGTGTCATGCATTTAAAGCGGAAAAAGCTATTTGTGGTAAAACTGATCAAGAAGCCTTATTTATTATTTCAGATCTAGAAAAGATAACTTAGGTACAACTCGAAACTCGAAACTCGAAACTCGAAACTCGAAACTCGAAACTCGAAAAATATTGATATCGCCAACATTAAAATCAAGCTTCGAATTTAAGTATTATATTTAATCTATAACTTTTGTCGGCCAAGTAGTGAATGAGATAACGTAGTGCCATCGACCAACTCTAACTCACCGCCCATAGGCACACCATGTGCAATGCGGCTGGCATTAACGCCATGAGCTTTACATAGTTGAGCAATATAATGCGCGGTAGCTTCGCCTTCTACAGTCGGGTTAGTTGCAAGAATCACTTCTTCAACATCGCCGATGCTTAAACGATAATCGAGCAAATCTAAACCAATATCACTCGGTCCGATGCCATCAAGTGGCGATAAGTGCCCCATCAAAACAAAATAACGACCTGAATACTGCCCCGTTGCTTCAATGGCAGCAATATCGGCAGGCGTTTCTACTACACAGATCTGCCCGTTCGCTTGACGCTTAGGGTTGGTGCAGACATGACAGGTATCTTGCTCGGTAAAGGTTCGACATTGATCGCAGTGACCGATTTCTGTCATTGCTTGAGATAAGGCTTCCGCTAATTGCAAACCGCCCTTTCTATTACGCTGCAATAAATGAAAGGCCATACGCTGAGCCGACTTGGGGCCAACCCCAGGTAAGCAACGTAAGGCCTCCATTAATTGTTCCAGCATACTGCTTGTGCGCATGTATGACTCTCTACTGGTTCAATTAAAACGGCATTTTCATACCTGGTGGTAATTGCATACCGCCAGTCACTGAAGCCATCTTTTCTTTTTGTGTTTCTTCGACACGACGAGCAGCATCATTAAATGCAGCTGCAATCAAATCTTCTAGCATTTCTTTATCGTCTTCCATCAAGCTTTCATCGATTTCAACACGACGAACGCTGTGGCTACCAGTAATGGTCACTTTTACAAGGCCAGCACCAGATTCACCAGTGATTTCCATATTTGCGATTTCTTCTTGAAGCTTTTGCATACGCTCTTGCATTTGCTGGGCTTGCTTCATCATGTTGCCCATTCCGCCTTTACCAAACATGCTTATTCTCGCTTGTTATCTAAATAGAATGATTGTGGATATTATTAGGTTATTGGGTCGAACCGATTAAAAATCAACTCGCTCTTTTACCTAATAATGTATTTTGTTAATTAATTGCACACGGTATATACCCAGTAACTTCAAGATGCAGAATTCACTGGGTATAGCCACTAAATCGGCCTCACGCTGTCTTTATCGATTTCTGCTGCGAAACGCTTTTGCAAAAATTGGATATTAGGATCTGAATCTAGGCTTTCAAATGCTTGCTTGAGCTTCTCTTGATACAGTTTTTCTCTTAGTTCAAGCGGCGTAATACCATCAGCACTGTTTTGGATCACCAACTCACAAGTTTGCTGAAAATGTTGCGATAACACTTCCGTCAATTCTTCTTGCGCTTTTGGGGTATTCAAATGCGCTTGTTCAGCACGCAAGCCTAAGGTAATGACATGTTCATTTTTACTATAGGTCGAATTTAATGCGAGTTGCTGCACTAGTTTCGCGGTATTAAGTTGATCGATGATCGCCGCCCACTCACTTTGCTCAATACTTTCACGCAGTAGTTTTTCTGCCATCTCTGGCGTTTTAATATGCTCTAGCGCTTTCTTAATTTGCGTCGGCGTTAGCTCTTGGCTTTCTTGCTGCTGTAATTGAGGTTGAGTTGGCTTCCATTGATACGGTTCATTTGCATCTTCTGGTTTTGCGGCTCCAGAGATTGGCGTACCATTTGATGATATTGGCGACCCCTGCACAGCTTCAACCGCGGCAGCCGTATGCTTACTTGCAATACGATCAAGTACCGATGTTTTCACTGGTTTAACAGACGTCGCTTCAGTCTTTTTTGTTGGATTATTCCCAACGGCAGGCGTCGTATGTAAATTTTCACGTTTACTGCGCAACTGATGCCTCAATCCAGTTAACGGTGAAGCGGGTGCCGCAGGCCGTTGCTGAGTCTGAGACGCTTGCTGTGGTTTCTCGGTATTGGTTAGTGCTGGTTGTTGGTGTCTTGTTTGCGGGTGCCTTGGTTGTTCATATTTAGATTGTTCGTGTCCAGACAGTTCAACTGCAGGCTGTTGGCTGGCTGCGGTGTAATCACTACTGCCCATCTGATTTTCCACAGGAACACTTGGGGCCGCTGTTGGCGAATATGTCGGCTGACTACGCACTGGCTGAGCTGCTGCTGGTTGAGACATTGATGGCTGTGAACCACCCGCACGTCTAGGTGCCGATTCAACCACCGGAATACTTTTCGTTTGCACTGCTGGAGCGACAATCGTATTACCAGATACCGCTTGCGTAGGTCTGAAGGCCAGCATTCTCAACACTAGCATTTCTGCCGCCATTTTCTCGCTCGGAGACAACGGCAAATCTTGACGACCTTTCAAAGTCATCTGGTAGTAAAGCTGTACATCTTGAGGCGTTAAAGATTGGCTTAATAGTTCAACTCTTTCCGCATCCGGTTGATCTTTATTTAAACTTGCTGGTAGCACTTGGTACATAGCAATACGGTGTAACTGGCTACTTAACTCTTTGAACAAACCATCCCAATCAATACCATTTTCTGCCAATTGCTCAAGGCAGTTCATCGCAGTTTTCGGTTGCTTACTACTGATTGCTTCAAGTAAATAGATCGCTTGTTCAGTATCTAACGTGCCTAGCATATTAGAAACAGTCGCACTATCAATATGACCATTACCCAAAGCAATTGCTTGATCAGACAAACTTAACGCATCACGCATACTTCCATCTGCCGCATGAGCAATCAAACTTAATGCTCTAGGCTCTGAGGTGATGCTTTCTTCACCAAGCACAAAATCTAATTGCTCATGAATTTGATCTGAGCTAATCGGTTTTAGATGAAATTGCAAACAACGCGAAAGAATCGTCACTGGCAGTTTTTGAGGATCAGTCGTAGCTAATAAAAACTTAACGTACTCTGGTGGTTCTTCCAGCGTTTTTAATAATGCATTGAAGCTATGACGAGATAACATGTGTACCTCATCTATCAGGTACACTTTGAAGCGTCCACGTGCTGGTTTGTATTGAACGTTATCTAGCAACTCACGGGTATCTTCTACCTTAGTGCGAGATGCTGCATCAATTTCCAATAGGTCTACATAGCGACCTTGATCGATTTCAATACAGCTATCACACACACCACATGGGTTATCGGTGATACCGGTTTCACAATTCAGCCCTTTGGCAAACAGTCGGCCGATCGATGTTTTACCCACACCACGAGTTCCGCTGAATAAATAGGCGTGATGCAATCGGTTCTGCTTTAAAGCATTCTCTAAAGCGGTAATTACATGACTTTGGCCAACCACATTTTCAAACTTCGTTGGTCGCCATTTTCTTGCTAACGCTAAATAACTCATCAAATCTTCCGGTTCAATCATTCCGACTGTTGAATAATGGGGCTCTATTAATTATAGAGATACTAGCCACACAGATTTTAATGGCCTGCAAACTCACAAATGCTATACACATTTAAGTTTAGTGCTTTCAGTTTTTTTTCACCGCCGATTTCAGGCAAATTAATCACAAAAGCCGCATCGGTCACTTCGCCACCTAATTGACGGATCAGCTTAACAGTCGCCTCAATAGTGCCACCCGTTGCAAGCAAATCATCAACCACTAATACTTTATCGCCAGCTTTAATTGCATCGGTATGAATTTCAAGAACATCCGTCCCATACTCTAATTCATAAGATTGAGAAACGGTTTCACGAGGCAATTTACCTGGCTTGCGAACCGGTACAAAACCAAGCCCCAATTCCAACGCTAGCGGAGCACCAAATAAAAACCCACGAGCCTCCGTACCAACAACTTTGGTAAAACCCATCGATTGATATTTTTCAACCAGCAGTTGAATCGTTGCTTGATAAGCTTGCGGATCTTCCATCAAACTTGTCACGTCACGAAACAAAATCCCTTTTTTAGGGTAGTCAGGAATGGTTTTAATGCTCGCTTGAATAAGCGCTTGAGTATCAATAGTCATTATAGAATTCTTATCTTAGGCAAACTTTAGCTTGATAATAACATCACTAAAGCTTGGGGTAATTATTAATATAACTTCAGCGGAAAAAGTCGTTGCTGGATATGGCAAGTATGTTAGTGATTTTCACTAGAATCGGCAACATTTGAAGTCAGTTCATGAATCGGTAAACGGTGGAAGCAGAAAAACAATATCGCGAAGCCAAATACCAATCCTAGCTTGAGCCACCACTGAGGCATCATTACAAAAGAGAAAGTAAAACTAATTACCAGTAATACATAGCCTCTTTTTTTCATAGCAGCACTCACTGCTCGATGCTGATTCCAGTTATCAATGATAGGACCTAAATGCGGATGGTGATGGATCCAGTGATGAAATTTCTCATTACTACGCATAAAGCATGCGCTCGCCAGTAAAAGAAATGGAGTGGTTGGAAGTAAAGGGAGAAAGATCCCAAGCACACCGAGTACCAGAGATAAACCACCAACGGCATTGAGTAACATTTTACGGATGATGGTTTGGGTTCCTTACAACAGACGGTTAAGCGCTAATTTTGGCTTAAAAGATTAATCCATGTAAGTGTTGCAGGAAGAGTAGGTAAAAGTAAAGCAACAATCACACCTAAAAGGTAAAATAGATTGAATGGTTCGTTAAAGTTTTCATCTGCCATTTTCGGTCCCTCGTATGAAATTGAGGGCATAATATAGGAGAAAGTCGGACAAACAAAAACCGACAAAACCAAAGGTTATTACGAAGCTGTCAGGTAGCTCACAGAATTTACATCAAAGCGCGGTACTTTATTGCGTCACATTTTTAATCGTTAATTTAAAACTACGCACCCCGAGTTCACTTAATACCAACTCACCACCTTTCTTCATAGGTAGATGACTGGTTACAAAGTTTTTAGTACAACCTTCACCTAGCTTAATGCCCTTCTCAATGGCTTGAGTTGAGTGAGCTTGAGTCGAGCGATCAAACAACCAATTGCTTTTCAGGCCCGCCGGTAAAATAGAGATCGTCCCTTCTACCATATCGGCAATACCAAATAATGCATTAATCGGCTCTGAACATTTTGTGCAACTAATGCCTTTTTCTACTGTATCAGCTAAGTCTTTTAAATCAGAGTGACAACGCCTACGGGTCCTTAAAAAATCATTAAACAAAGCTCGAATCAACAAGGCGGTTCCGACTCCGTTCTCGCTTCCATCCGATGAATCGACAAGATAAAAAGCAAAGCGGCCATCCATCAACCAGGCATAATCGAATACCAGTGGCATCATTTCTGATGGTTGTAAAACATGGTAACTGCATTTCCAGCCCCCTTGCTGAGTATCTCGCTCAGGTTGTAGGGCGTGTAGTAAATCTCGTGAAGTAACGACGTTATCTTTAAGGTGGTTTAAGTGCCAATATAATTCCTTCTCTTCATCAACTTGCCCTGAGTGATCAAGCTGAAACCATTGACTAGAAAAATCACGCACAACACTTGGGTTCGCTTGCGACTCTTCCAAGGTACTTTTGATAGCACAAGTAAAGTGGTCTAAATGGGTAATCGGTTTGGTAAGAAAGTCTTTAATACCAAAGCGTAGTACACGTGCGACATCTCTCATATCCTCTGTGGCAGATACCACAATCATTGGCAACATAGGAAACTGCCAACTGACCTCTTCAACCAGCTCAATACCGCTCATGATCGGCATGTTTAAGTCGCAAATCATCAGATCAGGCACTTGATGACGTAATAGTCTGAGTGCATCAAGCCCGTCTTCCGCTTCGGTGACTTCAAAGTTCAGTTTTTTGAGATATGAGGCAATCATGCTGCGAAAAATAGGATCATCATCCACCAACATAATTGTTTGTTTTGCACTATCTAGTGCCATTTTTACGTTCTGCACTTGAGAAACAGATTTATGCATATTGGGAACCTCTTAATACGACTCAGTGCAATAATTCAACGTAACTTATACCCAAGCTACTTCAAGGTGAAAACTACTTGGGAATATCATAAAACCATATAAAAGGTAGTTATTAAAAGTTTTAAATTCAAATTACTGTAATGAATATTATGCCTTGATCCCAAAACGCCATGCCCGGGTCCACTTTCACAAGATTTCGATGACTCAGATATATTCTTTTTAAAAACAATTACAAGCCATCAATATATAACCAAAAAAGAAGATAAATTTACTGAAATTGATATGAATACAAGTTATGGTGATATCAAATAACAATAATGTTTGATGTTAAACAACCATCTTACTTAATGTTCCGCTACACTACCCTCTACTCGTAGTATAAATAAGTGCTCGTACAATGAAACTTGATGATTTGAATTTATTCCGACTGGTTGTGGATAATGGCAGTTATACTGCTACTTCCCGTAAAACAGCTATACCTGTGGCAACCATTACTCGTCGTATCCAAGCTTTGGAAGAAGGATTAAATTTACGCCTGCTTAACCGTAATGCTCGTAAGCTCTCTTTAACCGAAGCTGGACAAAGATTTTACGATGAATGTTCTCCATTGCTGAAACACTTAACTGAAACCACAGAGACCATTTCTGATGAATGCCGAGGCGCATCAGGTAAACTACGTATTTCAGCACCAACCAATACCGCCAAACGCATTATCATGCCAATGATTAATGAGTTCATGGCCAAGTACCCAGACATTCGCATAGAATTGTTAATGACCAACTATGCTGATCGACTTGATCCAACTGAATGGGATGTCATTTTTCGCGTTGGCCCTCAGCGTGATTCAACCTTAATTGCTCGAAAAATCAATGAAGTTAAAGATGTACTCGTCGCCAGCCCTAAATACTTGGCAGACTGTGGCGATCTACATCATGCTGATGATTTACGCCACCATGCTTTGTTAAAAGGACTACCACTGGTGAAGTGGCAATTGACCAATTCACAAGGTGAAACGGTCACCATCAATGAGAAAGGCCGCTTAGAGGCAAGTGAGTTAAATGTCGTACGTAAAGCTTGTACTCATGGCTTAGGTATCAGTTTAATGCCGGATGTGATGATTGAAGCTTATTTACGTGAAGGTCGTTTAGTACGTGTACTTGATGATTGGAGTGCAAATTCTCGCGATATCTACATGCTTTATAATCACAAAAATCATCAGCCTGAAAAAGTCCGTTTATTAATTGACTTTATCGCGCAACATGACGTGCTTTAACTCCGCATTATCTGCAACTCATAACACTAATCCTAAAAAGCCAGAGTTCGCTAAAACTCTGGCTTTTTAATATCAGCAGCAAATGAAAGCTTATGCGCCTTCGTTATGCATTTCTAAGTTAGCTAAATCAACTTGCATATCACGATCTAATTTCGCATCATCATTACGTAATGAATCGATATGATCTAAGTATGCTTGGTCAATATCACCTGTCACATACTGGCCACTAAACACCGATGTCTCAAACTCAGTAATGCTAGGATTACCTAGGCCAACTGCAACAACTAAATCTTCAAGATCTTGGAACATCAAAGCATCAGCGCCAATCATATTACAAATTTCATCGGTTTCACGACCATGCGCAATTAACTCATTGGCGCTTGGCATGTCAATACCATAAACATTAGGGAATCGAACTTCAGGGGCTGCCGATACCATATAAACATTTTTAGCACCAGAGTCTCGAGCCATTTCGATGATTTGTTCAGAAGTCGTACCACGAACAATTGAATCATCAACAAGCAGTACATTCTTACCTTTAAATTCGGAACGAATCGCATTCAGTTTACGACGCACTGATTTCTTACGTTGTTGTTGGCCTGGCATGATAAAAGTACGACCAACGTAACGGTTTTTCACAAACCCTTGACGATATGGCTTATCAATCAACTGAGCAATTTCTAAGGCGATATCACATGAGGTTTCAGGAATTGGGATCACAACATCGATATCAAGATCATCCCATTCACGCTTAATTTTTTCACCCAGCTTTTTACCCATTTCAACACGCGCACTGTAAACCGAAATTTTATCGATAAATGAATCTGGGCGAGCAAAATACACAAACTCAAAAATACATGGGTTCAACTTTGGCTGTTCTGCACATTGTTCACTGAATAACTGCCCATCAAAAGTGGCATAAATCGCTTCACCAGGAGCAACATCACGTACAAAATCAAAACCAACCGCATCCAAAGCGACTGATTCCGATGCCACCATATATTCCGTACGACCTTCGACTTCACGCTTACCTAAACATAATGGACGAATACCGTTCGGATCGCGGAATGCCACCATACCATGGCCAATAATCATCGCGGAAACTGCATAGGCACCTTTAACTATCTTATGCACTTTTTTTATAGCGCCAAACACATCAGCTTGAGTCAGTGGGTAGTTTTCAGAAAGGTCAATTTCTTGGGCAAGAATGTTGAGTAATACTTCAGAATCAGAGGTGGTGTTAATATGACGACGACCTTGTTCAAACAACCATTGGCGAATATCGTGCGCATTAGTCAAATTACCGTTGTGCGCTAAAGTAATCCCATAAGGTGAGTTTACATAAAATGGCTGAGCCTCTGAAGCACTAGAACTGCCTGCTGTTGGGTAACGAACATGGCCGATACCAACATTACCTTGTAGTCGTTTCATGTGTTTAATTTCAAACACATCCTTCACTAAACCATTGGCTTTACGCAGACGAAAACGATTGCTATCTATGGTAATAATACCTGCAGCATCTTGGCCACGATGCTGCAATACCGTTAAAGCATCATAAATCGATTGATTGACAGGCGTTACACCTACGATTCCAACAATACCACACATGTCTTAACCCTCGGTTGGTGGAGAACTGGCGCCTCCAGTTCAGTTACAAAGGCGCGCCAGATAAAAAACTTGAAGTCTGTTTTAAGTGATCAAAAAACGGGGCAATGATTCGACTAAATTGTGGGATCAACTGCGACGATTTCCACCACTCTGAATTTGGAAACGCGGTAAACGCATCCATAAAAAATAACACGACCGCAATGATCAATACGCCACGTAGTGCCCCAAAAACCACACCTAATACCCTATCGGTACCAGATAACCCGGTTTTCACCACAAGTTGGCTAATAACATAGTTCACTACAGCTCCGACAATCAGTGTCGCAACAAATAAAGCCCCTAGAGCGGCTCCATTTCGAACCATATCATTATCAATATTGGTAAAGTACGCAGCAAGCTTCAGATAATAATGCGTGGCGATATAAAATGCGCCACACCAAATTACTAAAGACAGCGCTTCTTTAACAAAACCACGAACTAAGCTGATCAAAGCGGAAAAGCCGATCACCCCTAAAATGACAAAATCTATCCAAATCATAAAATTTACATCTTAAGTTGGCGCGCATTTTACCAGAAAAACGCGCGACGCAAACGTTTTCTTATTGATTAAGTGGCTTAAAAGTCTGCAATTGACCTTTTAATCCTGTAATTTCTTGCAGCTTATCAATTTGTTGCTCCATCTTTTCTTTCGAAACATCAGGGCCAATAATCACTCGAGATAGCTGATCGTCAGGCTTTAAGTGGGCTTGGAATCCACGCTTTTGCAGATCCACCACCAACTTTTGAGCATTGTCTTTGTTTTTAAGTGCCACCAATTGGATGATCCATGCGCTATCCTTATATTGGTTTTTCTCACGAACTGGTGCAGGTTTGGTCACTACCGACTTAGATTGTGGTTTGACTTCCGGCTGTGATTTAGTTTCCGATTCCGCTTGTACGGTGACAGATTTGATTGATTCTGATTTTGGTGCTTCATCGACAGTGACCGTCACGGGCTCTTCCGGCAAAGCAACATCTAGTTCAACCGGCTTTTTCACATCTTGCGACACTGAAGCCTGACTTACCTCATCAGTAGGTTTAATCGGAATTGCCGCAAACTCTTCTTTATAATGCTCTTTCTGCCCATCAAAAACATCAGGCAAAACAATGACACCAATCGCGACAAGAATCACGGTACCAATCAAACGGCTTTGAAATTTACTCGCCATTTTGACTTCCTCTTATTTGTTTACTTATCATTTTTTTGTTGCCAATAATTAAGAACTTCCCCTACCGTATGGAAAGAGCCAACTACAAGCAATACTTCATCTTCTGCAACGTGTTCATACGCTTGAATAAAAGCATCTTCAGGCGTTTCATAACGCCCTTCATAGCAAACTAAATTATCAATGAGTTCATCTACGGTTGCGGCACGAGGGCCTTGCAATGAAGCCGGATACCAATGTTTTACCACAGGTGCTAAAGTCTGCAATGTACTTGTAATATCTTTATCGTGTAGCATCGCCACGACTGCTCGCACTGATTTACCTGGATATTGTTTTGCTAACTGTTCCACTAAATACTGCGCCGAATGCGGATTATGCGCAACATCCAATAAAACGGTTGGCTGCGAAGACAATAATTGCATGCGACCAGCAAGACGGGCAGCCTTTAATCCATTCACGACATTGATATCCGTTAATTCTAATCCTGATGCACTCAGCGCCATTAATGCGGTCGCTGCATTGGCTAATGGTAAAGATGGGATAGGCAGCTCATCTAAATCAAAACCACCCGATTGCCAACGCCATAATTGACGAGCTTCATCAGTAATTTGGTAGTTAAACTGTAATCCAACTTGATAAAACTCTGCACCAATATCATCAGCATGCGCGGCAACAGTCGGAGGTGATTTTGGCTGACCACAAATTGCCGGTTTGCCAGAACGGAAGATACCTGCCTTCTCAAAACCGATAACGTTAAGATCGCTACCTAACCAATCAACATGATCGATAGCTAAACTGGTGATTACCGATACATCATGTTCAACCACATTAGTGGCATCTAATCGACCACCTAGCCCCACTTCAAGCAAGACAACATCAACTTGTTCAGTTTGAAAAACTCGCAAAGCGGCAAGTGTTCCAAACTCAAAAAAACTCAAGCTGATATCGTTGCGGCTACGCTCAATAAAATCAAAGGATTGGGTTAAGAGAGCATCACTCACATCATGGCCGTTAATGCGTACACGTTCATTATAATTGATGAGATGAGGAGAATTGTAGACGCCGACACGATAACCTGCATCAAGTAAGATCGCTTCCATCAATGCACAAGTCGACCCTTTTCCATTGGTTCCAGCGACAGTGATAACTTTCGGAGCGGGTTTGGTTAAATTTGCAGATTGAGCGACTTTACTGACTCGATCTAGGCCAAGATCGATAGCACTGGTGTGGATATTTTCTAAATAATGAAGCCACATCGACAAAGGTGATGTGGCTTCTGGAGAATTATGTTTACTCATTAAACGCATGACTCATTACATCTTCACTTAAGTAAAGATAAGGTATCATTTATTTGCTGCCTTGGCACTAAACCTATTGGCAGCAATCCATTTAATTGCACCTTGACGTTACTTGGGTATAAACCAGTAACGTTAATGAGGATTATTTCTTATCGACAACAGGTACTTCGTAAGATGGCTCATCATCAACCGAAACTACAAGTGGCGATTGATAATTTGTCATCTTAGCAACAAGACCTGCGATACGCTGACGCATTTCACGACGATCAACAATCATATCAATTGCGCCATGATCGAGTAAGAACTCACTCGTTTGGAAGTCTTGAGGTAAGTTTTCACGCACAGTTTGCTCGATAACACGACGACCTGCAAAACCAATAATAGCTTTTGGTTCACCGATATTAATATCACCTAGCATTGCTAAACTTGCCGATACACCGCCATAAGTTGGATCAGTCATTACCGAAATAAACGGTAAGCCTTTTTGCGATAAACGCTCAAGTGCTGCGCTGGTTTTTGCCATTTGCATCAAAGACATTAATGCTTCTTGCATGCGAGCACCACCACTGGCAGAAAAACACACTAAGCCACAGTTATTTGCAATCGCTTCATCAACCGCACGAACAAAACGCGCACCGACAACCGAGCCCATTGAACCGCCCATAAATGAAAATTCAAACGCACAAGCAACCAAAGGCATACCTAAAAGCTCACCTTTCATGGCAATTAATGCTTCAGTTTCACCACTTGATTTTTGAGCAGTGGTGATACGGTCTTTATAACGCTTAGAGTCTTTAAACTTCAGTTTATCTTTCGGCTCAAATTCTTGGCCGATTTCAACTGTTGTACCTTGATCTAAAAACGTCTCCAAACGACGGCGACCTTTCATACGCATATGATGGTCACACTTAGGACAAACTTCTAAATTACGTTCTACTTCCGCTTGATATAATACTTGCTCACAAGAAGAACATTTAGTCCAGATACCTTCAGGAATAGACGCTTTACGTGTATTAACAATATTTGTAGTTGTAAAAATTTTTTCAAGCCAACTCATGGGAAGACCTTTTAGCTAGGTCCCTCGCTGTATGCAAAGGATGAGAATTTGAGAAATAAATGCGAGGAGATTAAAACACATAATACCCGCACTGTAGATAAAAAACTGGTTGTACCTATATTTAGCTGCTGAAATAAACATCCTATTTTGATGAAAATTAAAGCGCTCAAGCTTTTATACACTAAAGATATCAATATATAAGTACTGATTAACGCTAGTGTAATAATAATGTGAAAAAAATCCACCTTAATCTATATGAGGTTACTTAGTACCTCCCCCAATATAGTTAGTCAGCCGATAAAAATAGCGGGCCAATGGCGACATTAGGTAAATTAAAACTTTCAGGATAGTCAACATCGACTAGATACAAACCTTCTGCTTTAGCAGTTGCCCCTGCTAAGTTGCGATCTTTTTGTTCAAGTAGCCAAGCGATCCATTCAGGGTTTTCATCACCGGTTCCCACTTTTATTAAGCTACCAACAATATTACGCACCATGTGGTGAACAAAAGCATTCGCTTTAATATCGACGATCACATATTGACCCATTCTAGACACATTTAAATGCATCACGTTTCGCCAAGGGCTTAGTGATTGGCAATGAACTGCTCTAAAAGAAGTAAAGTCATTTTCACCCAACAAAAACTGTCCTGCTAGATGCATTTTTTCTGCATCTAGAGGATTGTGATAATGACTGACTCCAGAATGAAAGATTCCAGGTCGAAAGGCGTTGTTAAAGATAATGTAGCGGTAACGACGCGCCGTAGCACTAAAACGTGCATGAAAATCATCAGGTACTTCATGAGCCCATCTCACCGCAATATTATTAGGTAGATTGGCATTAACCCCCATAGTCCAAGCAACCAGTTTTCTTGATGCCGTAGTATCAAAGTGGACAACTTGCCCTGTACCATGAACGCCAGCATCGGTACGGCCAGCACATTGAACTTCTACAGGATGGTTCGCGACAACCGAAAGCGCTTTTTCCAAATGCTCTTGCACACTAGGCACATCTTTTTGTCTTTGCCAGCCGAATAACTTGCTGCCATCGTATTCAACACCTAACGCAATACGCATCTGAAATCACTCTTTATCACATCATTAAAAAACGGTCGCAAAGTATATACCCAAATAACCTCAACATGCGAGTTTCAGCAAGTAAAAAGCCTATTCGTGATGTAATTTATCACTTTATTTAAATTGAAGATAACAGCTTATTTGCCTCAGCCTGCAATGCTTCATCACCTTTTGAGATCACCGTTTTTAATAACTTAATCGCAGTACGCTCATCACCCATTTCAAGAAAGACTTTGGCTAAATCAAGATTACTATTCATTTCTGCATTGATATCAACATCAAAAGCATTCACATCGCCCAGTACATCAGGGAAATCATCCAATCCAACATCAAGATCAGGTTCTTCTTGCTGGTCTATATTTTCTGAATCGATGTGTTCAAGATCTTGCGTAGGTTGTTGTTCCGCACGAGAAGCTACTGCTGCTTTAATAGGCTTATTGTCAGTTAAGCTAGCGTTATCTTCATTGATGGTCTCTTCAGCGCTATTAAGGTCAAATATCAATCCATCATCAAGTTGATAGGTGATGTTATCTTTAATGATACGTTCATCTACAATCGGAATATCCGCATCAAAAGCTTGGGGCTCTGTATCGGCATCATGACGCGCTTCCTCTTCACCATAATTAGGTAACGCATCGTCAGAGAATTCAAACGT
>NZ_JBLWZK010000012.1:39533-89502 GCF_048266485.1 Vibrio sp. | reverse complement strand
TTCTGTTTCTGTTTCTGTTTCTGTTTCTGTTTCTGTTTCTGTTTCTGTTTCTGTTTCTGTTTCTGTTTCTGTTTCTGTTTCTGAGGAAACTTGTGGTTGTATGGGTGCAGTGTCAACCACTAACTTTACTGGTTCAATTTTTTCTTGAGGTGCGACTAGACGATCTAATTCCTCGCTACGCTTAGGCCGGCGAGTAAACAATAGACGAATAATAAATAGAATTAACACAAGTGGTAATAAAATAATAAACCACAACCACGGATACTGATTGGCTATACGTATAAATGTTTGAGGAGTATCAATAGACGTGGATTGTGCGTCTGCTTCATTAATTTGCAGACGATTTTGCTCATCTGCTTTCAATGAGATTTTCAGTTCATTGAGTTGCTGCTGTATTTTACCTAACTCTGAAGTGAGGCGGTCATTCATCGCTTCAACTTGAGTCAGTTCAACCTGCTCTGCATCTGTTTGAATATCCAATGTTTGTTGTGAGTGAGTCGTCTGTTGTGACTCAGTACTCTGTTGAGATTTAATTGTCGTTTGAGCATTAACTGGAGCAACCAATTCTGATTGTTCATCAGAAATTGCTTGCTGTTTCCCATTCAAATTTTCATTCAACGTTTTCGCGTTATCGCTATTAGATAAACCTGGAGAAGGTTGTGTTGATGGGTAGTCAGCTAATGTTGCCGGTTTAGGGGGTTGAATGGATTCATCCACTTGTGATGGAACTGGTCGCAATTTATCACGTTGAATAATATCGACGGCATCTTGAGTTGACTCTTTTTCTATCACTTCAAGTGTCGGTAAACGTAATACACTGCCAGGGATTAAGCCATGGATATTATGGTCTTCAAAGGCGTTCTGGTTCAACTTATACGTTGCTAATACAGTTTGGGCGACCGAAACAGTCTTGCTAGGACGGTAGCCTTTAGCAATTGACCATAGGGTTTCATCTTCACCAGTCGGACCATAAATTGATGCGATATCTTCCGTCGGTTCAAATGCCGCTACATCCGAAATAGGCTGCGCAGGTACATGATTTGATGGCTCCATTGTGACTCTGCTGTCATCAGCACAAGCAACCGAAATTTGGGTTACCAAAAGTAGCATGACGGGAGCGATGAAATGTTTGAATGTACGGCGCATAAAAATTCGGCTAATCCAAAGGTTTAATCAATAAATTTAAATATATAGATAATAACCCCATTCGGGTAGTGTTGCTGATAAAAATCCTTCATTTCTTACTGTTTTTTTATCGAATAAAATGATCTCACGGTCAAATGAGAGCAGTAAGGAGAAATGATGGATAGCAATATCCAAAAAGCCCTACACTTCTCAGCATAGGGCTCAATTCAATGTCGTATCTTGATATTACTTGAATATCAATCTTAGAAGTAATCTCGAATCAGCACTTCGGCAATTTGTACTGCGTTGGTTGCCGCTCCTTTACGTACGTTATCGGCAACAACCCACATATTAATTCCACTGTGATGGCTAATATCATTACGCACACGTCCAACCATTACCGTGTCTTTACCACCAGCATCACGAACTTGAGTTGGGTAGTCGATACCGCGGAATACTTCTACACCTTCCATTTGTTCTAACATATCCATCACTTGCTCAGCATCAATAGGGGCTTGAGTTTCAATATGTAGAGATTCAGCATGACCATAAAATACAGGTACACGAACACAAGTTGGATTCACTTGAATGGATGGATCATTAAAGATCTTTTGCGTCTCCCACACCATTTTCATTTCTTCTTTGGTATAGCCATTTTCCATCATCACATCAATTTGTGGGATACAGTTAAACGCGATTTGTTGAGTAAAAGCATCTTTTTCAGCGGGTAAACCATTCAATAATTTAGCGGTTTGGCCTGCCAATTCATCGATACCTTTTTTACCTGCACCAGACACTGACTGATAAGTTGCAACGTTAATACGCTCAATGCCAACTGCATCATGTATTGGTTTTAACGCCACTAACATTTGGATAGTAGAGCAATTTGGGTTGGCAATAATATTACGGTTTCTAAATTCCGCAATCGCTTCAGGGTTCACTTCCGGCACAACAAGTGGCACATCAAATTCATAGCGGAACTCAGAAGTGTTATCAATTACGACAACGCCTTCATCAGCGGCGATAGGTGCCCATTTTGCTGATAACTCACCACCGGCTGAAAATAAAGCGATATGCACTTGTGACCAATCAAAGTCTTCGACATTTTGAACGCGAATTGTTTTACCATTGAAACGATAAGTTTTCCCTTCACTACGCTCACTGGCGAGCAAATAAAGATCACCTACTGGAAACTTACGCTCTTGTAATACTTCAAGCATAGCTTCACCAACGGCACCAGTTGCACCAAAGATAGCAACGTTAAATTCTTGACTCATGAAAACCTCAATTTAAATATGGAGCATATTGAAGGCTTAATACGCTCATTAAGCGCGCTTAAACCCTAAATGATAAAAAGGCGTCAGTTCGACGTTCGATTCTTGATGCATAGCTAACGTTATCGCGCTGTATTCGCGGCGATCCCAGTAGTCTTTTCTCATTGCATCAAAGGCTTGAGCCTGTCTTGCTGGATCGGCTTGAGCAATCTCTCGACGAAAAACCGCATCATCATGGCGCACATCATAAATCAACTGAGTTAAATTGTGCAGTAATGCTTGGTTTTTCTTACCCTCTACTGTCCAGCCCACTGATAAATTCACCATAGGCACTGGAGCAATTGGTAATAACTCATCTGGATTGGCTCGATTATCTAACCGCAGAAACTCGCAAAAACGATTAAAGATCATCGTGGTGCCACGCGCTTTCCCTTCCAGTCCGTAGCCTGCAATGTGTGGGGTAGCAAAAGTCAGCAAAGGCAACAGCTCTAAATCTACATTCGGCTCTGGTTCAAACACATCCAAAACCGCAGTAAAACCATCCGCTTGTTGCAAGCGTATTTTTAACGCTTGATTATCCACCACTGGACCACGAGCAGCATTAATTAAAATTTGATCGCCACGTAATTGGTTTAATTCTAGCTCACCAAGAAGATGATGTGTTGGCCACTGCCCCGTTTGAGTAATCGGTGTATGAAGGGAAATAACATCGGATTGTTCGAGTAAAGTATCTAAATCAACAAACTCTCGCACATCACCTTGAGCTTGTTTTGGTGGGTCATTGAGTAGTACTTTAATGCCAATTGCTTGCAAACATTGTGCAAGATAACTACCCACCTGACCTGCACCGATAATTCCCACGGTTTTATCGAATACAGAAAAACCTTGTTGCTGAGCGATCACCAATAAAGAGCTAATGACATATTCCGCCACCCCGACTTTATTACAACCGGGTGCCGCACTGAACGTAATGCCTTTATCGGCTAGCAATTCTTGATCTACATGATCCATGCCGGCAGTCGCGGTGCCGACAAACTTTAAACGATCCGCTTTAGCTAATAACGCAGCATTCACTTTGGTCACAGAGCGAATCATTAATGCATCTACCCCGATTAAATCATCCATGTTTATACTACGCCCAGATTTCATCTCAACTTCCCCTAGTTGACTAAACAAGGCTTCGGCATACGGCATATTCTCATCAATGACTATTTTCATTTTTACACTCATGAACAACTAATTTCTTTAATGATAAAAAAATCCCCGACCTAAGCCGAGGATTATTTACTTTAAATGTCGCAATTATTCTTAAAATAATTGGAGTTGCAGTGAGGAGACAAGTAAATAAGTCCCTAATCACTTAGCTAACCTAAATGATTGGGGCGAATAAACGTCGCCGACAAAGCTGCAGCTTCCATTACGAAGAGAATTAAGCTTCGTATTTTTTAATCACTAGCGTTGCGTTAGTACCACCGAAACCAAAGCTGTTTGACATGACTGTCTTCAACTCTTGCTCACGCGGTGCTGTAACGATATCTAGACCTTCCGCTGCTGGATCTAACGTTTCTACGTTAATGCTTGGTGCAATAAAGTTATTCTCAAGCATTAATGTTGAGTAAATCGCTTCATGAACGCCTGCCGCACCTAGTGCGTGACCCGTCATTGCTTTGGTTGCAGAAATCGCTGGGCATTTACCGCCGCTGTCTTTACCAAATACTTCTTGGATTGCACCCAGTTCTTTCACATCACCAACTGGTGTTGAAGTACCGTGCGTATTTACGTAGTCGATATCATCAACATTTTGCATTGCCATCTTCATACAACGTACTGCGCCTTCACCTGATGGTGCTACCATGTCGTAGCCATCAGAAGTCGCGCCGTAACCTACAATTTCACCGTAAATTTTTGCGCCACGAGCAAGTGCATGCTCTAGTTCTTCGATAACGACCATACCGCCGCCGCCAGAAATAACAAAACCATCACGGTCTGCATCATAAGTACGAGAAGCACGTTCTGGTGTTTCATTATACTTAGTGGAAAGTGCGCCCATCGCATCAAACATCATTGCAGATGACCAATGAAGCTCTTCACCCCCACCAGCAAACACAACATCTTGTTTGCCTAATTGAATAAGCTCAAGTGCGTGACCAATACAGTGTGCTGATGTCGCACATGCAGAACTGATGCTGTAGTTAACACCGCGAATTTTAAATGGTGTAGCAAGACACGCTGAGATCGATGATGCCATAGTACGTGGAACCATGTATGGCCCAATACGCTTAACCCCCTTCTCACGCAGAGTATCTACAGAAATCACTTGGTTTTGAGAAGAAATACCACCAGAGCCAGCCACTAGACCAGTACGGTCATTTGAAACTTGATCTTCTGTTAGTTTAGAGTCTTCGATCGCTTGTTGCATAGCCAGGTAAGCGAATGATGCTGTATCACCCATAAAGCGCATTTGTTTACGATCGATATGCTCACTTGGGTTAATTTTTAACTCACCCCAAACTTGAGAGCGTAGACCCGCTTCTTTAAATTGCTCTGAACCTGTGATGCCAGATTTACCTATTTTTAAAGAGGCTAAAACTTCTTCTACGTTATTACCAATACTAGATACAATGCCTAGGCCAGTGATGACGGCTCGTTTCATGTGACGTTCCTATAATTCAAAAATCGCTTAATGATAACTGACTTAACAAAATAAGTGGTCAGCTTTCCTTGATACCCTAACTCTCGAGAGTAAACTTTATTCACTATCGGTTAAATTACTTACCAATTATCGAACCGATTCAAAGTGTGTACCCAAATAACTTGGATATATTAATTCTGATCGTCATGCTAACGAAAAGCGTGACATGATGAAAGCTGAGTTTAACTCAGAAGTTCATTGCTTATATCAGTAGAATACTAACTACTCTGCATTTTGAGCTCTCTTGGGTATATAATAGCCCCTAATTGACACAAAATGACAGGTAATATCCGCGTGATCAAAAATGCTCAACTGGATTGGAATGAATCCGGCACTCCCGTTTCCCACCAATTTGATGATGTTTATTTCTCTAATGCCAATGGATTAGAAGAAAGCCGCTATGTATTCATCCAGCAAAATCATCTACCTACGCGCTGGCAACAAGCCTCACAATCTCGTTTTGTGATTGCGGAAACCGGATTTGGTACTGGGCTTAATTTTCTCGCCGTTTGGAAAGAGTTTGAAACATTTAAACAAAACCAACCTGACTCACCATTAACTCAATTGCATTTTATTAGTTTCGAAAAATTTCCGGTGCATATAAATGATCTGATTAAGGCTCATGCCGTTTGGCCAGAACTAGCTGACTACGCAAAACAATTGCAAGCGTACTACCCTATCGCAGTTCCTGAATGTCATCGCTTAATACTCGCCGATGGCATGATCACGTTAGATTTATGGTTTGGTGATATTCATAACAGCTTGCCGAAACTGGCGCAAACCGAAGCCGGTCTTGTGGATGCTTGGTTCTTAGATGGCTTTGCACCCAGTAAAAACCAAGACATGTGGAATGATACGTTATTTCAACACATGGCACGCTTGACCAAAGATGAAGGTACTTGCGCCACTTTTACCGCGGCAGGGTTTGTGCGTCGTGGGCTAATTGAAGCAGGATTTGACATGAAAAAAGTCAAAGGCTTTGGTACTAAACGTGAAATGATTGCTGGCATATTACAACTGTCATTAACTAAACAGCAGTCGTTATCTAAAAACACCTTTGCTCCTTGGTTTCAACGCTACCCTGTTAAGCAATTTGATCGTCAGAAACCTATCGCAATTATCGGTGGTGGAGTAGCGAGTGCTACATTAGCATTAGCCTTATATCGTCGAGGTCATAGTATCAGCCTTTATTGTGCAGATGATAAGCCAGCGCTGGGTGCATCAGGTAATCGACAAGGTGCACTTTACCCACTGATTGCAGAGCCAGAATCGCCGCTTAATCGTTTCTTTGCGCCCGCTTTCTTGTTTGCTCGTCAATTGGTTAAGCAAGCCGCTCAACAACTTGAATTTGATTACGACTTATGTGGCGTCACTCAATTAGCTTGGAGTGGTAAAGCCAAGAAAAAGCTCGATAAAATGCTACTCAATAATTACCCACAAGAATTGCTGCATAGTCTAACCACAGAGCAAACTGCACACATCATCGGTTTAGATATCGACCAAGAAAGTATTCACTATCCTCTTGGAGGCTGGTTATGTCCGCAGCAACTCACGCAAGCGATTATTTATGAGCTTTCCCAGCAAGCAAACGTTGATGTTCGCTTTAATACTCAAATTGAATCACTTTCTTATAATGAAATAGATCAAACTTGGACACTTCATCACTCACAGAAGAATTTCCAACACCAAGCCGTTGTGGTCGCCAATGGCCACCAGTTTTCTCGCTTTGAACAATTAAAAGCGATTGCAGCAACCTCGGTAAAGGGTCAAGTCAGTCATATTCCAACGACGGAATCGCTGAGTAAGCTCAAAACCGTCTTATGTTATGACGGCTATATGACCCCGCAAAATCCAAACAACGGTCATCATTGTATTGGCGCAAGTTATGATAGAAATAATATCGACCAAGAATTTGATCCTATGGCGCAACTCAGCAACGGCGAGCGTTTGAAGCAATGCTTACCGAATCAATCCTGGCCGAATGAGGTCGATACTAGTGAAAACCTTTCTCGACAAGGTATTCGCAGCGTCACTCGTGACCACCTACCTTTTGTTGGCAACGTGTTTAAATTCGAACCTGTGATCGAAAGCTACGCTAAACTCGACCCACAAATCTTACGGAAACGTCCCGATTTAATGCCAGAGATCCCACATTATCCGAATCTATTTTGTATGGTAGGGTTAGGTGCGCGTGGGTTGTGCTCTGCGCCATTACTAGCCGAAGTATTGGCTTCACAAATAGCTGGTGATCCACTTCCTCTTCCGCTCGAAGTATTAGAAAAAATTCATCCGGCAAGAATGTGGGTTCGTAAAATGCTAAAAGGTCGACCGATCACCGAAGAGTGAACTTGCCTCTTCGGCAAATAACTAGAAGCCATACAATATAAAAACGGGATGAACCATCACAGTTCATCCCGTTTTTGAATATATTTCGTCCTCGGATATGTTTGTTCAAAGAAGCGAATTACGCTTTTAGGCTTGCCGCGGCATCCGCTAGTTGCTTTGCAATGTCAGCATCTGTCACTTCGCCTTTTTCCATATCAAACACATCATAAAAACTTGGTACTGAAACCGATGCTTTCACTTCCGCGTGGAAAAAATCGGCGGAACCAACCGCTTGGGCTAAAACGCTTTGTGCGCCACCTGGGCCAGGGCTAGTTGAAAGATACACAACTGGCTTATGAGCAAACATTTGTTGATTAATTCGAGATGCCCAATCAAACAAGTTTTTATAAGCAGCAGTATAAGTACCATTATGTTCAGCCAAAGAAATCACAAAGGCATCAGCACTTTCTAACTTTGCAAAATAAGACTGTGCACCGTCTGGGCGACCAAGTTCTTTCTCTGTGTCTTCACTAAATAGTGGCACAGGGAAATCATTAAGATCTAACACTTCAACTTCTGCACCATCAACAAGGTTAGCAGTATAAGTCGCTAATGCTTTATTGATTGAATTAAAACTTGTACTTGCACCGAATGCGATAATTTTCATAATTAGTCCTATCAAAACTGGTTGTTGTTTACGATGGATATTACTTTACGATATTACTCATCGCTTACCAGACAACTTCCTATATCAACTTGTTCAAAAAATCAGAACAACTACATTTTCACAACCAATGATTGCCACATATCCGCTACGATCACTTGGTCCGCTGGCGTTAGCTCATTACGAGCTTGATCTAAACTACTTTGAATACGTTGCTTAAACACCTCAACATCTTGCACACCTTCTGCTTCACAACCAGCGGCAGAAAGAGAGATATGTCCTCGTAAATAACCACCTGCAAACAATTCATCGTCAGATGCCGTTGCCACAGTTTGGTCAATCGCTTCCAGAAGTTTTTCTTCCAATTCTATAATCATCTTTCTCTCTACTCTTTCATTAAATCACTATTTATCTAACTATAAACTGCTCAGGTGTTAGCGGAAGTGTTTGATAATGCGATTGTAACGCATTCGATAACATAGCAACACGTACCGGTAATCCTTGTTGTAAAATTCGCAGCACTTCGTTATGTACTTTCGTCATAAACCCTAAACGGTCTGGCTCAAAATCACCATTTAAATTGTCACAACTCACTGAAAATGGGAAACCGGCACTGGCTGATAATATCCATTCATACGCTTGAGGACGTATCTCTACTTTTTCAAACTCAGCCTGCACTCTTTCAGTTCGGCCGTCCGGTTCATACCAATAACCAAAATCTTCTAATAAGCGACGTTCAGCCCCTGCTACGCACCAATGAGCAATCTCATGCATGGCTGAAGCAAAAAAGCCATGAGCAAAAATAATGCGGTGGTAATCTATTGTTTCATCTGCCGGCAGGTAAATAGGCTCATCATCTCCACGAATCAACTTGGTGTTATAAGAAGGGTAAAAAGTCTGATTAAAGATAGAAATAATCGCTTCTGGAGTATGACGATGCTTATTCTGATGGTTATTAGCGCTCATTGGAAATTATGACAACATAAAAGAAAACACACCATCTATTGTCCTTACTTTTTCCTATAAGGTAAAGCCTCGCTACCTAACTTAACGACTCAAATGTTACGCAGCTATCTATAGGCGATAACAAAATTGTAAAACCATTATTTTTTCTAATCAATTAACCCCAAAAATCACGATAATTCTCATTCGTCAGTCTGTCATAGAGCGCATACAATCACGACCTTACTTCAAACCTAACAACAATGAGAATGCCATGTTATTAAGCATTATTTTTATTATTGGTATTACAGCAGAAGCCATGACAGGCGCATTAAGTGCAGGTCGTAAAAACATGGATTGGTTTGGCGTGATGTTAGTGGCAAGTGCCACGGCAATCGGCGGCGGTAGCGTACGTGACATTTTATTAGGTCACTACCCTTTAACTTGGGTTAAGCATCCAGAATATTTGCTGATCACTTGCTTGGCAGGGATCTTAACCACCTGGTTGGCTAAATGGGTGGTCAAGTTTAAAGGCGTGTTCATCCGTTTAGATGCACTAGGGCTTGCTGCATTTAGCATTATTGGTTGCCAAGTCGGCCTTAATATGGGGCTGCATTTTGGTATTTGCATCGTGGCCGCCATTGTTACTGGTATCTTTGGTGGACTACTACGTGATTTAATTTGTCGACAAGTACCATTGGTATTACACCAAGAGTTATATGCTTCTGTTTCTCTGATTGTTGCTGGGTTGTATTTATTACTACAACATTATGCTGTGGATGAAAACCTAGCGATTATTGTGAGCCTCGTTTCAGGCTATTTACTACGGATGGCTTCGGTTCGCTTCAATTGGCGCCTACCTGTATTCCAACTCGAGGTTGAAGGTTCGGTTCATTAATCAGAACCTCTCACCCATAAAATATTTTGAATAAACAAAAAGCCAGCAGGTATGAACTGCCCCCTACTGGCTTTGATTTTCGATTGAAAGAAATTAGGTTATCAACTATGGCGCTACATAATCAGGGTTAGGTTGAGTATCATCAATGTCACACGCAAGGCCTAGACCGATTAATCCCAATATCGTTACTTTAGTTAAGCAATCCGCATTAATTTCATTTTCACTCACCAATGATTGGTAAGTACCCGTGATCACCGCAGAGCCAATCACATCTGCATTCGCAAGACTGATTACATTCGCATCAATATCGATTAGCTCATTATTGCTTGAACTAAAAGTCACTTCATTCGGATCCAATACTTGCTGTGAACCATCGGAAAAATACGCGGTTGATTGTATTCTAAATAGCTCATCACCTTGGGTTAGAGTCAAGCGAATCAACCCTAGAATATTTAAAGAATTATCAACGGCTTGAAGACGCAGTCTATCAGCCCGTGCAGCACCTACGGTCACGTTAACATTTGGTGATACCACATTAACCGCAGCTACCGGATCGGAATAAGTGGCTGTTAATATTGCCGATCCCTGCTCTACCCCCTCTGCTTCATCGTTAGAATTAACCCTCACAATATTAGGATCATCCGAAGCCCAAGACACTTGGCTGGTGACATCTTGAACACTGCTGTCAGATAACGTTGCCGTTACTATAAGTGGTTCTGTGTCCCCTTTAGCAAGGCTTAATGGATTCGGTGTTACTGCCAATGAAGCTACAGTTGCATTGGTAATAACAACATTAAGGTTATCACTTTGCCCTCCGAAACTTGCCGTAACATCAGTTCCTGCGGTAACACCTTCGCCTTTGGCTAAGCCTGATGAACTGACCGACACCAAGGCTGAATCCGCGGTACTCCAACTGACCTCACTCGTTACATCACGTGAGCTAGCATCGCTGAACTCCGCTGTTGCCGTTAATTGCTGCTGAGTCCCTTTTGCTAAAGATAGCGGATCGGGGGTAATTGTTAATGTGCTCACCGTTGCATCAGTCACCGTGACCGGAATAGGAGCAGACTCGCTACTATTGAATGTCGCTGTAACATTCGCACTGCCAACACCAACCGCTTGTATTGAATTATCAGCATTAATGGATGTCACTGCAGGGGCATCGCTTGTAATTGTTGCTAGCGAGGTGACATCTTGGCTAGAACCGTTCGAATAATTCGCTGTAACCGTGATAGCCACTTTACCACCTTTGGCGATAGTAAGTGAGTCAGGCTCAACGACTAAAGATAAAATAGTCGCATCGGTTACCGTTAAGTTAGACGTCGAGGTTTGAGCACCATATTCGGCAGTAATAACCGTGCTTCCTGTCATAGCAGCAGAAGCTAAGCCTAAAGCATCAATAGAGGCAACATTAGGAGCAGAGCTTGACCAAGTTACACTGCTCGTGACATTTTGTGTCGTCCCATCCGAAAAGTTTGCGGTTGCCGTAAATTGTTGAGTCAATCCATTGGCTAAGCTCACCGTAGCAGGAGAAATACTAATATTCGATACAGTTGCGTTGGTAACATTCACATTAGCAGTGCTTGTTGTTGCGTTATAAACGCCTGTAATGACAGCACTTCCCACTCCAGTCCCAGTGACCAAACCCGTCGAGTCGACGTCGGCAATACCAGTTGCTGGGCTAGTTGTCCAAGTAGTTTGATCAGAAACATCCACACTAGAACCATCATCAAATACAGCGGTAGCGGTTAATTTATCACTGGTACCATTAGCTAAATTTAAACTAGCAGGACTAATATTCAGTGATAACAGTGTGGCATTTGTTACCTCTAGATCTGCACTGCCAGAAAATCCTTCCCACTCTGCACTGATTTGAACGTCAGCTGGTGCAATCGTGGTCACTTCGCCTAAGTTGACAGTAGCAGCCGATTCATTTGAACTAGACCAAGTCGCTTGTTGCGAAACATTTTTGTTACTCCCATCAGAATACAACCCTTGAGCAACAAAATTAATCACCACTCCACTAGCTACACTAGTCACTTGTGGCAATACCTGCAACCCTATGGGCGTAGGTGGAGAAATGGTGACCGTCACAATTGTTTCTTGGCCTTGATAATCGGCGGTCACTTTAGCAGTACCTTCTTTTATACCTTTCATCACGCCATCTTTATTAACGGTAACAATCGACTGATCACTTGAAAACCAACTGACCTCAGAAGCATCAATGTCAATAACTTCACCATCAGATTGAGTCGCCTTAACGCTTAATTGCAACTCTTCACCAGCCGCAACACTTGGGTTTTCAGGCATAATCATTAGGCTCACGATACTGCCATCATCGCTATCGCCCACCGGCTCACCATCACCACCCTGAGATGGTAAACCACTACTTTCATTACCACATGCGGCTAAAACTAAAAGGAAAAAAAGAGAAAATAAGGCGCTCATGTATTTTTTTAAATTTATCATTTTTCAGCTCCTTGAACAGAAGACTCACTACTCTGTGTATTTTTATTCACCACATCTTGTTTTTCAAAAGACGGCGAAAATAGCACTACACGTCTGTTTGTCGCACGATTCTCAGCCGACGTGTTGGGTACAAGAGGCCTTGTTTCGCCATAAGCGTTCACTGTAATTCGATCAGCGGAAATACCTTTATTGGTAAAATAATCTTTTAATGCATCACCACGTCGTTGTGATAATTTTTGATTATAAGCATCAGAACCTACGCTATCAGTATGGCTTTCAATAGTTAACAAAGCTTCAGGATTATCATTCAAACGATTTTCCATTGGAGTAAGTAAAGAATACATATCAGGATTAAGTGTTGAAGAATCAAAACCAAACAACACAGTAGAATTATTTTCTCCTAGATTCAGAGTCATACTGTTTTCTGTCACGGTGACATACTTGGTTTCGGTTACCGTCTGAACGATGGTTTCAGATTCCGACGCTCCAAAACGATACCCTAATCCAAGAAATACTTGATTAATATCCGCGCCACCCGTTGAATCAGCTCCAACTCCATACACATACTGGTAACCCAGCTCTAAATAACTACTTTTTGACATATTATATTGGTAGGCCAATGAAGCAAAAGGCGAAATCCCTTTATTATCATTATCAACTTTACTTCCAAGTTCATCCCCTTCAACATCGATATACCAAGGCATTGCCCCTATTTGAGCAACGATATTTTGGTTTTCCGTTAGTGAAAAAATACGCCCTGCTGATACCCCAATAGCAAATACATTGCCTTTATATTTCGCACCTACACTCGGATTGGATAATGCAGGATAGATGGCTTCATATTGGCCTAAATATTCAAAACCAATTTGATAAAAATAAGGTTGATAAATATTGTGTCGGAAATAAATCCCACCTCCTAACGACTGATCATCACAATCTAAGTTGTCACTTTCACAACTAGAATGAGCAAAGTTATAATCTAACTTCACGCCAACAGACTTATTAGCTTCTTCTGACATAGTGTAAAAAGGCAACCCTAACAACACCGAAACTCCACTTATATAAGCTAACTTTCTAAGCATATATTCACCACTCCGTGTGTATATTAATAATAAAAAGCTGATAACTAGATTATCAACCACAGATAAAGAACCCCCCAAAAAATAAAAACGGATAGATATAAAAAACAAAGATAAAAGTAAACAAGTTGACAATAAAAATATAAAAATCAGATAAAATGTAAATAAATATACATTTCAATCTAAGGTTTTAGAAAATCACCCTCTCTAACAAATCTCACCAACATAAGCCCTTAGCCGGTTAACATTATTTATCTTTATTGTCCCATAACCAAAGGACAGCAAGTCTAATTCATTGTATTTATTTAGGTAAGGAATGATCGATTGACGAGTTTGACCAATTAAGGCTGCAAGATGAGCTTTTGTTAGTCTAAGTTCGATGCACTCCGGAGAAGATTTATATGAAGAAAACATCTCTATTTGATTTAAAATCTGCTTTCCTATTTTTGATAATGTGTTGTTATCAATATGACTTAATGCAAAACGACTAATTGCAAAAACCCTATCGGACAAACACATCATGACATTATTCATGATGACTCCATCTGTAGCCATTGCGTCAAACAATACTGACTTTGGAATAAAGATAACACTTGAATTTTCTGTTGTCTTTGCTGATACCAAACTATTATTTGTCGAAAAACCACTTTCACCAAACCATTCAAGTGGTTTTATTTTTGCTATTGGAATATCTTGATCTTGATGGGTTCGATAAGTAACTTCTAATTCACCATCAACTAAAATACCAATATCGCGATTTTTATTACCTTGCCTAACAACTTCTGTATCTTTTTCAAAATGTTCTAAATTCGTATTATTGCTTAATAACAATATATTCTCACTTTTCGCACCAACAAAAAGACAGCATTGCGAAAGAACTGAATGTTTCACATAATCCATTATCATATAAGCCCCTTATCGTTCTAAGTATAGAGCTTGCTCATACATAAGTTATAGTTTCAAATTTGAAATAATCACTAATTTTAAACCAGTTACATTGTGTTCATTATTAAATGAGACATCACTAACATTTATTGAGCAATAAACACCTTAATACATACTATTTAAAAGGTTTTAAACCATCATAATTAAATATAAAGAAGGCAGTAATCGGCTTCTATCCAAGCACCAATAACGCCACCTTGTGTAACGATTAAAGCCGAAAAAGAAGAAGCAATATAAAGTGAATCACTAACACCTTGACTCGTACTACCGACCAGTATCACGGCAAGAGTGGCTTTAATAAAGGTAATCATAGGGAATCGATCAGTTTTCTTTTTCATACAAAAACGCCCCGAAAAATATACATTTCGAGGCGCTAGGGATTAGTTTAGAAAATTAGCCCTATTAAATAATCGGAGTCTCTGTGGCCACTCCGTGGTTTTGACCACGATGTCTTAAAAGATGATCCATCAACACAATCGCTAGCATAGCTTCAGCAATAGGGACGGCACGAATACCAACACATGGGTCGTGGCGACCTTTAGTAATCAATGAAGTCGATTCACCTTGACGATTAATGGTTTCACCCGGTACGGTAATGCTTGAGGTTGGCTTCAATGCGATGCTCGCAACGATATCTTGCCCAGAAGAGATCCCACCTAATATGCCACCAGCATGGTTCGATTTAAAACCTTGTGGCGTCATTTCATCACGGTGTTGACTGCCTTTTTGGTTGGCAACTGCAAAGCCATCGCCAATCTCAACGCCTTTAACCGCATTAATACCCATTAAAGCATGTGCAATATCGGCATCTAAACGGTCAAAAATCGGCTCGCCTAGGCCTACTGGTACATTGGTTGCGACGACAGAAAGTTTCGCCCCAATAGAGTCACCCTGCTTTTTCAAGTCACGGATTAATTCATCAAGCGCATCAACTTTATCAACATCTGGGCAGAAGAATGGGTTATTTTCAATTTCATCCCAATCGACTTTATCGATCGTCACATCACCCATTTGTGATAAATAAGCGCGAACTTCAATACCAAACTCTTGCTTTAAATATTTTTTAGCAATACCGCCTGCCGCAACACGCATCGCCGTTTCACGAGCAGAAGAACGACCGCCGCCACGATAATCACGTACGCCATATTTTTGATGGTAGGTATAGTCAGCGTGACCGGGACGAAATTTATCCATAATTTCAGAATAATCTTTAGAACGCTGATCGGTGTTTTTAATCATCAAACCGATAGACGTTCCGGTAGTTTGTCCTTCAAACACGCCTGAAAGGATTTCCACTTCATCAGGTTCGCGACGAGCGGTGGTATAACGTGAAGTACCTGGGCGACGACGATCGAGATCTTTTTGTAAATCTTCTTCTGAAATTTGTAATCCCGGAGGACAACCGTCAACAATACAACCTAAGGCTTTACCGTGGCTTTCGCCAAATGTAGTCACTCGAAAGTGCTGACCAATACTATTCCCTGCCATGAATTCCTCTTAATCAATCTTTTGCATTTATTTGCTATATCTTTAGATAGTGTCGTCAAGCCTTAAACTTGTAAACCCTATTTTTAAAAATAATCGTCACATTCGCCAGAAATCACCCAATAAAAATGCCAACCTCAGGAAAAAGGTTGGCATTACAACGTTCATTTATCGCTAATCAAGACTACTTTTTATAAATCGAAAACTCACTAGCATGTTCAACTAGCTGCTCACGAGTTAATAGAAATACTCCATGACCGCCATTTTCAAACTCTAACCACGTAAACGGAACTTGTGGATATTGCTCCATCACATGCACCATTGAATTACCCACTTCACAAATTAAAATACCATTGTCGGTTAGGTAGTCTGGGGCATCGGCTAAAATACGGCGCATCAGTTTCAAACCATCGCTACCTGCTGCTAATCCTAATTCAGGCTCATGCTTAAATTCTTCCGGTAGGCTGTCCATATCTTCTTGGTCAACATACGGCGGATTGGTCACGATAATGTTATATTTGTCTTGCGGAATATCATTAAAGAGATCCGAACGCAGTGGGTACACTTGCTGCTCTAAGCCATGGTCGTGAATATTTTGCTCGGCCACTTCTAACGCATCAAGTGAAATATCAACTGCATCCACTTCCGCATCTTCAAAAGCATAAGCACAAGCAATCGCAATACAACCACTACCTGTACACAGATCCATAATGCGCGTTGGCTCTTCGGTTAACCAAGGTTGGAACTGCTGCTGAATAAGCTCACCGATTGGCGAACGTGGCACAAGTACGCGCTCATCCACATAAAACTCAAGACCACAAAACCATGCTTTGTTGGTTAAGTATGCGGTTGGTGTGCGTTCATTAATGCGCTGAATAACACGCTCAACAATACGCATTCGCTCGCTGGTAATTAAACGAGAGTTCAGGACATGCGGCGGAACATCAATTGGCAAATATAACGTTGGAAGAATTAATTGCACAGCCTCATCCCAAGAGTTATCTGTGCCATGACCATAAAACAGTCCTGCCGCATTGAATCGACTCACTGTCCAACGAATCATGTCTTGAAGGGTATGTAGTTCTGATACCGCTTCATCTATAAAAATTTTATCCAAGAGTGCCTCCGCATGGATTTTAACCAAGTTGCTTGATTGCGATTCTAAATATTTTAGACGTTCACATCTTAGCTAAGTTACAATAGCGCCCTTATTGTAAAGGATCTGTCATGAGCGAAAAAGACACCAATATTGATGACGATTTTGCGCTATTTCAACAAGAAATGAAGGGCGTAAAAAAGTTGTCACAGGATACCATAATCCAACAACCGAAAAAGAACTTACAACAAAAAGAAATTCGCCGAACATTCCGTGAAGCGAAAGATAATGAGTTTTATTTTTCTGACGAGTTCGTACCGCTATTAAATGAAGATGGCCCCACTCGTTACGCTCGTGATGATGTGTCTAAATATGAGTTGAAACGCTTACGCCGTGGTGTGTATGTGCCTGATGTGTTTTTAGATTTACACGGCATGACGCAAATGGAAGCCAAACGTGAACTTGGTGCGATGATCGCCCACTGTGTGAAAGAAGGAATTGACTGTGCCAGTGTAATGCATGGTATTGGCAAGCACATCTTAAAACAAAAAGTCCCACTATGGTTGGCACAACATCCTGATGTAATGGCTTATCATCAAGCACCATTAGAGTTTGGCGGCAATGGGGCGTTATTAATATTGCTCAGTATTCCGGAGAAATAACAAAGGAGACGCGTTGGCCTCCTTGATTAAAGTTGTTAATTCACTACAACAACTATTCATTCACTACAACTATGGCTGAGCTTGCCATAATAACTTCCCTTTACGTGTATCGATATCAAAATCAATACAAGCCATACCCGAAGTAGGGAACATTGGGGGTGGAATGTCAGTGACAAAATCTGCAGTTAAATATCCGACTAGAGGTAAGTGAGAAACCAACAAGATATTTTGTAAGAATTGCGTTTCCGCTAAAGCACACACATACTCTACAACGGATTCAGAATCCCCATACGGCGTAATATCCGCACAATCTTCTACCTTTTCAACTTTCAATAAAGGCTCAATGGTTTGCCATGTTTGTTGAGCGCGTAAATATGGGCTAACTAACACCAGATCAAATTCATCATGACCCTGCTCCTTGCAATACTGCGCCATTTGATAAGAGCCATCTCGCCCCATTGAACTCAATGGACGCTCAGCATCCGATGCCGCAAAGGTTTCCGCATCACCGTGGCGCATAATAAAAATTTGCATACTCAATCCTACATAACAGCTTAAATATTGATCGAACTAGGTAGACTTTAGTATAACAACTCCAAGGTAGATGTTATCTAAAATCGTAATGTTAAGACGAAAAAATTGTAGAAATGGTCACTTGACCACAATAATCGAGACTATTATTTGATTTCATCTTAATAACTCGCATAAATCGTTTGCAGCCAAACGGCTAGGCGTCATACTTGATATTAGAATTAAGAGCTTAATAGCGTTATTAAATTTTCTATACTCAAAATCATCTATCAAAGTTGCAGTTTCACGCACTAAGTCTTCTAACGGTTCATCGTTATTAGTGCTCTAAACGGCTCATCTCAAGGAGTGTATCGTGCACATCAGTCCAAACGATCAAAAACAATATCGTCATATTACACTCAACAACCAATTGCGCGTCTTGCTCGTCCATGATGAGCATTCGCAAAAATCCGCAGCTGCTCTCGCCGTTAATGTTGGCCACTTCGATGATCCTTTCCATCGTGAAGGTTTAGCCCATTATTTAGAACACATGCTGTTTCTAGGGACAGAAAAGTACCCCGCCATTGGTGAGTTTCAATCCTTTATCAATCAAAACGGTGGCAAAAATAACGCATGGACAGGCACTGAGCACACTTGTTTCTTTTTTGATGTGGTTCCCGAAGCCTACCCAGAAGCACTCGATCGCTTCAGTCAGTTTTTTATCGCCCCTCTTTTCAATCAAGAAGCCTTAGAAAAAGAACGTCAAGCCGTCGAATCCGAGTTTCGCTTAAAACTTAAAGACGACATGAGACGCTTATACCAAGTGCATAAAGAAGTGGTAAACCCTGAACATCCATTCGCTAAGTTTTCAGTCGGTAATGTCGAAACACTGAGTGATTTATTTGATGAGAACGGTGAACCAACGACCTCCATTCGCGATGAAATTATCGACTTTTACCGCCAGCAATACTCGGCGGACTTAATGACCGTCACTTTAGTTGGCCCTCATTCTCTCGATCAATTAGAAGAAGCGGCTCACAACTACTTTGCTCCTATCATTAACAACCAACGCGCAGGCAAAAACATAAATATCCCACTGGTTCGCGAACAAGATGCTGCTAAGTTTGTTTGTGTCGAGCCAGAAAAAGACTCTCGTAAATTAATGATGACGTTTAACTTTCCAAGTATGGACAAGTTCTATCAATCTAAGCCTTTATCGTATTTTGCCCATCTACTTGGAGATGAAAGCGAAGGTAGCCTACTTCAACACCTTAAAACTACAGAACTGATTACCTCGCTAACGGCCGGTGGTGGTATTAGTGGCAGTAATTTTCGAGAGTTTTCGATCAGTTGCAGCCTCACCAAACAAGGGTTAACTGAAATTGAATATATTATTCAACGTCTCTTTGAATTTATTGAGTTAATTCGCCAACAAGGACTTGCTGAATGGCGCTATAGCGAAAAACAAGCGGTACTAGAATCGGCCTTCCGTTTCCAAGAAGCATCGCGCCCTATTGATATTGCCAGTCACCTGGTCATCAATTTACAAAACTACCAACCTGATGATGTGATCTATGGCGACTACATGATGAGCCATTACGATGAAGATCATCTACGCCAACTATTACGCCATTTTACCCCGTACAATATGCGCGTTATGTTGATCGCAAAGGGTTTGCAATACGACCGCCAAGCGAAATGGTACAACACGCCTTATTCGATTCGCTCAATTGCTCAACATGAGCTTAATGCTTGGACACAACCTGAGATCACCGGTGAGCTTAAACTTCCTGAGCCCAATCCCTACATTTGTTATGAGCTTGACCCTGCACCACTAGAAAGTGAATCAGCCCTACCCGAGCTTATTGAAGATAAACCGGGCTTTCGTTTGTGGCATCTACAAGAGCCAGAGTTTCGTGTACCAAAAGGGCTAGCTTTTATCGCCATTGATAGCCCACATGCGGTTTCAACAGCACGAACCATAGTCAAAACTCGCTTGTGTGTTGAGATGTTCCTCGACTCTCTAGCCAAAGAAACCTACCAAGCTGAAATTGCGGGTATGAGTTACAACCTCTATGCCCACCAAGGCGGCGTGACATTGATGTTGTCTGGCTTTACGCAAAAACAAGCTCAATTGCTGGATGTGATTATTGAGCGCTTTGCCTCACGCGAATTTAGCCAATCACGTTTTGATTCGATTAAACGACAAATGCTGCGTAACTGGAAAAATACCGCGAAAGATCGCCCTGTTTCTCAGCTATTTAATGCGATGACCGGCATTTTGCAACCAAACAATCCACCCTATCCAGTACTGATTGAAGCATTGGAATCAATTGAAGTCGATGAACTGCCTTCTTTTGTCAGTGCGATGTTGGCTGAGTTGCATATTGAAATGTTTGTCTATGGCGATTGGACAAGGCAAGCGGCAACAAATTTGGCCACCAGCTTGAAGTCAGCCTTGCATATGAAAGATCAACAATACGAGGAGTCTCTGCGACCATTAGTGATGTTAGGTGATAGCGGAACCTTCCAACGAGAAATTCATTGTGATCAAGCAGATTCAGCTTTGGTGGTGTATTACCAATCACCAGAAATCTCGCCTGAAAATGTTGCGCTTTATACGCTCGCCAACCATTTAATGTCTGCCGGATTCTTCCATGAAATTCGCACTAAGCAACAACTCGGCTATATGGTGGGCACAGGTAATATGCCACTCAATCGTCATCCCGGTTTGGCTCTGTATGTACAGTCACCCAATGCTGCACCGAGTGAGTTAGTCGCCTCAGTCGATGAATTCTTAAATGCTTTTTATATGGTGTTATTAGAGTTGAACGAACAACAATGGCAAAACAGTAAACAAGGTTTACTCAATCAAATCATGTCGCCAGACAGTAATCTACGTGCACGAGGCCAACGTTTATGGGTGGCGATAGGTAACAAAGATTATGAATTTAATAACCGAGAAACGGTAGTTGAAGAAATCTTGAAATTAGACCGAAGTGAAATGATCCGCTTTGTCGTCAATACTTTAAAACCAAGAACCGCCAACCGCTTAATCATGCATTCAAAAGGCACCGAACATGCTGATGCACCCGATTTAGAGGCGGGCTTAGAAATTGGTTCTATCGATGAGTTTCAATTGCGACCAAAAGATGTCGATCTAGGTTAAGCCACGAGCCACGAGCCACGAGCCACGAGCCACGAGCCACGAGCCACGAAATAGTAAAAAAGCTTTGCACTCAACATGCAAAGCTTTTTGTTTATTATCACCGTTCAAATATAGGCTTATGGGTAGAACTTATCTCCAGTTCCAGCGCGAGTTAACAATCCATCACACGGAGCAAAACGACTGCCGTATTTCTCAGCATACTCGTTCATGATATCGACTAATTTCACTGCACCGATTTGATCAATATAACGGAACGGGCCACCTAAGAATGGTGGGAAACCAATACCCAAAATGGCACCAATATCCCCATCTCTCGGGCTAGCAATAATGCCATCATCTAATGCTCGAACCGCTTCATTGATCATTAGAAGCACACAGCGCATCGCGACCACTTCTTCATTAAGAATCGACTCAGGCGTCAGGTTGAGTAAGCGATAAACCGATTTATCGACTTCTTTCTTCTTACCTTTATAAGTGTAGAAACCTTTGCCGCTCTTACGCCCTTTACGGCCATCTTTTAGCAAGGTATCAAACACATCTGGCGCTTTAAAACGCTCGCCTAGTTCTTCAACGAGAATTGGCGTGATTTTAGCCCCAATATCAACGCCAACTTCATCTAGCAGCGCAATTGGCCCAACCGGGAAACCAAAGTTGAGTAATGACTCGTCAATATGTTCAATCGGCTCACCAGACAGAAGAATTTTTGCCGCTTCATTCATATAAGGTGCCAAAATACGGTTCACATAGAAACCCGCTTTATCTTTAACCACGATCGGCGTTTTACCTTGCTTACGAGCAAATTTCACTGTGGTGGCAATCACTTCCTCAGAAGTCCCTTGATGGGGGATCACTTCCACTAATGGCATTTTATCTACTGGACTAAAGTAATGCAGACCAATCACATTCTCAGGTTTTGCTGCACCTTGAGCAATTTTACTAATGGGTAATGATGAGGTATTGGTAGCAAAGATAACGCCTTTTTTAGCCTGAGCTTCAATATCACGTACCATGCTTTGTTTTAGTGATAAATCTTCAAACACTGCCTCGATAACCATATCTTTTTGGCTAAAACCGGTAAAGTCCGTACCACCAGAAATTGACTGCATCTTCTTTTGTAGCTGGGTTTTGCTAATGACGCGACGTTTAAGCAACTTGGTTAACAGATTATAGCTGTAGTTCATAGCATGTAATACGCTATCATTCGATACATCTTTAAAGCGTACTGGCACATTTGCTTTAGTAGCCGAAACATAACCAATGCCTGCGCCCATCAAGCCACCGCCAAGAACGCCAACACCTTGAATATTTTTAGGTTGTGCAGAACTACCAAAGTCTTTTTTCATTTCAGTAGTAGCAAAGAAAATCGAACGTAAAGCACGAGATTCAGAAGTCATGACCAACTGACCAAACTCTTGAGCTTCTTTAGCGAGTCCTTCTTTAATGCCTTTCTCAAGACCATATTGAATCACTTGTAAAATAGCCTTAATCGCCGGGTAGTTGCCACGGCTCTTTTGATTGGCTTTTTTCGCGGCTTGTTCAAAAATCACTTTACGACCAAACCCCGTATTGGCCATTAATGATTCTTTGATATCTTTCTTAGCTTTACGCTTTGATTTACTAATAAACTGTTGAGCAGCTTGCAACAAGATAGATTGCGGTACACAAGCGTCCACTAAGCCTAATTTTAATGCTTTCTTCGCACGCAGTTGCTTGCCAGTTAAAATCATATCTAGGCTATCAAGCAAACCCACAAGACGAGGTAAACGTTGAGTACCGCCCGATCCCGGTAACAAACCTAATTGAACTTCAGGTAAACCTAAACGCGTTGCATCACTATCACTACAAACACGGTAGTCACAAGCAAGTGCTAACTCTAAACCGCCCCCTAAACAAGGACCATGAATCGCCGCCACAACGGTAAAAGGTAGTGATGAAAGACGATTAAACATCTCTTGGCCTTGAGTGGCTAAGCTTTCTGCTTCTTGCGCAGATTGACAAGCATCCAACATGCGAACATCGGCACCAGCAATAAAGTTATCCGGTTTTAAGGAGTGAATAATCATGCCCTTAATATCTGATTTCTTTTGCTCTAATTGATCAAAAATCGCCTGCATTTGTTCAGCAAATTCTGCCTGCAACGTATTCATTTTTTCATTCGGTACATCCACCGAAAGCCAAGCGACTTGGTTATCATCCACGGTTAAGGTAAACGCATTATTGGTCGAAGCATGCTCTGCTGAAAGTTGATTATCCATTGTCATTATTCCGCTCCTTCCATTTGTGCTTCATCTTTATCTACTTCTAATTTATCAACTTCTAGAATGACAGCTGCCCCTAATCCGCCGGCCGCACATGCGGTAGTTAATGCAAGCCCTCCGCCACGACGTTTTAACTCACGTAAGGTTTGAGTCATTAAGCGAGCGCCAGTCGCAGCAAATGGGTGACCATAAGCTAATGAACCGCCTAGCACATTAAACTTCTCCATATCAATCACGCCGATTGCTTTATCTCGACCAAGCTTTTCTTTGGCGAAGGTTTCTGAAGCAAACATTTTCACATTGGCAAGGGTTTGAGCTGCGAAGGCTTCATGCATCTCGATCAAGTCAAGATCATCGAGCTCGATCCCCGCTCTATCAAGCGCAATTGGGGTGGCATAAGATGGCCCCATTAACATGTCTTCTTCTACTTGAATCGCTGAGAAAGCATAAGAACGAATATAACCAAGCACTTCTAAGCCGAGTTCTTTCGCTTTACTTTCGCTCATCATCAATACTGCCGCAGCACCATCGGTTAACGGTGTACTGGTTGCGGCGGTCACACTACCAAAATTACGGTCAAAGGCTGGGCGAAGTTTGGCATATTGCTCAACCTGTGAATTTTTCCGAATATTGTTATCCTGATGAATCCACTCTTTATAAGGTTCAGGATAAGCCGTCATTACTTCATCTTGAATGAAACCATCTTCCCACGCTTGCGTAGCTAGAGTATGAGAACGGTGCGCTAACGCGTCTTGATCTTCTCGGGCAATTTGGTAAGACTTAGCCATTTGCTCGGCCGTTTGTCCCATGGATAATCCAGTCGAATACTCGGCAACGGCAGGTGGAACTGGCATGAGATCTTTGAAAGATAATTTACGTAAAATCGATAATTTCTGAGGTAGTGTTTTGGCTTTGCTGATTTCTAATAATCCTTGAGCAAGTGATTTGGACACACCAATCGGAAGAACGGAAGACGAATCTGCTCCACCAGCAATCCCAATCTCAATATTGCCTGCCATAATACTTTCCGCGACATTAATTGCAGATTGAAAACTAGTCGCACAAGCACGCGTAACACTGTAAGCATCCGTTGAGACGTTCATGCCAGTGCCAAGCACAATTTCTCGAGCGATATTTGGCGCAGCCGGCATTTGAACGACTTGACCAAATACCACTTGATCGACCAGTTTAGGGTCAATTTGAGTACGAGCAAGTAATTCACTCACCACCATTTTACCAAGATCTACCGCGGGGACTTCTTTGAAAGCAGTGCCTTGACGAGCAAATGGGGTTCGAAGACCGGAAACAATAGCGATTCGGTCACCATTGCGAGTTTTTACTTCCTGATGAGTCATATTCTTTCCTTTTTAATGTCCATGTCTTTACGAAATGAATTGCTTAACCGTAAAGAAAAATCATGTGGTCAGACCTCTGATTGTATACAAAGCTTTTTAAACATCCAACTAAAGAGACCAGTTTACTAAAGTACAAATAAAAACTTGTGACATAAACAATCAAATGCAGAATTAACAGTAAAACAACATCACTTGACCACAAGCACTACAAATAGTTAGCAATTTTCATCTTTCCCTCTTCCTTTCTACAGTAAAAACAAACACACTAATTATATTAGAGGCAATTTTAAGGATTTAGATGGCCATTTCTAAAATATTTGGAAAGAAAACCGACCATAGCACGGTCAATAAAGATATGAATAAACAAAAACGTTATGAGTCCCTAGTGAGGGCATACCATCGCGATTTATATCGTTATGCATATTGGTTATGTAAAGATCAACATATTGCCGAAGATTTGGTGCAAGAAACTTGTCTTCGTGCTTGGAAAGCCATCGACAGCCTAAAAGATGAGAAAGCGGCAAAGCCATGGTTAATCACTATTTTACGGCGTGAAAATGCCCGACGATTTGAACGTAAACAATTCAATTTGGTTGATATTGATGAACCAGGTAATAGTGGTAAAACCGATGATAGTGAGCATCATCAGCAAAAATGGTTACAAAAGCAGATCATGAATTTAGATGTTGAATATCGAGAGCCATTATTCTTGCAAGTGATTGGAGGATTCACCGGTGATGAAATTAGCCAAATCCTTGACCTCAATAAGAACACCGTGATGACTCGTTTATTCCGTGCTCGTAATCAAATCAAAGAGCAACTTGATGCAACTTCACCATCTCAGGGGGCCAACCATGGATGATTTAGAATTTAGACGTCGTTTACTCTCTGATCCGAATGATAAGAGTGATGATATTTTGGCTGAACTTGGTACTAATCCACAAAATAAAAAATATGCCGAAAGCCTACAAGAACTGGATAAGAAAATTGAGCAAGCATTCAAAGTCGAAGTGCCTGACGATTTGGCAGATAAAATTATTTTCCAAAATGCACCAATCCAACCTACATTGCATTTAACCAGAAAGGTTTGGGCTTTAGCGGCTTCAATTATCTTTACTTTCGGTTTATTAATTGGCCAGGTCAATTGGGGTAACTTGTTAGTGAAACCCGCTTATGCCCAACTCGATAAAATGGCAATCAACCATATTCTGAATGAAGAACCATTTATTGCCAAGATGAATGAAGGAAGCACTAAACAAGAAATACAATCAAAGCTCAATATGTATTCTTACCAACTTAATGGTGATTTCCCATATCATATCTATTATTTGAACCATTGTGGTTTTAGCCAAGATCATCATGCTCTACATATGGTGTTTCAAGGAAAAAAAGGCCGTGTTACTGCCTTTGTTTCCAACATTGAAGCTAAGAAAACCAGTCAGTTTACGCAAGATCATATGCAAGGTGAGATCATACCGCTTACCAAAGGCAGCTTAATACTAGTTGGTGAAAAAGGTGAGGATATTGCTGCTTTATCGCAAAAGATCGCGCCAATGTTTCACTTTGACCAATAAAATTCAATAAAAAGTCACCATCAATAATATAGTAACTACTGTCTCATAAAGCAGATGAGTAGTTACTATTATTGAACAATAATTCGTCAACTAAAGACTCAATCATTAGTTTTGCTTACCTATTAAGCATCAACATGGATATTCATTAAGAGATTACAAGTATTCATGCCGTAACCTATACTGATGCTATTATCCCCCTATATTCAGTATAACAAACCATTCTAGTTCGAATTAAAACTCAAAAAATGAAATCTTACTGCAAATATGTATTAAGGCTTTTTTGTTTAGTTGCTCATTTGAATTTGTCTCAAGATAGTTAGTAATCTTGCCCTAGATATTCTTCCAAAAGATCCTCGTCTAAAGCAGTTTCTGGCTGTTTGGTAATTTCAGCTTTAAAGTCTTGATGTTGTATATAGATACTTTTACTTAACTGATAAGAATCCGGTGAATTACGTAACAGCTCTTCTTGGCTTATCAATTCATAGCGCGACTCTAGCCCCTGAAATGCCCACTTACCAGCCTTTTGCCAGAAGGTTAGCCAGTTTAAAGGGATGTACAAGCCATCGATGGTATCGGCAGCGTCACGTACGGTAACAGGCCCGTAAGCTGGCAACATCAAGTAGGCTCCATTGCCAACTCCATAATGCCCTATTACATCACCAAACTCTCGACTCGTGCTGGATATATTAGCCATTGATGCCACATCAATTAAACCAAGTAAGCCAATCGTGCTGTTAATCCAAAAACGACTAAAATTCTCCACCGCTTGGTCACCATTGCCCATCAGCAAGTTATTCACTGCATTGGCTGGCTCATCAAGATTATTTAGAAAGTTATTCAGCCCTGTATGTATGGGCCACGGCGTCCATTCCATGTAGGCAATAGAAAGCGGTCGAACAACATAAGGGTCGAGTACTTTAAAATTAAAATCCCACATCAAACGATTGAAACCTTCAAAGAAGTCACCATCGTCATGATCTGTAGTCATTTTTTCCGAAGAAGGCGCCGTACTGCTTTGAGTTGTGGAAGCTTGTTCTTCAGGTGTCGAGCTACACCCTAACATCAACGTTGATGAGAGTAAGATAAGCGAAAATGAATAGTTGGTTTTTATATCACCCAAGCCACTACATCCTATGTCAACTTAAATATTGATTAATACCAATCACACTAATTAGATAACTAGAAATTGCGTAGGAAAAAGGCTTGAGAACAAGGCAAAAATTTTAACGCAGTTATCGAGTCTTTTAACAAGCAAGAATGATCAGATAATTCGTACGATTAGTATAACTTATCCCTGAGGAAATTAGAGTTATAGGTGCACGATCGACAAAACTATAACTTCAAATACCAATAAAATAAAAAAGGCAACGTAATTCAATACATTGCCTTTCTATAATTAAAGAAAATATGCAATAACGTTAATTGTATTGTATCTGAATATTAATTATCAATATTTCTTATCAATTGAAATTACCGCGTCATCACCAAGATGAATTGGCAAGCTTTCGCCATGCCAATCACCTTCACGAGTAGCGACATTACCATCACTATCAATACGTGCTTTCACCATAATGTCAGACAAGCTCGATAGCTTACGGCTTTCAATCATGCTGTTGTTATCATCTAAAACCACTGTCACAGGGAATTGAGAGAGCGGGTAACGTGCAGCTGCGATCGGCATTGGCGCACCATCAGCAGTATGAACAGAAACAATCAACACACCAGATTCTGGTAGCTTCACTTCTGGTGATAACGAAACCGTGACTTTAACCGGTGTGCCTTGGTAAGTTTTTTGTTCTGGATGATTAATCGCATCTAACTCACGCTGAGCCGTTTTAATACTGCGAGTAAGCATGTCGTAACGAGCATCATCTTTACCAATCTTAACTTGAAGCTGTTCCCAGTAATCGACAGCTTTGGCGTAATCGCCACTTTCATAAGCACTAAATGCCAACAAAGAGTAGACGCGCAAATCGACGTCAGGCTGTTTCATCAATTGCGCTAAAATCGAATCAGCTTTTTGTAAATCGGCTTGATCCGATGAGAACATTAACGCTTGAGCTAGGCTTAATTGCACATCTTGATTATTCGGCATCAAGTTATCGGCTTTAGTCAACGCACCAATCGCGGTTTCAATATCACGATTCGCTAAACCAATACGACCAAGTAATACCCAACCCGTTGCATCGTTTGCATTATATTGCAGACGAGAACGTAGTGCTAAAGTTAAATCTGCCATATCTTGTTCAGTTAATTCAACACCTTGAGGATTCATCAACTTTTGCGATAAAACAGGTAAGTTATTTTCAACTTGCTTCCAATGAACAACCTTACTATGCGCACCATATAAGGCATACCCTCCATAAGAAGCTACCGCCATAAAGATCACTAACGGTATTGCCATCCACTTAACCGCGGCAGAATCTTTCTTTTGTTGCTCGGCAACCGGAATATCATCCAATAAAGACTGTTTTAAATCTAAAACGAGATCATCTTTATTACCGACGATACCAGCCTGATCTTCAGACTCTAATTCGGCTAAACGGTCACGGAAAAACGCTTTGTTTAAATCATCACGTTGTGCCGCTTCATCCACCTCTTTTGGCTTTAGTAGTGGATATAAAACAAACACACAAGAGATGGCGAGTAAGATTATTGTACCAATCCAAAATGCTATCATGAATCACTGCCCTTCTTGTCGTTTGAATCAGATTCTTCTAAAAGCTCTTTTAAACGTTGCTCTTGTTCTTTATCCAATGATGTTGAATTTTTCACTTGAGCAGCGGCTGATTTTCGGCGGCTACGTATCACAATAAAGCCGAACCCAAAGATCACTATGCCTAACGGTGCAAGCCACAAGACTGCTGTTGATGGTGTTAATGGTGGATTGTAGGTTACGAAATTACCGTAGCGAGCCACCATGTAATCAACGATTTCTTGCTTCGACTTACCGTCTTTGGTCATTTGATACACTTTCAAACGTAAGTCTTTTGCCAATTCAGCATTGGAATCTGAAATTGAGTTATTTTGACACTTCGGACAACGCAGCGTATGGCTCAACTCTTGAAATTGCGCTTCTTGCTCTGGTGTATCAAAGTCGAACACTTCAATCGCAGACATCGCGGGCACTGCAAATAACATGCATAGCAGCATTAATAGTGAAGATTTTTTCATCATTGGGCACGCTCCATAGGAATTCGCGGCAATGCTGTTTTTTGACCTTCTAGCTTGTTATACAAAGGCAATAAAGTTTCGTTCCAGTTTTCAACATTCACATCCCCCACATGGCGGTACTGAATATGACCATTGGCATCAATCAAGAACGTTTCTGGTGCGCCGTAGACCCCAAGATCTAAGCCAAACATGCCACTACCATCAAATAGCACGACCTGATATGGGTTACCGAGATCTCTTAACCATTTCTTAGCTTTCTCACGGTCATCTTTGTAATTCAAACCAACGATTTTTACGCCTTGCTCTGAAAGCTTATTCAAGAACTGATGTTCCGCATAACACGTTGGGCACCAAGTTGCCCACACATTAAGTAATAAAGGCTGGCCTTGAAATAAACGTTTATCATAAGTTTTATTTTCTTGAAATAAATCTTCTAGCTTAAATTCAGGTACTGGCTTACCTACCAATACTGATTCTAGTTTAGTGGGATCATCACCATCAGCATTACGAGTAAGTTGCGTAGCAAATACCACAACCAAGATGGCAAATAACGCTAAAGGTGCAAACAAGATTTTACGGTTCATGATTACGCCTCCTTCTCAGCTGATTTCGTTGATTTTTCGGTTTTTTTACGAAAGCGATAACGTTTATCACTGATCGCTAATGCACCACCAATCGACATTAAAATCGCACCAAACCAAATCCAGCGAATAAACGGTTTATAGTAGATACGAACCGCCCATGCATCGGTACCTTCTAAACGCTCCCCCATTGCAACATACAAGTCACGAGTGAAACCGCGGTCAATTGCCGCTTCGGTCATCATAGAACGGGCCGTATGGTAGAAACGTTTTTCAGCATGCAGTTCGTTTACATAGTTACCATCTTCACTAATGATGAAATCAGCAATAAAGCCTTCATAGTTCGGGCCGTCATGGTCACGTACACCAGCAAAGTCAAACTGATAACCATGAATATCAAACTTATCACCCGGTGCTAAACGAACATCACGTTCAATGCTGTAGTTTTGCACCATCGCAATACCAATGATGGTTACCGCCAAGCCAATATGACCTAACATCATCGCCCAATGGCTACGCTGTAATTTGGTTAGACCTTTAAAGAAAGTATGACGGTGTGTCGCACGTTGATATAACTCAAAGCCATGCATCGTAAAAATCCAAATCGCCATGAACCAACCTAGTGTTGCAAGCGGCATAAATTGTTTAGACGAAATTAAAGCAATCACCGTTGCGCCAACGACTGAAACCACCAGTGACACTAGCATCGGTACTTTCACTTCCGCCAAGTTATCACGCTTCCAACGAACCATTGGGCCAATACCGAGAATCAAGGTAAATGGCACGATTAACCAAGTGAACAAGGTATTAAAGAATGGTGCACCAATCGATACAGACCCCATACCAATTTGCTTATGAACAAGCGGTAATAGAGTACCAATCAGAACCACGACCAATGCCGCTATTAACAAAATATTATTAGATAACAAGGCGTTCTCACGTGAGATAAGTGAGTAGTTACCACGTACACGAACTGACGCTCCTTTGAGAGCAAACAGTAGCAGCGAACCACCAATCACTAGTGCAAGGAAAGCCAGAATAAACATGCCGCGAGCTGGATCCGATGCGAATGAATGCACCGATACCAAAATCCCCGAACGAACTAAGAAGGTACCCAGTAAACTTAATGAGAATGCGCTGATCGCTAGCAATACTGTCCAAGCTTTAAAGGTGCCGCGTTTTTCGGTTACAGCCAATGAGTGCATCAGTGCGGTACCCGCTAGCCAAGGCATGAAAGATGCGTTTTCAACGGGATCCCAGAACCACCAGCCGCCCCAGCCTAATTCATAATATGCCCACCATGAACCTAGAGCGATACCAACAGTCAAAAATACCCATGCTGCCGTTGTCCAAGGACGAGACCAACGAGCCCAAGCCGTATCTAGACGACCTGTCATTAATGATGCAATAGCAAATGAGAACGCGACTGAAAAACCTACATAACCCATATACAGCATTGGTGGGTGAATAATTAAGCCCGGATCTTGTAGTAGAGGGTTTAAGTCACGGCCATCAATTGGGAAGTAAGGCAAGGTGCGTAAAAATGGATTTGAGGTCAGAATGATAAATAGCAAGAAGCCAATCGAAATCATCCCCATTACTGCTAATACGCGAGATACTGACTCTTGTGGCATTCCGCGACTAAAGGTTGCCACCGCAACAGTCCAGATAGCTTGAATAAGTACCCAAAGAAGCAGAGAGCCTTCGTGCGCGCCCCATACAGCAGTTAAGCGATAGTACCAAGGCAGCAAACTGTTCGAGTTACTCGCCACATACTGCAAGGTAAAGTCGTTACTATAAAACGCCCAAAGTAGCGTCCCGAATGAAAATGCTAGCGTTAGAAACATTCCCCAAGACAGAGGACGCGCCATGCCCATTAAAGTGCGGTTATTAACACTCGCACCATACATAGGCAATGCACTTAGTAAAATAGAAAACCCTAATGCAAGAATTAAGGCAAAATGTCCAAGTTCAGCAATCATTGCACTTATTCCTGATTTTTCATGGTGTGGGTTTCGTAGTCATAATCAGCATTATGGCCTTTCTTCATTGCATCTTCGATTTCTGAAGGCATGTAGTTTTCATCATGCTTAGCCAACACTTCAAATGCTTCAATGGTTGTTGCATCAACCAATGTTCCTTGAGCAACGATCCCCTGACCTTCACGGAATAAATCAGGCAAGATACCTTCGTAAGTTACCGTCACCGTAGGGCCAAGGTCTTTAAGATCAAAACTCACTTTTAAAGAATCAGGGTCACGTTTAACTGAACCTTCAACCACCATACCACCGATACGCAAACGCTCACCAATGTGTGGCATGGTACCATCGGGCTTACCGTTGACCAGCTCTGTTGGTGTATAAAATAAGTTCATATTCTGATTAAGCGCATACATGGTTAAACCAACCGTTCCTGCTACACCGATTAGAATAGCCAAAATGATTGCGAGTCTTTTTTTGCGTCTAGGTGTCATAATGTGTTTTCCATCTTTTTTGCCGCTTGACGACGTTCTTCACGGTCAATTTTTTGTTGGATTTCTTTCAATAAAGCTTTGTCATCTGAAGCACTTTTCCAGCACACAATAAACATACTAAAAAATGTGATCCCAAAAGAAGCCCAAACATAAGCGGCATACCCCCCCATATTTAAGAAATCACTAAATGAGTCAAAATACATTTATTTCACCTCCGTTGATTTTGAGCCTTTGGCTGCATTTTGTTTTACTAATTGCAAAACCCAAGGACGGTGACTTTCACGGCGAATAATTTCAGTACGGAAACGAATCATAGTGACCGCACCAAAGAAGAAGGCAAAACCAAAAATATTACACAATAACGGCCATAGCATGCCTGGAGCAATCGAAGGCTTACCAATCTTAGTAATGGTGGCACCTTGATGTAGGGTATTCCACCACTCTACTGAATAGTGAATAATAGGGATATTGACGACACCCACAACCGCCAAAATACCGGCGGCCTTTGCTGCTGTCTTTTGATCATCAAAGGCGTGATAAAGCGCAATCACACCTAGATAGAGAAATAATAGAATCAATTCAGAGGTTAAGCGAGCATCCCATACCCACCAAGCACCCCACATCGGTTTCCCCCAGACTGCACCGGTAATGAGAGCAATAAAGGTATAAACCGCGCCAATTGGAGCCATTGCAGAAGCGGCCATATTCGACAACTTAAGCTGCCAAACTAAGCCAATAAATGCCGCGATAGCCATTGACATATAAATGCCCATCGACCAAATAGCAGCAGGTACATGGATATAAATAATACGAAAGCTATCACCTTGTTGGTAATCAGCAGGCGCAAACGCAAGCCCCCAAATCGTACCCACCAGCAATAGTCCAAATGCCAAGACAGAAAACCAAGGCAGTAAGGTTCCGCACAACTGATAGGTTTTTTCAGCTTTTGCGTATGGATGTAACCATTTCCACATTTTGCTTCTCACTTTGTTTTGTAGGCTATTTTTGCTCTACTTTATAATTTTTTAACTTAAATCGTACTTGCTTGCCTTTGCTCATCACAAATGGTTCACCACAAGCTCTATTTATCATTAATTAATTTATTATTAATTCACACTGATACGTAACGATGCGCTAATCGCAAATGGCGTTAAGGTTGCAGCCCCCAATAACATCGCCCCTAGAATCGCGAGTTGGCCTGAATAGCCAAAACCACTAGTGGCAGCTTCAATCGCAGAAGTAGCAAAAATAAGTACCGGAATATACAAAGGTAAAACCAGCAAGCTTAACAGTACGCCACCTTTTTGCAGCCCCACCGTTAACCCAACACCAATCGCACCAATAAAACTCAAGGTCGGTGTACCAAGTAGTAAGGTAATGACCACCGCCAACCAAGTCTGAAAATCTAGCGATAGTAGTATTGCAAGTAATGGACTAATTAAAATTAACGGCAAGCCTGTCAACAACCAATGAGCAATCACTTTAGAGATCACCACCAGTGGTAAAGGAATTGGCAACAGCATTAATTGCTCTAATGCCCCATCGTTAAAGTCATCTCGAAATAAGCGCTCTAAAGATAACAGAGCCGAAAGCAAAGCAGCTACCCAAATAATGCCAGCTGCAATACGCGCTAACAAATTCGGCTCAGGACCAATACTTAAAGGAAACAGCGTAATAACAATGATAAAGAACCATAAAGGGTTAAATACATCAGCTTGACGACGATAAGCAATTAACAACTCGCGGCGAACAATGACCAGCATACTTGAGATCATTATTTACTCTCCCAACCGAATGGTTTTAAGTTGATCCATTTCGGTAAACATATCTTGGTGAGTCGTAAACAATACCATTCCACCATTTTGTGTATGTTCAACAAACAAAGCTTCAATCACTTTTATGCCTTGCTTATCAATGGCTGTCAGCGGCTCATCTAAAATCCAAAGGGGATGACGACTTAACCATAAGCGCGCGAGTGCGACACGTCGTTGCTGCCCCGCCGATAACTTACCGGCTGGAATATCTTCTTTACCGGCCAAACCAACTTTAGCTAACGCCATCCAAATATCCTCTTCTGTGACGCCTATTGAGCCATTTAGTTTCTGATAAAAGGAAAGGTTTTCAAATGCGGTCAGTTCTTTTTTAACGCCAGTTTGATGTCCGATAAACAATAAATCTTGATGAAAAGCATCGCGGTCTATACGAGCTTCAATGCCTTTCCAAAGTACTTTTCCAGCTTCACTATCGCCTAATCCAGTAATAATTCGCAACATAGTCGTTTTGCCCGAACCATTACGTCCCTCAACTTGAACGAGATCACCAGCCGAAACAGAAAAGCTCACTGACTCAAATAATTCTCTGTCATCACGAATCGCTGTTAAATCACGCACTTCCAGCATAAATCTTCATCTATAATTAAATTAAGGGGCACTCATGTTACCACAGGAAAACACTCTCGGAAGAGTTAACATGTAAAGCATTTAATGAATGTTCAGATAATCACAAAAATAACAAAAATACAGCTTATTCAGTCAATAAAAACTCAACGTCAAATTACATTACGAATATAAATCTCTTCTCGATAATAACGGACTGACATAGCATACCCATAACCCCAAAGAGGTATAGTGGTTGTCAACTGAGATTTTAATGATTTGAGTCAAAAAGGTGTTCAAAAGCACACCGGCAAGAAGATAACAATGAGCACGGACATTAACGGTGAGTTTAAAGATAGAATGGGTAAATACCAAAAAGGGGACTTCATTTGGCTAACCGGACAACACGAGCATACTCCCACCACTACTACGGGTTGTTTATGTTTCACCGTATCCAATGATGCACTACAATTTACTCAAGGGATCTCAAAGCTATTAACCCCTATCGGGCAATTTATTAAATTCACTTAGTCTTAGGCAGAAAGGAGTCGCCATAGTATGAAGCTACTAGTAGAGAAAAAACCGACAATTGGTATCAGTGCCTGTGTCGCCGGAGAGCAAGTGCGCTTTGATAAAGGACACAAACGCTCTGATTTCTGTATGAGTCAACTCGCCCCTTTTGTTCACTACCAAGCCTTTTGCCCAGAAGTGGCGATTGGCTTGCCGGTCCCTCGCCCTACTATTCGTCAAGTTCAACTAAGTGATGGAATACATGTCAGTCGTCCTGATGGCGATGGTGATGTCACACAAGACTTAGCCGAATACGGTCAAACCATTGCTAGTCAAATCGAGCACCTTAGCGGCTTTATCTTTTGTCAAAAAAGCCCGAGCTGTGGCATGGAAAGAGTTAAGGTTTATCAAGAAGACGGTAAAGGCAGCACCGCCTCTGGCATAGGCTTATTCACCAAGCAAATCATAATGCAGAACCCAAACCTACCTTGTGAAGAAAATGGCCGTTTAATGGACCCCGCACTACGCGAGAATTTTATGATCCGAGTGTTCACTTATCGACATTGGCAAGATTTATTATCCTCTGGCCTGACTAAACACAAACTGATTGAGTTTCATAGCGAACGTAAGTACTTACTAATGAGCCACCACCTGATTAGCTATAAAGAAACTGGCCGTCTCCTTGCTCGTGCCGACCTCGAACTAGAGGAGATGGCACAACAATACATCTCGTTGTTAATGTCTGGCTTAAAGTATGTAGCAACGCATAAAAGCCACACCAATACGCTGCAACACCTGCAAGGCTACTTCAAAAAAGTGCTCACCAAACAGCAAAAAAGTGAACTATCCACTCATATTAATGACTTCCGAGCAGGGTTAGTTCCTCTACTAGTACCGCTAACTTTGATCAATCACTATCTAAAAGAATTTCCCCAACAATATTTAGCGGCTCAAGTGTATTTATCACCCTATCCACAAGAGCTGAAATTACGTTACATCTAAAATTGTTATTCTGCTCTATATAAAATTCATAAGCAAAAGGTAAGCCATGAATCTTGTTTGGTTTCGCAATGATCTAAGAATCGACGATAACCCAGCCTTATACCACGCGATTGCCGCGGGTCAGCCATTTCACGCTTTGTTTATTTCTACGCCTTCGCAATGGCAAACGCATGATATGGCACCAATAAAAATTGATTTGATTGAAAGACATGTCAACTTGCTGTCTGAGCAACTCGGCCAACGTGGCATTCATTTTAAACACATTGAAGCCAGCGATTTTGCCGAGCAAGCACAAGCGCTCATCGCATATTGTCAGCAGCAAAACATCGAGACCATTTTTGCCACCCAAGAAGTTGAATTTAACGAGCAGCAGCGCGACCAAGCCTTGTTAGATGATGGCCTACCCTTAACTTTGTTTGAAGCTGACGTCATTGTGTCTAAAGGAGCCGTTCTCAATGGTCGGAATGAAATGTACAAAGTATTCACGCCATTTAAAAAAGCGTGGGCAAGTTCATTAGAAAGAGCCCATGTCGCGCCTTTACAAGTTTCCTTGCCATCATTAAAACCTGTTAGCAACCCTGCCATTACGTTTAACGCTACTAAGCAAGATTCTACCAAGTGGCCTTTGGCGAATACCGTATTGCAGCAAGTGCTTCCGAATTTTCTAACCATTAAATACCAAGACTACCATCAAGACCGAGACTACCCGGCGATAAAAGGAACCTCCGGTTTATCCCCCTATTTAGCCATTGGTGCAATCAGTGCAAAACGCGTGTTTGCCGAACTCTCTCACCATTACCCCAATGCTCTGGAAATGATTTCACAGCCGCAAGGGAGTTGGCTCAACGAATTAGCGTGGCGTGATTTTTATCGTCATTTATTACACCACTTTCCAAAGCTCAATAAGCATCATAATTTCAATGACAAATATGACCATTTGCCTTGGCCCAATTCGCCTCAATTATTAGCCGCCTGGCAACAAGCCAAAACTGGTTATCCAATTGTCGATGCCGCAATGAGGCAGTTAGTACAAACCGGTTGGATGCATAATCGCTTAAGAATGATTGTTGCGAGCTTTCTCACCAAGCATTGCCTAGTGGATTGGCGACTAGGTGAAAATTTTTTCATGCAACACTTAATTGATGGCGATCTCAGTGCCAATAACGGCGGTTGGCAATGGGCGGCAGGCACAGGTTGTGATGCTCAGCCCTACTTTCGAATATTTAACCCCATCACTCAAAGTGAAAAATATGATCCAGATGGCAGCTTCATCCGTAAGTATTTACCAGAGTTAGAAAATGTACCTTTGAAACACCTACATTTTCCACACGAATATATAAAGCAAAACAATATTGATACTTATTGGCCAGCCATTGTCGACCATCCAACCGCAAGACAACAAGCATTAAGTTTCTATAAAGCAGAATAGAAGATCGATAAAGGGACAAGACATGATGCTGGCTTCGGAACGGATTTCCAGCCTTATTATTTACAACTTTATAGAAACCTACCAAACACTTAATAAAGACCATTTGTATTTATTGGCAGAGATCTATGATTCGTCAATCGAATTTCAAAATCCACTATACCAAATTAGTGGCCTAGATAGCCTTCATTGCGACTTTGAAAAACGGTAATGGGCGAAAGGTAATCGTGAGCGATATGCTTAAACTGATTAATCTCGCCCAAGCAAACTGGCACTTTTAACAGCTTGTAGATCTTCATCTAAGGACAACGCTATCTGACTACGTTTTAATGAAAGCTCAACATGACGTTTCGCTGCCGCTTTCATTTTATCATCGCCAACCATGCACAACGCAGTCAGTGCTTTTTGTAAATGAATTTCACTAATTAATTAAAGAGTTAAGGAAGACATTAAGCAATTAAAATTCATCAAGAATTGAACTTGTGAACAAAAAAACAACGCTTGTGCAGCATTCAGCTGTAGAAAACTATATGAGTATTGGATTATCTAGTTAAAATCCGTATTATTCTCAAGGTTAGTCTTTTGGTCCCCATAGCTCAGCTGGATAGAGCGTCCCCCTCCTAAGGGGAAGGCCGTAGGTTCGACTCCTACTGGGGACGCCATAAGACATGAAAAACCACCAAAAAAAGACCTGCCACCGAAGCAACAAGCCTTTCATTTAATATATGCCCAATTAATCAGCTACGATACTGTTTCATCCTCAACTGAATCATCTTCATCGCTCCCTAAGAACCCACCAGTTTGGTGTGCCCAAAGTTGTGCGTAAATACCGCCTTGTGACAATAGCTCTTGATGCGAGCCTTGCTCCAAAATTTCACCTTGATCAAGTACGATTAAGCGATCCATTGCCGCAATGGTGGATAAACGGTGTGCAATCGCGATAACGGTTTTACCTTCCATCAATTCATATAAGCTTTCTTGAATCGCGGCTTCGACTTCTGAATCAAGTGCTGATGTGGCTTCATCCATAATTAAGATTGGTGCATCTTTTAACAACACGCGAGAAATCGCGATACGTTGACGTTGACCACCAGACAATTTCACCCCACGTTCACCCACTTGAGCATCGTAGCCTACGTTGCCAAAAGTATCGGTTAAGCTTTCAATAAACTCATGCGCATGAGCTTGCTTGGTTGCCGCAAGAAGTTCTTCTTCTGTCGCATCAGGACGACCATATAGAATATTCTCACGAATCGTGCGGTGCAATAACGAGGTATCTTGCGTGATCATACCAATCTTGCCGCGCAGCGAGTCTTGTTGAACTTTAGAAATGTCTTGGCCATCAATACGGATCGTGCCACTTTCCAAATCATAAAAACGCAGCAGTAGATTAACCAGTGTCGATTTACCCGCACCTGAACGCCCGACTAAACCAACCTTTTCACCCGGCTTAATATTCAGGTTCAAATCAGTGATCACAGCTTTGTTTGATTCCCCATAGTGGAAGCTGATCTTATCAAATTCAATTTGACCTTTATCGACTTTAAGTGCTGGCGCATTTTCAACATCTTGAGTGACTACTGGTTTAGAAAGCGTATTCATGCCATCGACTACGGTACCGATATTTTCAAAAATGGCGCTGATTTCCCACATAATCCATTTCGACATACCTTGAATACGCAAAGCTAAGCTGATCGCCACCGCAATGGCACCAACGGTGATCATGCTGTTCATCCATAAGCCAATAGACAGAGCGGCTACCGAGAAAAGCAGCATGTAATTAAGCATGTCAATACTGAATAAGAACACGGTTGCGAGACGCATTTGCGCGTACACTGTTTTCAAAAATGACTTCATGCCTTTTTCTGCATAGTCCGTTTCACGGTTAGTGTGTGAGAACAGTTTCACCGTCGCAATATTGGTATAACTATCAACGATACGGCCAGTCATTAATGAACGTGCATCAGCCTGTTCAGTGGCAATTCGCTTCATTTTTGGAACAAAATAAACCTGAGTCAGAACATAAGCCACTAGCCAAACAAATACCGGAACCATCAGCCATAAATCAGCCTGCGCCATTAATACAAACATCGACACAAAATAGACAGTGATATAAACCAGCATATCGGCGAACTTCATCACTGTTTCACGGATAGCGAGCGACGTTTGCATCACTTTAGTGGCAATTCGCCCGGCAAAATCATCTTGGTAGAAAGTCACACTTTGATTGAGTAGGTACCGGTGCGCTAACCAACGAATCGACATTGGGAAGTTACCTAGTAACGTTTGGTGCATGATCATCGAGTGGAAGAAGCCAATTACAGGAATCACCACAACAATCACCAAACCCATACCGATAATGCGCATGCCCTCTGCATCCCATAATGTTTCTGGGGTATGAGTTGAAAGCATATCTACAATCGAACCCATGAAGCCCATCAACGAAACTTCAATAATGGCGATACACGCACTCAAAATCGACATAAATAGAATAGGTAATAAAAAATCACGGCTGTAATGCATACAAAAAGCAAACAAGGTACTCGGCGGAGTGTTGACTGTATCTTTAGGAAAAGGTTTCGTTAAACCTTCAAAAAACTTGAACATAAAGTGGTTCCATTCAGAAATGAGGCGTTCAAAAATTAAATCGAGTGAAACTCAATAAAGACATGTGCTACCGACTAATGCCACAGTAGAAATGTGCCGCTATCATAAAGGGAAAATGGTTAATTTCCCACCCCCTATTGATATCGGTCATGATCTACTTTCCTTTATTCATGATTTTGCAAATAAACTCTAGGCAGAACCTATAAAAATGAATACAATTCTAAACAATAATGATTATCAATTAATGAAACAATGGATTGATTTATGTCTTTCACTTTGAACCCTACTTCACAAGCCGTTTCTCACATTATGAAACCTGCTCTTGGACTTTCTTTAGCCCTTATCGCTCTCCCTTCTTTTGCTGAAGAAAAAGCTACAACAGAAAATTTAGATACCATCACAGTAACCGCCTCAGCATTAAAAGTTGAGACACCACTCGCCGAAACTCCGCGCAGTGTATCCGTGATCGATGAAGAGCAACTATCTGTTCAACAACCAACAAAATTAGACGAAGTCTTGCGTTATCAGCCAGGTGTTATGACGCAACCGTATGGTTCTGATAATGATACCGATTGGTTTAAAATCCGTGGTTTTGATGCCGCAACTTATTTAGATGGAAATCGCCTTTATCAAGTAGGCTACTACGTTTGGACATTGGAGCCTTACGGTCTAGAACAAGTTGAAGTATTAAAAGGTCCTGCTGCGATCTTATATGGTGAAGCGCCTCCAGGTGGTGTAGTTAATGCTGTAAGCAAACACCCTGGGTATACAGAAGGTGGAGAATTACAACTCCAAGCAGGTACGAACAATCAGCAACAAGTTGGCGTCGATGTCACAAGCTTTGTTGATCAAGATGGTGATGTTCGTTTTCGTTTAGTCGGTATGATGAGCCACCGTGATGGTACTCTAGATGAAACTTACACCGACCGTGTTTATCTTGCTCCTAGCCTAGCCTGGGATATCAGCCCTGATACCAATATCACTTTCCTTGCCTCTTATAAAAAAGATGATGGCGTACCGACTAACCCATTTAAACCCGCTTACGGCACCTTGATTGATACGCCACAAGGTAAGCTCGACCCAAGCACCAATTTAGGTGAGCCTGATTATGATAAAAATGAAAATGAACAGTTCTCTCTTGCTTACGAATTAGAACATCACTTTAATGACATTTGGCAATTCAAGCAAAACACTCGTTATGCCCATACAGATTTACTATTACGTAGCACTTACGCTTTCGGCAGTGAAACAAGTGCCGATCTATCAAGAGGGATCATCTATCGAAATGGTTCAACTGATTCCTATAGTATGGATAACCAAACTATCGCTAATTGGAGCACATCTAGAACAGATAATACTTTCTTATTTGGCATTGATTTACAGCACTATCAAAATGACAGTATGGAAGCAGATGATTGGGGGGTAGCTTGGGGGGGGACTACTGGTAGTATCAACGCATTCAACCCGGAATATGGCAATTATCAACCTATTGATGACCGTGCTACCCCTGTTGATATCACTAAGGATCAAGCAGGATTTTATGCTCAACAACAAATTAAATTAGATAATAAGTGGATTATGAAAGTCGGTGGTCGTTATGACATCGTACGTCTTCAAAATGACAGTGCTGGTACCAAAGAAGATTTGCATAATACCAACTTTGCTTTAAGTGGTGGTCTTATGTATGTCAGTGATTTCGGTGTAACACCATACATTAGCTACGATGAATCCTTTGAAGTTCTGGCCTCCGTTGATCCGACAACAGGAAAAGCCTACAAACCACTTGAAGGACAACAAACAGAAGCGGGTTTCAAATATGAGCCAAGCTTTATCAATGGCTACTTTAATCTCGCTTGGTTCGATATTACTCAGAAAAATGGCCTGGTCACAACTCAAAGTGTCGCTACACAAAGCGGTGAATTAACCTCTCAAGGTGTTGAGTTTGATGCTGTCGTATATGTGACCGAAGATTTACTCGCAAAAGCAAACTATACCTATACAGATGCTAAAACAGATATGAGTGCGGATAGCGATCCCATTCGTACCCCACTCATTCCTCGTCATATGGCATCATCTTGGTTAGAGTATGATTTTAGCCACTTAGGTTTAGATAGCTTTGTTCTTGGTGCAGGTGTTCGCTATATGGGTAGTTCTGTTGGACACGATTCTACTGGTGTTGGAATACTCAATGTTCCAAGTGTCACCTTATTCGACGCCATGGCTCGCTACGACATTACACCTAAATGGCGTGCGCAAGTTAATGTTAATAATTTGACTGATAAAAAGTACGTTTCTAGCTGTGATTACTACTGTTACTACGGTGAAGAATTGACCGCTACCGCAACTATTAACTATACGTGGTAACGAAACACCTTAAACGCACTAGGGCTATTGAGTTCAATGGCCCTAGTTTTTGTTTTCTAGTACCCAATAAATAACCCCAGAGAAAAAGATGTTCAAACTCAACCAAGTTCGTGTTCACCGAGATAATCGCGATATTTTATCGATTGATGAACTTTCCATTCCGAGTGATGGATTGACGGTTATGCTGGGCCATAATGGTAGCGGTAAATCGACACTGGTTAACCTGCTTTCAGGACAATCGAAAGCCGACTCTGGACAAGTGACACTCAACGAGACTGAAATTTCCACTTTTTCTCAAAAACAATTAGCCAAAGAAATTGCTTTTTTACCGCAAAAATTGCCAGATGTTGCAGGGCTTACGGTGCAAGAATTGGTACGCTTAGGTCGTTTCCCTTGGCGTGGTGTGTTTGGTCGTTGGCAAAATGATGATGAGAAAATTATTGTCGAAGCGATGCAAAAAACTGGCGTTGAACAATATGCTAATAACCTTGCCGATAAACTCTCTGGCGGTGAACGTCAGCGCGCTTGGGTTGCCATGTTATTGGCGCAGCAATCTCCAGTGCTGATCCTCGATGAACCGACCTCTGCCCTCGATATTCATCATCAATACCATTTAATGGATTTGCTACAAGAACTGAATCAGCAAACTGGCTGCGGCATTTTAGTTATCTTACACGATCTGAATTTGGCGCTCCGTTATGCCACTCATATCGTGGCGCTAAAGCAAGGCAAGGTAGCTTTTAGCGGCGCAAAAGAATTACTACTCGATGATCAACGATTAACGGATTTATACGAAACCGATATTCAACTTTTAGATCACCCACAGCAAGATGATCAAAAAATAGCCGTCGTGATTTAAAAGCCCAAAAGATTTACCAATGATCGCTTTTCCCAGAAACTAGGAAACATTTTCAATATGAAAACACTCTCTTTAATCATAGCGTTATTTAGCCTACCAAGTTTCGCGTCGATTACCGTCACCGATAGTCTAGGTGAACATCAATTAGATAGTCACCCGAAACGTATTGTCGCTTTAAACTGGGATCTCGCTGAACAATTACTCGAACTTGATGTTACTCCCATTGGTGTGCCAAATATCAAAGACTACACCACTTGGGTCGTCAAACCGGCCATTCCTGAATCTGTACAAGATCTCGGCACCCGCGCTGAACCGAATATGCAAAAGCTAGCGGAATTAAAACCAGACCTCATTTTGGCAGCTTCACCACAAAAAGATCTGATCCCTCGTCTGCAGACCATTGCACCAGTGTTGTATTATCAAACCTACAATGCCGATCAAGACAGCGCTAAAGCCGCCATTGAAAATTTCCGCAACATTGCAGTCGTGGTTAACAAAAGCGATTTAGCGGAACAAAAACTCAATGCCATGTATCAGCGCTTTGCCGACTTAAAAGTACAACTCGAAACCGCATTTAATGGTGAAATGCCAAATGTCGCGGCAATGCGCTTTGCTAACCAAACCTCAATTTATTTATATGCGAACAACTCGACTACTGACTACGTGATCCACCAACTCGGTTTAAGCACTGCACTTCCTCAACCAGCTAAAGAATGGGGTATCGTGCAAAAACGAATGACCGACCTACAGCATATTAAAGATGGTTATGTAATCTACTTTGGCCCATTTACCGACGCGCAAAAAGCTCAATTAAATAAATCTATGCTCTGGAAAGCGATGCCATTTGTTCGTAATGGCCATGTTAATGAAGCAGACTCAGTATGGAATTATGGTGGTGCAATGTCGATGCTGTATATTGCAGAATCAATTACTAAAAGTTTGTTGGAAGTAAAAGAGTAATTTTCGTTGCTCGTATAGCGTATCTCGTGGCTCGACAAGCAATGAGATACCTAAGCCGTTTATAACGCCAGAGTGCATCAACGATTAACTTTTTTAATCTCACACTACTAATAGAAGAGTCGTTTCATTGCTCCAATAAAGTTAAATTTTTCCACCCTTTTCGAGCAACGAAAACCGAGACACGAGAAACGTTTATGAACTCCCTTCGCTTCCCTATCATCATTGCTACGTTCTCCGCATTATTTCTAATCGCGGTCGCTAGCCTACAAATCGCCAATCCACTTACCATTTCTCAACAATGGCATTTATTGATGGGTACGGAAGCGCAAGAGTTTGCTGATTTCAATTTTATTTATGCGCAACTGCCCCGTGCAGTAATGGCGATTATCGTCGGTGCGATGTTTGGTTTAGTTGGCAGCTTGATGCAGCAATTAACTCAAAACTCGCTAACTTCCCCACTTACGCTTGGAACGTCTTCTGGTGCTTGGCTGGCTCTCATCGTGGTCAACGTCTGGTTTCCGAATCTTGCTAGCGATTACATGGCACTTTCCGCAATGGTCGGGGCAATGTTTGCGATGGGACTGGTAATTACTATTGCTGGGCCGAAAAACATCACTGGTCTACCGCTTATTTTATCCGGTATGGTCGTCAACATATTGTTTGGCGCAATTGCCACAGCGATTATTTTGCTGAACGACCAATACGCTAAAAATGTATTTATTTGGGGTGCTGGCGATCTCGCGCAAAATGGCTGGGAAATGGTGCAATGGCTCTTCCCTAGACTCTCGGTTGCTCTAGTCTTACTGGTTATCGCGCCACGTATTTTAAATTTAATGCGTTTAGGGCATCAGGGAGCAGCCGCTCGTGGTCTCAATGTTATTCCTTATTTCATTGTTTTGATCGCACTGGGCCTATGGGTAGTTTCCGCTTCGATTACTGCGGTTGGTGTAATTAGCTTTATTGGTTTATTGTCACCTAATATTGCCCGCGCTATTGGTGCAAGAACACCGAAAGCTGAGCTGTATACCAGCATGCTCATTGGTAGTATCGCCCTTCTAGCCACTGACATACTGGCGCTGTTAATTAGCCAATTCACTCAAGAAATGATACCAAGTGGCACAACTGCGGCAGCCATCGGTGCGCCCGCCTTGGTTTGGTTCAGCCGCCGAGCATTAAAAGCACAAGACCAGATCTCTATAAAACTTCCGCCAAGTAAGACGCAGCTTTCAAATTTAGTGATACCCAGCTTAATTATCATGACAAGCGTGATGTTAATTATCAGCGCCACACTATCAATGACAGACAATGGCTTACTCTGGGCGATTCCCGATAGCTTTACGTGGGACTTGCGCTGGCCTCGCTTTGTGACTGCGCTTGCTGCAGGTGTTGCCTTAGCGGCCGCCGGTACTGTATTGCAACGCCTGATTTACAACCCATTAGCGAGCCCTGATATCCTTGGTATCTCCGCAGGAGCCACCTTCGCTTTAGTAGGCGCTACTGTATATTTAGGCACGAACATTTTTACTTCAGGTTCATTGATTGCCTTTTTCGGCAGCATGAGCGTGCTTGCTGTTTTACTACTTCTAGGGCGTAAAAATCAATTTGCGCCATCGAGTATGATCCTAATTGGTATCGCCATCAATGCATTAATCGAATCTTTGGTTCAATTTGCACTAGCAAAAGGTACTCAGGATAGTTACACCATTATCGGTTGGCTAGCGGGTTCGACATACCGAGTTTCCGGAAAAAGTGCCATTATGTTAGCGCTTAGCGTCACCGTCATTTTTGCTGCATTAGTCAGCGTTTCTCGGTGGTTAACACTTATTTCTGCAGGCCGCCAATTTGCTTCCGCTCGCGGTTTGAATGTACAAGCTACTAGCGTCATTCTACTTTGTAGTGTCGCTCTACTTTGCGCTTTGGTTACCAGCACCATGGGCCCTGTTGCATTTGTTGGTTTATTAGCACCACATATGGCTGTAATGCTTGGCGCGAAACAAGCACGGTCTCAATTATTAGTTGCTGGGCTTACAGGTGGTTTACTTATGTTAATTGCTGATTGGATTGGGCAGAGCATTTTATTCCCAATGCAAGTGGCAGCGGGTACCGTTGTTTCAATTGTTGGTGGAAGCTACTTCTTACTATTATTAATTAGAGGGCAAAAGAGACATTAATATTCCCGTGATATTTTTTAAAAAAAAATCAGGATAAGGTAAGTACCTCAACCCAAATATCACTCTTTTTATGAAAAATAACATACATTTAACAGGGTTTAATTGGTAAATGCTTGTTTTTCATTTATGATTACCCATACTATAAGTGGATGTTGAAGCCATACATAAATAAAATACAACTAGTTGTAATTAAATGTCATCTTCAACTATATTTAGAATCTCTCATTGATGGCTCTAAAGGAATCTGCTTAGTTGTAGAGCTACAAAACGACAACGTTTTATAGTTAAAATCGGAGTAACAATAATGGAAAAAAATATGAAAAAGAATGTTTTAGGAATGGCTTGTGCTCTAGGTCTAATGGCAACACTAGCAGGTTGTAGCTCAAGTGAAGAAGTAGCAGAAGCTCCAACGACTACACAAACTGAAGCGCCAGCACCAGTAATGGCTCCTGTAAGTCTAAGTGCAGACCTACTATTTGATTTCGATTCTGCAAAACTAAAAACAACGGATGAAATTGATCAAGCTGTTAGCCAAGCAACGGCTGCTAACCTAAAATCAATCACTATTGTTGGTCACACTGACAGCGTTGGTACTGAAGAATACAACCAAAAGCTATCTGAAGAGCGTGCTCAAGCAGTTGCAGATTACCTAACGAGTAAAGGTTTTGACGCTAACCTAATGTCAGTAAGCGGTGACGGTGAAATGTCCCCAGTTGCTGACAATAATACTTCTGATGGCCGCGCTAAAAACCGTCGTGCAGACGTAAGCGTGACAATTGAAGTTGAGCAACCTGTTGAAATGCCGACAGATACTATGGCGGAATAATCAAGAGTACGACTCCTCACTATATCTTCTATAAATAGTGAATTCGAGTACACAAAAAGAGTGGAGCCTTCATAGCTCCACCTTTTTATTACATTGAACAGATACCCATTCAAACTTTGAACCAAACTAAAAGAAAATTATTAGCAGGCATTGGAAAAATACGGAGCAATCACATCTAAAATCGGTTGTTTATTTCTCTCACACGATGGTGCATTTTGCTTAGCCATTTATAAAACTCCCCAAATTAGAATAGTAAAATCAGCATAACATTTGTTATTCGTTAATCCTGAACTTTCTTGTCTGTTCTTTAAGCAATAAGTCTGTATAATCCGCCGCCTATTTACACTTCAATTTTGATGCGTTCTACCTGCTATTCAGTGCTACCCATCACCTAAGGATATTTCTTTGATTTCAACCGCAAACATCACCATGCAATTTGGTGCTGAACCTTTATTCGAAAACATCTCAGCCAAGTTTGGCAACGGCAATCGTTATGGCTTAATTGGCGCTAATGGCTGCGGCAAGTCAACTTTCATGAAAATCCTTAGTGGTGCACTTACTCCTAGTTCAGGTAATGTTTCTATTACTCCAGGATTAAAACTTGGCGTACTAAGCCAAGATCAATTTGCCTTTGAACAGCATAATGTTATTGATGTTGTGATCATGGGAGATCGCAAATTATGGGAAATCAAACAAGAGCGTGACCGCATTTATTCTTTACTTGAAATGAGTGAAGAAGAGGGTATGAAAGTCGCAGAACTTGAAAGCGAATTTGCCGAGATGGATGGCTACACTGCCGAAAGCCGTGCCGGTGATATTCTGATCCAAGCGGGTATCGAAGAAGAATTCCATTTTGACTTAATGCAGCGTGTTGCACCGGGTTGGAAATTACGTGTGTTGCTAGCTCAAGCGCTATTTGCTAACCCAGATATTTTGTTGCTCGATGAGCCAACCAATAACTTGGACATTCACACCATCAACTGGTTGGCAGAAGAATTGAACCAGCGTAAGTGCACGATGATCATCATCTCGCATGACCGCCACTTCTTAAACTCAGTGTGTACTCACATGGCGGATATCGATTATGGCGAACTGCGTATTTATCCGGGTAATTACGAATATTTCCTTGAAGCATCGAGCTTGATCCGTGAGCAATTACTTTCAAGTAACGCTAAGAAAGAAGCCGAAATTAACGAACTACAAGATTTTGTGAACCGTTTTGGTGCTAATGCATCTAAAGCTAAGCAAGCTAGCTCTCGTGCTAAGAAAATGGATAAAATCAAACTCGATGAAGTGAAATCATCAAGTCGTATTAGCCCATCGATTGATTTTGGTGAAGGAAAAAAACTGCACCGTTTAGCATTAGAGCTTCAAGAACTCGGCCACGCGTTTGAAGATGAATTACTGTTTGAAGGCGGTAATTTATTACTTGAAGCCGGAACTCGCCTTGCAGTCATTGGTGAGAACGGTGTAGGTAAAACCACTCTACTACGTTGCCTAGTTAAAGATTTAGAGCAAAACCAAGGTGTGGTGAAATGGTCGGAAAATGCCTCTATCGGTTACTGCCCACAAGACAGCACCAAAGATTTCGATAACGACTTGAGCATCTTTGACTGGATTTCACAATGGCGTACCACCAAGCATGATGACTTAATGGTGCGTGGCATTTTAGGTCGTCTACTCTTTACTGCGGATGACGCGAATAAAAAAGCGCGTAACTGTTCTGGTGGTGAAAAGAACCGTCTATTGTTTGGCAAGCTAATGATGCAAGACATTAACGTATTAGTGATGGATGAGCCAACCAACCATATGGATATGGAAGCGATTGAAGCTTTAAACTCAGCGCTTAAAGTCTACAAAGGTACTTTGATCTTTGTTAGCCACGACCGCGAGTTTGTTTCCTCGCTTGCGACCTCAATCATTGATGTGAAAGACAAGAAATTAGTGAGCTTCCAAGGTACTTATGATGAGTACTTAGATCATCAGAAGAAGATGATGGCTGTGGCGTAAAAAAGCTTAACCCAAAAATCAAAGCAAATAAATAAAGGCAATAATCCTAGCGATCACTGCCTTTTTTATTGATACGGCTGACTCATCAAAATTCAGATCAAGCAAACAC
>NZ_JBLWZK010000012.1:0-39523 GCF_048266485.1 Vibrio sp. | reverse complement strand
TAAAGGCAATAATCCTAGCGATCACTGCCTTTTTTATTGATACGGCTGACTCATCAAAATTCAGATCAAGCAAACACCGTCTGCGCCCAGCGAGCCAAACCTGCGGTCACCGAACCAAAATAATTACCACTAACAATCGGTACATTCGGCAGTTGTTGCTCTAATGCTTGGCGTAAAAATGGCGAACGGGCACTACCGCCGGTCATAAAGATCACATCCGGTTTTTTAGTGGCTTGGTTCATCACTTCGGTGACTAAGTCCATCATCTTTTGCACTGGCGTATCTACCGCTTCCACCATTTGCGCTAAGCTGATATCAAGCTCTAGCATCTCTGACGCCACTGGCATCATCAATGAATGTTTCTGAGCATCCGATAAGCCAATCTTAGCCTCTTCCGCTTTACGCACAATTTGATGGCCCAGGGTATGTTGGTAAGCCGCTAATAAACGCGCTAACTTCTCTGGCTCTTTGGCTTCTTTTTGTAATCGCTTTAACGACTTGAAGTTCGCCGCTTCGTAGAAATCTTTTTGCGCCACCACATTGTTAATCGCGATGGGGTTCCAGAATTGAGTGATCGGCATTTCAATCCCGCTATTCATTTGCGAGCCAAAACCAAACAAAGGCATGATCTGTTTAAACGCCAGATAAATATCTAAATCATTCCCACCCACACGCTGTCCACTATGCCCTAGTAAGCTCTCTGTTCGGTCGGTTTTTTGTTGCCAATCTGGCCCCATTTCAATCAATGAGCAATCAGTCGTACCACCACCGATATCCACCACTAGTACAGTTTGATTTTGGCTCAAGGTACTTTCGTATTCTAAACCAGCAGCAACCGGTTCAAATTGAAATTCAATGTCTTTAAAACCTGCCCGTGTAGCGGCGTGTAATAGAATGCTTTCGGCTTGGCGGTTGGCATCAATACCACCACGTCCGTGAAAGTTAATCGGACGCCCAATCACCGCTTGAGTAATATCTTGTTGGCTAGAAAGCTCGGCTTGGCTCTTGATGTTCTTCATCATGCTACAAACCAGATCTTCAAAAAACACCAGTTGAGTCGCATGCAAACCGCTCGCCCCTAAAAAAGATTTCGGCGATTTTACGTAGTAGACTTCTTGCGGATCGGAAAGGTAGGTATCTAGCGCCAGCTGACCAAATTGAACATCGCCCAATTGCAGTTCTATATCTTCTTCACGGTTGAGATTAATTGCACGTCGTAAGGCTTGCTCACCGGCGGTATCTTTCGGCTGAACTTGCATAAAACGATACAGATATTCCGCTACCGATTCACGCGTAGGAGCGCAAATGGTCGAGGGGATAAAATGACTGTCACCTTCTAGTGGCAATAAGCGAGGCTTGCCATTTTCCATCATTGCGACAGAACAATTCGCCGTCCCATAGTCAAAGCCAATAAACATACATACCTCTGCGACACTCAAAAAAGGGCGCTGATGGTAGCCTATTTGTTATACCAGATCCAATAAGTCAGAGGGCTAAATTAGAGTGGGAAGTTATTTTGCTCTTGGGCAGTTATCGCACAAGTTACGACCTTCGCAGCGATACACCATACAACAAGTAGTGCGAACGTAATGCCATTTGCTTTCTACTAAGTCGTAATGCAGTGAATCCATCGCTTTTGTCGATAACCCAAACGCTTCTAGCCAGCGCTTAGCATGCTCTGGAATGTACTCTTGTGGTAGGTCTTTGTGTAAATCTTGTAAGCGTAGCAATGCCATTACCAATAAATCAGCAAGAACATGTTTGGTAAAGCCCGGACGAATACGGACATTCTCATCAAGCTGAGTACGGTAATCTTCAAATAACGGTAATAACTCGTTAGCAGCAATCTTAATCAGATCTTCAGGCTCGCCATCATGCATAGGCACATCTTGCAGCGTAAAGCCTGCCACAAAGTTCGCCTCCCCTCGCCATTGTTGACTAATGGTCGACATAGCTGGTAATGCATGAATACCATAAATACTGATAAAGCTTACATAAACCGGCTGCCAAACTAACAAAGTCCAGGTACGGTTTAACCAATAGGCATGGCCCGCTTCAGGGTGAGAAAGCTGAAGTTTGGCGTAGATGTCTTGTAGCAGTTCTTGATTGTTATGCTCTGAGAGTAACCAATCATCACCTAACGGCGCATGCACTAGTTCGCCGTCAAATAATTCACCTCGGAGATAAGACGTTACATGATCGGCATAATGGAATAATTGTTGGTATCTCGGATCACTCACAGCAAGGCTCATCAAACTTAATTACGTTAAACGCAATGATACTAATTTTCATTTAGATTGGAAAGGGAAAGTTGTGTGATTCGGGTCTCGTACTTATTCCATATCGTCATCCCCTACATGAGCCTAAGCGAAGAAGATAGGGGATCTACTTAAAGCCAGCTGAATCCTTGAGTCCGTAATGCTCTATAACGCGTGGTAAGTAGATCCCCGGTTCCTCGTTGTTTGAGTACATTGATGTGGTTAATAACATTGTTACTCGGCCCGAGGATGACGGTTTTTTTTTGGTGCCGAGTAGCGTGTTTCGCGTTACGTGAAAAAGCAAAAAGCGATCAGTATCTGCTTCTCGTGTCTCGATCAAAGCGTCCTCGGCTCTCGCCCGCATCTCACAACAAAAAAGAGCCAACCAGCGGCTAGCTCTTTACGGTGATTTACTAAGTGACGCTATACGCTAGAACTTATAGTCAAACTTAAATTCTACGGTACGCTCTTCGCCATACCAGCAGTTTGCTGAGTCATAACAAGTATAAGTATCCTCATCAAATAGGTTGGTTACACTCAGGTTAACCGCTGCGCCTTGTAAGCTGTTGGTTAAATATGCCAAGTCATAACCTAGAGACAAATCGACTACCGTGTAATCTGGCACTGTATCGGTATTGTCTCTATCCATCTGACGTTCACCAATATAGCGCGCACCTGCACCAAAGCGAGAACCACCTAAGATACCGTTATATACATAGTAATTAGTCCATAACGTCGCAGCGTGTTCAGGGACGTAAATCGGTGTTTTGCCTTCAAGACCAGTAGCATCTTTGGTGATTTCCATATCGGTATACGTATAGCTTGCTGACATATCCCAGCTATCGGTCAGCATAGTACGTCCTTCAAGCTCTAAACCTTGTGAACGTACTTCACCCACTTGCAGTTTGGCTTGATAAGTCGGATCACTCGGATCGGAAACAACCACATCACTTTTAACAATATGGAACGCTGAAGCCGTCATAGAAGTAGAGTAATCAGGCGATAAATATTTAACACCACCTTCTACTTGTTGACCTGTCGATGGAACAAGTGCTTCACCAGACAAAGTTCGACCTGCTTGAGGTTCAAAGCTTGTCGCATAGTTAATGTAAGGTGACCAGCCTGAATCAAATTCATACAAAGCACCAACACGATATGAGAAGTTATTTTGATTAGCTTCTGTATCGTTAATCCCATATACATCAGCATACGAACTCTTTGATTGATAATTATCATAACGCCCACCAACCATAAGTACGACACGATCAATACGCATTTGATCTTGGAAATAAACACCGATTTGCTCAGCTCTCACATCGTCAATCGCCTGATAAACTGAACTTAAGCCTGATGGATCAATTTGATTATTATTAGGTGCAAAGACATTAAACCCAGGGGCTGAGCCATATTCTTGATAGTCAGAGTTACCTTTTAAATATTGATAATCCACACCAAACAGTAAGTTATGCTCAACAACACCAGTATGGACTAAACCAGACAATTGGTTATCAATCGTGAAACCTTCTGAGCCTTCGTCTGTGCTGTAAATAGAACGGTCTAGGTTTCCAGTTTCAGGATTCCAACCAGTCGAACGGTGATACGTATTCTCTTGATACAAATCGGCTTTCATAAAGCGAGCATTTTGCAAGAACGACCAGTTTTCATTGAATGAGTGATCGATCTTATAACCAGCCATCCAGAATTCACGTTCAAACTGACTCCAGTTTTTATCTCCCATAGAAGCATTTTTATCTATGCTGCCATTTGAGTTATCCCATACCGAACCAGACGCTGGCATCGCTGAGTTCATGCCCATATTGGGATCGTTCTGATAATAAAAATTGAAGTTTACTAAGGTAGTATCAGTCACATACCAATCGATAGACGGTGCAATAACGTAGCGTTCTTCTTCGGTGTAATCGACTTGCCCATCACGATGAGAAGCGGAACCGATCAAGCGGTAATACACATTTGAATCACCAAACTGACCCGTTGTATCAATCGAAGCTTTGACTAAGTTACGAGAACCTGTCGCAATTGAAACATCGGTACTGCGTTCTTTTTGAGGAGACTTGGCAATTAGGTTAACCATACCACCCGGTGGCATAGCTCCATATAAAACAGAGCTTGGACCTTTAAAGATCTCAACACGCTCTAAAGCAATTGGGTCAATTTGTGGCTGTAAGTTCCAACCAACTAGGTATTGTAAAACCAGCCCATCGTAATACATTTGGTTGTTTTCAAAACCGCGGATGTTGTAGTTGTCATACATGGTGACACTACCGCCTTTCAGCTCTGCATTCACACCCGGTGCATAACGCAGCGCTTGCTGAACCGATGACACACCACGGTTTTCAAAGTCATCAGAATTGATCACTGAAATAGCCTGAGGCGTTTCTTCTGGTTCAAGTGACGTTTTAGTCGCAGTATTACGGTAGGTTTGGCCTAGAACCGTAATGGTTTCTTGTTCTGTCGCCGCTGCATCTGCTTCTTCAGCCATCAAATTAGAGGCAAATAGAATACTGGTAATCGCTAAAGCCAGTGGGCTAGCAGTAAGTAACTTTGATGTGTGAAAAGCGGATTTTGTATTTTTCAAACGAGGCATTTTCCCTTCCTACAAATGGTTGCTCATTATTAATCGATAATCATTATCATTTCCAAATGATATCTATTTGCAACAATGGAAAGTTAACAATTTGGTGCATCTTTGAGTTTGGAGGGAACTTTTTGTGATATCGACTTTCGCGCTTCAAAGTGAAATTATTAGCGCACAAAGAAACGTTACGATTTATGATTCTCAATCGGTAACCAATACTCCATATAAGCATCCGGTGAGTTCAATTGATAGTTAGCTGAATAGATTTCCAATTCAAAACCGTCTACCCCACTGTAGCCACTTTGAGGTAACCAATCGCTAAATAACCATTCCAATTTTGATTTAAGCTGCGCAATCTCACCACGATGAGGTAGAACCACATATTGTTGATCGGGAATGTGTAACTGCTTTAAATTTGCCGGTAAATGATCACTACACTCTTCCGATGCCCAATAAGTTAAGCGGTCATCATGCAGTGATAACGTATCGATAACCCCATAACGAAGAACCGGTGTGTTATTCACTTTTGTGGAATGGCTTACTTGATTATCCATTGCTGCATGACCAATAGCATCTTGTGATTTTAAACGTTCAAACTCATGCCAAATAATAGGCACTAATTGCTGAAAATCAGGCTGAGAAGAAAATAACCCTCCGATCTCTCCTCGATAACCAGCTAAACAAAATGCGGGCTTATGCTCAATTCTGATTTGGGTGAAATCATGTTGGTCAACCCCCAAGGGTAACGCTTGAACATTCGGACTTGAAGAAATATGACTACCTGAAGGGACAATATAAGTAATAGGCTGGCGTAATCCAGTACGAATACCACGCTTACGGTACTCTCTTGGTGAGCAACCAAAAAATTGTTTGAAGGAACGACTAAAACTAATTTCAGAGTTAAAACCAAAGGTCAATGCAATATCCAGCACCCGCTCTGTAGGTGAATCCAAAAGACTTTCAGCGGCACCACTGAGTTTTAACTCTCGGATATATTGCGCGACGTTGACCCCAGTTTTGGCAGTAAATACGCGTTGTAGCTGCCAACGAGACCAACAACTTTTTTTCGCTATATCATCCAAAGATAAAGGCAGAAATAGATGGTGGTGAATAAACTCTAACACCTTTTCGATTCGAGTAAACTGTGTTGATTGCACGCTACGCCTTACTACCTCAGTCCTGCCATTAAGAAGACATTCCTTGAGGTTCATCTTGTGGTTGACTTTGTAGTTTATTGTTTAGAAATACAATCCAGGTTTGTGCAGAAGCCGAAGGTTGTACTTCATTAAGGCGCTTGGCCTCTGCCAGTGCATCGTTATACTTTTCTATGCGATACAATAGTTGGATCTTCGCTAAACCAAATTCAGATTTTTTGGCATAAGGTTGCGCTTTGTCGATCACTTGGCTGGCTTTATTGTAATCTTTTTGTTGAATATATAACTGAGTTAGCGGCCAGTAGTACTGAGCATTACGTTTAGCTAATGCTTCCCAACTTGCAATGGCTTGTGACCATTCACGCGCCATTTGATAATAATAAGCTTGCGTTTTTTGATTGGTAATCGTCTTACTCTCTGGGTAGGCTTTGAACATTTCTTCTAAAATTCGTGCGCCACGCTCTGGAATCTTATTTTGTGCATACAGTTGAGATAACGACTTATAGTCATTAATAGTAAATTCGAGATTTTGTTTTTTCGCCAAAGAATACGTTTCAAGTGCCGATTGGTTTTTATGCTGTTGCAGCTGAGTGGAAATTTGCTGTTGCCACCATGCTTTATTATCAGGCTCAAGACGGATCAGGTTGCTCAACGTATCTTCCGCATTTCTCCATTGCTTTAATCTAAATTCCGCGATAACTTGCATGCGTAATGCTTGTAAACGTTTTTTAGGATCGGGAGCTTGATACTTAATGACGGCACTACGAACTTGTGTCCATTGTTGCAGTTGGTAATAAGTGGCAGCTAAACGAAAGTACACTTCATTAGTGTCTTTTTTAAATTGTGCTTTATCAGCACTGTTTGGGGTATATTTTACCGTTAGCGTATTACGATACTCTTTGGCTGCATTGGCAAAGTCTTGCTCAGAATACAAGATATCTCCCAACATTCGATTCGCTTGCCACTGAACTTTAGGCTCTAAAACGTTTAAGCCAACCGCTTTTTTTAACACTGATATTGAAGATTTTGGTTGGTTCGCTTGCCAGTAGTAGATCGCCAAAACTCGATTGACAAACGCTTTGTCATAATCCGCTTTAGGATCATAAGACGTTAACACTCGAATCGCTTTATCAAGATGATCATTTTGTGCCAACTCACTCGCTTGAGTCAGTTTTTTACCAGTATAAGGCGTCACCCCTGCGGCACTACTATTGAATGACACAGCAAGTAGGCTGGTTACCAGATACACCAATATTGCCTTCTTATTTACCAAAGAAAGCGAAAGATTGTGAAATAACTTATCTATATTCAACATTATAAGTTTGACCATCATTCTCTATAATCTTCTGACTATTCATTACCATAATGACAATGAGTTTATTGGCTGATCTTAAATTCAATTTTCACTTGTTGCCCTGGTTGCTTCACTGCATTACCACCTTCAATTTGAGGTTGATATTTCCAGTTTCGCAGCGCTTGAACGGCTGGACGAACAAAAGCTTTAGAAGGCTCAACCTCAACCACTTCAATATCTTCAGGGCGACCTTGCTCATTGATGGTAAATGACATCACCACATAGCCTTCAATTCGACGCTTCAACATTCGTTGTGGGTAGGTTGGCTGAGCACGATATAACGGCATCGCTTGCTGTTGTTGACCTACCCCTTGAGAAATATTGTTGCTGACATTAACGTTAGGCATATTGATCGCCACACCTACATCCGAGAATGCCATATTGGTATCTAGTGCCACTTGAGGCGCTTGAACTGATGGCATCGACACAACTGGCGTCGCTGGTGTTGCTAATGCTTGTGGCTGCTCTGGTACTTTTGGTGGTTCAGGCAGTCGGCGCTGACGACGTTGTGAATCGGAATCTTGTTCTTGCATCACGACATCAAACGCCAGTGGCCCTTGGTCATCAGTCACACCAGTTTTGAGGCTTCCGACCATCCAAGACATAAATGCAAATAACGCCACTGCCGTGACTAGGCCAAGTGGAATGGCAATCAATAAACGTAACGATACGTTATTTATATTGTGAGCTGTACTACTATCACTCATCATCCATTCTCGCTTAAGACTTATCAGCCGTAGCTAAAGCAATTTTTGAAATCCCTGCACCTTTGGCAGCATCCATCACTTCCACTACTGTACCGTTATAAGCATGTTTGTCCGCTTGGATAACTAAGCTTGCATCCGGTTTATCAATCGCGATTTTTTCTAATGCGGCTTCTACGCGTTCAACATCGACACGACGCTTATCGATATACACATCGTTAGCGGCCGTTACGGCAATAAAAATTCCCGCATCTTTTTGTGCTGTCGCATGAGAGGCTTGAGGTCGATTGACTTCAACACCCGATTCATTAACAAATGAGCTGGTTACGATGAAGAAAATCAACATGATAAACACGATATCAAGCATCGAGGTTAAATCGACTTGCGCTTCTTCTTTTGCTTTTGTGGGACGAACTAATCTCATTCGCCGCTCCTTAATTGTTGTTCCAAGTGCATCTCTTTACGAGTTGCGACTTTCACTAAACGAGAATGGGCAAACATTCCAACTAATGCGGCAACCATGCCTGCCATTGTTGGTAATGTTGCCATTGAAATACCTGAAGCCATTAATTTTGGGTCGTTGCTACCTGAAATCGACATCAAATCAAATACGGTGATCATGCCGGTTACTGTACCGAGTAAACCAAGCATTGGGCATAGACTAACCAGCACTTTAATAAGGTCTAGGTTTTGATTCAGCACTACATGAGCTTGCTGCAACATACCTTGTTTTTGTGCTAGTGCGTACCAAGAATCATGTTCGTAGCGCTGCTTCCATTGATCTACCCAATCTGCCTTAGCATGACGGTAAGACACACTCAAAAACAAAATACGCTCAATAATCAATACCCAGCATAAAAGCACAACCGCACCTAGCCACCACAACACTTGCCCACCGCGAGCCATGAACTCTAAAAGATGAGAGTCCATCAACTCAGGGAATTGAGTGGAAATCCAAGCCAACATTACGCATTAGCTCCGGATAAATTGGCTTTATCTGATTCAATTTCCGCACGACGAGCCACTAAGCTTACTCCTTGTTTTTCAAGCGTATTGCGGATCACTTCTGCGCGGTTTGAAAGAATATTATGTGCTAGCAACAGCGGCATCGCAGCGACTAAACCAAGTACCGTAGTGATCAAGGCCATCGAAATACCACCCGCCATCACTTTCGGATCGCCATTACCAAATTGAGTGATCACTTGGAAGGTTTCGATCATGCCGGTTACGGTACCTAGTAAGCCCAACATTGGCGCAAGTGCCGCGAATAACTTCAGCATTGACAAACCACGCTCTAAGCCTTGCTGCTCATCAAGAATACTTTCTAGTAGGCGCAGTTCTAATGATTCCACTGACTGCTTTTTTTCTTTGTTATACACATTAAGAATGCGACCTAGCGGGTTGTCGTCCGTTGGATTTTCAGGTTGTTTTAACTGCTTTGAAATTTGTTGCTGCGTCATCATTAAGCGAACACCGCGAACCAACGCAATGATTAAGCCAATCACTAAAATGACAATGATGACTTTACCAACAATACCTGCTTGCTCGATGCGTTGCATCAAGGTTGGCTTATGCGCATATTGCTCAAGCATCACACCACGAGTAGGGTCGATAAGCATGGCTTGATTAGCATCTTGCTTAAAGCTTGCCAACGTTGGTGCATCCGATGGTAGTGCTAAATAATTGGAAGCTTGTTGATGAGCAAAATCCCATTTCACATAACCTTGCTCGGTGAGTAGTGCCATATCGCCAATACGTAGTGCCTTCACTTGCTGGGTTTTACCATCACCTTGCACGAAAGGAAGTATCACAGAAGCCACTTCACTACCTGTCGCCACCTTATATTGCATCGCTTGCCATAGACCATTCAGCAATTTTAAAGATGGTAGCGTATCAGTGCTGATCACTTTATCTAATGTGGTATTAAATGCTTTACCTTGTTCACCAAGTAGTGACGTTTCATAACTTGGCTGAACATCTTTAGCTGCTTGACGAACTACGCCAAATAATTCACCTAAACTACCCGTCGCTAACTGAAGCTCTTTTTCTTTCTCTGCCAGAATTTCTTCGTTGGCAGAAAAAGTCTCACTCAACTGAGCATTTTCTTGTTCAATTTTTGCCAGTTGTTTGGCAAGTTGATCACGCTTAGCTTGCAGCGCAGCACGTTGCTTAGCACTTAACGCCACACGCTGTTGATTATGTGCATTTTCCGTTTGTTGTTCTACTTTCGCTTTGTTATCTAGGCTTGCAAGATCATCGGCTGATGCACTGATACTTACAATCGCTAAACTTATTGAAGTAATAAAAAGAGACAGTAACTTCATTATTTTGTCTCCTGAGTTAAAGAATTAGACGCGGATGCTTGAGTCACAGAAAGTGGTAAATTCAATAAGCTTGGCGCTTGTTGTTTATTAGCCAATGCATAAGCCTGATTGATATCCGGCTTTTGATCCGCTGACACTTCTTGCCATTGTTTTTGAGATTGTGACCACAACCACGCATGCTGCGCATCTTTGCTACGAGCCAGTAATACGACTTTACCAACATACAATAAATCTACTTGGCGTGTATCATCTTGGCCATCATTATCTTGGTTTAGCTTAATCTGACCTTCATAGACACCAAGCTTTGAGCCGTAGTCTATTTCAATTTGGTAGGCTTCTAAAATTCTGCGGTATTTTTCTGCATCAGAAATATCTGAACGTCCCATTAGGGTTTTCAATTCATCAAGACGTTTTTCACGGCTATCAAAACGAACTGGGATCCCTTGCTCTAAAGAGAGTTGCAGACCATCAATCATGTGATACATCAAAGGCACTACCCCTTGACGTGTTTCCTCAATATTAGTCAATTGATCATCAATACTGACTTTTTCAGCTTCTTGGCTTTCTACCAGCTTTTTCAGGTGAGTTTGATATAAAGATAGGTTATCAACTTGATCTTGCAGGCGTTCTATTTCGCCTTGCAATTGGAAACTCTGGTCGGAATTCGCATCAATCTTTTGCTGTGCGTTTTTCGCCACTTGATTGGTCTGACGCTCAATACTGCGTGCATTATCCAAAGAATCTGCCTGAGCTGAAAAACTAGAAATGGCCAATAGCGCTAACGTAATACCTTTAAGCTTGGTACTCGATTGTGCATAACGAGAAAGTGTTATTGATGATGGAAACTGCATGATTAAGTCCGTTCAATATAAGACGTCAGATAAACCAACGGATTTCAGTGAAGAAAACATTCTATATGATAAAAACGCAAAAGTTAATGATAATAGTTACCATTAAGAATAAATATTAAAAATAACCTTAATATAACTCAGGTTTATATCATTTTTATAGAAAAGCTCCGTAAGTTTAAAGCAAAAAAAGCCGATCAATCGATCGACTTTTTATAAAGTATTTTATTGCAATTTCACCTAACTCAAAGTAATTGAAGTTGCAGCGAGGCGACAAGTGAATGAGACCTCATGAGGATAGCTCGCCTATGTGATTAAGGCGAGTGAACGCAGTCAACAAAGCTGCAGCTTCAAGTACGAAGGGTTAAGCGTTTGCTTCACGCTCTGCAATAAATGCTAATGCCATTTTGATGCGAGCAATGACACGCTCTTGACCAATTAATTGCATGACTGCATCAACAGATGGAGATTGACCACCACCGGTTACTGCAACGCGAAGTGGCATACCAATTTTACCCATGCCGATTTCTAGCTCTTCACATACCTGTGCAATCATGCCGTGTAGGTTTTCAGTCGTCCAGTCGCTCAAGGCTTCCACTTTGCTTAATGCTAACTCAAGAGGACCTTTCGCTACGCCACGTAAGTGTTTCTTCGCTGCGCCCGCTTCAAACTCAGAGAAATCTTCATAGAAGTAGCGAGATTGTTCCGCTAATTCAATAAGAGTATTACAACGCTCGCCAACCAGTTTGATCACATCAGTAATCGCAGGGCCATTTTCGACGTTGATATTTTGGTTATCTAGGTGCCATTGTAGGTGCTCTGCTACGTACTCAGGCTCAGACGTTTTGATGTAGTGGTTGTTCAACCAAAGTAGTTTATCCGTGTTAAATGCTGATGCTGATTTGCTGATTGCATTTAAGCTGAAGAACTCAATCATCTCTTCGCGAGAAAAGATTTCTTGGTCACCATGAGACCAACCTAGACGAACTAAGTAGTTATTTAGTGCATTCGGCAAGTAACCTTCATCACGATATTGCATTACGCTTACTGCGCCATGACGTTTTGAAAGTTTGGCACCGTCATCACCTAAGATCATTGCACAGTGAGCGAAAGTCGGAACCGGCGCACCTAGTGCTTCATAAATGTTGATTTGGCGAGGTGTGTTGTTGATATGATCTTCACCACGAACCACGTGTGTAATACCCATATCCCAATCATCAACTACTACACAAAAGTTGTAAGTCGGAGAGCCGTCAGTACGACGAATGATTAAGTCATCCAATTGGGTGTTTGAAATTTCGATACGGCCACGGATTTGATCGTCAAAGACTACCGAACCTTCTTTCGGGTTACGGAAACGAATTACGCATGGGTCACCTTCTTTCGCTGCTTGGTTTACGGCAACAATTTTTGGGTGATTGGCATCGTAACGCGCCATTTCTTTATTCGCTTCTTGTTCCGCGCGAATTTCATCAAGGAGTTCTTTTGATGCGTAGCATTTGTAAGCTTTATCTTCAGCGAGTAGCTTATCAACCATTTCGTTGTAACGATCAAAGCGCTTAGTTTGATAATAAGGACCTTCATCCCAATCCAAACCCATCCATTGCATACCTTCTAAAATTGCATCAACCGCTTCTTGGGTTGAACGTTCAATGTCAGTATCTTCGATACGTAAAACAAATTCACCGCCTTGGCTTTTTGCGTATAACCAAGAATAAAGAGCAGTACGAGCACCGCCTACGTGAAGATAGCCTGTTGGGCTAGGAGCAAAACGTGTTTTAACCGTCATCAAAATTACCTTATCGAGTGTTTTACAAAACAGGTTTTTGACTCACTGCGTGGTGAAACCAATACAGTGGCAAAATGTTGGGCACATTCTAGCACCCAATGCTAGGCACTAAAATAGCCAACCAATAAATTGCTTCCAACTAATCACATCTTCGGATAACTAAAAAAGGAAACCTTCGTACCTCAAGAAATTCTAAGTTGGTAAATATATCCCACCATTTTCTTGACCCTCCCCTTGTGGGAAGGTTTATAGTGCAGCTATTCCTTAATTAACTCGTGCTTGAGAGGCCGTTATGAATCATTATCAACTAACTTTGCATGGGCTAAATTGCATGGAGTGTGCTAAAAAAGCGCGCGCTAAATTAGAATCGCTCGCCAATACTCAAGTTGAGTCGATAAGCCCTACTCAAGCAGAACTGAATACTGAAGCAACATTAGGCGAGATTAATCATGCGCTAAGCGAGTTTGGTTATCGCGCAGAGCAAACCTTGCATTTTGAACTCACTGGCTTAAATTGCGGACGCTGTGTGGCAAAACTAGAAACCGCTTTAAGTGAGCTTCCTGACATTAGCCAAATGGAAGTGAATAAGCATTCACTACAACTCACTAGTAATCATGAAGCCTCTAATATTACTGATATTATTGAACAGCTTGGCTATCAAGCCAAACAAGTAGAAAGTGCAACATTTGAGACAGAAAAACTCGTTACTTCTACTGAATCCACGACTACGCCACAAATAGAGCAATCCGCTCCTCAAGTAGAAGAAGCCAGAGATTCATCAACCGCTTTGCATTTCTTAATTTCTGGTATGACGTGCGCCAGTTGCGTCTCATCTGTTGAAAAAGCCATCGCTTCCCATCCACAAATAACTCGCGCTCAAGTTAATTTGGCCGAACAAACCGCATGGGCTTATCTTGAGAACAGTAGTCTTGATCAAGCCAATGAAAACATTGCTGAACAAGTTATCCAACAAGTAAAAGCCGCCGGTTACCAAGCAGAACGCATTCAAAATGACGACCAAATGCGTGAGCAACAACAAGCACAATTTAGCAAAACCCAAAAATCGCATCGTAACAGTGCGATTGCTGGCATTGTAATTGGCGTTCCTTTAATGTTGTGGGGCGTACTAGGTGGCAGCATGATGATCACTAGCCTTCAATCTCAGTGGGCTTGGGGCATTATTGGTATCATTTGTTTCGCGCTGCTTGCTACTGCTGGCAAACCGTTTTTCATTAATGCGTGGCAGGCGCTGACTCACAAGCGCGCCACTATGGATACTTTAGTCGCGCTAGGTACGGGCGCTGCTTGGTTATATTCTATGTTGATAGTCATTGCGCCAAATTGGTTTCCGGAACAAGCACGCCATGTCTATTTTGAAGCCAGTGCCATGATCATTGGTTTAATCTCGCTCGGCCACTATATAGAAGCTAAAGCCAAAGCCAGAACCACCGATGCGCTGCAAGGTTTAATCAATCTACAGCCTAAAACCGCGACGCTTTATCAAGATGGTGAAGAAAAACAAATTGCCGTAAAAGATATCCAAACCGGCATGGTAGTACGAGTCAAACCCGGTGAGCGCATTCCAATTGATGGTGTGGTTGTCGAAGGTTCATCTTATCTTGATGAAGCCATGCTCACTGGTGAACCGATTGCTGCGCTTAAACAAAAAGACGACAAAGTGTTTACTGGCACCATCAACCAAGACGGCAGCTTATTGATTAAAGCCACTATGGTTGGCGAACAGACTACCCTTGCGCGCATCATACAGTTAGTCCGCCAAGCTCAAAGCAGTAAGCCAGCACTAGCCCGTTTAGCGGATCAAATTTCCTCGGTATTTGTACCAACAGTCATTATGATCGCCATCATTGCTGCGGCAGCTTGGTATCTATTTGGCCCAACGCCACAAGCCAGTTATATGTTGGTCGTCGTCACCACAGTTCTGATTATTGCTTGTCCTTGTGCGCTTGGGCTTGCCACTCCACTATCGATTACGGTTGGAGTCGGTAAAGCAGCAGAGCTTGGAATCTTAATTAAAGATGCCGAAGTGTTACAAACTGCTAGCCAAATTCAAACTATCGTCTTTGATAAAACCGGCACACTAACCCAAGGCAAACCAAGTGTACAGAGTGAAACTTGCCTACTTTCAAACTCGGCTAATCTATGGCGTGATGTTTATCAGTTAGAAGCACAATCGGAACATCCATTGGCTCAAGCGGTATGCCAGTATATTAAGCAAACCTATACAGATATTGATACCGTAAACACTAAGGTAGATCATTACCAAACCGAGCGTGGCTTAGGGGTGCAAGGTAAAGTAAGCGGTCATCAATATTGGATTGGTAGCCCGCGTTACCTAGAGGAAAATCAAGTATCGCTAACGGAACATCGCGATGCACTTGCACGGCTTGAAAAAAATGCCGAAACGCCAATTCTAATCGCTCAAAATGGTGAACTTGCTGCCATCATTGGGGTATCGGATCCATTGCGTGAAGAATCGAAACAAACCGTCAAGCAATTGCATAAAATAGGCATCGAAGTCGTACTACTGTCGGGCGATCATCCATCGGTAGCCAATGCGATTGGTCAACAACTTGGAATTGATAAAGTGATTGCAGGTGTACTACCTGATCAAAAAGCGCAGCATATTCGCGCACTGCAAAATTCAGATGAAGGTAAGCGTGTAGTGGCGATGGTAGGCGATGGCATTAATGATGCGCCGGCATTAGCTCAAGCCGATGTGGGCATTGCAATGGGCAGTGGCTCTGATATTGCAATAGAAAATGCCAATATGACACTACTAAAGTCGTCACCACTCGCGGTAGTACATGCTATTGAATTATCTAAAGCGACGGTGAAAAACATCAAGCAGAACTTGCTCGGCGCCTTTCTTTATAACAGCTTAGGGATTCCGGTGGCGGCAGGTGTGCTGTATCCATTTTTTGGTATTATGCTCAGCCCAGTCGTCGCTGGTGCGGCAATGGCGCTGTCATCGATTACCGTGGTGAGTAATGCCAACCGCTTAAGACTATTTAAACCGAAACAATAACTAGAACGAGAACGGAATAGCATGATACCACTTTCATCATGCTATTCTATCTTTAAGACAAAACCGAACTCTATTTCCAAGTGATTCAAGGTATATGGCTAATATGAAAAACTGGCGCCCTCTTCTGCTTTCTTTATTGTCACTGCCCTCTTTATTGTTCGCCACAACAAGCCACGCTGAGCCATTGGTTTGGAAAGCGACTAAAGGACAACAACAATTAATGTTGATCGGTACCATTCACCTTGGGCATAAAAGCATGTACCCATTACCAAAAATATTAGAGCAATTTTTGAAAACCAGTGATGGATTAGTATTAGAAGCCAACCTTGAAGAGGGCATGCCACAAATAAACTTTGATGGCGTAACACTCACCAAGCAAGTGTTAACTTCAGAACAAAGAAAACAACTTGAGAAAACCGCCAAACACCTAAAACTCAATCCAATGACCTTGCTCAACTTACCGCCTTGGTTAACTGCGGTCAGCATTGAGAGTCAAACCTTTGAATCGCTTGGTTATAATGTCACTGAAGGCGTTGATCAAACCATACAAAAACAAGCCCAAGCATTAAAAGTTCCATTACTGACATTTGAAAGCCTTGCTCAACAACTTGATGTATTGCAAAACCTACCAGATAACGGCAAAAGCTTATTGCTTGATGCGATCAGTGATGAACAGCAGCAAACTGAAGATATTTATTCGTGCATGATTCAAAGCTGGCAAGATGGTGATCAAGACAACTTACGTAAATTACTGGAAACATCAGAATGGGATCAGAAAACCAGCGATGATCTACTGTATAGCCGTAACCGAAATTGGATAAACAAAATTATTGACCCATCGTTTTTATCTCCGACAGGCCAATATGTGATTGCGGTTGGCGCTCTGCATTTAATCGCTGAACAAAACTTGATTCAAGCACTGACAGAGCATGGTTATCAGGTTACTCTGATCTCCACCAGCACAGACAGTTATTGTCCACTTTAACCCATATCCATCGAACTTTAAGCTGCAGTTTTGTTGACTGCAACTCCAATTACTTTAGGTATATTTTGAAAAATCAAACGACTTGCAAGTGATTGCGGTTATCGCGGCTTTTACGAATTAACTCATCGCCTTGTTCAATGTTTGATGATTTAGCTAAGCGGTCATACAGCAAGACATTGACCGTCGCAGCTAGATTCATACACCCCACCGTTGGCACATACACCACAGCATCGGCTTTCGATACCACGGACTGCTCGATGCTGCCATCTTCAGGACCAAATACGTATAACGCTTTTTCTGGATGTTCAAACTCAGGTAGCGCAATCGCCCCTTCGGCTAGCTCAACACACACTATTTTGGTATCCACATCTAAGCCTTGCAGCATATCATCTACCCCATCAAGTGGAATATGACGGGCAACGCTTTTAGTATCAGTATGAAACTTGGCGGCTTTTTCATATCGTACGCCAGTATAACGAACCGCATCCGCGCGATAACAACCAGCAGCACGCATCACCGCACCAACATTAGACGGACTTTTTGGATTGGTTAAACCGAGAATGATGTGAGTATGATTAATAGACATAAAGAAAGTCATAGTAGAAAACAGTCGCGCGATAATAGCAAAACCAATATGCATCATCAAAGTGTTAAGTTGCGACGCTTAACAAGCCATCCGGTTGTTATGATTGAATCTCAATCAAAAGTAGCATTAAATAATCACACGATCATAATTTTAGCCATATCAAGGAAGTATAAATGACTCATATTCACGATACCATTTCCTCACTACAGCACACCAGCCCTGCTCAAAAAGAATTTTATCAAGCTGTTGAGGATGTTTTGCATTCACTTGTTCCTCTAATTGAAAGTAACAAACAATACCAGGAACAAGCTATACTCCAAAGAATTGTCGAACCAGAGCGTCAAATCATGTTTCGCGTTCCTTGGGTGGATGATGCAGGCCAAGTTCAAGTAAACAAAGGTTACCGAATTGAATTTAACTCAGCCCTTGGCCCATACAAAGGCGGCTTAAGATTTCACCATTCAGTCAATGCTGGCATTATTAAATTTCTTGGTTTTGAGCAAATATTCAAAAATGCACTGACTGGATTACCTATTGGTGGTGGCAAAGGTGGGTCGAACTTCAACCCTAAAGGCAAATCTGATGGAGAGATCATGCGTTTTTGTCAGTCCTTTATGAATGAACTATATCGCCATATTGGTCCAACGACAGACGTTCCTGCAGGGGATATAGGGGTTGGGGCTCGTGAGATCGGCTATTTGTTTGGTCAATATAAGCGTTTAACTGGTCGTTATGAAGGCGTTCTTACCGGAAAAAGCCTGCTATGGGGTGGTTCACTAGTAAGAAAAGAAGCCACCGGCTATGGCGCGGTTTATTTCGCAGAATACATGCTCAATGATCGTCAAAGCTCATTAAAAGAAAAAAGGTGTTTAGTTTCCGGTGCGGGTAACGTGGCTATTTACGCTATCGAAAAACTGTATCAACTCGGTGCGATCCCGGTATCTTGCAGTGATTCAAGAGGTACAATTTACCATGAACAAGGTATCGACCTTGAACTACTCAAACAACTCAAAGAAGTGCAACGTACCAGCTTAGAAACCTATTTAGACACCTACCCAGAAGCAAAATATACTCCCGTGGACGACTACCCTGAAGATGGTCATAGTGTATGGCGTTATCAAGCCGACGCAGCTTTCCCATGTGCAACACAAAATGAACTGACATTGTCTGATGCCCAAGCATTGATCAGTAATGGATGTCACCTAATTAGTGAAGGTGCAAATATGCCAACTACGCCAGAAGCGGTTCAAACTATTATTGAATCTAAAATCGCTTACGGTCCAGCAAAAGCAGCGAATGCAGGTGGAGTCGCAACCAGTCAGCTTGAAATGGCACAAAATGCCAGTATGCAGAATTGGACTTTCGAGAAAGTAGATACCCACTTACAAGCAATTATGAAAAACATTTTTGACAATGTGAACGAAACCAGTAAAGAGTTTGGTCAACCTGGTAACTTAGTGTTAGGTGCTAATGTTGCTGGCTTTAGAAAGGTTGCTGATGCAATGCTTGAGCAAGGTATCGTCTAAAGAAAGTCAACGCTACGCTCATTGAAGATGGCGTTTGATTAATGTTCTAATATCAGACGAGCCTCCGACCTATTGGGATTAAATGCAAAAAGGCCTCACATTGCTGTGAGGCCTTTTTAAAAGTGGTCGGTGAAGAGGGATTCGAACCCCCGACCCTCTGGTCCCAAACCAGATGCGCTACCAAACTGCGCTATTCACCGAGATTTTCTATTCGCTTTTAGTTTTTTGTACCAAGGGTCGCCCTCTGGTCCCACTATTCCTAAAAGCCGGAGATGCGCTACAAAACTGCGCTATTCACCGAAATTCATGTCAGCAATGTGTCGCTGAATGAGCTGCGTATAATACGGATTTTATTAGTAAGCGCAAGAGTTTTTAAGCAATTATTTTACGATTTTAAAAAATAACGTTCATTTGCTGATTTTATAAGCAGATACGATTCCCATATCCCTCTCTACCGTTATAATTTTCCTATAACAGCTTTCCATCAAGTGGTAATGATTATGACAAACGATAATGACTTAGACTTATTTCAACAAATGATGGGTGATGTTAAACCGATAAAGCAAGATACGACCATTCGAACCAAAGAGCGAACTCTTACTGAAGCGCACCTTGCCCGACGTAAAGCAGCCGTATCTTTAACAGAAGAGTATGACGAATATCTATCGTTGGATAATGCGCCTATGCTGAAGCCTGATGATATTTTGGAATACAAAAAAGATGGCGTTCAAGATGGCGTATTCCGCAAATTACGTTTAGGTAAGTACCCAATTACCGCCAAGTTAGATTTACACCGTCGGACTTTAGAGCAAGCTCGTGAAGATGTGGTGTCGTTTTTACGCCAAGCACAGCGTCTTGATACTCGCAGTGTCTTAATTGTGCACGGTAAAGGTGAGCGTTCTAATCCACCCGCCTTAATGAAAAGCTATGTTGCCGCATGGCTTGAGCAGATTTCTGATGTGATGTGTTTTCATAGTGCTCAACCTTTTCATGGTGGCAGCGGTGCGGTGTATGTCTTAATTAAGAAAAGTGCTGAAATGAAATTAGATAACCGCGAACGCCACCAAAAACGAATGAGTTAAATCAGCAAATCTGCTAAGCTCTATCACCTTCATCGCTCAAGCTATCTTTTTAATATATCGCTGAGCATTTCCGTTGTGAAACGTCAAAAGAGATCACTATGACTAATCAAACTTCTGCTATTCGTCTTAATAAATTCATCAGCGATTCGGGCTTTTGCTCACGCCGTGAAGCCGATAAGCTTATCAATCAAGGCCGTGTCACTATTAATGGCATCGTGCCGGAAATGGGTACTAAAGTGCTGCCGGGCGATGATGTTCAGGTTGATAACAAGCCAATTAAGACCAAAGAAAAGCCTATCTATATTGCGCTAAATAAACCAACGGGAATTACTTGTACTACCGAGCGTCACGTTGAAGGCAATATTGTTGATTTTATTGGTCACCGTAAACGTATCTTCCCAATTGGTCGCCTAGATAAACCTTCTGATGGTTTGATTTTCTTAACCAATGACGGCGATATCGTCAACAAGATCTTACGTGCGGGTAATGCCCACGAAAAAGAATATGTAGTACGTGTTGATAAGCCGATTACCGAAGAGTTTATAACCAAGATGAGCTCAGGTGTCGATATTTTGGATACCACAACCCTACCTTGTAAGGTAAACAAAGAAACCGATTTTTCTTTCCGTATGACTTTGACTCAAGGCTTAAACCGTCAAATTCGCCGTATGTGTGAAGCCTTAGGTTACGATGTTTATAAACTACGCCGCGTTCGTATTATGAACATCACCATTGATGGACTACCAAACGGCAAATGGCGTTACTTAACCGATGCTGAAATCACTGAAATTCATAATATGATTGAAGGTTCAGTAGGTACAGAAGAAGCCTCTAAAGTCGCCGCTGATGGTCATAGCATTGCGAAAGCAACAGACGCTAAATTACACGATGCACGCAAGCAAGCGGAAAAAGAACGTGAAACTCAATTTAAAACTTACCGAGGTAAAGGTGAGTTTGAACGTAAACCACGTACCAAAGGTAAAGAAAGTGATCGCACTGGTGGTAATCGTAGCCGTAATCAAGATAAGCCCAAAGCAGCGACACCTAGAAAGCCTGCTAGCAAAGGCTCTCGTTTTGGTAACTCAAATAGCAGTACTATCAAAAAATGGACACCAAAGAAGTAACCATTAAGTAATACCCAATCCAACAAATAACTAATCCGGTAGCGACTTATTAAAACGCTGCCGGTATTTTTTTACTGCTCATCACTTCTTGTTAATCATTAATCAAGCGTTTTCTTAAATCTCAACGCGGCAACCGCAATCCCTACCACGGTGAAACCCAACAACCACAGCACATCTTTATACAAATCTCCTAACTCTGCACCTTTTAACACCAGTGCCCGAATAATCCGCATATAGTGTGTGGCTGGCAATCCTTCGGCTATCCACTGTGCCAATACTGGCATGCCTTCGATTGGAAACATAAAGCCCGACAATAAAATGGAAGGCAAAATAATAAACAGTGTCAATTGCATTGCTTGAAGTTGTGTTTTAGCAATCGTAGAAATCACTAAACCTAGTGTCAAACTTGCTGAAATAAAGACCAGTGAACCAAGAAAAACATCAATTAATGACGCGTTTATTGGTACATCAAAAATAAAGTAGCCTAAGCCTAAAACAATCGCGACTTGCAGTAGACCAACAAATATATAGGGAATGATTTTAGCGATCATTAATTCAAATGAATTCACCGGCGTTGTGATCAATAACTCCAAGTTCCCTTGTTCTGATTCTCTAACGATAGCAATACTAGTAAATAGCACCATCGTCATCGTTAAAATAACGCCTAGCAATCCCGGTACAATATTGATCGCCGACCGTTGCGCGGGGTTATAAAACATTGTCATTTCAAAGGTTTGATTGGTCGCTTTGGAATCAACCGGTAGATTAGACAATTTGTAGGTATTGGTCACAGGCATGTTTTCTAATCCTAAAATTGCCGAACCTATCATGCTGTCAGAACCATCAATCATCCATTGTGCTTGAACTCTTTGCTGCGCTTGCCTTTGCTCTAAATCATAAGGGATCACTAAAACGGCTCGTACTTCACCGGTTTGAATCCCCTTCTGACCTTCAGCTGTCGATTGATAATTTTTCACCACATCAACCACTTGTGATGCTTTCATCGACGCCACTAGCCAACGTGAAGCTTGGCTATGACTTTGATCGACCACCGCGACTGGAATGTGGCGCACAACAGTATTAATCGCATAACCAAATAATAACAACTGAATCAATGGGATCATGACTATCATGGCGTAGGTGAGTTTATCTCGTGACAGTTGACGAAATTCCTTCACCATTATTGCTTTCATACGGAAAAGGCTACTCATTGACGGCCCTCTCCAGTCACACTAACAAACACATCCTCTAATGTTGGGCGCACTAAACTCATTTCACAATCGGCTAATTGAGAGAATCTTTGTCGCAACCAATCAATAGGATCATTGACCGATTGATAGACTAAAACTCGTAATCTCACTCCGAGTTGTGCTGCAGTACGGATCTCTGGCTGACTCAATAAAGTTGCTTTCAACTGACGAAGGTTATCTGCTTTAATTTCCACAATATTAACCCCCATCTTGTCCATGAGCTCTTCCGGTTCACCATCCGCTCGCATCTTGCCCGCTTCCATAATGGCCAAACGATGGCACTTTTCGGCTTCATCCATATAATGCGTGGTAATTAAAATTGTGGTGCCTTGATCAGATAAATCGAATAGCTTTTCCCAAAAGTCGCGGCGATTTTCCGGATCGACCGCCGACGTAGGCTCATCAAGGAACAAAAGTTCAGGGTTGTTCATCGTGGCCGAAGCAAGAGATAAGCGTTGTTTTTGTCCACCACTCATGCCTTTTACTCGTTGATTACGTAATTGATCTAAGCCATACGTTTTTAGTTGTTGCTCTAGACGTTCAGCTAACTTGCGTTTATCCATGCCATAAATTTGTCCTATAAAGATCAAGTTTTCTTCAACACTTAGATCATCATAAAGTGAAAATTTTTGGGTCATATAGCCAATATTTAAACGCAACTTTTCAGCATCTTTGGGAATGCGTAACCCTAGAACATCAATTTCACCAGAAGTCGGCGTGAGCAAGCCAGTCAGTGTACGGATCATAGTTGATTTACCGCATCCATTCGGACCAAGAAAACCATAAATACACCCTTTAGGCACAGATATGGAAATATCATCAATCGCAGTAAAATGACCAAACTTCTTCACAACATTACGAGCGTAAATAGCAATCTCACTCATGCTCAGACTCCAAGTCCACCTGCAGAGGAATACCGGCGGCATATTGTGAAGCTTCTTTAGGCAAGTCAATTTCCGCTAAATACACTAAGCGAGAACGATCTTCTTCCGTCATGTTTCGATAAGGTGTAAAAGCAGGGTCAACGGAAATCCAACGAAGTTTTCCACGTAATGCTTGCTTGACTCCATCAATATGTACCATTAATGAACTGCCGACTTGAATTGAATGCTTATATTGCTCAGGCAGGTAAACACGAGCGTATGGCGCAGAATTAGATTGAATGATCGCCACCACCGAATTCTGTGTGACTCGTTCACCCAAGTTATAAGGTAACGAATCAAGAATGCCATTTCGGGTTGCGACAACCGTTAATTGTTGGAGTTTATGCTGTTGCAACATGACTTCTGCTTTTGCCGCGGCCAACTGCGCTTTAGCAAATTCAATATCTTCAATTCGGTTTCCGTTGGTGAGCTTCAACCATGTTTTGTAAGCAGAGTCATACTGGCCTTGCTTAGTATCTCTTTCGGATAAGGCATTATCTTGATCTGCGATTGAAGCGAGTTTTCTGTTCACTAATTCATTGATACGTTTTAAATGCTTTTGTGCATCCAACAGTTCCGCTTTCGCGCTATTTAAATTCGCTGTCGCAACATCAATATCTTCTGAACGTTCACCATTAAGCATCTTATTTAAATTGGCTTGTTGTTGATCTCGTTCAGCCTTGGCTTTGGCTAAAATAGCACTTTGCGTCGTAGGATCTAATTGAGCAATCACTTGGCCAACTTTCACTACACTGCCTTGTTTGATAGGCAATGATGTGATGATTTCGCTTGAGGTGGCAAGCAAGCGAATACGCTCTCGTTCTAATGTTCCTGACGCTTGTGGGGATTCGGTTGGCGAGCAAGCATTTAGCGTCAACAAGACCAAACTGATCCCGAAAATCATCCGCCAGTTTTGAATAGCCAAAATACTCACCTTAAAAATAGTCATCACTTTATTCCCCTGAGAAGGTGCATAAGTAAACATGATAAAAGAATAGTAGAGAGTATATAATGCACCTCACTTTGACTATAAACAAAGCAAAAAGCCTAAAAAGCAGACACTTAAACCTTGTTTTTGAAAAAAAATGTTTACCTCTGCGTTGAATACTATAAAGTATGCCTCGTCTTCAAGCGAAGATGATGGTGTTCTAACTTTTCAGTTTAAGTGCCCTGTAATTTAGATTACATGTGCCCTGGTGGTGGAATTGGTAGACACAAGGGATTTAAAATCCCTCGGCGTTCGCGCTGTGCCGGTTCAAGTCCGGCCCGGGGCACCATCTAAAAGATTCTCGATAAACTCTTCAAAAGTTTCTTCAAAAAACACCCAATACAAAATGGCGCCTTGGCAGAGTGGCTATGCAGCGGATTGCAAATCCGTGGACCTCGGTTCGACTCCGGGAGGCGCCTCCAGATTTAGAAAGCCTGACTAGAAATAGTCAGGCTTTTTTACGTCTATTGGAAAGTGATAATACGCCGTCTTGTTTTATGTGATAACAGAATGCTAAATGCGACGTTCATGCTTTATTTTTTAGAGACTTATGGTAGCTTGATTGAAAGTTAAGCAGACAGAAAAACGAGACTGCCTGTTGTTAGAATGTTATGTATTTTAAGGATTCAGCATGATAATCCATTTCACCAGTAAGTTTGAGTTTATTCAATCTATCCTGTCTTCATTTTCCTGTAGGCTGAGTTATTGTGGTGAATACTTTGGTAACAAGACTGGCAAAGCTATATCTAGAACCGCGCATCCAATGATGTCTTTCAGTGACTATAGCGATGAAAATCACCTTCAAAAAGTATGACTAACTAATTAAGTACGCTATGGTCGCCATTTATTGAAAGCGTTAAGTGTTTCGAAGTAATGAGTAACTTTCCTATGTTTAACAAGCTTGAAAAAACGATATTGAGATATCGAACAAATGAAATGATGCGTCTTCTATTCCACATTGAAGACCTACGTAAGTTTTTAGTTGGATCCATTGAAGCATCAAACCTTTTTCGAGACGAATCCGATGACCGTTTTTTCAACAAAAAGAAAAAAGTAATGCCTCAAGTCTGGAAGCGCATTATTGACGACAATATTCTGAATGCCACGGAAGTGGAAGATTTAAAAGCAATAATTGATAAAAGAAATATTATTGCTCATGAAGTTCACAAGTTTACGCGTGACTTACATAGTGAGCTAAAAGAATATACTAAGACACATCATGTCGAGTCTGAGTATGACTATAAAGCCTTAGAAAGGTTGTTAAAGTATAAAGTTAGAATTGAGAGTAAATGGAAAGGCATATTCGAATTAAGCTTTCGCAGCCTTGATTTTGAGTTAGCAGACCAATTCTATAAGTCGGAAAATACTTATCTGCGCAAAAAGATAGATAATCTATACGCGAAAAGGCGAACAATTGTAGAATCAGTAAATAAAGAACTGGAAGGGGTTAGCTTTCCTAATTACGAAGAACACCCCAAAAATCACAGAAATTATCGAGCAGATGGTAGCCTCTCAATTCGAGGTGGTGAGGTTTGTAGAGGGTTACTCAGTAAAGGGTTGTCATGTTTAGCAGTCAGTATCTTAATGGACATTGATGTAAAAAGAGTCGAATACCAGAAGCGAAAACTTCAAAAACGCACTTAACAAGCAGCTAAGATTTTAGAGTACTTTATCTCATCTGATACGAACAGTTTAATGCTATCCACTAAATCGTTCTTATCCAAAAAAACAACTCACTGACACAAATCCACAAACTTCCCTCTCGTCAAACTCGCCAGATCTTGTGGCGCAAGTTCGATCTCCAAGCCTCGCTTTCCTGCTGACACACAGATGGTGTCAAAGTTGGTGGCGGATTGATGAATAAATGTTGGTAAGGCTTTCTTTTGGCCTAGCGGACTAATTCCCCCTACTACATAACCTGTGGTTTTTTGTGCGATGTCAGGATCGGCCATTTCGGCTTTTTTAGCACCGGCGGCTTTGGCGGCTTGTTTAAGGTTTAATTTGTTTTCAACCGGAATGATCGCTACCGCAAGGTTCTTCGCTTCACCATTAAGACAAAATAATAAGGTTTTAAATACTTGCGCGGGATCTTGTCCAAGGACTTCAGCTGCCTCTAGCCCATAACTTGTTGCATTAGGATCATGCTTATATTGATGAACCGTATGCGGGATTTTCTTCTTTTTCGCGAGATTAATTGCCGGTGTCATAATTTGTCCTTAATAAGCGATTACCTTAACAAACAAAAACAGCGCTTGATTCAGCGCTGTTTTATACTCAGTTTGCTCGAATACATTCTTAAATAAACTGAATTTCAGTTCAATGCTTTAGGTTAGTTAAGGTATTTAATTTCACCATTTGGCTCGTAATCAGCAACATTGATTGGGTTGTGTTTTTCTAGGTAGTCTTTTAATACTTCGGCATCAACAAACCCTGTATTCACAAAACCCGGTTTATCATCAATTTTTGGATAGCCATCGCCACCTGCAGCATTAAAGCTTGGGATAGAGAAACGGTAAACTTTGTTTGCATCAAGCGGCTTACCGCCAATGACAACATTGCTCACTTTGTCTTTGGCAACCGTCATGGATATACCCGCAAACTGCACGTAGGCACCTGAATCAACTGGCTTGGTCGCTACAACATTGAGGTAATCCAACAGTTCGCTGCCTTTCATATCCATGTAGGTGACGATATTGCCAAATGGTTGCACTTTAAGAACGTCTTTGTAAGTGATATCACCTGCGGCAATAGAATCACGCACACCGCCAGAGTTCATCACGGCAAAGTCGGCATTCACTCGCTCCATGTGTGACATACCAATCAAGCGACCTAAGTTTGTTTGCTTAAAGCGCACTACGTTACGATCTCCTTCAAGCTTGCCATTTGAATAAGAGATTTGCACGTTTAGTTGCTCTTGGCCTTTATCTTGATATGGCTGTAGGAAAGCTTTTAACTCGAGATCTTGTGGGATTTCAGTTTGTACTAACTCTTTTTTCTTCTCACCATTGACATTAATGGTTTTCTTTAAATTTACAGGAATAAGATTATAGCTCACCATGTTGAGTTCGCCATTTTTGAACTCAAAATCGGCGCGACCGACATATTTACCCCATTCGTGAGCTTGAACAATCCAAGTGCCATTTTGTTTATCTGGCGCACATTCATCACCCGGCTTGTAGTCTTGTTTTCTGTGGTTTTCAGACTCCATGCACACTGGCTCTTGTGAGTGTCCACCGACAATCATATCCAACTCACCTTGTGGTAAATAACGAGCGAGAGTAACATCACCCGGCGCATTGGCACCGCTTAAACCATTGTCATAATGCCCCATGTGAGTTACAGCAAAAATCAGATCGGGTTTTTCATTAGCTTGTAGTTGTTCAATGACTTTCTTAGCTTCAGATTTCGGATCTCGAAATTCCACATCGCCAATATATTCAGGGTTACCAATCTTGGCGGTATCTTCGGTAGTTAAACCAATAACCGCAATTTTGATCCCTTGTTCATCGAAAATTTTATAAGGCTGGAATAGTCGCTCACCGGTTTTTTTATCGTAGATATTGGCAGAAAGCATTGGGAAATTAACCCAATCACGCTGCTTCATCAGTACCGATAATGGATTATCAAATTCATGGTTCCCGACTGCCATTGCATCGTAACCAATTTTATCCATGCCTTTAAAATCAGGCTCAGCATCTTGTAAGTCTGATTCAGGTACACCAGTATTGATATCACCACCAGAGAACAACAAAACATTGCCTCCTTCTGCTTGTACTTGCTTACGAATGCTATCAATCAAGGTTTTACGTGCCGCCATCCCATATTCACCATCTTGGTTATGCCAGAAGCGGCCATGGTTATCATTGGTATGTAGTACAGTAAGCTTATAGGTTTTATCCGCTTGCCACTCATGCCCTGATTGATTAGAACAAGCGACAACTGAAGCTAAAGCAATCGCGACGACTGACGTTTTTAATACAAAATGTTTCATCGATGAATACCTGTAAAGTGAGAAATTAAAAAGAAAAGAACAACGCTAATGTGAAGGTATAAAGACACAAAGTGTAATAGATTGATTAACTTTAAGAATAGTTAACAAAAAGAATTGATGTCACGATCACAAGAAAACGATTCTATCCATTATAAGAATACCAACTCCAGCAAATAATTGATCATCTTAGCTTATTAAAAAGCTTGCTAACTACGTTAATCTAACCTACTCATTTATTGGAATCAGTATAATAAAACCAGTCACATAAATGACTGGTTTTTAACGTTTATCGATAAAGTCTATGTGAGTTATCGAATATCGATATGCTCAAAGCCTTTGATTAAATCATCAAGATCTTTCATTTGCTTCAAGAATGGTTCTAGCTTATCGAGTGGCAATGCAGACGGACCATCGCATTTCGCTTGGTCTGGATTTGGATGCGCTTCGATAAATAGACCCGCAATACCTGTAGCTAGGCCGGCTTTTGCTAGCTCTACTGTTTGCTCACGACGGCCACCAGAAGCGGCGCCTGAAGGATCGCGCATTTGTAGTGAGTGGGTTACATCAAAAATGATTGGGCTGCCGTTTGATGCATTTTTCATTACACCAAAGCCAAGCATATCAACGACTAGGTTGTCGTAACCCATGCATGAACCGCGTTCACATAAGATGATTTTATCGTTACCGCATTCTGCGAATTTATCCACGATATTCCCCACTTGGTTCGGGCTCATAAATTGTGGTTTCTTCACGTTAATGACTGCGCCCGTTTTTGCCATTGCTTCAACTAAGTCAGTTTGACGAGCTAAGAAAGCTGGCAATTGAATAACATCAACCACATCCGCAACGGGTTGTGCTTGCGCTTCCGTATGCACGTCAGTAATAATTTTCACACCGAAAGTATCTTTCAGCTCTTGGAAGATTTTCATGCCTTCTTCCAAGCCAGGGCCACGGTAAGAATGCACTGAAGAACGGTTAGCTTTATCAAAAGACGCTTTAAATACGTATGGAATGCCTAGCTTTTCAGTAACGTTTACATAGTGCTCACAGATTTGCATCGCAAGGTCACGAGACTCAAGTACGTTCATACCAGCAAAAAGAGTAAAAGGTTTATCATTAGCAACTGGGATGTTGCCGATATTAACGGTTTTCTGTTGCATACTGTTCGCTCCGTCCTTCAAACGCTATGTTTGAAATTAATGAATAAGTTATAGTGAGCCGCTATTAGTAAATCTCTACTAATGCATCTCTATTAATGAGTCTCTACTAATGAATTGTTACTTGGTGCCCGCTTAATGCGTTCACCTGAATTTTAAGCATTTCAGAAGAGGGATCTTCCGGGCAGCTATCAATAAAAAACTGGAAATCTTCCATTGCTAATTGCTGACAATCAAGCTGTTGGTAAATAAAACCGCGGTCGCGTATTTCATAAGGATCGTCAGGTACAAAGCTTAGCGCAATATCTGTGCACATTAATGCTTGAGCAAAATTATCTTCACGTATCAAAGCCCCTTTAATGACCGCAAGCCAACGCCCCAAAACACTTGGATTATCACAAGCGGCAAGATCTTGAGGTTTTACTTTAGCTAATGGACCTTCATAACCAATCAACCAAGCACGTAAAATAGACTTAGACACATACTCGCCATTAAATGGATTGATGTACAGCGGCGCCTCATGCGGCCAATTCACTTTAACAATAAATTGACTCGGAAAGCTGACGCCTACAATTGGAAAGCCTAGACGCTCACCAAAATAAACCAACAGCGCACCTAAACTAACGGGGATCCCTTTACGGCGTTTTAATACCAACTCCACTCGAGCATTAGATGAGTCAAAAAACTGCTCGCTGTCACCGGAAAAGTTCCAATCGTGGTAGAAAAAGCGTAGGAAAGATTCGAACTTTTGCTTTTCATCCGTTTCATGCACTAACGCATGTTCAAGCTCTTCAAACATGGCATTTAACGTATGCATCACCCACGGCTTATCGGTTTCAGGGAAAATTAACGCATTTAACGCTAACGCTCCTTCCAGCAAACTGTATTCATCAATTTCTTGTTCAAATAATTCTAAATCAGTCATTACGTCAAACTACTCAAGTTAAAGCTATCGGTTTCAAGTTGAAGTTATCAATTTCAAGTTAAAACAATGCTTACAATGTCGGAACTTTGGTCATCGCAAGGTGTGCGGCCCAATACAACCAACCTAAAGCACCAAAGAATGCCACGCTGCGAATCACTTTATTTTTACCCAGCTTCAGAGCGACAAATCCAAGTGCGATATACACTAAAACGCAGCTGATTTTTTCAGTTAGCCAAGCGCCCGCAGCGGTAAATGGCATAAAACCTGTGATGAAAATAAGAAAAATACCCGATAGTAATAAAACGGTATCTACAATATGAGGCGTGACTTTGAAGAACTTTTTATTAAGTAATGGCGAATCCATCATCATTAAAATATAACGAACTGTTAAGAATAAAACACTGAGTGCAATAGCCAATAAATGTACGTGTTTCATTGAGGTATATAACATTGTTTATCTCTTCTTTTGATAGTCAGCATCATACCAACTGTTATCTTTATTCAATAGTTAATCGTTCAGCCAACAACCTAGTGTTACGCGGTCATTGTGACCATAATCTTGTTCAGTCGTTACTTGCTGATAACCTGCATCCTGTAGAATCTGGCGAACATCAGCTCCCTGATCATAGCCATGTTCCATTAATAACCACCCCCCCGATTTTAAATATTGACGCGCATTGGCAGCAATATACCTGAGATCGGCAAGCCCTTTTTCTTCAGCGACCAGCGCCGTCAGAGGTTCAAAACGAACATCTCCTTGTACAAGATGTGGATCCATCTTATCAATATAAGGAGGGTTACTCACAATACAGGAAAATTCAGTTTTATCATCCAATGGTTCAAACCAACTACCTTGCAAGAACGATGCATTAGCTAGGTTGAGTTTTTGGGCATTACGGGTAGCCAGCTGTTGGGCTTGTAATTGTAAATCGATCCCAATCACACGACGTTCAGGAAATTCAGAAGCGAGTGCCAAAGCAATGGCTCCCGTACCGGTACCGAGATCCAAAATATCCCCGTCAATAGCAGGAATTTTTTCTAGTGCTAATTCCACCAGCCTTTCAGTATCCGCGCGCGGGATTAAAGTAGCAGGCGCAACGTCCAACGGTAATGACCAGAATTCTCGCTCACCTACAATATAAGCTACTGGTTGACCTTCAATACGCTTAGCTAATAGTTCATCAAATTGAACTTGTTGAGCCGCATCAAGCTCGCGCTCTGGCCAAGTAAGCAAATAGCTGCGCGGTTTATCCAATACGCGACACAACAGCACTGCGGCATCCAGCGCTGGCGTATCAGAACCACTGGCGATCAATGCTTCAATCGCCGTTTGTAAGTTAGCTTCAATGCTGATCATTGAGATTAATATTGCTCTGATAGTGCGGCTAGCTGGTCGGCTTGATATTCTTGAATCACTGGATCCACCAAGCTTTGTAGATCGCCTTCCATCACTTCACTTAAACGGTACAAGGTTAAGTTAATGCGGTGATCCGATACACGGCCTTGTGGGTAGTTATAAGTACGAATACGGTCGCTACGGTCACCAGAGCCTAATAAGTTACGACGAGTATCAGACTCTTCTGCCGCACGTTTGGCTTCTTCTGCTTGAATAATACGCGCAGCAAGTACTGCCATCGCTTTGGCTTTGTTTTTATGCTGTGAACGCTCATCCTGGCACTCAACTACCGTACCAGTTGGTAAATGGGTAATACGAATCGCTGAGTCGGTGGTGTTAACGTGCTGACCACCCGCGCCTGATGAACGGAAGGTATCAATTTTCAGATCTGATGCTTTAATCTCTGGTATTTCCGCTTCTGGAATTTCCGCCATAACCGCAACGGTACAAGCTGAAGTATGAACGCGACCTTGTGATTCAGTCGCAGGAACACGTTGTACGCGGTGACCGCCTGATTCAAATTTCAATACGCCATAAGCACCATCGCCATTCACTTTAGCGATCATTTCTTTGTAACCACCATGTTCAGCTTCATTACTGCTGATCACTTCAATCCGCCAACCTTTTTTCTCAGCAAAACGGCTATACATACGGAATAAATCACCAGCAAAAATGCCCGCTTCATCACCACCGGCACCAGCACGAATCTCTAAGAAACAGTTACGCTCATCATTGGGATCTTTTGGAATCAATAAGATTTGCAATTCATCCGCGAGACGCTCAATCATCACTTTTGACTCTTTGATTTCTTCTTGCGCCATTTCACGCATTTCAGCGTCATCTTCTTGTGCCATTTCTTCAGCCGCGACTAAATCTTCTTGCGCTTGCTGGTAAGCTTGGAAGCATTTAGTGACTTCTTCTAGCTGAGAATATTCTTTAGATAAAGTGCGGAATTTATTTTGGTCGCCAATAACATCAGGGTCACCAAGTAAGTGCTGAACTTCTTCATAGCGTTCAACCAGTGTTTCTAATTTAGTCAAAATTGACGATTTCATAATTTAATTCTTTTTTAGTATCAATAAAATGGGAGGCATAAATCATAACAAGGCTAAAAATAAGCGTCGCTACAACTCTTCTAAACCTAAACTTTGGCGGATAACGATCAGCTTTTCAGGCTCACCTTGCTCTGCAACAATTTGCATCGCTCGTGTTGGGGGATGAATTAAACGATTAGTCAGTTTATTACTTAATTCTCGTAATACTTTCTCTGGATCGCCACCAGCTGCGAGTACATTGAGGCTTTTTTCTAATAAATCATTTTTGATGTCATTGGCTTGTTCACGATAATCACGGATGCTATCGACCGCTTGCAATGAACGCAACCAAGTCATAAAGGCCGCACTTTCTTCAGAAACAATCGCCTCTGCTTGAATAGCTTCTACTTTTCGCTGCTCAATGTTTTTATTCACGATGCCTTGCAGATCATCCACACTATACAAATAAGCATCATCTAAATCACCCACTTGGGATTCGATGTCACGGGGAACCGCAATATCAACTAATAGCATCGGCTGGTGTTTGCGTTTTTTCAAAGCGGATTCAACCATACCTTTGCCGATAATCGGCAGTGGACTGGCGGTCGAACTGATCACAATATCAGCCTCGGCTAAATGCTCTGGAATTTCAGATAGAGTAATGGTTTCGCCACAAAATTGATCAGCTAAGATTTTCGCACGTTCCAACGTACGGTTGGCAACGATAATTTTTTTACATTCTGTCGATGATATGTGTTTTGCGACTAGCTCAATCGTCTCACCCGCGCCAACGAGTAACACGGTAACATTTTTCATCGATTCAAAAATTTGTTTGGCTAAAATGCACGCCGCGTAAGCCACGGAAACCGCACTACCGCCGATTGCGGTTTCCGTACGGACTCGTTTTGCCACTGAGAATGCTTTGTGAAATAGCTTTTCTGTCATGCCATTAACTGCATTAAGCTCAGTAGATTCAGCATAAGCTTGCTTTACTTGACCGAGAATTTGCGGCTCACCAAGTACCAAAGAATCTAATCCACATGCCACACGCATTAAATGACGCACGGCCGCTTGTTCTTCGTAGGTATAAATACTCGACATTAATTCATCAGAATCTAGTTGATGAAAATTCATCAACCATTCAATGATATAACCTTTAGCTGTACCTTTTTTTACATCGCAATAAATTTCAGTTCGATTGCATGTGGAAACTATCACACCACTTTTTATGGTGTCACTAATCGCTATCTGCGCTAAAGCTTCAGACAGTTTTTCCGGTGAAAATGCAATTTTTTCTCGCAACTCAACCGACGCTGTATTGTGATTGATACCAATAGCAAGCAAGGACATCTAGTGAGGACACTCTGAAATTTATTATAAAAGGGACGCAATTTTACTTGATGGGACTTATTAATGAAAGAGGCATCCGTTTTTATTAGTACTTTTCTAACCTCTTTCCTTGCTATTACGTGATGTAAAAGATTAAAACAACGTCATTGTTGACTCTCTAATTACAGCAGAAAGTTAAATATTTCATTACTAATGCTCTCACCATAAATAGAATGGTATAGTTAGCACTCAATTACGAACTGCCAAAGGAAGCCACTTTGTTTTCTCATTTCGCTTTTATTCGCACCATAGTAAGTGCTCGTTATCCTGTTCAACGCCTAACCACAACAATATTGGCTACATTGGTACTTATTCTGTCAGGTTGTAGCAGCGTACCACCGACCCAAGAAAATTACTCTGTCGATTGGCAGAACCAAAAAGCCGTACTCAAGCAGATCAACACTTTTAAAGCAACCGGTAAAATTGGCTATAAAGATCCAGAGCACCGTCAATCGCTAAATTTTATTCTTAAACAGGCCAATTCTTTCAGTGAGCTCAAATTATTGTCCGTTTTTGGGCAAACCGTTCTCACTATTCAAATGACTCCAACAGGCGCGATGGTGACCAATTCCGATGGCAAAGTTCAAACCGCGCAACAAGCTAACGCCCTCATCCAAAACTTAACCGGCTTAGCGATTCCTGTAAGTCAATTACCCGACTGGATAAAAGGTTTACCAACCCAAGCGGATAACGTCACATTCAATCAATCGAATACCGTAGAAAGTTTAAATAAAATGATCGATGGTCGCGATTGGACACTGTCTTACTTAAATTATCAAAGCGTGATAAATCAACAACAAAGCATCACTTTGCCAAAACAATTGCTGTTACACCAAAGTGACACCGAAATTAAAATCTTGATCAGTAAATGGATTCTATAATGTTTCAACACTCAACGCTTACTCAGATTGAATGGCCTTCCCCTGCAAAACTGAATTTATTTTTATATATCACTGGGCGTCTCGATAATGGCTACCATGAATTACAGACTTTATTCCAATTCATTGATTTCGGTGACACCTTAAAGTTCTCGCCTAACCTATCTGGCAACGTCACGATAACACCGGAAATTTCTGGAGTACCTCTGGAAAGCAATTTAATTTGGAAAGCAGCACAAGCACTGAAAGATGAAGCTGAACGAAAAAATATATCGAATGCGCAAGCTTTAGGTGCTGAGATTAACCTACATAAAGTAATACCAATGGGCGGCGGATTGGGCGGTGGCTCTTCAAATGCGGCAACAACCTTAGTGATATTAAATACTGCATGGGACTTAAATTTCTCATTAGACAAACTTGCTGAACTCGGCCTTAAACTCGGTGCGGATGTGCCAGTGTTTGTTCGAGGCCAAGCAGCATTTGCAGAAGGTGTAGGTGAAAAACTCACCTCAGCGACACCTGATGAGAAGTGGTACCTTGTGATCAAGCCTGAAGAAAATATAACAACTGCAGAAATTTTCACTCATCCAGATTTAACAAGAAATACGCCAAAGCAAGCTCTTACAACACTTTTGCAGCAGCCTTACGGAAACGATTGCGAAAAAATCGTCACTTTACTCTATCCGGAGGTTGCTAAGCAACTTTCATGGCTGCTACAATACGCGCCGTCGAGATTAACTGGAACGGGCTCATGTCTTTTCGCTGAGTTTGATACTCAAGAAGAAGCTGAAAGTGTTCTTGCGAAATTAAACGACCAAACAGAATCAACCCAAACTAAGTTAAATACCCAAACTCAGTTAGGTAATAGTGTCTTCGGCTTTATCGCCAAAGGGGTGAATACTTCACCACTTCATAAGACTTTGGCTGACTACAAACAAGCCGACCACAACTCAATTTAAAACTGGACGCAACCCGAGGTTTCCACCGTGCCTGATATGAAGCTATTTGCTGGTAACGCCACACCTGAACTAGCCCAACGTATTGCAGATCGTCTTTACATTTCCCTTGGTGACGCAACTGTTAACCGTTTTTCCGACGGCGAAGTCGCTGTACAAATCAATGAAAATGTTCGTGGTAGTGATGTATTCATCATTCAATCTACCTGTGCCCCAACCAACGACAACTTAATGGAATTAGTAGTAATGATCGATGCAATGCGCCGTGCTTCTGCAGGTCGAATTACAGCGGTCATTCCTTATTTTGGTTACGCACGTCAAGACCGTCGTGTCCGTTCAGCTCGTGTTCCAATCACTGCAAAAGTAGTTGCAGACTTCCTTTCTAACGTTGGTGTAGACCGCGTTTTAACTATCGACTTACATGCTGAGCAAATTCAAGGCTTCTTCGATGTGCCTGTCGATAACATCTTCGGTACACCAGTACTAATGGAAGATATGAAGTCTCGTAACCTTGAAGATCCTGTTGTTGTATCTCCTGACCTTGGCGGTGTTGTACGTGCTCGTGCAACAGCAAAAATGTTAGATGATACTGACATCGCGATTGTTGATAAGCGTCGTCCTCGTGCTAACGTTTCTGAAGTGATGAACTTAATTGGTGATGTTAAAGATCGCGACTGTGTGATTGTTGATGATATGATCGATACCGGTGGCACGCTATGTAAAGCAGCTGAAGCGTTGAAAGAACGTGGTGCGAAACGTGTATTTGCATACGCCACGCATGCCGTATTCTCTGGCAAAGCCGCTGAAAACATCCAAAACTCTGTACTTGACCAAGTAATCATCACTGACTCAATCAAGTTATCAGAAGAAATGAAAGCTACGGGCAAAGTAACGCAGCTAACGCTTTCAAGCATGCTTGCTGAAGCTATTCGTCGTATTAGCAACGAAGAATCTATTTCTGCGATGTTTAACTAATACTCGAAACTCAAAGTTCTAAATAAATGAAACCACTTTGCTTTACGGTAAAGTGGTTTTTTATTGTTTCCAGCTTTGCCCATCCGTGAAAAAAATATGCTATCATGCCGCGCTTTTTAAATTTGAAAAGAGAACTAAACTTTGACTCAACCTATCAAATTACTCGTTGGTCTGGCGAACCCTGGGCCTGAATATGCAAAAACACGCCATAATGCAGGTGCATGGGTGGTTGAAGAATTAGCTCGCGTTCACAACGTGACACTAAAAGACGAAAATAAGTTTTATGGCTACACTGGTCGCATTCTGGTTAATGGTCAAGATCTGCGGTTACTGATCCCGACGACCTTTATGAACCTGTCGGGAAAATCCGTCTCTGCTCTTGCGAAATTTTATCAAATAAAACCTGAGGAGATCATGGTTGCTCATGATGAACTGGATCTTCCTCCCGGTGTTGCTAAATTCAAAAAAGGTGGCGGACATGGCGGTCATAACGGCTTAAAAGATATTATTGCAAAGCAAGCCAACAACAAAGATTTTTACCGACTTAGAATTGGAATTGGTCACCCAGGCCATAAAGATCGTGTGGCAGGTTATGTACTCGGTAAAGCCCCAGCCAAAGAACAAGAATTACTCGATGCAGTGGTCGATGAGTCAGTAAGAAGTTTAGACATTCTCCTCAAAGATGGCTTATCAAAAGCTCAAAATAGATTACATACTTTTAAAGCTGAATAAGTCGCTTTAAGAGTCAGAAAATTACAACATAAGTCGGCTAATGATGCTGAATGAAAGAAGGTTAATATCATGGGTTTCAAATGTGGAATCGTCGGTTTACCAAACGTAGGTAAATCAACTCTATTTAATGCACTAACTAAAGCTGGTATTGAAGCGGCTAACTTCCCTTTCTGTACAATTGAGCCAAATACGGGTGTCGTACCAGTGCCAGATCTACGTCTAGATGCGTTAGCTGAAATTGTTAACCCTAAACGTATTCTGCCAACTACTATGGAATTCGTTGATATTGCAGGCTTAGTTGCCGGTGCATCAAAAGGTGAAGGGTTAGGTAACAAATTCCTAGCTAACATCCGTGAAACTGATGCGATTGGTCATGTTGTTCGCTGCTTTGAGAACGAAAACATCGTCCACGTTGCAGGTCGGATTTCACCAATTGAAGATATTGAAATTATTAACCTTGAGCTTGCTCTAGCCGATTTAGATAGCTGTGAACGTGCCATTCAACGCCAAGCGAAAAAAGCAAAAGGCGGCGATAAAGACGCAAAATATGAAATCACAGTACTAGAAAAACTACTTCCAGTATTCACTGAAGGTGGCATGGCTCGTTCTGTTGAGTTAAGTAAAGAGGAGCTTGCTGCGGTAGGTTACTTAAACTTCCTGACATTAAAACCAACTATGTACATTGCTAACGTAAACGAAGATGGCTTTGAAAATAACCCATTCTTAGACCAAGTTCGTGAATACGCAAAAGGCGAAAATGCCGTTGTGGTACCGGTTTGTGCAGCAATTGAATCTGAAATGTCAGAACTAGACGAAGAAGATCGTAACGAATTCTTAGCTGATTTGGGTATTGAAGAACCGGGCCTAAACCGCGTAATTCGTTCTGGTTATGAACTACTAGACTTACAAACCTACTTCACCGCTGGCGTACAAGAAGTTCGCGCTTGGACTATCCCTGTTGGTGCAACGGCCCCTCAATCAGCGGGTAAAATCCATACAGACTTTGAAAAAGGCTTCATTCGTGCTGAAGTTGTTGGTTATGAAGACTTCATCCAATTTAAAGGTGAAAGTGGCGCTAAAGAAGCGGGCAAATGGCGTTTAGAAGGTAAAGATTACATCGTAAAAGATGGTGATGTTGTCCATTTCCGCTTTAACGTATAAATAACAAACATTATTTTTTTAACGTTTGTATAAAGCCAGTCATTTTCTGGCTTTTTTATTATTTGAATTAAGTCTTTGAAAGACGGTTCTTTTGAGAAAAATTCGCTTTAAGTACTAGTATTTGCTCACAAACAAAGCTTTTTGTTTAAAAAAAAGTCGAACAATTCAAGAATGCCAATTTATTAAAAAAAACTGTTGACGCTTGCGGCCCAGATACGCATAATGCGCTCCGTCCTTGAGACACAGGGACAATAAAATTTAGGCTACGTAGCTCAGTTGGTTAGAGCACATCACTCATAATGATGGGGTCACAGGTTCGAATCCCGTCGTAGCCACCATATTTTAAACGATGCTTTTCTAAAGGATCGTTATTCGATAAGTAAGTTTAACCA
>NZ_JBLWZK010000011.1:20847-115301 GCF_048266485.1 Vibrio sp. | reverse complement strand
AAAAACAGTTTATATTTGTGTATCACCACCAATACAAAAACGCCCTGAACTTAAAAGCTCAAGGCGTTGTTTCATATACGGACTTACCAACTAACAATTAATAGTGATATGGAAACTTAGAGAAGTTTTTTGGACGTTTTTCTAAGAATGAATCACGGCCTTCGCGCGCTTCATCAGTGCCGTAGGCGAGGCGAGTGGCTTCACCGGCGAAGAGTTGTTGTCCAACCATGCCATCGTCAGTCATGTTTAAGCCAAACTTCATCATGCGTAGTGCAGTTGGTGATTTTTGGCAAATGATCTTACCCCACTCAAGCGCTTCTTTTTCAAGGTCAGCATGTGGAACCACTTTGTTAACCATGCCCATTTCAAAAGCATCTTGTGCGCTGTAGTCTAAACCTAGGAAGAAGATTTCACGCGCTTTCTTTTGGCCAACCATTTTCGCTAGATAAGCTGAACCGTAGCCTGAGTCAAAGCTCGCCACATCGAGATCGGTTTGTTTAAATGCTGCGTGTTCTTCTGAGGCAATTGTCATATCACACACAACATGCAATGAGTGACCACCACCAGCAGCCCAACCCGGTACGACTGCGATCACGGCTTTTGGCATAAAGCGGATCAAACGTTGTACTTCTAGAATGTGTAGTCTGCCTAATTTTGCAGGGTCGATTTGGTCTTGTGGCATACCTTCGTATTTGTAGCCATCTTTGCCACGAATACGTTGATCGCCACCAGAACAAAATGCCCAGCCGCCATCGCGGGCACTAGGTCCGTTACCGGTCAGCAAAACGCAGCCTACATCGCTCCACATACGTGCATGTTCAAGCGCGCAAAAAAGCTCATCGACGGTTTTAGGTCGAAATGCGTTGCGACATTCTGGACGGTTAAAGGCGATACGGACTACTCCGGCATCTACTGCGCGGTGGTAGGTAATATCTTCAAATGAAAAACCTTCAACTTCTTGCCAATCTTCAGGGTTAAAAATATCTGAAACTTTATTCATGCTGACAGACCTTTATTTGGTTTAGTTCGATGTATTAATCTTGTTTTATTTCGGTAGCTAATGTTTGTTTTTTTAACGCGACCAGTGTGATTATCATAGAAACCACAGCCATGATCGCCATTAATAAGTAAATCGCATTGAAGCCTGCTGCCAAGGTTTCATGGCTATATTCCGCAAGGCTATTTTGTTTGGTAACACCTTCATGATTTAGGCTCAATTGGAATACGGTTGAACAAGCAGCAACGCCGATAGCTCCGCCTAATTCACGACCAAAGTTAAATAATGACATGCCAATACCGCGGTCTTTTGCTGGCAATACGTTTTGCACCATTACGCCAATCGCTGGCAGGGTAAAGCCGATGCCTAGACCTGCTAAACCAAGAGCTACCGCTGGATAAAAATGTTGTTGGATCATCGCAAAGCTAATTGCCGCCAGTAAAAACCCAAACAATGCATAGCGTTTGGTTTCACCTGATTTATTGACTAGCTTGCCACCGCAGTAAGCGCCAATAGTGATGCTAAACATGAAGATCACCATGATTTCGCCGCTGGCTGAAGCGGATAAACCACGCTGCCACTGCATTTGCATTGGTAGGTACACCAAAATGGCAAACATTAATAACTGTGAGCATAAAATCAGTAAGATGCAAACCAAGTAGTTGGGTAGTTTAGCTAAGCGAGCAGGCAGCATAGGATCGGAAACGCGTCGCTCAACCAAAACTAATATTAAGATTGAGGCAATAAACGCACCCCCCGTCCAGCCCATAGGAAGTTCGGCTTCGGGAGAGAGTAAAAGCAGTAAGCTGGTGGAGCCGATCATCAGCATCATCGCGCCTAGCCAATCAAATTTCGAATTACGCTTTTTATTTAAATGTGAAAGGTTACGACGAATCAAAAATACTGCCAGTAAACCGAGTGGGATATTAATCCAAAATACCCAGCGCCAGGATAAGTGTTCAGCAAAATAGCCGCCAAGCAATGGGCCAGCGATACTGGAAACCGCATAGACCATTGAGATGAAGCCTTGGTATTTACCTACTTCACGCGCCGGAATACAGTCGGCAATGACAGTAAAGGCGAGGGCAATTAAGCCACCACCACCGATGCCTTGAATGACACGAGCAATGATTAAGGTTGGTAAATCTTGCGCGAAGCCACATGCTGCCGAGCCTAGCACAAAGAGCGTAATGCCGATATACAGCATTTTTACTCGGCCTAGAATGTCACTGAGTTTACCATAAACCGGTAATACCGCAGTCGCCGCTAATAGATAGGCAGTGACGACCCAAGTGAGTGCATTGCCTGCATTGAGTTGCTCACCAATGATAGGCAGCGGGGTGGTGACGATGCTCTTTTCTAGCGATCCGAGCGCGATAACGAGTGCGACACTCATGAATATTTTTTGTGGTGAAACCGCTTTTTGTTCAGTCACTATTTTTCCTCAACACAACGTTTATCAAAGCTATTCTTGTTCAAAATGGATATTAGCCTAGTGCTTAATGAATCTGAACCACGGTATTGAGAGTTTAGTCTGTTATCCGCAGTTTAGACTGATTGATTCACTCTTTAGTCATTAACCAATAAACGATAAGTAACCTTGGATGATAATTAAGTTCACAATATCGATGAAAAAGGCACCGACAATTGGCACGACCATAAAGGCTTGTGGCGAAGGCCCGTAATGCGTCACAATTGAACCCATGTTCATTACCGCGGTTGGTGTAGCGCCCAAACCAAAACCACAGTGACCACCAGTGATTACCGCTGCGTCATAGTTTGAGCCCATCACACGGAAAGTCACATTGTAAGCAAACACCGCTAAAATAATGGTTTGTACACATAAAATGATCAGCAGGGGAATCGCGAGTGAAAAGATTTCCCATAATTGTAAACTCATCAAGGCCATCGCTAAGAATAGAGATAAGGATATGGTTCCGAGAATATCAACGGTATCGGTATTGAGTTTGTACTTGCCTGAAACTTCCAAAATATTAGTGATAATCACACCTAAGAATAGGGCATATACAAAGTCTGGGATCTTTAGCCAACGGATTTCAACGGTATTTACCCATTGCTCAACATAAACCGCACCCACTACGCAAATCAGCATCATAAATAACGTTTCAATCACGCGATAAGCTGAGACTTTATCTTCTTCACGGTCGTTGTAAGTTATGACATTTGGGAAATTATCGTGGTGCTTGTCACCGGTGCCATATTTTGACACTAGGGTGTGCTTTTGAATGCGTCGTTGTGCCACTGGTCCGCCAATGATACCACCAACAATTAAGCCGAAGGTGGCTGCCGCCATGGCAAATTCAAGAGTATTAATGCCATAGGTATTTTGGAAAGTGCTTGCCCAAGCTGCACCAGTACCGTGTCCACCAGATAGCGTGATAGAACCTGCCACTAAACCAAGTAGTGGGTTGATCTTCAGTGCTTCTGCTAAGCCAACACCTACCGCATTTTGAATAATGATATAGATAGATGCAACACCAAGGAAAATAAAGACTTTTTTACCACCTTTTAGTAACTGAGTGTAGCTTGCGGATAGGCCAACCGTAGTAAAGAAGAGCAGCATTAAGGTATGTTCTAGCGGTAAATTAAATTCAAGTGTGATGTTTTGGAAATGTAAGATTGTGCTAATAATCGCCACAATTAAGCCACCGACAATTGGCTCTGGGATTTTATATTTAGATAAAAATGGTACTTTGGAATTAATAGAATGACCGAGTAGCAACACGAAGATCGCGAGCAAAAAAGACTCGATAGAATTCACAGGATAAACTGTATTCATATACTGCCTCTAAAAAAGTAAAACTTAAAGAGTGAAAATGTAGACCGCCGTTATTGAGCATAAAGCTTGTTTTAACTTGACCTTCGGGAGCTTCATTCAAATCTCTTCTTTTTATAAGAGATAGGCTGCGTCAGATTAGTTTGAAAGGTGCTTACATCCTTCGCCAATCTTCCTTGCCTAAAGGATTGGATGATAGCTCTGAATTCTGCATCTTGAAGTCACTTGGGTATAGATATCATTGAGAGCAATTAGGACAGATGATCACACCGTTCGCTACTTATGTTTTGAAGTAACAAAAAGTTGCATCATTAGTGGCTCTAGTGGTTAGTAAAGTTTGATCTTGATTGAATTATTGACATGGAGTTTTCAATTTTATGACGTCAGAATCAAAGTAGGATTTAGTATGTTAAATAATAGTTTCGTATTTTGTTCTAGAGCCCGATTACTGGAGATTTTATGCCTGTTTTATTTTGCCAATCATGCTGCCGCGATACTCAACATAAAGCGATATTACGTAAGCGAGCGGAAGATGATATGTCATTAAAAAACAAGTTCCAAAAATTCAATGAGTTGATCAATCACCTTTTCAGCGGCGTACCTTACCACAAAATGGACCGTGTGTGTTTATGTCGTTATTGTAATCATCAAAATGCCGTATATTCATTAGATTCTGCTCATTGAGGACTTTATTTATCTAGACGATTTTTTATATACCAATACTTTTCTTTTGTCTGCTCTTACTACCAGCTAAAAACTCAAGTACAGTAAGTCATTATCACTCTATATCTAACATGGAAGTGCACAATGACGCGTTATTATGATCATGCTTTATCTCTCTGGAAGTATTTAAAATTCGATCAACCTCTTCAAAAAACGGATGCTTTATTACTTCTAGGCAGTTCTGATTTACGTGTTGGTGAGCGAGCCGCTGAGCTTTATCATCAAGGTATTGCCCCGTTATTGATTATTTCAGGTGGCAAAGGCCGAATGACCGATGAGTTGTTTGAACATTCTGAAGCGGAAACTTTTGCTAAAATCGCCATGGATTGCGGTATCCCTAATCATGCTATTTTACTTGAGGCTCAATCAACTAATACTGGTGAGAACTTTCGTTTCACGCAACAATTATTGCAATCTAAAGGGCTTACTCTCAGTAGTGTGACTTTAGTACAGAAGCCTTATATGGAGCGTCGTGCGTTGGCGACTTGTCAGCAACTATGGCCACAAGTTCAAGCTCAAGTCAGTTCTCCTCAATTTGAATTCCTCGATTATTGCAGTGCGCTGCATCCTTCTTCTGAAGTGATAAACCTGATGGTCGGTGAAATTCAACGCCTTAAAACCTATCCAAACCAAGGTTTCTTTGCTGCTCAAGATATTCCTGAATCGGTTGAACAAGCATTTTCTGTTTTATGCAATATTGGTTATGACGAGCACGTGGATGTGTAATATGAAAATGACGATCTCGACTCAATCATGGCCAATCAATGGTGCGTTTACTATTTCTCGCGGTTCGAAAACTCATGCTGATGTAGTGGTCGTCACTTTAGCTCAACAAGGACATGTAGGGCGAGGGGAGTGTGTGCCTTATGCTCGCTATGGCGAGTCGATTGAACAAGTGATGGCGGATTTAGAAACTATTTCGGAGCAGTTATCTCAAGTCGATTCAGCGCAAGATATTCAACAGTTACTACCCGCAGGCGCAGCACGTAATGCCTTAGATTGCGCTTGGTGGGATTTACACTGTAAACAGCAACAAAAGACCATTTGGCAGTTGCTTGAAATAGAGCCTCACGATCTTACTACGGCGTTTACTTTATCGTTAGCCAGCCCTGAAAAAATGGGTGAGGATGCCAAAGCCAATCAAACTCGCCCAGTGCTGAAATTAAAATTAGCCGGAGAAGGTGATATTGAGCGAGTTGCAGCAGTCAGACGCCATTCACCTAATGCGAAGATTATTGTTGATGCCAATGAAGGTTGGAATGTGGAATTGTATAATGCGATGATCCCTCAACTCAAAGCATTGAACGTGGCGATGATCGAACAACCGTTTCCTGCGGATAAAGACCATTGGCTTGATGGATTAACGCGTCCAATCACCTTGTGTGCCGATGAGTCATGTCATGGAGTTTCAAGCCTAGCTAAGCTGGTGGGGCGCTATGATATGGTCAATATTAAGCTTGATAAAACCGGTGGATTAACCGAAGCGCTTAAACTGAAACAAGCCGCTATCGAACAAGGTATGCAAGTTATGGTCGGTTGCATGGTCGGCTCATCACTTGGCATGGCTCCAGCTTTTGTAGTTGCTCAAGGCGCACAAATCGTTGATCTTGATGGCCCACTTTTATTAGCCCAAGATCATCTGCAAGGTTTTGAATTTGATATCTCTACAATGAAGGTGATGAGCCCAGAGTTGTGGGGGTAGAGGTCAGCAACTCCACCAACATACCTAAATAGTGCTCACAGGCATAATCTGCAGAAACTGGCGGTAATTCTACTGTTACGCACAATAAATCACGCTCGGCACACCAAGAACCAAATGATCCCGGCGTGTCGTAGCCAACATCTTTCACCATCGGCAAGTTCATTTTCTGAGATAACCAATGAGCTAAAGGTGAAAAGCTAGGATCGTCAATGCAGGCTAAAGGTTCATGAAATGAGGTTACCCATGCTGGATTGATCTCTTCAATTAGATGACATAACGCTGCGGTTTCTGGCTCTGAATTGCCTGTCTCACCGGTTCCTACTGCAACATCGCGCTCTGGCTCTTGAGTACTCCAACGATATACCGTGCCGCCTGCTTGCCAATTTTGACTCGCAAAGTTGCGGTTTAAATCTACTCCATTGGCATTAGTGCGAGTCCCTAATTGATTACCATCAGGGTTCATACTGAGCACAACATGGTGACGAAGTTGGCCAGTTTCTATTGAGCGCAACGCGCAAGAAAGATTCACGATTGAAGCAGTTTCGTCACCGTGAGTACCGGCGATAATCAACCCGGTATTTTCATCTTGAATTTGCGCAGGGAAATAGACTAGTGGCGCACCGAGTACAGAATGACCATAGGTAGTGGGTTTGAATTGAAATTGAGCGCGTTGCTCACGAGGTCGAAGAATGACAGCCATACGATCTTCCTAATCTAGATTTGTAAATCCATTATTAAGCAGTATTACCGAATTAGGCTCACATAGAAAGTATAAAATCGTAATAAAAATATGGGTTAAAACGATAGTTAACGTTATAGTTATTATTATCTTTTCTATCATTACTTCTTCATTTACAAGGAAGCCTCATGCTCTCTTTTAAACCTTCAGTTTTAGCGTTAACCCTTTCTGGCCTTCTTTTACCTACTTCAAGTTTTGCGGCTCAAGTACCCGATGGTGTGACACTAGCCAAAAAACAAGAGTTGGTGCGTGGTAACGATGCAGAGGCGGCAACGTTAAATCCATTAAAAGCGGAAGGTATTCCTGAGATGCATATTCTGCGTGACTTGTTTGAAGGATTAATGATTCAAAACCAAGATGGTAGTGTGGTTCCGGGTGTGGCAGAAAGCTGGGAAACTAAAGATAACCAAACATACACTTTCCACTTGCGCCAAGATGCTAAATGGTCGAATGGTGAACCTGTTACCGCACAGGACTTTGTTTATAGTCTACATACTGCGGTCGATCCAAAATTCGCATCACCCAACGCTTGGTATTTAAAACTGACCGGCATTAACAATGCAGAAGCGATCATTGATGGTAAACAGCCTGTTAAAAAGCTTGGTGTTAAAGCGCTAGATGAACATACGTTACAATTTCAATTAGATAAGCCTGTCCCATATTTTGTGGCTATGACGGCGCATACAGTGATGATGCCGATTCATCAAAAGTCGGTTGAAAAGCATGGTGATAATTGGACTAAGCCTGAAAATATGGTTTCCAATGGTGCGTATAAGCTAACCAATTGGGTGATCAATGAGCGCTTGGAAATGGAACGAAATCCTAATTACTGGGATAACAAAGATACCGTGATTAACAAAGTGACTTACATTCCATTTGAAAGCCAAACTGCGGCGATGAACCGTTATATGACGGGAGAAGTGGATATTACATCTGATGTACCGGTCGCGATGGTAGACAAGTTAAAACAAGAACACCCAGATGCTTATAAAATCACACCGCTGTTGTGTACTTACTACTACGCTTTAAACACCAAGCGTAAGCCGTTTGATGATCCTAGAGTACGTAAAGCGATTTCATACACTATTATGCGTGATGTAATTGCTAACGGCGTGACCAAAGGCAATGTGCCCGCTTATACTTTTGCTCACCAAGATGTTGCGAATTTCAAAGCGACACAGCCGGAATACAGCCAGTGGACACAACAACAGCGTGATCAAGAAGCGGCTAAGTTATTAAAAGAAGCAGGGTATGACCACAATAATCCGCTAAAAGCCGACTTACTTTACAACACCAGTGAAAACCATAAAGCGATAGCGGTGGCGATTGCCTCTATGTTGAAAAAGAATTTAGGTATGGAAGTGACGCTCGATAACCAAGAGTGGAAGTCTTACCTAGCCGCGCGTCAAGAGCGTAACTTCGACATCATGCGCGCTTCGTGGTGTGGGGATTACAATGAAGCGTCAACGTTCTTAACCTTATTAGGCTCTGATAACGATAAAAACTTCCCATCTTATGTAAACCCTAAATACGATGAAGCCTTAGCTAAAGCTCAATCCGCCGTTGATTTAAAAGAGCGTAATCAATATTACAATCAGGCAGAACAAATGTTGGCGCAAGATATGCCGATCGCACCAATTTACTACTTTATGCAATCACGCTTAGTCGATCCAAAACTAGGGGGTTACCCAATGCACAATGCGGAAGGGCGTATTTACTCGAAGGATTTGTATTTCGCCCAATAAGTACTCTCTAAGTCCAATTAGCTTTAACAAACCCGATCATGTATCGGGTTTATTTTTGGCTCTAAGATAGCTTTTGCCCAGAAATAGCCGGATGATAAATTGGTTGAACAACATTGCCTGCCGGATCGGTACAGTGAAAACTACGTGCACCATCGCTATGATCGTGAGGGGTATCGATCAACGGAACTCCTTGGGATTGTAAAAATTCATACCATTGCTGCAACTCTTGTTTGCTATCTACCACAAAGCCAAAGTGATCAAGGTTATGGTGACCGCTTTCTTGCTCTGAATGGGAGCGAGACAGTGATAAGTTATCGTTGCCACAACTTAGGTAGACTAGGTTGTCATTCGCACGACGAAGTATCGCCATTCCCATAATCTCATGATAAAAATGGACACATTCCTCAAAAGCGTAGACCTGTAAAGCTAAATGTCTTAATCCATTAAATGGTTTTGGTCTTTGCATATATCCTCCTTAAATGACTTTGTATTATTTATTGTATACAATTATGGTGATTTTGCTAAGCATGGAGGAAAATATGTTTTGTATCATTGTGAAAAATGAAGTGAAGAATGGATGTCGTGAGCAGTATTTATCAATTATGCAAGAGAATGCAAAAGCCTCAGTTTTAAACGAATCAGGCTGCCATGCTTTCGATGTGCTGGTGGATCAAACCAATGACCATCATTTTTATTTATATGAAATCTATCAAGATGAAAGTGCGTTAGCGGAGCATAAAAAGACCGAGCATTATTTAGAAAGCCGAAAATATCTGGCAGATATTGTTGAAAATGTCTCAGTCATTCGTTGTGATGTAGTTCAGCGAAATCAATAGTATTGAGAATAGAAAGGAGCAAATATATGAATTGGAATGTCTACTTGTCAGGTGAAATACATACAGATTGGCGAAACCAAATTATTCAAGGTTGTGAAGAGAAAGGGTTGGATATCACATTTAGTTCAGCTGTGACAGATCATGAAAGTAGTGATGCAGCTGGCGATGGGCTAGGCGAGGAGTCTAATGCTTTTTGGCGCGATCATAAATCAGCCAAAGTGAACGCGATTCGAATTCAAAAGCAAATTAAGCAATGCGATCTAGCGATTATCCGCTTTGGCGATAAGTACAAACAGTGGAACGCTGCTTTTGATGCGGGTTATTGTGCTGCGTTGGATAAGCCTTATATTACCTTGCACAGTGAAGATATTATCCACCCACTAAAAGAAGTTGATGCTAGCGCACAAGCCTGGGCGATTAACCCTCAACAAGTCGTGGATATTTTGTCGTATTTGTTATTGCAGAAGTAAATTGTTGTTTAAATGAAAAAACTCTCGCCGATACGAGAGTTTTTTATTTAGGTAGCTTGTTTTATCTGTGGGTTAGGCTGCATTTGAGCTTTGCTCGAAGCTTTGATAATTACCCAATAAAGCATTATAAAACTCGCTGTCGTTCAATACTCCAACTAGCTTGCCATGTTCAACCATTAAAACGGGATGAGCGGTGCGATTTTTGAGTTCAATGGCATCACGCATACTAATTTCAGGGCTTGCCATGACCAGCATGTTGGGCTCAATCGCTGTTAAATCTTGAATTTTTTCCCATTCTACTAGTGTTAAAGACTCAGTACTGTTGATGGTTAGATTCTCTAAACTCGATGTTGAGGTCGGTTTTTCTATCCAGATCCCGGTATTCGCGCATAACTGAATGCGATGATCATCTGATCTAAGATCGTGAGTCGGCTGCATTAAAGAGCGACCTTTTAGCACGTTGAGTGGGTTTGTGTGTGCCACAAAATCTTTAACGTATTGAGTTTTAGGCGCGAGGACGATTTCTTCTGGTGTGCCGTGTTGAATTAAACGACCTGACTCCATAATCGCAATGTTGTTGCCGATTTTAAGCGCTTCATCTAAATCATGGCTGACAAACAAAATAGTCTTGTTTAATTTTTTTTGCAGTTCGAGTAGCTCATCTTGCAGTTGAGCGCGGATTAATGGATCGAGCGCTGAAAAGGGTTCATCCATCAGTAGGATATCGGTATCCATAGCGAAAGCACGTGCAAGACCGACACGTTGCTGCATGCCACCAGATAACTCGTGTGGGTGTTTATCTGCCCATTCTGCTAGGCTCACCATTTCCAATTGCTCGAGTGCTTTTTTACGGCGATCGGATTTGCTCATTCCCTTCATTTCTAAACCAAAGGCAACGTTATCAAGTACCGTCAACCAAGGCATTAAGGCAAACTTTTGGAATACCATGGATACTCGATGAGTTCGCAAATGACGTAAAGTTGTGCTATCGCAGTTCGCAAGATCAACAAGGTTATCACCATCTTTGATTTCTAATGAACCTCGAGAAATGGTATTCAGGCCATTGACCGCGCGTAGTAGGCTTGATTTACCTGAACCAGATAACCCCATTAATACACAAATTTCGCCTTCTTTGACCTTGATATTGACGCCATCGACCCCGACGACTTGGCCGGTCTGGTCAATAATATTTTGGCGAGATTTACCTTTGTCGAGTAGTTCTATCGCTTTGTCTGGGTTATCACCAAATACCACATCAAGGTTGTTAATTGTAATTGCGTCCATAATTATCCCTCTTTAGCTTGGTTTGGTGTTTTACATAAACGATCAAGAATGATGGCGACCAGAACAATCGCGAGTCCTGCTTCAAACCCTTGAGAAATATTGACGGTGTTTAATGCTCGGATCACTGGTTTGCCTAAGCCATCCGCCCCAACGAGTGCCGCAACGACAACCATAGAAAGCGATAACATAATGCACTGTGTGACACCTGCCATAATGCTTGGTAGCGCCGCAGGTAACTCGACTTTAAACAATAACTTCATTCGGCTGGCTCCAAATGCTTTACCGGCTTCCACTAGCTCTTCTGGCACTTTAATAATGCCGAGATAGGTCAAACGGATTGGGGCGGCGATAGCAAAAATTATGGTTGAAATCAGTCCCGGTACGATCCCCAATCCAAACAATACCAAGGTTGGGATTAAGTAAACAAAGGTTGGTACGGTTTGCATTAAATCTAAAATAGGGCGCATTAAGGTATACAACCAAGGGCGATGCGCTGCCATGATGCCTAGTGGGACGCCAATTAATACGGAAATCGTTGTCGCCGCGAAGACGAGAACAAAGGTTTCCAGCATTTCTTGCCAATAGCCCATATTTAAAATTAGTAGTAGTGAGGCAATGATGAACATCACTAAAGATAATTTACGGTGTAAATACCAAGCCAGTGCGGCGGTAACTACGATAGGGACTGCAGGTGGCAGCCATTGAAAAACACTGACTAGGCTCATTATGATGGTTTCAAGAAAGATAGAAATTGCATCGAAAAGTGTTGCTGCATTGATGGTGAGCCAATCGACAACAATTTCCATCCAATGCCCAAGTGGGATTTTATGATCGGTAATAAAATTCACAGTACTGCCTTATCTGGCGAGTTTACACCCACCAGCTCAATTGAAAATATTAAAAAAAGAGTGTTGCGTTTGCTAATTACTTCATGGATTGCTTGAGATAAGTAATGACTGCTGGTGCGGCAGCTTGACCATCCAGAGTTTTGACATTTTTGAGCCAAGTTTGGATTTGTTCAGGGTGTTGGCTTAACCATTCACGAGCAGCAATAGCGGGCTTCTTATTTTGGTTTAAGATTGAATTCATGATCTGGTTTTCCATTTCCAGACTGAATTTAAGATTGGTTAATAAGTTGCCGACATTTGGACACTGGGTTAAGTAATCTTGGCGTACGTTGGTGTGTACGCTTGCTCCACCATAGTTAGGGCCAAAGAAGTCATCGCCACCGGCAAGGTACTTCATTTCAACTTTGCTGTTCATCGGGTGTGGAGCCCAACCTAGGTAAACGATCCATTGATTACGACGTACTGCGCGGGTGACTTGAGAAACCATGCCAGCTTCACTAGATTCGACTAAGCGGAAGTCCTTTAGGCCAAAAGCATCTTGATCAATCATGCTTTGCAATAGGCGATTACCATCGTTACCTGGTTCGATACCGTAAATTCGGTCATTAAATTTATCGGCATTTTTAGCGATATCTGCAAAAGTTTTTACCCCAGCATCGTAAACATACTTAGGCACTGCCAATGTGTATTTAGCGTCTTCTAGGTTGGCACGCACGGTCTCTACTTTGCCTGATTCGCGGTATTTTTTGATATCGTTTTCCATGGTTGGCATCCAGTTACCAAGAAAGACATCAATATCGCCATTGGCCATAGAAGAGTAAGTCACGGGAACCGAAAGTAATTCTGTTTCGGTTTGGTAGCCCATGCCTTTTAATAGTTGGCTTGTAACGGCGGTGGTTGCGGTGATATCGGTCCAACCAACATCCGAGAAACGTACCGTTTCACATTGATTTGCGTAGGCGTTAAAAGTGGCTAGGCTGGTAAGTCCTAACGTAAATAGTGCTGTTTTTTTTAGTGGCATAATCATTCCTTGTAATCAGTGACTTGCTATTAATTATTCGGCCAGTGGTAAAGCGCGTACTGGCTGTTGGATGCGTTGGGTATGTTGCCAATTGGGGTCAATCCAAACCGCAACATTATCGGGAGTCAGTAATGGTCGACCTAAGATCATATCGGCGGCACGTTCAGCAACCATAATGGTTGGCGCATTTAAGTTGCCATTAGGGATAACTGGAAAAACAGAGGAGTCGACGATTCGTAGATTGTTAATGCCTAGGACTCGGCACTGCTCATCAACTACTGCCATAGGATCATTCTCTGCACCCATTTTGCAGGTACAAGATGGGTGATAGGCACTTTCTACGTTTTCTTTTACCCATTGATCAATCGCCTGATCGGATTCAACCTCAATACCGGGTTGGATCTCTGTGCCTCGGAAATTATCCATAGCAGGTTGAGCTAAAATTTCACGAGTAAGGCGAATACAGTCTCGCCAGTCTTGACGGTCTTGATCGGTTGAAATGTAATTAAATTCGATGCTTGGCTTCGCATGAGGGTTACTGGATTCAATCGCGACGCGACCACGACTTTCTGGTTTATTCGGACCAACATGAACTTGAAAGCCATGACCATCAAATGCGGCTTGACCATCATAACGCATGGCGGCTGGTAAGAAATGGTATTGAATATTCGGCCATTTCAAGCCTTTACGTGAGCGGATAAAAGCGCAAGATTCAAAGTGGTTGGTAGCACCTAACCCAGTGCGTTTTAAGATCCATTCAGCGCCAATTAAGCCTTTGCTAACTAAACCGAGTTTGCTATTTAACGTGATGGGTTGTTTACACTCATATTGAAAGTAAACTTCTAAGTGGTCTTGTAGGTTTTCACCCACACCAGGTAATTCGTGCTTTAACTCTACGCCAGCTTGTTTTAATGTTTCGCAATCGCCGATACCTGATAGTTGAAGCAGTTGCACCGAACCAATAGAACCGGCACTTGAAATCACGTCTTGATCCGCATAAACCTGAACGATTTTTCCAGATTTTTCGAATTCAATCCCACGTGCGGTTTTGCCTTCGAGTAAGATTTTATGAGCGACGATACCCGTTAATAACGTTAGATTAGGACGTTTAAGTGCTCGGCGTAGATAAGCGTTGGAAGTGGAAGCGCGCACGCCACCATCAACCGTCATGTGCATCGGGCCAAAGCCTTCTTGCTGATAGGCGTTGTAGTCTTGGGTTTCTGGATAACCCGCTTCTTTTCCAGCATCAATAAAAGCTTGGTATAAAGGGTTACGATCCATGTTATTACCGTTACAGGTACCAACAGGGCCGTTGCCACCACGATAATCATTAGCGCCTTCGAACCAGCTTTCCGCTTTACGAAAGTAAGGTAAACAGTTTTGATAATTCCAGCCTTGTGCGCCAGATTCTTCCCATTGATCAAAATCACAAGCATGGCCACGTACATAAACCATACCGTTAATCGAGGAACTACCACCAAGTACTTTTCCGCGAGGGCAGTGTAATTGACGGCCATCAAGACCAGACTCTGCTTTGGTTTCAAATTGCCAAGCGTACTTATCACTGTTCATCGGATAAGAAAGTGCGGTGGGCATTTGAATGAAAATACTTTTATCACTGCCACCAGCTTCTAATAGTAAAACGTTATGTTCACCAGATTCGCTAAGTCGGTCGGCTAATACGCAGCCGGCCGAACCCGCACCGACGATAATATAATCGTAGTGTTGTTGCATAAGATTGATTCTCCGCTTCCGTTTAAGAACGTATCGGTTTAAAGACTCGTGAGTGACTGCTCAACGATAGATAAATCACTCGCTTTTATTCATAAGGGCTTTCGAAGTCACCAAGATGGACAAACACACTTTTGGTTTGCGTATAGTGACGTAGGGTTTCAGTACCATTTTCGCGACCAATGCCGGAATGCTTATAACCACCGACAGGCATTTCTGCAGGGGAATCTCCCCAGGTATTTATCCAACAAATACCGGCTTCTAGTTGATGAATAACGCGATGAGCGCGTGATAGGTTTTGCGTGAACACACCGGCGGCAAGTCCGTAGTCGGTTGCATTAGCGCGAGTGATTACTTCGTCTTCATCCCTAAAAGGGAGAACGGACATAACAGGGCCGAAGATCTCTTGTTGAACATGCGCCATGTCGTCTTCACAATCGATAAAAACCGTTGGGGCAACAAAGTTACCTTTATCTAATCCATTTTCGGTTACTTGGTAGCCGCCAGTGAGCAATTTAGCGCCGCTGTGTTTGGCGGTTTCAATTGCGCCCAGTACTTTGTCTAAATGCTGTTTAGAGATCAACGCACCGACTTGAGTATTAATGTCCATAGGATCACCAATAGTCATTTTTTCGGTGCGAAGTTTTAATTGTTTAATGAAATCTTGGTAGATAGCTTGATGTACAAAGACTCGAGTACCATTGGTACACACTTCACCTTGAGTATAAAAGTTCGCCACCATGGCGGCAGATACCGCTTGATCAAGTTTGGCATCGTCAAAAACAATTAAAGGTGATTTACCACCTAACTCCATAGTGACCGATTTCAAAGTCTTAGCACTGTCACCCATAACGACTTTCCCTGTGCCTGATTCACCTGTGAAGGAAACTTTCGCGATATCAGGGTGAGCCGTTAGCATTTGACCTGCGCGGTAATCGCCTTGGATAACATTAAATACGCCATCCGGCACACCTGCTTGGGTAAATATTTCAGCCAGTTTGAGAGCGGACAGCGGCGTTTCTTCTGAAGGTTTGAAAATCATCGCGTTACCTGCAGCGAGGGCTGGAGCTGATTTCCACATGGCGATTTGAATTGGATAGTTCCAAGCACCAATGCCAGCACAAATGCCTAAAGGTTCACGGCGGGTATAGAAAAACTGTTCATCACTAAGGGGTTGTTGTTCACCTTGTAGGCTTGGAACGAGGTTGGCGTAATATTCAATTACGTCAGCACCGGTGATAATATCGACTTCTAGTGCTTCTTGCAGTGGCTTGCCGGTATCGGCTACTTCTAAAGTCGCCAGTTCATCGTTTCGTGATCTAAGGATTTCAACCGCTTTTAATAAAATACGACTGCGTTCCACGGCGCTCATTTGGGACCATACTTGAAAGCCTTGTTTCGCTGATGCTATCGCTTTGTTGAGATCATCCTGTGAGGTTTGGCCGATTTCAGCGATCACTTCACCATTGGCAGGGTTAATACTGTTGAAGGTCTCACCAGATGTTGCAGCAGTCAATTGGCCGTGGATGTATAGAGTTTCTGTGGTCATATAAAAGCCTAATGATGTAATTTAAAGTGAAGGTTGATTGTAAAAAGCGAGTTGTTTATCGAGGTAGTCATTGATGATTTCTCGTGCTTTTTCGGCATCAATACCCTCCGGGTTTAAGGTGCCACGCAGCCAAATACCATCGATTAGAGATGCAATGCCATGTGCCACTAAGTTGGCTTGTTCATCAGGGAGTAGCGCTTTTAATTCAATTCTCAAATGTGAAAGCAAACGCTGTTCATTGACGCGTTGAAGCCTTTTTAATTGTGCGTCATGCATCGAGTAAGACCAGAATGCCAACCATGTTTTGGCAACTTTATTTTCAGCCTGAAAGCCTTCAAAGTTAGCGTTCACAATGCCAATAATGCGTTGTTGGTGAGCATCGCTTGGTAAACCATTGAGTTTGATTTTTACCGTGTCTGAGAGCGCTCTTAAAATGGCTCGCATGGTCTCCTCTAGTAATCCGTGTTTACCGCCGAAATAATGGTTAATGATACCAGTGGATACGCCCGCTTCTTTACTGATGAGAGAAATGCTTGCGCCGTGCAAACCTACTCTTTCAATGACCGCCATCGTGGCTTTTACTAGCTGCGGTTTTCTAATATCAGGCATTCCAACTTTTGGCATATTTCGAACCCATTTATTTTTTATTGAACGGTTAATTAACAATAATGCTACACGCAAAATGTTTAGACCTCAAATTAATATTTTTAGCTTTACAGGGTTTTCCAGATGGGGTGTGAAGGTATTTATTTAATTATCATGATGTTATGTATTGTTAAGGAAATTAACAAGTAGAGATTTTGATTATGGATGTAATGAGTTTTTTGGAAAAAAAATGCCAACCTATTTAAAAAGTAGGTTGGCATATTGGTTATCAGTAATGCATGGATCTCTGGTGGATTAGAATCCTACATTCATTCCTACCCAGTAACGACGTCCGTCTTCTACATAACCATATTCATCATAAGTGACTTCTTGATCAAGTAGGTTATAAACCGCCGCATTCACTGATACATTGCTGGTTAAGTGATAGCTAACACCCATATCCCAGAAAGTATAAGATGGCGCCTCGATGCTTCTTGATGATGGACCAGTGATCGGCTCCATTTCTTCGCCGTGATATGTCACTTGAGTCCAAGCTTCTAAATCAGACGTGGCTTGCCAAGAAAGATCGGTACTAAATAAGTGTTTTGGCAGTTGAACTAAAGGTTGGCCTTTGTAAGCTCCTGATTTTTGCTCTGAATCATTTAAGGTGTAGCTTGCGTTCCAGAAGACACTTTCACCGAGCGGAGTGCCTAGAGCAAATTCGACCCCTTGTGTTTCTGCTTTATCTACGTTTGTGCGTTTAGTCGCTACACTACCACTGCTATTGATTGGTCCGCAGCTTGGGCAAGCAACGCGAGTAATTTTATCTTTGAAGTCATTATGGAACAGAGTGACCGACGAGGTTAAGCCAAAATCAGCTTGGTAGTTTAGACTGATTTCTTGGTTAATTGACGTTTCTGGTTTTAGATCCGGGTCACCATAAATATCACCGCCTCGGCTACCTTGCGCCCAATCAGCCGATGTTTCTCTTAGTGTTGGTGCGCGGTAACCAGTTGATACTCCGCCTTTTAGAACCCAGTTTGATGTAATGCTCCACACGCCGTAAGCACGTGGGCTGACATGAGTGCCATAATTTTTATCGTCGTCCAAACGTGCACCAACAGTTAAGCTGAATGAGTCGACAATCGCCCATTCATCTTCTAAAAAGAACGCATAACGATAACTATCTAATTCGGTTAAATCAGATGCGCTATTTGAAGTGTAATCTTCAAGTTTTTCATAAGTGTATTCAAAGCCAGATGTCAAAGTATGAGAATAAATGGGTGTGACAAGGCTGGTTTTAAACACCGTATTCATGCTTTCCATTTCTCGGCTTTTATTTTCCGAGTCTTCGTATTGTAGGTAAGTATTGGATTGTCCAACCGCACCCCAATTACCATTATGGGTGATCGCGTAATTAGTACGCTTATATTCATCTAAAGAATCTGCACAAGTACCTCGACATCCGGTTGTTGGTACCGATTTTCCTACTGTGCCAGCACGAGATTGCTTACTAATACCCGCTTCAAGAGAAAAGTCATGATCGTCATTTAATTGATAAATGAGTTTAGAGTTAAAGCTATTTAAATCTTTATCTTCATAACCATTGGTAATGTCATCTTCATCACGGACGGTGGTTTGGCCATTAAACTGAGCGGTCAAGTTGTCAGTCAGTGGGCCTGTTAAGTAAAAGTTAGCACTACGCTCATCACCTGAATCACGGTTTTCTTGAATCGTGGTACCAAGCTGAACATTACCATGCCATTGCTGAGCATCTTTACGGGTGATCACGTTGATAACACCGCCAATCGCATCAGAGCCATAAAGCGTCGACATAGGACCACGAATCACTTCGATACGTTCAATCGCTTCTAAAGGTGGCAGCCAGCCTTGTTCGATACCAGGACCATCACTATTAGGACGAGTTTGACGAGAAGATTGACGCTTACCATCAACCAGAATCAAGGTATAGGCTGAGCCCATGCCACGAATACTAATGTCTTTGTTATCGCCACCACCGGTAATGGTGACACCAGGAACGGTTTTCAGTGCATCAGTCACATCGCGATAATACTTATTTTCTAATTCATCACGAGTGATCACACTGATACTCGCCGGAGCGGTCATTTCAGCTTGTTCATAACCAGAGGCAGTGACGACCATAGTTTCGGTTTTTGTAGGTTGAGCAGCGTGTGCTTGAGTGGCCAATAAAATTGATCCCGCTAAAGTGGAAAGCGGTAAACGATAACTAGACATTATTATTCCTTTAAATGATAATGATTATTAAATTCATTTGAGATTATTATCATCTTGGCAGCTATTGAATAGATCAATGTATGGAACAGACAGTTCCAAATATGGGATATGGGTTAGAGAGCGATGAAAACTGAACTACAAGGAATTCGAGCTTTTGCTGCATTAAGTCGTTATCACAGTGTGACGGCTGCGGCCAAAGCATTAAATCAACCAAAATCAACCATTAGCCGTCGCTTGGCACAATTAGAGACCGAGCTAGGGCAAGCTTTATTTATCAAACAAGGTTCTCGTTTAATGTTGACGCGTGCCGGTGAAGTGTTTGCGGAATATTGTGAGCGCTTACTTACCATGGCAGAGGAGTCACAGAACGCTTTACAATCATTAAAGCAAAGCATCAGTGGCGAAGTAACCATGATTGCTCCACCTTGTTTGATTCGTAGCTGGTTGCGCGCACAATGTCATCAATTCCTCGATGATCACTCACAAGTTAACATTCGTTTATTTACTGAAGCTCGCGATGAATATTTTCAAAATGAACCGGATATTGTGTTGTCAATTGGTGAACAAGACTTGCCTGGCACATGGCGTAAGAAAACCTTAGGTTATTGGCAATTTGGATTATACGCGTCGCCTAGTTATGTCTCTCAGAAGGGAGCACCAACCCATCCCAATCAGCTCAGTCATCATCAATGGTTACCATTTGAGTGTGATAACAGTAGTACAATTTATTTATCAAATGGCCAAGAACATTGTATGGCTATGCCACCAATAAGTCGTTTAACTAGTGATAACTTATTGCTACAGATAGATTCTATTGCATCGGGATATGGCATTGGCTTGTTACCAACTTGGGTTGCTGATAATTATTCAAAAGTACATCCGGGAAATATAGAGTTGTGCATGCCAGATTGGTATAGCGCAGCTCGCCCGGTGGTGTGTTATTTTGCCGCAGGAGTCTTGCCATTAAGAGTTCAAACGTTGATTAAAGCGCTTAATGACAATACTCCGAAAGAATGGCTAGAGCCTAGAAGTGTTAAAAGTAGTGTTAACAATACAACATCTGATCATGAGAAATATAAACACATGCGATTACCGTCGACTTCAATAACATTAAATGGTGTTTCGTAGATTTCAGATAACACAGAGGCCTCGATGACTTGATTGACGTTTCCTTTTGCCACAATTTCGCCTTTTTTCAGAGCGATAATGGTATCGGAATAGCAAGAAGCAAAGTTGATATCATGGATGACAATCACTACGGCTTTATTGAGTTCATGGGCGAGCCGACGAATGGTCGCCATGATTTGCAGTGAATGTTTGATATCAAGATTATTCAGCGGTTCATCTAAAAAGATATAGTCAGTATCTTGTGCGATAACCATGGCAATAAAAGCCAATTGTCGCTGGCCACCACTGAGTTCATCGAGATATTTATCTTGAATTAAAGTAAGGTCAAGGTAGTCAATTGCCTTATCAATCGCTTGATGATCGATATCTTTTAAGTTGCCTTGGCAATAAGGGAATCGTCCAAAAGAAATTAGTTCTCGTACGGTAAAACGCAAATTAAAGCTATTGGCTTGGCGTAGTACTGATAAGCGTTTGGCGAGGGCTTTAGTATCCCATTCCACCAGTTCTTTACCATCAATCCATACTTCACCTTCATCACGTTTCAGTAGTCTTCCTGCCATCGAAAGTAGGGTACTTTTCCCTGCACCATTAGGGCCAATAATCGCAGTGACTTTCCCTTTGGCAAATTCTGCACTAGCATTTTGTACTACAGGATGTTTGCCAAAGCGTTTGGTTAGTTGTTTTAATTCAATCATCAAGGTTACATCACTTTATTGCGTAATAGCAGGAATAAGAAATAGATCCCGCCAACAAAATTAATTACCACACTTAAGGTGGTTTCAAATCCGAATGCTTTTTCAATAATCCATTGTCCTGTCAGCAAGGTCGCTACAGACATCAAGCCACAGGCAGTAAGTAAGTACTTATGTTGGTAAGTGTTTAGCCATTCACGTGTTAGGTTGGTAATTAATAGACCGAAGAACATAATCGGCCCAATTAAAGCCGTTGAAATTGCAATTAACACGGAGGATAAAATGAGCACGGTGCGTGTAGTGCGCTTGATATCAACGCCTAGGCTGGTGGCGTTATCTTGGTCGAGTAAATACACATCAAGCGTGCGATGTAGCTTAAACAACCAGATGGATACGATGGCTAATATCGGGATGGTCCAGTAAACCAGTTCAGTATCAATATTATTGAAGCTGGCAAACATACTGGCTTGAAGATTGGAAAACTCATCAGGGTCCATCAGCATGGTTAAAAAGGAAGATCCGCTTTGGAATAGCTGACCGAAAATCACTCCTAATAGTAGTAGTGAAATAATATTGCTGGCGGAATAGCGGAAATACAATAGAAATAATACTAATGAGAAACCCATCATCATGACTACGGAAATTGAAAAGTTGATCACATGGTTAGTCATCATCACGCTTAAGCCACCAAACAAGGTGACTACTAGCACTTGAATCAATAGATACAGTGAATCAAACCCCATAATACTAGGCGTTAATATGCGGTTGTTTGTGATGGTTTGAAAACAAAACGACGCAATGCCAATTGCAAATCCGGCAATCACCATGGCGAGTACTTTAGGTACTCGACGTGATAAGAAGTATTGATAGTTATCTTCGGTTAAACCATAGCCAATAAACAGAGTTGCCATGACTAGGCTTAACAGTAACAAAGCGATGATTTTTTGTTTATCACCTGACCATGAAGGCATACGGGTAAAGACATGCCTTTTGTTTTTAAGCATCGGTTTATTTAATAATTTAGCGCTCATGTTTCATACCTTTTAACACTAAGAAAATAAACACGCTGCCACCTAATAAACTAATCACCATAGAAATTGGGATCTCGTAAGGGAAGATAATAATGCGCCCAACCACATCACAAGCTAGTACCAAAATCGCGCCCAATATTGCGGTGCGAGGAATATTCTTACGTAGATTATCGCCATAAAAACGGTTCACTAAGTTAGGCACAATTAAACCAAGAAAGGGAAGCTGACCGACGATCATCACCACAGAGGCAGACATGATCGAAACCAGAGCGACACCAATAGTCATTACTTGCTGATAATTTAATCCTAGGTTAATCGCAAAATCTTTACCCATGCCAACTGCCGAGATTCGAGTTGCGTAAAGGTAACTAAAAATAGCGACTGGAATAGCGATATAGAGTAGCTCGAAGTTACCTGCCAAAATGTTGGCAAAATTAGCTACCGCCCAACCAGATAGGTTTTGTAGTGCATCGTACTTATAGGCAATGAACGTGGCCATTGAAGAAACAATGTTGCCGAAAATGATACCGATAAGCGGCACAAAAACGGCATTTTTAAATTGAATACGTTGAATCAATTGAACAAAAAAGAGGGTGCCAATCATTGAAGTGGCAAAAATCAGCCAGAGTTGATCGCCATTACCAAAAATCACTAAGCTTAAAACGAAACCCAGCATGGCACATTCTATAGTGCCGGATGTGGAAGGCGCTGCAAATCGGTTTTGGCTGATTTGCTGCATAATAAGGCCAGCAATGCTTAAACCGCTCCCAGCTAATAAAATGGCTAGTAAGCGTGGTACACGACTGGTGAGAAATAATTGCCAAGCATTCGCATTACCTGAAATAAGGTGGGTTAACGAAACGTTACCCACCCCAACAAATAATGAAGATAGACTTAGGCAGACTAAAATTAACAGCAATTTAGCCACAACAACCTCAGGTTTTTATTATTTGGTTAATGACTCAATATCGGTAACCATAGTCTCTGTTGCCGTAATGCCAGAGCTTGCCACATACCAAGCGGGGATATCTAGGTAGATCATACGGTTGTTTTTATAGGCATTTGTTGACTTAACTAACTCATTATCAAAGTCTTGGCGAGTCGTGCTTTTACCTTTGTTGACTAATTTATCGCGATCTAAAATCAATAATGTAGATGGGTTTTCTTGACTAACCAGTTCGTAAGACACTAATTGACCATGACCACCTGTTTTTTCAGATTTTTTGTCTTTGACTGTGATGGTTGGTTTGAAACCGAAATCTTTATATAGAACGGAAAAACGCGAACCTTCACCAAATGATGTCACATTACCACCAGAACTCATCAGCATTAATGCATCTATGTCATGGCTTTGGTTATAAGATTTAATCGCTGCAAAGCGTTGGTTTAAACCATCAATTTTCTGATTGACCAATTCTTGTTTATCAAAAATTAAGCCTAAATCATTCCAGAGAGATTGGGTGTTCTGCCAGTAATCAGAGCCATTTTCCACCGCAAAGACAAAAGTAGGAGCGATTTTCGACAATTCTTTGAAATGTTTAGAGCTGCGTGGTCCAACAATAATAAGATCAGGCTTCTGAGTGTAAATGGTTTCAAAATCAGGTTCAAAAATGGTGCCAGAAGAAGCGATGTTATCAGCGTTATATTGATCAAGATAATCAGGTAGGGGGGTCCCTTTTGACACTGCAACAGGCTTTATTTTAAGTGCATCAACGGCATCAAGTACGCCTGTACCAATGACCACCACACGCTGTGGTGATGATTCCAGTGTGGTTGAACCCATAATATGATCAACCGTGATAGATTTAGCATTCACTGAAACTGAGCATAACGTTGCAATTGAGATGAAAGCGGAGGCTATCAAACTAGATTTATTGAAACATTTCATTTCTTATCCTTTACGTAATCGATAACTATTATCATTTCGATTACTATATAGGGCAAACGTAAGAAATCAAGAGCGAATAGTGTAAATTTAGTTAAATTGATTTTTTATTTTGTGCGGTGATAGCGAAAGTTAAATTCTTATCATTTCAGAGAGTAAGTTTTAGTCTACATCTTTGATAATTTTATCAAGAAGTTGAATTAATAACTGAGCTTCTCCATCATGTAAACTTGGAAATTGGCATCGAATATGTTCAGGTATTTTTGCTGCTTTTGATTGTAAATTCTCTCCCGAGTCACTCAATTTAACGACACGTTTACGCTTGTCGTGCTGATCTTTCACTATGCTCAATAACTGTTTATCTTCCATTTTTTTGAGAATTTGCGTCATAGCGCTACCATCAATTGCGGTTTTCTCAAGTAAAGTGGTAATGCTGATGCCATCTTTTTCCCACAGTGCCATCATCACAACATATTGAGGGTAGGTTAAATTGAGCTCGGCTAATGAATCTCGGTAGGTACGAGTAAGTCCATTAGAGGCCATATATAAACGGTGGCAGATTTGGTTGTCGAGTTTGAGTTGGGGATGTTTCATGTCTATTCTCATTTTGTGCTTATCGCCATTTTAGTTTGCACACAAAATATTTGCAATTAACGTTTTTACGATCTACTATTTTGTATGCAAAGTATTTTCGTCAACCCAAAAGGAATAAAACATGAAAGAACTACAAAGTGTTGCCTACACCGCTAAAGCGATTGCAACAGGTGGACGTGAAGGTTCAGCAAAATCAGATGATGGTCGCTTGGATGTGGCTCTTTCTACACCAAAAGGCTTAGGTGGTGATGACGGTCAAGGCACAAACCCTGAGCAACTTTTTGCCGCAGGTTACGCAGCATGCTTTATTGGCGCACTGAAATTGGTAGCAGGTCAGGCTAAAGTAGCACTACCACAAGACACGCACATTAACTCTGAAGTATCAATTGGCCCAATTGAAGGCGGATTTGGTATTGCTGTGAAATTAGAAGTGAATGTTGGCGACCTTGATAAAGCGATCGCTCAAGATCTAGTAAACAAAGCACATGAAGTTTGCCCGTACTCAAACGCGACTCGCGGTAATATCGCGATTGAACTATCCGTTGCTTAAGTCATTTAGGCTCACGTTTAGATAAAGCGTTCAAATAAAACAAAGGCCTCACGTTATTGATATAGCGTGAGGTCTTTTTGTTTTTGGTATCTCAATGTTAAATCAGTCGAATTGACTAGTCTGCAAAGGTGATATCTCTTAAAAAGAGTGCAATGCTTGGGAAGAAAATGAGTAAAGCGGCTGATAATAATAAGATAAAAATAAATGGCCCAGTGCCACGAATTACTTCCCAATAAGGGCGCTTAAAGATGGCAATCGCGGTAAATATGTCACAGCCAAACGGTGGGGTCGCAGAACCAATCGCAACTTGCAAGGTAATGATGATGCCGACATGAACCGGATCGAGTCCCGTTGCCGCAACCGCGGGCGCAAATATGGGGGTTAGTACCAAGATCACGACGATAGGGTCAACAAACATACAAGCCACGAAAAAGGCGATTGAAATAGCTGCTAATACGCCAAGTGGCCCCATTTGATCAATGCCAATCGCATCTAAAATGGTTTGTGGTACTTGAGCAAAAGAAATGATCCATGAGAAGCCATTTCCTACTCCAACGAGTATAAATACCACTGCGGTAATTAGCCCGGTAGATTTGGCTATCACATAAATATCTTGTGTATTAAGTGAGCGGAAAATAACAAACTCTAAGATGATGGCATATAGAACACACACCGCTGCAGCTTCTGTTGGGCTAAATACACCACCGTAAATACCACCGACGATAATCACAGGGAACATTAATGGCCAAATTGCTCGCTTGGAGGCGGTTGCTCTCTCGCTCCAACTTGCTTTTTCTTCGGTTGGCACTTTTTTGACGGTCGCGTAGATGTAACTGTAAATAGAGAAGAACAACAAGATCATTAAGCCAGGGCCAATGCCGGCAATAAATAGTTCTGCAATTGAAGTCTCCGAGATCACGCCATAAATAATCATGCCGATACTTGGTGGAATTAAAAATGCGATATCACTAGCATTAATAATAAGGGCTAATGAAAAAGAATCACTGTAACCTGCTTTAAGTAATTTGGGGCGTAACGCTGAACCGACGGCGACTACGGTTGCTTGGGTAGATCCAGAAACCGCACCGAATAAAGTACATGAAGCCGCAGTACTAATCGCTAGCCCACCTTTGATGTGGCCAATAAAGGTCATCACCATATTGATTAATCGATGTGCTGATTGTCCGCGTGTCATAATATCGGCGGCAAGAATGAACATAGGAACCGCGATCAGGGAAGCAGGGCGAATACCTCCAAGTACTTGTTGAATAAAGGTATCCATTTGGCTCATTCCACCAAACATCATATAAAAGCCCGTTAGAGCGGCCGCGGTGAGAGGGATCATCATTGGAAAGCCAATTAATAGCAGTACCAACATGATGAGCATTAAAGTCAGTGCCATAAAATAGTGCCTTTAGAGGTCTTGTTCATGATCGGTGTAGCCATCAACGACACCACTTGATAAGTAAACTTTTTGACTAGTGAGGTTTTTAAATACAGTGAGTAAGTATTGAATACCGGTAATAGCAAAACCCATTGGTACCCAAATATAAATCCACCAAATTTCGAACCCTAGTGCCGGTAAGATTCGACCTCGCTCATAAACGCTTACCACGTATTGAAAAGCAAAGTAAGCTAAGGCGAACATAATGACGGCAGTGATAAGTGAAATGAGGATCATCAAAAATTTTCGGCCACTATCAGGCAACATATCGAAAAACGCTGACATGCGAATATGACGCCCAAGACGAGCAGCAAAGCCGATTCCGGCAAACGTAATAAGAATGATCAATATTCGATTAATTTCTCCAGCAAAGAACAAGCCTTCACCAAAGGCAAATCTCGCTGCGACATTGATGCAAGTATTTAAAGCCATGAGCAATACGCCTGTCGCGAGCATCACCGCTTCTATTTTGCTTAGAAAGTTATCGAGGGTGCCCAAAAAACCGGGCAGTTCGGAGTGGTAATCTAACCTATCTGAATTAGGCATAGTGCTTCCTTCAATAAAGAGCACCGAATACTCTCATGCGATAAAGTGACTCGGTGCCCAGTCCTACTGTAATTAACCTTAGTTAAAGCTAATTATTATTGTGAAGCTTTTAAATCAGCCTTGAATTGATCAAGTAAGGCTTGGCCACCTTCACCTGTCATTTCAATAAACGTTTTTTCAACTTGAGGAGCTCTTGCTTTAAATTTAGCAAGTTGCTCATCCGTCAAACGAGTGACGGTGACTTTATCGCTCTTAGACTGGATTTGTTTAAGTGATTTTTCCGCTAAACCCGTAATGTGCTTAATGGTTCCGTCATAAGCGAAATCTGAAGCTTTTTGGATCAATGTTTTATCTTCATCTGATAAGCCATCATAGAACTTCTTATTCGCCATTGAAGCGGTAGTAAACCAGCCGTGATGAGTGAAAATTAGATTTGGTGACACTTCATATAAACCGCCTGATTCAATCCAGAAGATTGGGTTTTCTTGGCCTTGAATCATATTCGTTTGTAGTGCGCCGTAAACTTCACCCCAAGGGAGTGGGGTCGGTGTTGCCCCAAAGGCTTCATAAGTTGATGACAATAGAGGGTTTGTCATGACACGTATTTTTTTACCTTTTAGCTCATCAGGAGAAGTGATTGGTTCATCGGTGGTTAAAACCATTTCACCTTCTGGATACATTTTTAGTAGCTCTAAGCCTTGCTCTGCATACAGTTTAGGGAAGTCTTCATTGATGGCTTTACTGCTACCAAAGAATTTAATAACCGCTTGAATATCCGTAGGCATTAGATAAGGAATAAAGAAAATTTGCGCCTCTGGAATTAATGAACCCGTGAAGCCAGGTGATTGGTTAACAAACTGCAAAATACCACTTTGAGTTTGCTCCATAATGTCATCCGATTCACCAAGCTCACCAAAACGATAAACTTTTAGAGTGTGATCAGAATTATCCTCGATGTACTTTTTGAATTGTTGAGCATAAATATCTTGAACATCATTTTCATATTCTTCATGGGCATAACGCCATGTGTCGGCACTAGCAAAACTTGAAAATCCAATACTTGCGGTAATGCAAGATACGGTAGCAAGCTTTTTTAAGCTATTTCGAGTAAACATTTGCTCTCCTTTCCTTGGTGATGTCGTTCATAACGATGTTTATACCCTTCGTATTTGGAGCTGCAGCTTTGTTGATAGCGCTCATTTGCACCAACCGAATAAGACGAGCTATGCTCATGGGGTCTCATTCACTTGTCGCCTCACTGTAACTCCAATTAATTTGGGTATATCTAAGGTTTTACTTAATCATCTTTTCATAAACATTTTGGACTAAACACATGGGAAGAATGCGGACTTTTTGTTGGTGTGATCATTGTCACGATTTTGGTGTGGTTTTATTCCAATATGTTGAGTGATCTAACAAATTTAAACATTCAATTTGCTTAGGTTTTTACTGCTTTTGGCTGAAAAATGTTAAGTACACTACACATTTATTTTGTGAATAATTAAAATAAATTAGCCAATATCAGCTATTTAGTCACTAAATTTAATAATAATTCAAAAGTTTCTCTTAACTAAAACTTAGAACACTATAGATAAAATTCAAGTATATAAGGCTATTGGCTAGCATCAGAAAGAAGGAGGAGAGGATTACAAAATATTGTTACGCACTAAACCGCGTTTAACGTTTTTACATAGTTTGCCAAAACGGCGGATTTCATCAAATTGTGGGGTGACACCACGCCTTAGGGCACTTTCCCAATATGACAGTTCTGAATCAACCAGTTCCATTAACTTTTTAGGGCAGCCAATACAATTCCCTTCCGTACCGCAAACAAAGGTATCTTCTTCATATAAAGGAAAAGTCTCCTTTGCTTCATTAATGATGATTTGCATGGCTTCTGTACGTGTCGGTTTTCTGTTCATGCTATATCCTCTTGGTTACTAGGGTTATAATAAAATTTTAAACTTTAAAAATAAATTGAACTTTGGAGGTAGATTGAGCGTTGCAGAATGTGAAATATACCTAGCGTACTTAAATCATTATGCTTTCTTCTTCAGTTAAGGTACTCTCATTATGGAAGTCTATACGGCTATTTTTATTTAAAAGGGATATTTATGACAATGAAGAAAACCATTACCAAGCTTGCACTACTTTTTCCTTTGGCATTAGGGTTAACCGCTTGCGGACAAGAAGACAAAACGGAAGTCATCAAAGTGGGCGCGACGGTTGGGCCTCACGCTCAAGTGGTTGAAGCGGTTGCAGAGGAAGCGGCTAAACATGGGTTGAAAGTGGAGGTGGTGACCTTTTCTGATTACATCACACCGGATGCCGCGCTAGTCGATGGCAGTATTGATTTAAACAGTTATCAGCACCAACCTTTTTTGAATAATTTTAATGATAACAATAAGAAAGCGCACTTAGTTTCTATTGGCCGATCTATTTTGATGCGCATGGGCGTGTATTCCGATAAGTATCAAAATTTGGCTGATTTACCGCAAAACGCCACCATTACTATTCCAAATGATCCAACCAATAGTGGCCGTGCTTTATTGTTACTAGCAGAAGCTAAGCTTATTACGTTAAAACCGGGCGTAGGCTCGAAAGCGACAGTGTTTGATATTGTTGAGAACCCAAAGCAGTTTGATTTTATCGAAATGGACGCCGCACAATTACCAAGAACGTTAACCGATGCTGATGCGTCTGTGATCACAATGAATTACGTAATGTCTGCTGGTTTAGATCCAAAAACACAAGGTATCTACTTTGAAGCAAAAGATGCGGAATTAGCCGTTATGATCATTGCCTCACGAGAAGCGGATAAAGATAACGAAACGTATAAAAAGTTCGTTGAGATTTATCAGTCACAACCGATTCGTGACTTTATCCAAACCACCTTTAAAGGCACGATTGAGCCAGCGTTTTAATTGACCATTTAAAATAAAACAAAAACGAGCACTTTAGATGGTAGTGTTCGTTTTTGTTTATAGTGTCCATACGCTACAAGTTTCAACATTTACGATAGAATAAAACCATGATTAGCCCTGAATGGACGGCATTGAATTTACTATGAACATAGAACACCTAAAATTACTTGTTCGTTTAGCCTCAAGTCAGAGTATTAGCATGGCAGGTCATGAGTTAGGCTTATCTCCGGCGGTCGCCAGCTCACATATTAATAAGCTAGAAGAAGGCTTAGGGGTTCGATTGGTACACAGAACCACGCGCAAAGTTTCGTTGACTGAAGAAGGGCTCGCTTTTTTGCCGTATGCGGAAGAAGTATTGGCCTCTGTTGAAGCTGCCAGAGGTGCGGTAGGCGCTGGGAATAATAATCCAACTGGGACTTTACGAGTGACTGCACCAGCCTCATTTGGGCGTATGCATTTGATCCCTGGATTAAACGCGTTTATGGCTAAATACCCTGATATCACCGTCGATTTTCGTTTTTCTGATTCGATTATCGATATGGTGGAAGGTGGATTTGACGTGGCGATCCGCGTGGCTGAACTCAAAGACTCAACGTTAATTGCTCGTAAGCTTGCTCCTGATCGTCGTATCGTGGTGGCCTCTCCAGATTATCTAAAACAGAATGGTGAACCCAATACGCCACAAGAGCTGGTGGATCATGATTGTATCAACTTAATGGGAATGGATAACTGGGCTTTCAAAACTGAAAATGGCCTAGTGAATGTGCATACTTCAGGACGTTTTCGAACGGATAATGGGGATGCGATGCGTGATGCCTCTATTCATGGTGTTGGTATTTCGATCAACTCATTATGGAGTGTTCATCAGCATCTTGAAAATGAGGAGTTGGTGGAAATATTACAAGATTATCCACTGGATATGAATGCCAGTATTTGGGCCGTCTATCCAAGTTCTCGTTTAACCCCGTTAAAAGTTCGAGCGTTTATTGATTACTTTATTGAGTACTTTAGTCAGCAAACCTATTGGGAATAAAGACTATCTAAAGTTTTTATAACATCGTTTACCTTCGCTGAATCTAAAGCATCCGAGTGAGGCATAGCAAAAGCTTCAATATCGTTATCAAAATAGGCACCATGTGCTTGAGCAAATTCGTCTGATAGCGCCGCTTTTACTAAAATATCGGCGCCAAGTTGAATATCGCCACCGGCAACACCATAAGCCTCTTTCACCATTTTACTTCCCAGAAAAGACTTGGGATTCACCGATACGATCATAGGACCAGTCTCTTTATAGGCTAAACCCAAGTGCCGAGACCACATCGTAAGTGCTAACTTGCTTTGGGCATAAGCGGCATTGTCGTTGAGATCGGTTTTCCCGATAAGTGCATTTAAATCGACACTCGTTTGTGCTGCTGATGAAAGATTTACTACGCGACCAGTTTTATCGAATAGCGGTAATAACTCTTTGGTTAAGATGTAAGGAGCGAGGGTGTTGACCACGAAGCGAACATCTAAATTATCTTGCATCTTAGGAGTAGAAGTGGTGAAAACCCCGGCATTATTGATGATGATATCTAATTTTCCAAAGCGCTCAGCCACTTCGATCACCATGGCTTTAACCATAGTGATGTCTGATAAATCTGCTGTGATCGTTTCAACTTTATTTTGAGCGGTTTGCTTCAGTGTTTGTTGCAGTAAATTTAATTTTTCTGAATTTCGACCATGTAAAATCACATGATGGCTTTGTTGCACTAATGATTTTGCTGTTTCTAAGCCAATGCCATCTGTTGCGCCAGTGATTAAGATAATTTTTTTCATAGGTCAGATTCTCTATGGGGGGTATATGGATATTGTAAGTTGTAAATATCATACCCCAATCATTTTCAATAAAATCTATAAAGTAATTCAACAAATCACTCTATTATCAATTTTAAACTTTCACGTATGATTGCTTTCAACGTTAGCGCATTGGTTGATTTTTCCCTTAGCGCTGTAATCTACATTGTATTGAAATAAGGTATCAAGATGTCTCATCCAATCATCACAGATCTAAACAACCGTTACACTGCAAAAAAATATGATGAAGAAAAGCGTATCTCTCAAGAAGATATGGCTATCATTAAAGAAGCGATTCGTTTATCGGCATCATCGATTAATTCTCAGCCTTGGAAATTCCTTGTTTTGGAAACGGATGAAGCAAAACTTCGTTTTCACGATACGTTTGCCAATATGCACCAGTTTAACCAACCACATGCGAAAGCGGCCTCACATACGATTCTTTTGGCGTACGATCCAAAATTTACCAAAGAAAAGTTTGCCAAACGGGTTGATGCTGAAGTGACATCAGGCCATTTACCAGCAGAGATGTACGATCAATTTATGGGTGCTTATGCCTTCGTTGATGCCAATACCGATGAATCAGGTTTTAATGGTCACTGGTCTAAAGCTCAAATGTATCTTGCACTAGGTAACCTATTGCATACTTTGGCTCGCTTAGGTATTGATTCCACTCCAATGGAAGGCGTTGATTCAACCTTAATCGGAGAGTCATTCAAGTCGGAGTTAGATGGTCATATTTGTGAAGTCGCCATCGCGATTGGTTACCACAAAGATGGCGAAGATTATAATCACGGCTTACCGAAAGCTCGATTGGCTCTCGATGATGTGATTACGACGTTGTAAAGATTAAGATAAGGTAGCCATTACATATAACGAGTATTTCAGATGAAGTACTCGTTTTTTATCTTCATAACTCCTGCTCAATTTCCCACATCGTTTTACATCTCCCCCTTTTTTTTGTTAAGGTGCGCGCGCATCAAATTTGTGAGAGGGATAAATGAAATTACTGTATAAGTTGGATGAATGGGTATCCCTTTCCGAAAACGAACAGCAATCCCGTCTTCCTTTCTCTGGAAGTAGTCAACTTGATGATGTGTTTGTCCGCTATCAGCTGGTGGATTTAAACAAGCCACTATTGTTTACTTTCTCTCCTTCTGGCACGGATGTGAAAGAGCGAGATCTGCATGACAACTTCTCTCCCTGGGGCTATGAACTTGCCCAACAACATCAAGTGAATGTGATTGCTTTTCAGCACCTTGGGATCAGTAATTGGTTCCGCAGCCCGAATTTGATTTATTTCCTTGAGCAACTTTCGATGTTGCTAACGCCTTTCAAGCTTCGATTAGGTTATGGCTTAAGCCGTGGTGGCTTTGCGATTGGGGCTTTCGCTAACTTGCTTAAACTGGATCATGTTTTGTTGTTCTACCCAGTCAGTACCAAAAATCAATCATTGGTGCCATGGGATGATCGTCCTAGTACCCAGCTCGCTCAACAGTTTGATTGGCAAGGTGATTATCATGATCGTGACCTAGGTAATGCTCAGGGTTATATTATTTATGACCCAACCAATGACATCGATAAGCTCCATGCTGAACGTTACCCAGAACTGATCCATTTTACTGTGGTGGGAATGGGGCATGGCGTTCACCCGAATAATTTAGACAGGCGAGATTTTTATAATCAGATGGTCGAGCAATTTATCCATCATCAAACAATAGATATTTCTCAATTTAATGAACAAGTCAAAATCCAGTTTTTAAAAGAGGACTGAACGCCCTTATATGGGAGATACGACACAAATAATTTTAAAACAATTGCTTACGGCAGTTTAGATGGAGGATAAATGAAGTTACTGTATTGGTTAGATGAATGGTCTGCGCTTGATAAACAAGAGCAACAAGCGAGGCTACCAATAACAGGAGAAGACTTACTAGACGATGTTTTTGTTAAATATGAGTTTGTCGATTTAAACAAACCATTGTTGTTTACCTTTTCGCCTGCCGGCACCAATCTACAGCAACAAGATTTACACTCAGACTTTGCACCTTGGGGTTACAGTCTTGCTCAAAAGCAAAATGTGAATATCCTCTCTTTCCAGCATCTAGGCAAAAGTAATTGGTTTCGTAGCCGTAATTTAATTTTCTTCCTAGAGCAACTATCTACCTTATTAGCACCGTTTGAGTCTCGCTTAGGTTACGGGCTAAGCCGCGGTGGTTTTGCCATCGGGGCATTCGCAAAATTGCTGCAATTGGATCAAGTATTGTTGTTTCATCCTGTCAGTACCAAAAATAAAGATCTTGTACCTTGGGATGACAGAAGCAGTACTGAGCTCGCCCAACAATTTGATTGGCAAGGGGATTACCACGATTTAGATCTTGGTGATGCTCAGGGTTATATTATTTATGATCCAACCAATGACATCGACCGTCTACATGCCAAACGCTATCCACAACTGACCCATTTAAGAGTGTTCGGCATGGGCCACGGTACCCACGCCACCTATCTCAATAAGTTTGGTTTTTATAAACAAGTTGCGGTGGATTTTATTTGTCACCAACAGATCGATATTGCTCAGTTTCGCCATCAAACCAAAACGTTGCGCTTAAAAGAGGAATACTACGATAGCCTCAATAAAGCGAATGTAAACTCTGCCCATCGTTTAGGTTTATTGAGCACCGCACATAACGTGTTAATTGATGAGAAAAGAGCCCACGTCAAAGAACATAAGAAGACCATTGATATTCAACCACTGGTAGAGATTGCGACCAAGCACCAGCAAGATAACCCGCAAGATGCGTTAAAGCTTTTAGAAGTCGCTAAGAAGATCGCACCAGATGATTTGTTGGTTGAGCATAAATTGCAGCAGTTGTCTTAAATTGGCTATATGGAGCGTCCCTTCTCTAGAGCAATTTACAATACAAACCCCAACAAAAAAGCGAGCACTTCTCAGTACTCGCTTTTATCATTTTAGCTTTTTATAAACCCTTACTGATAACTCTCAATACTCGGGCATGAGCAAATCAAGTTACGGTCACCGTAGACGTTATCGACACGGTTGACGGTTGGCCAGTATTTGGCATCTTTGGCTTGAGCCGATGGGAAGCAAGCTTCTTCGCGAGTGTATGGGCGATCCCAAGTATCGCTCATTAAGTCCGCTTGAGTGTGTGGCGCATTGACTAACGGGTTGTTGTCGAGCGGCCATTCACCTTGTTGTACTTTGTCCATTTCTTGACGGATGGCGATCATGGCGTCACAGAAGCGATCTAGCTCGGCTTTGTCTTCCGATTCCGTTGGCTCAACCATTAAGGTTCCCGCTACAGGAAATGACATGGTAGGTGCGTGGAAGCCGTAGTCCATTAAGCGTTTAGCAATGTCTTCTTCGCTGATGCCGGTTGCGTCTTTAAGCGGACGAATATCAATAATACATTCATGCGCGACACGGCCATTGTGACCACGGTAAAGCACGGGGTAGTGTGGGCGTAGACGCTCCATGATGTAGTTAGCATTTAAAATGGCGATCTTAGTGGCTTCGGTTAAGCCTGTGCCGCCCATCATGGTGATGTAAGCCCATGAAATCGGTAGAATAGAAGCACTACCTAGATCTGCTGCTGAAACCGCGTAGTCTTTGCCTTCAACGCCATTTTCAATGTGACCTGGTAAGAATGGAGCAAGGTGAGATTTAACACCAATAGGTCCCATACCTGGACCACCCCCACCGTGTGGAATGCAGAAGGTTTTGTGTAGGTTCAAGTGTGAAACGTCACCACCAATCACGCCCGGGTTCGTTAAGCCAACCTGTGCGTTCATGTTGGCACCATCCAGGTAAACCTGACCGCCAGCGGCATGTACCATGTCACAGACTTTTTGCACTTGTTCTTCGTACACACCGTGAGTCGATGGGTAGGTGATCATAATGCTTGAAAGCTCGTTGCGGTGTTTATCGATTTTCGCAGCAAGATCTTGCATATCGATGTTGCCGTACTCATCACACATTACCACCACCACTTTCATGGATACCATAGAAGCAGTAGCAGGGTTGGTGCCGTGTGCAGAACTTGGAATTAGACAAACATTACGATGACCTTCACCGCGGCTTTGGTGGTAGCGTTGAATCGCGATTAAGCCTGTATATTCACCAGAAGCACCGGAATTAGGCTGGAGAGAAAACTCATCGTAGCCGGTGATTTCACACAGTTGTTTTTTCAGAGAATCAGCAAGGGCTGTGTAGCCAGCGGCTTGCTCTAATGGCGCGAATGGGTGGATTGCACCAAACTCTGGCCAAGTGATCGGGAGCATCTCAGCGGCTGCGTTGAGTTTCATAGTACAGCTACCCAATGGGATCATGCCGTGTGTTAAGGAGAAATCTTTGTTTTCCAGTTTCTTCAAGTAACGCATCATTTGGGTTTCGCTACGATGGGTGTTGAATACTGGGTGAGTTAAGAACTCAGAGGTACGCTGACAATCGGCTGGAATGGCTGAAAATTCATCGGCGGCAATTTTGCTGGAGAAATCTTCCACTTTGCCTTCTACCGAGAACACAGCAAATAGCGCTTCGATATCTTCTACTTTAGTTGTTTCATCCAGGCTGATACCAATTTGAGATGGTAGCTTACGTAGGTTAATACCCGCATGTTGCGCCGCTTGGTATAAACGCTCGGTTTGTTCTTGGCTGTCGATCGTGATGGTGTCGAAGAAAGTATGGTGTACTAACTTATGACCAGCTGATTGTAAGCCAGCTGCAAGGATCGCGGTAAAGTGGTGAGTGCGGCGCGCGATGGTACGTAAACCTTCAGCGCCATGATAGACCGCATAGAAAGAAGCCATGTTGGCAAGTAGAGCTTGAGCAGTACAAATGTTTGAGGTCGCTTTTTCACGGCGAATATGTTGCTCACGAGTTTGCATTGCCATGCGTAGTGCTTGTTTGCCTTTACTATCGATAGACACACCGATCACACGGCCTGGCATGGTACGTTTGTGTTTTTCACGGGTTGCCATAAAGGCTGCGTGTGGTCCGCCGTAGCCAACGGGTACGCCGAAGCGTTGTGCGCTACCAATCACGACATCAGCACCCATTTCACCCGCTGGTTTTAATAGAGTAGAGGCCAGTAGATCAGTGGCAACCGTCACCAGTGTTTTATTGGCTTGAGCCGCTGTGATTACATCGGTTAAATCACGAACTTCACCTGTAGTGTTTGGGTATTGAAGTAGCGCACCAAACACATCTTGCTGAGGTAGGCTATCAATATTGCCAATCATCACTTCAAAACCAATGAATTCAGCGCGTGTTTTGACGACTTCGATGGTTTGAGGATGCACATCATCAGCCACAAAGAACACGTTACTTTTGCTTTTGCCAGCACGTTTACATAAAGTCAACGCTTCACCGGCAGCGGTGGCTTCATCAAGAAGAGAAGCATTGGCGATATCCATGCCGGTTAGGTCGATCACCATTTGTTGGTAGTTAAGTAGAGACTCTAAACGACCTTGAGAGATTTCTGGTTGATAAGGTGTATAAGCGGTGTACCAACCTGGGTTTTCAAGCACATTACGCAGGATAACGTTTGGCGTGAAAGTGTTGTAGTAACCTTGACCAATAAAAGTACGTTGCACCTTGTTAAGCTGTGCAATGCCTTTTATTTTTGTCAGCATATCTGCTTCGCTCATTGGTGCGTCTAAGTTCATAGGCGCTTGCAAGCGAATGTTAGCCGGAACGGTTTGTTCGATTAATTGATCAAGTGAATCTGCCTTGCTATCACTGAGTGAGTTAATGATATCGAGCATGGCTTGTTGATCGTTAGAGTTCGGCCCATTGTGGCGACCAATAAACTCTTGGCTGTTACATAAATCATTGATTAGATTAGTCATGGTGTTACCTGAATGAAAGTAAAAGCCAGCGAATAAAGGCTGACTTTTTGAATGTAGATTCGATTTTCGAGCGCTGCGCTTCTCGTTACTCGTGTCTCGAAGCGTTTAACCACAGCCTTCTTTTCCAAGCCCCGAGCAGCGCAGCGTCCTAGTTACGAGAAACGTAATTACTCTTCTTCAATGCTCGCCAGATAATCTTCCGCACCTTGCAAGTTATCTAATTCAGAGGCGTCATCTAACTTCACTTTAACAATCCAGCCGCCTTCATAAGATTCGCTGTTGATAAGTTCAGGGCTGTCTTCTAGCTCTTCGTTGATTTCAACAATTTCACCTGTCACAGGAGCATAAATATCCGACGCCGCTTTTACCGACTCCACTAAAGAAAAGCTATCACCGGCATCGATGGTGTCACCGACTTCCGGTAGATCAACAAAAACCACATCGCCTAGCATTTCTTGAGCGTGTTCAGAAATACCGATGGTTACTGTACCATCACCATTATCACGAACCCATTCGTGGCTTTCGGTAAATTTTAGAGTCATGTCCATTTTATTTGCTCCTAAAAATAGAAAGTTTTTCTAATCAATGATTTATCGCGCAATCGTTTGCTTTTGGGTCGGCAAAACGATCGTGTTAATTAGTGTAGTCATTGAATGTGTATTTAAAAAGAACGGAAGTTGGCGAGAAATATTTCCTTTCAAGCCTTACCATTCTTGCATGCGATTACCCATAACATACTTTTCACAAGTCGATTATTCAACCAAAAGTTTCCTATAAGAAACAAGATTTCCATTTTTGTTACCTAACGCACCTTTTAGGAAATAGTTTCCCTTTAATCTGATATTTTGAATCGGTAGACTGTTTAGGCAATCGTTTGCTTTAACCCTAAGTCATTTGGGTATATCTAGTGAAATCCTAGATTTTAAAGCAATGAAAAAGGGATAGCACGATAGGGGACATCGGTGAGTGTAAAAAGTGAATTAGTAAATAAACAGATGACGTTTCAGTCAGACGATCCTGATCAAACCTTAACGCCATTGAATTTAGGGCAGCGTTTGAAAGATATCCGTTTACAGATGGGGCTAACGCTAGAAGAAGCGAGTAAGCGCACAGGCTTGGCGCGTTCGACATTATCTAAAATCGAAAACGAGCAAATTTCTCCGACTTTTCAGGCTTTGCAAAAATTGGCGACTGGATTGGATATGCCGATCCCACAAATTTTTGAGCCACCAAAACAAGCCAGTGCTATTGGTCGACGTGACGTGACTTTAGCAGGTGAAGGTAAACCTCATCCAACGACAACTTATGAGCACGAATTATTGGCGACTCAACTTTCCAATAAGAAAATGGTGCCGTTTAAAAGCCGAATTCGCTCACGCAACTTTGATGATTATCAAGAATGGATTCGCCACGATGGTGAAGAGTTCTTGCTCGTGCTGGAAGGGGAGGTGCGCTTTTATAGTGAATTTTATGAACCTGTTGAATTAAAACAAGGCGATAGCGTGTACTACGATGCCAGTATGGGGCATACCTTGATTTCTGTCAGTGATGACGATGCATTAATACTGTGGGTTACCGCTAAATAAGCATAATGTTGTTTATTTGTTACAAAAATGAGTGTTTTTTCACAATTTTATGATTCTTACTAGGTACGATCGTTTTTCATGCTTATTATGAAATCATTCAGAGTATGCTCTATGGAGTGGTTTTTGCATGGCTCTGGTTCGATTTGTGTTCTTGTTGTGGGCATAAGTGAATAATCATAAGAGAAAGGACTTCATATGGAAGCGTTAACCAATTTTATTTCTGCTATTAATGGGGTTGTCTGGGGCGTCCCAATGCTGGTTATTATTTTAGGTGTCGGGTTATTTTTAATGCTCGGTCTAAGATTTATGCCAATCTTAAAACTACCGCAAGGTTTTAAGTTGTTATGGAATGGGCGCACCAGTTCATCGGAAGGGGACATTACGCCATTTAACGCCTTAATGACTTCGCTTTCTGCCACTATTGGTACCGGTAATATTGCTGGTGTGGCAACCGCCATTGCACTCGGTGGTCCAGGTGCATTGTTTTGGATGTGGTGTACTGCGTTAGTCGGTATGGCAACTAAATATTCAGAAGCGGTATGTGCGGTGACGTACCGTGAAAAAGATGAATATGGGAATTATGTCGGTGGCCCGATGTATTACATCAAAAACGGTTTATCGAAAAAATGGACATGGCTAGGAACGCTATTCGCCATTTTTGGTGCAATTGCCGGTTTTGGTATTGGGAATGGTGTACAAGCTAACTCGGTTGCAGATGCATTAGATAGTAATTTTGGTGTCTCTCCTGTGATCACTGGCGTTGTGTTAATGTTGTTGGTTGGTCTGGTTCTTATCGGTGGTATCAAACGTATTTCTGAAGTGGCGGGTAAGCTGGTTCCTCTAATGGCGTTGTTTTATATCGTTGCCGGTCTAGGGGTAATGATTGCCCATATTTCAGATATTCCAGCCGCATTTGCTTTGATCATCGAAAGTGCCTTTAGCCCAGTAGCGGCACAAGGTGGCTTTGCTGGTGCAGCGGTTTGGGCTGCTATTCGTTTTGGTGTGGCTCGTGGTGTGTTCTCCAATGAAGCCGGTTTAGGTTCTGCGCCGATTGCTCACGCAGCCGCAAAAACCAAGAACCCAGTGAAACAAGGTTTGGTTGCGATGCTCGGTACTTTCATTGATACCATCATCGTATGTTCAATTACCGGTTTTGCGATCATTTTGTCTGGCGAATGGATGTCGGGCGAAACAGGCGCATCGTTAACGTCAAGTGCGTTTGGTAGTACTTTCTCGTTTGGTAATGTGATTGTGGCTATCGCGTTGGCTATTTTTGCTTTCACGACTATTTTGGGTTGGAGCTTCTATTGTGAGAAATGTGTCCAATTCTTATTTGGTACCAAAGCGATTAAACCGTTTCGTATTGTATGGGTACTTGCCGTGCCAGTTGGTGCGATGAGCTCATTAAACTTTATTTGGCTACTGGCCGATACCATGAACGCTATGATGGCGATTCCAAACTTAATTGCCTTGGTGTTACTAAGCCCAGTGGTATTTAAATTAACTCGTGACTATTTCTCAGGGAAAGACGTCACAATTAAAGAAACGAAATAGTTTCGGCTGTTATCAATGGCGTGAGCCTGATGGAGGATAAATGACAGATCAACATACTTCAGACGTATGTCTAAAAACACCTTTGTATGATGTACATGTAGAGGCTGGGGCAAAAATGGTGCCATTTGCGGGCTATGAAATGCCAGTGCAGTATCCACTTGGGGTTAAAAAAGAGCATTTGCATACTCGTGATGCAGCCGGTCTTTTTGATGTTTCTCATATGGGGCAATTACGTTTGAGAGGAGAAGGTGCAGCTGCGGCGTTAGAAGCACTTGTGCCAGTTGATATTATCGATCTTCCATCAGGTAAACAGCGCTATGCGTTCTTTACTAATGATCAAGGTGGCATTATGGATGATCTTATGGTGGCAAACCTTGGAGATCATCTTTTTGTGGTAGTCAATGCGGCGTGTAAAGAGCAAGACATTGCTCATTTGCAAACGAACCTACCGCAAGGTGTGGAACTTGAAGTGATTGAAGATCGTGCATTATTAGCTTTGCAAGGTCCGAAAGCGGCAGAGGTGTTAGCACGTTTTCAACCACAAGTGGTTGAGATGCTGTTTATGGATGTGCAAGTGATCGATATCGATGGCGTAGAATGCATTATTAGCCGTTCAGGTTACACAGGTGAAGATGGCTACGAAATTTCGGTTCCTAGTGATAAAGCGGCGGAATTGGCGAATAAGCTGACTGCTTGTGAAGAAGTGGAATGGATTGGCTTAGGTGCACGTGATTCATTGCGTTTAGAATGTGGTTTGTGCTTATATGGTCATGATCTTGATACGACCACTACACCAGTTGAAGCAAGCCTATTATGGGGCATTAGCAAACCGCGTCGTGCTGATGGTGAACGTGCTGGTGGTTTTCCTGGCGCTGATATCATTCTTGAGCAAATTGCTACAAAAGCGGTCAGACGTAAACGTGTTGGCTTGGTTGGACAAACCAAAGCGCCGGTGCGAGAAGGCTGTAAACTGTTTGATGCTGATGATAATGAAATAGGTATTGTGACGAGTGGTACTGCAGGTCCAACTGCTGGAAAACCGGTTTCAATGGCCTATGTTGCTACTGAGTTTGCAGTCATTGGCACTGAGATTTTTGCGGATGTACGTGGTAAAAAACTACCAATGACAGTCGAAAAAATGCCGTTTGTGCCTCAGAGATATTATCGCGGTTAATTGTTGTTAATTAATTAAAACCCAGTTTTTACCTCAAATACCATTCTCTCTTTGGTATAGGGATGATCAAAAGCCAATTGTTGCGCATGTAAATGCAGACGGTTGGCTTTTTCTCCATATAGGTCATCACCTGTGATAGGCATGTTTAAACCATTTTGATGGGCACAATGGACCCTTAACTGATGAGTTCGGCCAGTTTTCGGGTAGAGATACACCTTACTTTTTTCTAAACCATTAATGGTTAGTGTTTCGACTAATTGCCAATGGGTTTGCGCTGGTTTTCCGTACTCAAAACACACCATTTGTCTTGGTCTGTCTTCTAAATCGCCGCACAACGGTAAATCAATATCACCACTGGTTTCTGATAATTTCCCATCCAGTAGTGCGACATATTTTTTTTCGACACCACGGGTAATAAATTGTTTTTGTAGGCCTTTATTGGCACGTTTGGTCAGTGCAAAAACCAGTAAACCAGACGTCGACATATCCAGGCGGTGCAGTACAAATGGACCTTCTACATCAGGGTAGAGTGCTTGCAAGCGAGTGTAGACTGAATCTTTTACATTCACACCGGGTACCGATAAGAACTCTGCGGGTTTGTTGACGACTACTATCGCTTCATCTTGATAAATAATGTCGATGTCTTGGCCTTCAGCGTGATTCTTAAGCAGAGGATTTTCGTCGAGTTCAATACCTTCTAGCATGTGAGAAAGAATAGGATGACATTTACTTTGGCAAGCAGGGTAGTATTTCTTATGTTGGCGAATTTCCGACTTCGGTGAGGCTCCCCACCAAAATTCAGCCAAACAAATAGGCGTAAAGCCATGCGCGAAAGCATATTGTAGAAGCTTAGGCGCAGCACATTCTCCTGAGCCTGCTGGTGGCGTTGGATTGGCGGTAGTCTCGAAAATATCCAGTAGCGATTTGGATTGTTGGTCTTGATTGAGAAATTGGTACTGAGCAAATAATTCTCGTTGTAGTTTGGCAGATTGTTGTTTGCGATCTTGTTTTAATCGTTCGATCACTGCCACTTTTTGCTGTAGCTGTTGTTCCGCTTCTTCTATTTGCTGTTGCCAATGCGCTTTTAAGTGCTTTTGTTGTGCTTTTTCTGCCACGCTTTGTTTGCCTAAATCCGCAAAGATAGCTTGTAAGTCTTGATCGTCAATCTGGTTATTTTGATGTTGGTTTTCGGCTTGTTTGCGTAATGCTTTTCTTTGCTTGCGGCTTTCTACTATCGAAAGGCGTAATGCTTCTATTTCTTGTTGTGCTTGCTGGTTAAAATCACGGATAGTTTGTTGTAATAAAGCAAGTTCAGGCTCTGATTCAAGCTGTTTAATTCTATGGTTTATTTTATTAATCGGCGCAGTGCCTTCAAGGAAAAAGCTGCCTTCGGTAAGCATATCAAAAACTGGTGGTACAAAATGAGGAAGGTGATTCTTCTCAGCCAGTTTGCCAGAAAATGCCGATAAAAAACCAAGTTCTTCTTGAGCGTTTTTTACCACTAGTACCCCAAACATTTTACCGGCTTCCTTGCGGCTTTCTTCAAAACCAAAGTCATGTTGCCAATCCGCTTGAGACTCTAAATACTGCTGTAGTTGTTTGGCGGCAATTTGGCTTAATGGATGTGGCTCATAGCAAAATGGAAAGGTGAACTTTTCTGGTAAGTCGATATCAGAAACGTCAGTAGTAAAAGCGGTGAAACAAGACATAGCAGCGACTCGAATTAAATAAACGGAGCAATTGTACTGATTTCATATTGGAATACCAATTTATACCCTTGGTGTTGGAGGATATTAAAGCTTACAAATGACAATAAAGTTCAAAATGTTTTGTCGCTGTTGTAGCAACTTACCTTTTGTTCTACAAGTTTTTCCCAAAGTAGTTTAGCGTAACTAACCCATCCAGCTTCCCTTCGATGCATTTGACTAAACAGAAAGGAAGTACAAAGAACGCCCTCCCTTTACCAATGAAAAATACTTGGCATCAAGATTTACAGCCAAGGGAGGGCGGATGTGACTTATTTACGTCTAAGAGTGTGTTGGAGCAGTCCATAGCAAACACTTGCTTTGGATTACTCGACTCCGAGTAACTTTATTGCTATGTTTGGCAAAAATATATGAATAATTTCCTGCACATTATTTCCCATATGTCGTACTGAGTAATATCTTGATAGGTTGAGGGAAGGAAAAATGAAAGCCAATATAATAATGTTGTTTCTACTCAGTACCTTGTGTGTCAGTGTTAGTGCGAAGCAGCCAAAATACCATTCTGGGCTAACAGTCAAAACGGTATTCAGCGAAGACAGAGACAAATATGTAGAAGTCTATTACTGGTATCCTACAACGAACGAAAAAAACAATTTCACGTTTGGCAGGGGGAACATTTTTAAATCAGTCGAAACGCAGTTAGATGCCCCGTTAGCAAGTGGAAAATTTCCCGTTGTGCTTTTGTCGCAGGGTGGAATACGGTCAGCATTTTCCCACAGTGGTTGGATAGCCTCGAGCCTGGCGCAACAAGGTTATGTCGTTGTTGTACCAAAGCCTCCTGCACCGAACGAAATCAATGCAGAAATGGCTGTTGATGAAATCACATTCAGGACTAGTGATTTGGTGCTTGGGCTGAATGAATTAAGTTCGGTCGAGATATTGTCCGGAGGTGTAGATACTGATGAAGTGCAGGGGGTCGGCTTTTTTCTGGGCGGCACATCTATGCTGATGCTCTCCGGTGCACAGATAAGCCCCGAAAAATACCGAACATCGTGTCACAACGCCACCAATGTAGACTGTCATTGGTTACGTGAAAATAACGTTGATATTACCAACACCCCGGATCAAAAATTCCCCCGGTTTCAGTCTGAAAACAAACTGAAATCGGTCGTCGTTATCAACCCTGAGTTAACGAAAACCTTTGCCTCCAAAACTCTGGCCTTGATGAACAATACCATCACCGTAATGACACTTTCTGCCTCGCAACATCCCGCACTGACACCTGCTAAATCACTCGTTGCTCTTCCCAATGTGACACATCAAGAAATCCCCAGTGCAACTCAGTTTAGTGCGTTCGCAGAATGTACTGAACGTGGCATTAAAATTCTTGCATCAGAAGGAGAAGAAGCACTTTGCTATGAACGTGACGAGGTGTCCAGAAAGGATAATCACCAATACATTTTGGATGTGATTTTGGCTGGGTTAACAAAGTCATAAGAATAGCAACAATGCGGAGCTTCTTACGCATTGTCTGCTTGAACCAGTGATATGTGTAGAGATTTATGGGGAAATCTCTACGGAGATAAGGGCTACGTATCAGAAATATTACATGATGAATTCGCTCAAAAAGAGAGTAACTTTATCACTGGTTCTAGGAAAAATATGAAACCTAAGGCTATGAAGTTATAGGGTAAGTTAATGTTACGGAAGAGGTTTATTACCGAAGCTGTGTTTGACCAATTAAAAAACATCTCCCAGATAGAGCATACTAGACACAGAAACTGTATTAGCTTCATGGTGAATTTAGTCGCAGGATTAATTGTTTATACTTTTCAAGAAAAAAGCCGAGTATTAAAGTGACTCGGCTAGAAAAGCAATTTCTTATGCAGATCTGAGGTTAAACACATACTTTGCAAAAATATAAAGAGAGATAGATTAAATTTTGAGATCTTTATGGATCTGATGGGTATATTTATTTGAAAACAAAAAAACCGCGAGCCATGCAATATGACTCGCGGTTTACACTGTAAAGTGATGGCTAGAATTTAAGTTAAGCAACTAATCAATTAAGCCGTAACTGCCTGAGCTTCAGCCTTGTTTTTTAAGAAGGCATAAGTCACGCCGGTTACTACCGTACCGGCAATAATTGCCACAAGGTATAAAAGCACAGGACTAATTGCATTTGGAATTAATAATACAAACAAGCCGCCGTGTGGTGCCATTAGTTTTGCACCAAATAGCATAGAAAGTGCGCCGGTTAATGCGCCGCCCGCCATACAGCTTGGGATTACGCGCATTGGATCTTTCGCAGCAAATGGAATCGCACCTTCTGTGATAAAGCACAGACCCAGAACAAAAGATGCTTTACCAGCTTCACGTTCAGATTGAGCAAATTTATCTTTGGCTAAGAATGTCGCTAGGCCCATACCTAGCGCTGGAACCATACCTGCGGCCATTACCGCTGCCATTGGTGCGTAAGTTTGCGATGCTAATAGACCAACCCCAAATGTGTAAGCGGCTTTGTTGATTGGGCCACCTAAGTCGAAACACATCATACAGCCTAGGATAATACCAAGTAGTACTGCGTTAGCTGAACCCATATTATTTAGGAATTCAGTCATTGCGGTCATAATGCCTGAAACCGGGCCACCGACAATGTAGATCATCACAAGACCCGTAAATAAGCTCGCTAATAATGGAATGATCAGAATTGGTTTTAACGCTTCCATTGATTGCGGTAGCTTCACTTTCTCAGCAATAAATTTAGCTGCGTAACCGGCTAGGAAACCGGCAATGATACCGCCGATGAAGCCTGCACCTGTTGAGCTAGCAAGCATACCGCCAATTAAACCAGGAGCTAAACCCGGGCGATCGGCAATGGAGAATGCAATGAACCCCGCCAGAACCGGGATCATTAATGCAAAGGCTGAACCTCCACCAATTGTCATTAAGGCTGCCGCTAGCGTCCCTTCTTCTTTAAAGGCTTCGATACCGAAAACGAATGAGAGAGCAATTGCCAAACCACCGGCAACCACTAATGGCAGCATGTGAGAAACACCGGTCATTAAGTGCTTGTAGACGCCAGCTTTTTCTTCTGAAGATGCACTAGAAGAACTTGATTGTTGACCGGCTTGATGTGGTGTAGCTTGCTCAAAAGCTTTGGCAAATTCTTGTTCGGTTTTCTTTAAAGCCAAACCTGTGCTGGTTTTGTATAACTTTTTACCTACAAATCTGTCCAATGGTACTTCGATATCTGCTGCAATTATGACGAGATCAGCCTCGGCAATATCTTGATCGGTCAGTTGATTTTTTGCACCAACTGAACCACGAGTTTCTACTTTAATTTTGTGACCAAGTTTCGCACCGGTTTCTTCTAGCGCTTCCGCTGCCATGAAGGTGTGAGCGACACCCGTAGGGCAAGCGGTAATCGCGACGATCTTAGCTTGACTATTAGTTTGTGGTTGCTCAGTAGGTGTGGAGCATTGCTCTAATACGCTTGCTTGCTTAACGGCATTTTCAAGCCAAGCTTGTGCATCATTCAAGCTAGAGTTGATATCACCTTGGTACACTTTCTTGCCGACAAAACGCGTCGTATCAACGGCAGTATTGGCTGCAATGACGATCACTTCAGCGCGATCAATTTGTTCTTGAGTTAGTTCGCTACCAGGAATGAGGGAAGACTGGCATTCAATGATTGAATTCCAGTTTAATGCTTTAGTTGCTTGTTCTAGTACACCAGCGGCGATAATGCTGTTGGCAACGCCACTTGGGCATGCAGTTATAATGGCAATATTCATAGGATATCCTTAGCTCTTCTATATACGAGAGTTCGTTTCAGTGCGAATTTTTTGTTGTAGGTTTTTCACGGTATTAAGGTCGGTTACGCCAACGCCTGTTTGAGTAACCGCTAATGCTGATAATGCTGTAGCAAAGCTTAGAATTTGCTGTTGTGGCCAATTGTCTTTGTCCAAATCTTGGTTAATGTGCCCCCAAATCAGTCCAGCAACCAAAGTGTCACCAGCACCTACTGTGCTCACTACTGCCATTTTGGGCGGCTTAGCTTGTAGCCATTGACCTTGGTTTAGCCACATCACGCCTTTAGAACCCATGGATACCACAATGTTGTCGATGCCTTTTGATTCCAAAGTTTGCGCGGCTTGCTGGTAATCTTCGATGCTATGTAGCTCTTTTCCAATTAGATCTGAAAGCTCTTCATCATTGGGCTTAATGAGCCAAGGGTGAGAATTCAGACCTGCTTTTAGTGCCTGACGACTACTATCAAAAATCACTTTTTTGCCTTTTTGATGTAGCGATTCAATCCACTGGGCACAAAGCTCTGGACTAATGCCACGGGGTAGGCTACCCGCCATCACAAAGTAATCATGATCATTGGCAAGCTCATCAAGGGTGGCTTCGAAAGCTTCAATAGCGGTTTGATCGACTTCGACACCAGGGAAGTTAATGTCACTTACCTCACTGGCTTGATCGACCAATTTGACATTGATACGAGTGGCTCCAGAGACGCGAATAAAACGGTCGTTGGCGTTAATTTCTTTGAATAACTGACAAAATGCTTCTTGGTTATCGGCACCTAAGAAACCAGTGACCGTCACATCTGCACCTAAATCAGAAAGTACTTTCGCGACATTGACGCCTTTACCTGCAGGGTGCAATGTGCTGCTCGATACTAGGCTGACACTACCAACGCTGAGGTTATCGGTTAACTGACCAGTTAAATCAAGGGCCGGGTTTAAGGTAATCGTGACCACTTTTTTAGATGACGTTTTTTTGATAGACATACCAACTTCCTTAACCTTCACCAAGGCCTGATTCAATCGCTTTACCAATCGAAGTGAGTGCTAACTCGGCATCGGTACCATCGGCAGTAAATTGCAGACGGTGACCATGTTTTACCCCTAATGCGATCACTTTCATTAAGCTTTTAGCATTCACACTGCCGCCTTCGCCATCTAAGTTTTCAACGCGAATCGTAGATTCAAACTTCTTAGCTTCGGCTACTAACATCGCGCCAGGGCGAGCGTGCAAGCCGTGAGTGTTTTTGATTTTAAATACGGCTGTGTTGGCCGCATCTTCATTGATTTCTGGTGCTTTTTCAGTGAGGTCGAATAGCTCAAGTAAGTGATTGATATCTGAATCTAAAATGTCATTTTGACGCTGGGATAAAATCAATTGAGTTAATTTATCTAGTAGAGGTTTATGACTTGCATTACAAGCAGCAAAGGCAATTAATCCTTTAACTGGCTTACCTTCAAATTCACAATCATTAGCGGTTGAAACAAATGACATGGCAGAGCGATGCACGCCGGCACCACCGCTGATTAACCATAAGCCATTGCCTAATTCAGTTGGTGCTTTGGTGATGATCTCAGAAATATATTCATCAGTTGTGCAACCTGTATTGCGGAGTAGACCACCGGCAACGGCTGTCATTTGCAGCATATCGCTGGCTGGAAATTTCAATTGAATTAATGAAGCATCAAAATCTGCAGTAAGTTGAGTTTGGCCACTTAATATATCGATGATGTCTTGCTCCGTTTTGGCATTTTTTAGTGCCGTTTCCACACCATCGGCTGATAGGACTTTCGTTAACTGTTTTAAAATGCCTAAGTGTTCGTCAGATTTTGCAGCAATACCAATCGCGACATAAACCGTACCATTTCCCCAATCCACACCTGCTGGGAAGTGGTGAACGCTTACGCCGGTTTTTTGTACTAGGCCACGTGTATCAGTCGTACCGTGTGGAATGGCGATACCGTTACCTAAAAAGGTCGAAGATTGTTCTTCACGGGTCAGCATGCCTTTGACATATCCAGACTCCACATAACCTTGTTGAGTTAACGTCGCGGCAATATTCTTAATTGCCGTTGATTTATCTGATGCCGATTGTGTCAGCGTCACTTCTTGAGTGGTGATAGTTAGCATGATACGTCTCTCTTTTAGCCGTATTAATAATTAACGGTCGAAATTATTTTTGATTGTGCTGAATCGATTCAGCTTTAAAGTGAAAAAATTCAGCAAATGTTAATTGCTTTGCCACGTATTGATAAAGTTACTTATATATATTGAGTAATACATAAGAGGTTTTTTCGTTAATGTGACTAAACTTAAAATTTGCTGAATCCTTTCAGCTTTCATACTGAATCGATTCAGCATATAATTCAAATAAGAAAATGATCGAAATAAAAAATTTTTGATCCAGTGCACATAAGCGTGAATAAAAGAGGTTAACCCGATGACGCTTGATGAAATTGCCAAACTCGCAGGAGTATCAAAAACGACAGCGAGCTATGTCATCAATGGTAAAGCGACCAAGTACCGTATTAGTCAAAAAACACAGCAGAAAGTCATGGCTGTAGTCGAAGAGCATCAGTACCAACCTGATCATGCAGCTTCTTCTTTACGCGCCGGGCAAAGCCGTTCATTTGGGCTTGTGATACCGGATTTAGAAAACAGCAGTTATGCGCGTCTCGCTAAATTATTGGAATTTAATTCTCGTCAGGCGGGCTATCAAATTTTGATTGGTAGCTCTGATGACGATCCGGAAACTGAAAAATTAGTGGTCAATGCTTTAGTCAGTCGTCGGATCGATGCGTTATTTGTCGCAAGCTCTCTTCCAGATGCCAATGAGTTTTACACTAACATTCAAACGCGTGGTATTCCGGTGATTGCTCTCGATCGCCCATTAGATGATGAATACTTTAGTTGCGTGATCAGCGAAGATTTTGAGGGGGCTTTAAGTTTGACTGCTTCGGTATTGTTTGATGATGTTACCTCAGTGGGGTTAATTGGTGCATTACCCGATTTGAATATATCCAAAGAACGTCAACTAGGTTTTGAAGCGGCTGTTCGTCAACATAATAAGCCTTTGCAAACGTACGTTGAGTATGGCGCGTTGTTTAATTCTCAATCCGGTCGTTCAGCGATACAAAAATGGCTAGATCAAGGCACGATGCCAGACGCGATCATTACCACTTCTTACACTTTGTTAGAAGGTGTGCTTGATGTGTTATTCGAATACTCAGAACTGATGGGTAAAGTTAAGGTTGCCACTTATGGTGATAATCGTTTATTGGATTTCTTACCGATTAAAATTAACTCGCTATCTCAACGTTTTGAAACCATTGCCGACAGCGCGTTAGAACTTGCCTTGAATGCCTCCGCGAAACGCTATAAGCCTGGAGTAGAGCTGGTGGCGCGTAGGTTGAATGTCAGAAATAGAATGACCTGAATGAATTGAAAACTACCTTGAAGTTACTTGAGGATAAAAGTATGAGGGAGCCACGGATGCCTTATGCTATTATGCACATGAGTTTATTTTTATTTCTTTTGGAGCACCCCTTTGCAGTTTAAAGATCTTGGTTTAGATAATCGTCTACTGAAAAACCTACAACACTACAATTTTGCACAAGCAACGGATATTCAGCGTCAAGCGATCCCAGTTGCGATTGCAGGTAAAGACTTATTGGCTTCATCCAAGACAGGTTCAGGTAAAACATTAGCCTTTGTTTTGCCTATGCTGCATAAAGCGTTAAAAACCAAAGCCTTTTCTGCTAAAGATCCTCGTGGTGTGATTTTGGTCCCAACCCGTGAGCTAGCGAAACAAGTATTCGGTGAGCTAAAAGCCATGCTTGGCGGTCTTTCCTACACTGGCACTTTGATTGTTGGTGGCGAAAACTTTAACGACCAGGTGAAAGCACTACGTAAATATCCGAAATTTATCGTGGCAACACCAGGCCGTTTAGCCGATCACCTTGAGCATCGCTCTTTATATTTAGAAGGGGTTGAAACGCTGATTCTTGATGAAGCTGACCGCATGCTAGATCTAGGTTTTGCTCCAGAATTACGCCGTATTCATAACGCAGCTAAACACCGTCGTCGTCAGACGTTAATGTTCTCAGCAACACTTGATCATGCCGAAGTAAGCGGTTTATCGAATGAAATGCTTAGAGATCCAAAACGTATTTCAATTGGTTTATCAGCAGAAGAACATAAAGATATCGACCAATCATTTTACCTTTGTGATCACCTCGATCATAAAGAAGCGATTCTTGAGCGACTGCTTGAAGAAGCGGAATACAAACAAGTGATTATCTTCACCGCAACTCGTAGTGATACGGAACGCTTAACTACTAAGCTAAATGAGAAACAGCTCAAAGCGGTGGCGTTAAGTGGTGGGTTAAATCAGACTCAGCGTAATAACATCATGAGCCAGTTTGAGCGTGCCGTTCATAAGATTCTTGTAACGACCGATATTGCGTCTCGTGGTCTTGATATTGCAAACGTAACCCACGTGATTAACTTTGATATGCCAAAACATACTGAAGAATACGTACACCGTGTTGGTCGTACGGGGCGTGCTGGCAACAAAGGTACCGCAATCTCATTAGTTGGCCCGAAAGACTGGGTGAGTTTTAAGAACGTCGAAACCTACCTACAGCAAGATTTGACCTTCTCAGTACTTGAAGGTTTGAAAGGTAAATTTAAAGGTATTAAGCCACGTAAACCTTTTGTGAAAAAAGGGGCGGCGAGTACGAAGAAAGTGACTAAGAAATCTAATACGGTTAAGAAGCCAGTCAAACGTGATAAGAGCTTCTATAAGAATGTCGATGTTGGCGAACAAGTTTTCATGATCAAGAAGAAAAAGAAACCAATCGTTGATGATGAATAAAACATTGGCTTAGCCAAATAAAGAAGGGCTTATCTACTTTTAACTAGGAAGAGTAGATAAGCCCTTTTTATACCCTTGGTATTTGAAGCCGCAGTTTTGTTAACGGCGTTCTTTCGCTTTAATGTTACTTTAATTACTGGTTGGGGTATTACTTCGCTTGAATAATCGACTGCAGGAAGCGTTGCTTGGTTTCACTGTCGGCTTTCTCATACCAGTAGTGCAACATTTGTTCTTCAGTGGTTTTGTACTGGCTGTTAGCCGGCATTTTTAGTACGACTGCAGCCGTTGTTGCTGGCATGATGGCTGCTACGCCACCGGTTTTGTTGTAAGCAACGGATTCTTGATCGTAGTTACGACCAAGTTGAACACCCGGCTTTAACAACTTATCTTGTTTTACTTCAATAGCATTTCCATCTTTTTTAACCAATTTCCAATCTGGGTTATGATCAAAGTCTCGTGCGAGATCGGCATTACGGTATTTAGGAAGGTCAAAATTTAACTCAGTATCTGAGGCAGTAAATTTGGTGATGATAGCATCAGTAGTAACGGTTATTTGATCATTACCTTGTTTGAATACTGGGTTGTAACGGAAGACGATTTGGTTTTCACCATTCGGTAAAGTGATAGACTTAGTGCTTGAGAAAAAACCACCTTCAATTTCTGCTTTTTGGCTATTGGCTGCTAATACATCAACTTCAGAAGGGATATTAATGACAACATTAGCGAAAGCGGAAGAACTTAAGCCGAGTAAGACACAAAGTGTTATTGGTTTTAAAAGCACACGTTTCAGAGTCATTATTATTTCCTTGTAGATTTAAGTGATTTCACATAAAGCGCGGTAAAGTTAAATCTCTAGTAACAAAACAAAGGCCTCATAACAGAGGCCCTTTTATATATTAAACCATTACTTATTTTTTGCGTTTGTGTGTTGTAGTTTGTCTGCTTCAGTCAGTTCACGGATTTTTCGACTGATTTCACGGCGTTGTTTAGAAATTTCAGCACCTTTGATGATGTGATCATCAACACGGTCTTCATAATCAGCTTTCATATTCTTGATAATTTCCACGATTTCTTCGTGAGTCATTCCTGCGTGAATGTAATCAAGTAGATTATCTAGTAAATCAACACGTTTACGGTTATCACGAATTTTCTTTTCATTATCAATAATTTCGCGTTTAAGTTTATTTTTGCGACGAGCTTGGTTTACGATTTCAAATACGTTAGCCATAGTTTCTTCCTAATTCTGATGATTAATTAACTTTTCAAATTAAACCATATACCTAACAGACAAAACAGAGTTAAGATCAAAAAAATATACCCAAGTGACTTCAAGGTGCAGGATTCAGAGCTATCATCCAAACCTTGAGGCTGCGTTAAATTGAACAGAGATAGAATCACTATGATCATATTCAATTTGTCTTGCCTAAAGCTTGTTTTATTCTTGCTGAAACTCACACCTTAAAGTCACTTGGGTATATAAGGATAAGCCTAAAAGCATAGTCTTACATTGTGATGAATTGAATTCATTGATACTTACTAGATGAAAAATTCATCAATTATGATGTTTGGGCAGGTTAAATTTTAGTTGAGTGAGGTGTGACCTTGATTTATTCACATACAAAACCAATATCTTAATAATAATATGTTGATCTATACCCAAGTAACTTTATAGATAATCTGATTAAGAATGACAGAGAATAATTCAACAGCAGACAATAAAGCGTCAGTCACGACCGAATCTTGCGACCAAGGTACTGCACAGCAGCGTTTTAGGAAAGCCTATTTAACGTCACGTAAGATGATGCAAAGAATCGATTTAGATTTGAATCGAAGTCAAATTGTCGTCGTGGCAGATAATGGTCGCCAGATCTATCGCCCTTATCGCTGGGATCATTGATGTTATGAGTAACAGGCCCAAGGAATAAACAATATGAATATAGAACTCACCCCAATTGAAGCCAGAATCATTGGTTGTTTAATTGAAAAAGAAGTGACGACTCCTGATTACTACCCACTCACTCTAAATAGCCTTACCACCGCTTGTAATCAAAAAAGCAACCGTGATCCTGTGATGGCATTGAGCGAAGCGGAAGTGATGGATGCTGCAAACGCTTTGATTGATCGCCGCTTAATGACAGATGAAAGTGGTTTTAATAGTCGCGTGTCTAAATTTCGTCATCGTTTTTGTAATACCGAATTTGGCTCATTGAAGTTAACAGACCAAGAGCGTGGCATCGTATGTTGCATGTTATTGCGTGGTGCGCAAACTCCCGGTGAAATCCGTACTCGGACCAATCGCCTATGTGAATTTACTGATGTGAAACAAGTTGAAGCGTTATTGGAGCAAATGGCATCACGTGAAGAAGGGGCTTTAGTAGTGAAATTGCCACGTGAGCCGGGTAAACGTGAATCACGCTATCAACATTTGTTCTGTGGCGAGGTGGATGTTGAATCTTATGCTAATACAGCACCAACATCCGTTTCTTCTAGCCGCAATCAATATGAAGAACGTATCAGCACTTTAGAGCAACAAGTCGCTGAATTGAAAGCACAGGTTGAAGAACTGAAAGCCTTGATCGTAGATTAACGTATGCCAACCACATCTTCTCAACCAACAGAAAAATCTTGGTTCGTGTATTTAATTCGTACACGAACCAAGACGCTTTATTGTGGTATTACGAATGATCTTGAACGTCGGTTTGAGCAACATCAAACGGGTAAAGGTGCTAAGTATTTAAGAGGGAAGGGGCCGCTCTCACTAGTCTGGTCACAACAAGTGGCAGATAAAAGTGCGGCGATTAAAGAAGAAATTCGCATTAAAAAACTGAGTAAAGCAGCAAAAGAAAGTTTTATTACTCAATAGTTATCATCTCGTATTATCGCTCAAACCAATGTAGTTGGTGGTGCAGTGAAACCACGCTACCAACAATGATGAGTGATGGGCTGATGGCTTGAGTTGCTAGTGACTCTAACTCTTTTAATGTGCCTGTTAACACGCGTTGTTGAGGGGTAGTGCCTCGTTCCACAATTGCACATGGGGTTTCATGCGGTAGTCCATTTGCTATTAAGTTTTGGCGAATTACGGGTGCTTGTTTGAGTCCCATATAAAAGACTAAAGTGTGGTTATTTTGCGCCAAACTCGGCCATTGAATATCTTGACCTTCTTTCTTTAAATGCCCAGTAATGAACTGCACACTTTGCGCATGATCGCGATGAGTTAGCGGAATTCCGGCATAAGCACTACAACCTGATGCTGCAGTAATCCCCGGCACGACTTCAAATTCAACGCCATTTTCGACAAGAGTTTCTAGCTCTTCACCGCCACGACCAAAGATAAATGGGTCACCGCCTTTCAAACGCACCACATGCTTATTTTCCAGCGCTTTGTCGACCAATATTTGGTTGATTTGATCTTGCGGCACACAATGATGATTCAGTTTTTTACCCACAAACAATTGCTCTGCATTAGGATTCACTAATGCCATGATTTCCTCTGAAACTAAGCGGTCATAAACCACCACATCCGCTGATTGAACCAAGCGATAAGCTTTCATGGTCAGTAAATCCGGATCGCCAGGACCCGCGCCAACAAGGGAAACGAATGGACGAGCGTTAAAAGAGGTGGCCTGCATAGTGAACTCCGAAAACCGAATAAAGTAGGAGACAATGATTGAGTTTAGTGTAGCGATTCTCGTGACTCGTTGCTCGAACAAGATTTCATCAAAACCAGTGCCGAGTAACGAGCCACGAGTCGCCGAGGAACGTTTACGCTTTTACTTCCTGTACACTCTCAACGTCTTCTTTATCAAAAATCGGACGCTCTGCTTTTGGTGTTGAAATCCAGTAACCAACGCCCATAAAGATCGCACCAGAAACCAAGTTACCTAATGATACCCATAGTAGGTTGTGGCCGATACCCACTAGTGTGAAGGCATCTGAATGGTTACCAAAATAAGAAAGTGCAAAAATAGTCATGTTAGCAATTGAGTGCTCAAAACCTGCGCCGATGAAAGCCAATAAACACCACCAAATAGCGATGAATTTACTGCTGCCTTCAACACGTTGACACATCCAAATTGCTAAACATACTAACCAGTTACATAGAATGCCTTTAAAAAATAGTACACTAGCAGGCGCTGCTGTTTTACCTAGTGCTGCTGCGTGTAAGAAGCTTTTTGCATCTGGTAGAAGATTTCCGCCACCAGCAAGGAAGAATAGGTAAGCAACTAATACGGAGCCGATTAAGTTACCTAGCCAAGTTTGTGGCAAGATGCGCGTATTATCTTTCCAAGAAATTTGGCCAGTTAATGCGCCAAATGCCAAAAACATAGTGTGACCTGTGAACAGTTCAGAGCCAGCAATGATCACCAGTGTTAATGCAATACCAAAAGTTGCGCCCATGACAATTGGACGAATAGAAGGATCAACAAGGTTTCCGAAAGTGAAAATTAAAATAATGCCGATGCCGACATAAGCGCCTGCCATCGCTGAGCTAATCCAAAAACCCAGAGGGTTATTATCAGCAAGCTTGACGATACGAGCCGCGTTGTTCGAGCACTTTTTAATAGTGTCTGCGTACATAATGATTTCCTACAAAAATTAAAGTTTAAATACTAATAGCGATTCAGGATGGAAAGGGAATCGCTATGGATATGGAAACTTATTAACGGTACGCGGTTATCGAATCTCGTTTCTCGAAAGGGCAGTCCGAGAAACGAGTCACGAGATTTCGCAAGTCGTTTACGCCTTCACCTCAATTTCATTACCTTTTACACGAATCTCATAAGCTTGTACGCTCATGGTTTCATCTTCAAGACAGCGACCAGTTTCTAGGTTGAAACGTTGTTTTTTAAGTGGACTGGCAACCCAAAGTTCACCATCGTGCTCGCAAATTAAACCGCGAGATAACACGTTCGATTGAGCAAATGGGTCCATGTTGTTGATGGCGAAGAGCTGCTCATCAAAACGTGGACGGAAGATCGCAACTTGCTTACCGTTCACTAGGGCGCAAACCCCAGTTTTTGGCGTAATGTCGCTGAGCGCACAGACTTTTACCCAACTAGGTTTATGACTTTTTTGATTCGTATTTGGTTGACTAGTCATTACGCTTCCTCCGTTACTTTTTTATCGTTTAGGTCGGTGTGTAGAATGTCACCACGTAAGTGTGGGTGCTTCTCTGTAAATGTCGCTGGACGGTGTTGTTCTCGCTCAGGAACAAATACCACGTTTTCATCGCGCGCATCGCTGTTGATGAAATGAGCAAAACGGGTTAACTGGCTTTCATCATTAATCGTGTTAGTCCATTCACAGGTGTAGCTGTCTATTAGTGTTTGTACATCTTTTTCAAGCTGATCATTGATGCCTAAGGTATCATCAATAATGACTTTGCGTAGGTAGTCTACGCCGCCTTCTAAGTTTTCTAGCCATACTGATGTACGTTGTAATTTATCCGCGGTACGGATGTAGAACATCATGAAACGGTCGATGTACTTGATTAGGGTTTCTTTATCTAAATCAGAAGCCAGTAGGTCACCATGACGAGGATTCATACCACCGTTACCACCGACATACATGTTCCAGCCTGCATCGGTGGCGATGATACCTAAATCTTTACCTTGAGCTTCCGCACATTCACGAGTACAGCCAGATACACCGAATTTCATCTTGTGAGGGGTACGAATGCCTTTGTAACGGTTTTCTAGGTAAGAACCTAGGCCAACACTATCTTGTACGCCGAAACGACACCAAGTGCTGCCTACGCAGGTTTTCGCCATACGCAGTGCTTTAGCATAGGCTTGACCAGTTTCATAACCCGCTTCGATGAGTGTTTTCCAGATGGCTGGAAGATCATCTTTTTGCGCGCCAAATAAACCAATACGTTGTGCGCCAGTGATTTTGGTATACAGGTTGTATTCGGCCGCCACATTAGCAAGTACTGCTAGAGCTTGAGGGGTCACTTCACCGCCGGCCATACGAGGGATAACAGAGTAAGTGCCATCTTTTTGTAGGTTACCAAGGAAGTTATCATTGGTATCTTGGAGGCCAACATGCTGTGGTTTTAAGACGTGGTCGCCCCAGCAAGACGCTAAGATAGAGCCGACAGTTGGCTTACATACTTCACAGCCATAACCGTGGCCGTGTTTTTCAAGCAGTTGATCGAATGAACGAATACTTTCAATACGACATAGGTGGAATAGCTCTTGGCGAGAATATTCGAAATGCTCACAGATATGATTTTTAACTTCAATACCGGCTTTAGCTAGCTCAGCATTCAGTACTTGCGTGATCATTGGAACACAACCACCACAACCAGTACCGGCTTTGGTGACCATTTTGATATCACCGAGTGTGGTGTGGCCTTCAGCAACCGCGGCCGCAATTTTGCCTTTCGTTACATCAAAACAAGAACAGATTACTGCTGAATCAGGTAGTGCATCGGCACCCATTGATGGTTTTTCTGCGCCAGCATGAGCAGGAAGAATTAAGGTGTCTGGATGCTCAGGTAGATCCATATCATTTAAGTGCAATTGCAGTAAATTGCCGTAATCTGATGTATCACCGACTAATACCGCACCTAGCAGTTTTTTATTGTCTGCAGAAACGATCAAGCGCTTATACACGTCTTCTTCATCGTTTTGGTAAACAAAGCTCTTACAGTTTGGTGTACGGCCATTGGCATCACCAATACTACCCACTTTCACACCAAGTAATTTCAGCTTGGCACTCATGTCAGCGCCAGTGAATTGGCTTTCTGTATTACCTAACAGATGGTCAACCGCCACTTGCGCCATTTTGTAACCCGGAGCCACTAAACCAAAGAAAACGCCATTCCAAGAAGCACACTCACCCACTGCGTAAATGTCTGGATCGGAGGTTTGGCAATGGTCATTAATGGCGATACCGCCGCGTGGGCCAATTTCTAATTCTGCTTGGCGAGATAGGCGATCTTGAGGGCGAATACCCGCAGAGAACACGATAAAGTCGACTTCCAAATCGGTGCCATCAGCAAATTTCATCGTGTTACGGGCGCTGTCACCTTGGGGTAATATCTCTAATGTGTTTTTACTGGTATGAACTTGCACACCCATACGTTCGATTTTGTTGCGTAGTTTCAAGCCGCCTTGTAGATCAAGCTGCTCCGCCATTAATACAGGCGCAAATTCGATGACATGAGTTTCAACACCGAGTGCTTTTAATGCGCCAGCGGCTTCAAGACCCAGTAAACCACCACCGATTACCGCGCCGCTTTTGCTTTTCTTCGCGGTCGCTTCAATCGCTTTTAAATCTTCAATCGTACGGTATACAAAGCAGTCTTTACTTTCGTTGCCTTTAATTGGCGGCACGAATGGGTAAGAACCGGTCGCCATGATCAACTTGTCATATTGCACTTCACGACCAGAGCTTGAATACACAGTTTTGTTTTCACGACTAATATTAATGGCACGCTCACCAATTAAGACATTAATGCCATGTTTTTTATAGAAGCCTTCTTTAACAAGGGATAGCTCATCAGCCGTGTGATGGGAGAAGTATGAAGAGAGATGAACTCGGTCATAAGCGACGCGGGGTTCTTCACAAAATGCCGTGATTTCGTATTGGTTTAAATCACCTTTTTCGACGATATCTTCGATAAAACGGTGGCCAACCATGCCGTTACCGATGACGACGAGTTTGATCTTATTCATATATATTTCGCCCATAAAAATAAATTAACTGGGGTTATCATGGCGAAACGGTGAGCAAGAATACTGATTCAAATCAATTCTGAACTAAAACTACCCTAAAGTGGTAGCCCTAAAATGGTAGTACCAAAGAGTAGGTAAAAGTGTAAGGTGTAAATAGCACTTGGAAGAAGATAATTTAAGGAGTGATTAAGATGAATGTACATGACTTTAAAGTAAGAGCAGTGTCGGGTGAGTTAGTTAGCTTGTCTAAGTATCACGGCAAGATATTATTGATTGTTAATATTGCAACCAAGTGTGGTTTAACACCGCAGCTAGAAGGTTTGGAAACGCTACATCAAGCCTATAAAGACAAAGGATTTGAAGTGCTGGGTTTTCCTTGTAATCAATTTTTGGAGCAATCGCCAGAAGATGATCAAGGTATTATGGATTTCTGTCAGGTGAACTATGGCGTGAGCTTTACCAACTTCGCTAAAATTGAAGTCAATGGCCCAGATGCCGATCCATTATTTAAGCATTTGAAAATGCAGCGGCATGACGATAAATCCAATGATGCCTCAGAAAGTTTACTTGAAAAGCTCACCTCAATTGGTCAAGTCTTTGATGATGGGGAGCTCAAATGGAACTTCACCAAATTTCTTGTCGATGGAGAGGGGAAAGTGGTTGAGCGTTATTCGCCAACCTATTCGGCAGAAGAGCTTGCTGAAGATATTGAAAAGTTGCTCTAAATCCTTCGTACTTGAAGATGCAGCTTTGTTGACTGCACTCATTCACCCCAATCACATAGGCGAGCTATGCTCATGGGGCTTCATTCACTTGTCGCCTCACTGCAACTCCAATTACTTTGGCTATAGATAGTCTGCGGATAAATCCAATAAAAAAGCTTCCAATTTACTGGAAGCTTTTTGTATGTGCTGCTGAATTATTGATTGTGATTGGTAATATTCTTAATAAGGTAGCGACTAGGTAAGAGAGCTATTAATCACGATCAACTGCAAATGGCGACCAAGCTTGACGAGTTGGCATGACTTCTAATCGGTTGATGTTGATGTGATCTGGCAATGTCGCAACATAGAACATTTGCTCAGCAATATCTTCAGCGCTTAGCGGAGTGGTGGTTTTGTATAGATTATCAGAGGCAGCCTGATCGCCTTTAGTGCGAACTAGTGTAAATTCGGTTTCCGCCATGCCAGGGGCAATATCTGTGACACGCACACCGGTGCCTAATAAATCACAACGTAAGTTATAGCTAAATTGTTTTACAAAGGCTTTGCTCGCACCGTAAACATGGCTGCCAGGGTATGGCCACTCACCCGCAATTGAACCAATATTAATTACGCTTGAACCTGCACCTGTTTCAATTAGGGTTGGTAGTAGGGCATGAGTCACATTGACCAAACCAGTAATGTTGGTATCGATCATAGTATGCCAATCTTTAAGGTCGACCTTTTCAGCACTTTGTGGTGCAAGAGCAAGACCGGCATTGTTAATCAATACTTTGATTTGAGAAAATTCAGCAGGCAGTTCGGCAACGGCAGTTTTCACCGCTTGGTCATCACGAACGTCGAGCTGCATGATATGTACCGGAACGCCGCTTAATTCTTCTTTCAATTCAATTAAACGTTCCATGCGACGGCCAGATAAAACTAAAGACCAACCATCTTGAGCAAAACGACGCGCAGCCGCTCGGCCAAATCCAGAAGTGGCACCCGTGATAAAAGCGATATTTGTCATAAATCGTTCCTTGTTTGAAAGTGATAAAGAAAGGCGGAATAGCGAGAAGCTGTCCTATTGCCGTTAATCATACCGAGATAAATGAGGCATAACAAAGAAATAGATGGCTTATTGAATTCTTCATTTTGAAGTTACTTGGCTGAACGCCAGTAAGCGATTTTTGAAAGGATAAAAAATCGCCCGAATAATTAGATATTCAGGCGATTGATATACACCCAGTTACTTTGGCTATAAAAGCTAGTAAACGACAGGCTAGTCGATTTGCTTATCTTTAGTGAAAGATAAAATAGCGATGCAAATGGCCGCCACAGCAGCAAATCCACCTAGGATAATCGCAGGCATGGCTGCGTAACCTAATATATGCCAGATAACGTATTCTAGAGTACCCATAAATCTTTCTCCTTTTTATCTGGTGGTTTATTGCCAGCCTTCCACATCTCTCATGTCAGGCAATTTATGTGCGATGCCTTTATGACAATCTACACATGTTTTATCGCCATCAGCCAGTGCTGTCGAGTGCTGTTTTATGGCTCGCGGACCTTGTTCTGAGAAATCCATGTAGTTAAATTGGTGACAGTTACGACATTCTTTCGAGTCGTTCTCTTTCATCCTTTGCCACTCACGGTGAGCAAGGTGGCCACGACGCGCTTTAAATTTCTCTTCAGTATCAATGGTACCGATAAAGTGGAAAAGTAGCTCTTTTGATGCTTGTACTTTACGTACAATTTTGTCTGTCCACTGATGTGGTACGTGACAGTCTGAACAAATGGCACGAACACCAGAGCGGTTAGAGTAGTGAATAGTTTCACGAATCTCTTTCACGATAGGTGCGTGACAACCAGAACAAAATTCTTCTGTGTTGGTTGCTTCCATACCAGTGTTAAATGCGCCCCAGAAGAGTAGACCACCCATAAAGCCCATAAACAGGATAACGCCTGCTGCTGCTTTACTTGGGGTGGATAAACGCTTCCAAAAGTTTTTTAAGATTTTCATAATCGTCTCTCTTTTGGCCTAGGTTCACTCTTTCATCATATTGATTTACAGTTCACCTAGGCGCAGCGTTTATTTTAATGAGTCTACTGGCTCATATTTGTTCTCAACTAACGGTTTTGCATCTGCTTGAGGTACGTGACATTGCAAACAGAAGTAACGACGAGGTGATACGTCAGACAATACCGCGTCTTGACGGTTTACATAGTGCGTTACACTGATTTTTGTCGCCCCCATCTCTTTAGCATTTTTCCAGCTATGACAAGCAAGGCATTTGTTAGCATTTAACGACACTTCGTAGTTACGAATCGTATGTGGTATCAATGGTGGTTGGTACACATAGTTGCTATCGACTTTGTGATCTTTTGGGAAACGTTTAAAGTCGTCGGCAGGGCGTGTTGCTTCAAGTTCGGCACTACCACGTAATGATTGAACACCACCGATACCACCTGGATTGGTTTTAGCGGGGGTAATGATGTCACCATCTTCAGCTTGTACGGCACCTATGATCAATGCACTTGCGGCGATCAATGCCATGATGATTTTTTTCATAATCTTCTCCGATTCTTTGTTGGCCATTCATGTCGAATGGCCATCATTTCTTATTGCTCGTGCTTAAATCAGTCTTAAACACTGCCAACTTTCGTGATCTTCACAGGACATTTCTTGTAGTCAGTCTGTTTAGATAGTGGGTCAGTCGCATCTAAAATCAATTTGTTGACTAGGATACGAGCATCAAAGAACGGTACGAAAACCAAGCCTTGTGGCGGACGGTTACGACCACGAGTTTCAACACGGGCGCGCACTTCACCACGTGGCGATTGGATAAGAACTTCATCACCACGGCGTAAGTTACGAGCTTCTGCATCATCGGGATGAATGAAGCAATGCGCATCTGGTACAGCTTTATATAGCTCCGGCACACGACGAGTCATGGTGCCGGTATGCCAGTGCTCAAGAACACGGCCAGTACATAACCATAAATCGAATTCTTCATTTGGCACTTCCGGTGGTGCTTCGTAAGGCGCTGAAATAATTAGCGCTTTACCATCAGCTTGACCATAGAAGTCACGACCAGCACGTTTTGCGTATGGGTCATATTCTGGGTTAAAGCGCCATAAGGTTTCTTTACCATCGACGACCGGCCAACGTAGACCACGTACTGTGTGGTAAACATCGTAAGGTGCTAAGTCATGACCGTGGCCACGACCAAATTCGGCGTATTCTTCAAACAGGCCTTTTTGTACGTAGAAACCAGCTGATTTAGCATCATCGTTAAGCTCTTGCGCTTCTTCTAGCGGGAACTTATCAACATTACCGTTGCGGAATAAGATATCGTACATGGTCTTGCCGCGAAGCTCTGGTGCTTTCGCCATCAACTCTTCAGGCCACACCTCTTCAATTTTGAAGCGTTTTGAGAATTCCATGATTTGCCAAAGGTCAGATCTTGCCCCTTCAACAGGTGATACTTGTTGGTACCAAGCTTGAGTACGGCGTTCTGCGTTACCGTAAGCGCCTTCTTTTTCAATCCACATTGCCGTTGGAAGAATCAGGTCAGATGCTTGCGCGGTGACTGTTGGGTATGGGTCTGAACATACGATGAAGTTATCAGGGTTGCGGTAACCAGGAAGACGTTCAGTATTGATGTTTGGACCGGCTTGCATGTTGTTGTTACACATTACCCAGTAAGCATTGAGTACGCCGTCATTCAACATGCGATCTTGCTGTACTGCGTGGAAGCCAGGTTTTGGTGGAATAGTACCTTCTGGTAGTTTCCAAATTTTCTCAGCAATCGCACGGTGTTTAGGATTGGCAACGACCAGATCTGCTGGTAGACGGTGTGAGAAGGTACCTACTTCACGAGCTGTACCACACGCCGATGGCTGACCAGTTAGTGAGAACGGGCTGTTGCCTGGTTCTGAAATCTTACCTGTCAGCAAGTGTAGGTTGTACACTAAGCTTTGCATCCAAACGCCACGAGTATGTTGGTTCATACCCATCGTCCAAAGTGACATCACTTTACGGTTTGGATCCGCATATTGCTTGGCTAGTTCAATGAGGTCTTCTGGTAGTACCCCTGACATTTCAGAGGCTTTTTCTACGGTGTATGGCGCCACTGATTTTTTGTAGGCTTCAAAGCTGATATCAGACATGTCGCCTGAGTTCGGGTTTTTCGCTTTTAGCTGTAGAGGGTCGTCATCACGCAGGCCGTAACCAATATCGGTTACTGCTTGTTTAAAGTGGGTGTGCTTATTTACGAAATCCCAGTTTACTGCATCATTTTGGATGATGTAGTTAGCAATGAAGTTAGCAATCGCAAGGTCTGATTGAGGGTGGAAAACCATGCCGCGATCAGCTAATTCAAAAGAACGGTGATAGTAAGTTGAAAGAACGTTTACTTTCACATGTGGGTGACTTAAACGACGGTCAGTAATACGAGTCCAAAGTACAGGGTGCATTTCTGCCATGTTTGAACCCCAAAGTACGAAAGAATCCGCATGTTCGAAATCATCGTAACAACCCATTGGTTCATCAATACCGAAAGTACGCATGAAACCAACTACCGCAGAAGCCATACAGTGACGAGCATTCGGGTCGATGTTGTTAGATCGGAAACCTGCCTTCATTAATTTAGAAGCCGCGTAACCTTCCATGACTGTCCACTGGCCAGAGCCAAACATACCGACGCTGGTGGGGCCTTTTTCTTTAAGGGCTTTTTTGAATTTCTCAGCCATTACATCGAAAGCTTGATCCCAAGAAACAGGTGCAAACTCACCATTCTTATCGAACTTCCCATCTTTCATACGCAATAATGGCGTATTCAAACGGTCTTTACCGTACATGATTTTCGATAAGAAGTAGCCTTTAATACAGTTCAAACCTTTGTTTACTGGCGCTTCAGGATCACCTTGTGTTGCCACAACGCGGCCATTTTGCGTACCAACTAAAACCGAACAGCCAGTACCACAAAATCGGCATGGAGCTTTATCCCATTTGATGGCGGTTTCGTCTGAGCTTACGATCAGGTTAGTAGCAGAAGCGGGGAGGGTTATCCCTGCGACGGCGGCGGCGGAAACGGCTGCATTTGCTTTAACAAACGCACGTCTTGTCATTTTCATACATCACCCTCGGGTTTTTAATCCAGTGTTTTACTTAAAAATAATTAAGTACTTAATTGTTATTATTCCGTTATTTCTGCTTCATCATCGAGATTGTCCTCGATTTGATGAAAAACTAATGCGGTGCTTAAGACGTGATCAAGTTGATTGATCGCATCAATGGTGTCGGTAATGTAACCCTGATTTTCAGTTTCAATTACGACAACCAATTTCCCTTCTTCGCTTTCGCCGTAGATTTCGGTTCCTTCAAAAGACTCTATTACCGTTTTTATGGATGCTAAATGTTCGGGTATAACATGAACGACTAAACTTGAGATATGAACTTCATTAAGCGACATTACAGCTCTCTATATTGTTATTAGGTTTATTCAAACCAATTAATTTACGACTCTTTAATGGTAATGGCTGATGTTGGACAGACTGATATACAGGCACCACAACCATTACAGAGATGCGTATCTATCTCGGGCTGAGCGACTGTGCCTATCGCCAATTTAAAACGAATAGCTTGAGGCTCACAACTGTCACCACATGAACGACAGTCAACATTTTTTTTGGCTAAACACTCATCAGTAATGTGTGCTTTGACCTGCCAAGGAAGGTCTGTTTTAGGGTGAAATAAAGGCTCGGGACAACTTTCTGCACATTGATAACAAAAAGTGCACTCACCATAATTAAAATCAACCCGAGGAAAGCCACCATCCGAGGTTTTTATTATTTTTTCAGGGCATGCTTGAATGCATTTTCCACATTGGATACACGCATCGGTAAAAATATGGTTTTTCACCCAAGGTAAATTGGGTTTATCGGCATCTTTACGGCGAGTAAATAATTGCCGTCTTGAGAGGTTTACTTGAGAGTTAGACACGCCAGATACCTTGTAAAACGAACCCATTATCATGACCAATAATAGTTCAGTTAAATCTTTTAATTTCCCACATGAAAATTGTAGTTTTTATAGGTAAAGCTGAAATACCTACAAAGGGGTAATTGAGGGGTAGAGTTGTTCTAGATCAATTAATCACTTGTAGAAAGCTCACATATTTTCCATCGTTCAAGTAATATTACCTATAGAAGAAAGGTTTATTTCGATTAAAAACTAGGTGATAGGTGAATATTCTCGTTAATTCAGACCATTATGTGGCCCCAAAAAAACCGATTGCAACAACGATAGCGAAGGGACTCGGCTCAATTATTATATTAGCCCTTGTGGCGATATTTGTTGCGATGTTCACTATCACCTATAGTTTAAAAGATGCTGAAGTGATCAATGTGGCAGGATCGTTAAGGATGCAAAGTTATCGCTTAGCGTATGATATTCAAAGTCAATCTCCGCAGCTTACACAACATATGGTAAGTATGGATAAATCGCTTCGATCATCGAGTATGCAATCACTTGATAATGTATTAGTACCCAACACTATTCGTGAACAATACCAAAAAATTGTCGAGCAATGGTCTCAACTTTCATCTCAAATTCAATCTGGTAATCAAAATGTGTATTTACATCAAGTGAGCACATTGGTCGATGAGCTTGATTTGTTCGTATTAAATTTGCAGCGCTTTTCTGAAAATAAACTAAAGATGTTTGCACTGGCTGGTGCATTATGTCTGTTTTTGATTTTTGGCATCACGGTTTTAATTGTTCGATTTACCCGAAATAAAGTCGTCAAGCCTTTAGCCCAACTGGTTGCAGCGAGCCAATCGATTCAAAATAAAAACTTTGATATTCAGTTAGATATGAATAATCAAACTGAATTAGATGTATTGAATCTATGCTACCAGTCGATGGCTCGAGAGTTGGCGTTATTTTATCATGGTTTAGAGTTGGCTGTTGATGAGAAAACCAGAGAATTACAGCAAGCGAATGATTCATTAAAAATTTTATATAATTGTTCAGAAGCGTTGTCGAGTTCGCGGTTAACAATTCATGATTTTCAATTGGTATTGGACACTTTTAAACAAGTGGATGGAATACAGGCTTGTCGTTTATCGATCGATGAAAATGAAGGGGGCCAAATTCAACTCGTCTCTGGTCATTGTGATCAATATTCAAGTTGGAAAAGTTTTTCATTAGAAGAAAATGGTATGCCATTAGGTAAGCTCGAATGGCAACAAACACAAAATAAAGCCGTGAACTTAGTGATGGAGAGCTTAAGTCATATTATCGCTAGAGCTTTGTATTTTAGTCATAATCAAAAGCAAACCGAACAACTGATCTTAATGCAAGAACGTGCGACTATTGCACGGGAGTTACATGATTCATTAGCGCAGTCATTGTCATACCTAAAAATTCAAGTCACTTTACTTAAGCGGAGTTTAAATCAAGATCTTTGTGCTAAACGTTGCGAGGTTGCAACAGACATCATTCAGGAAGTCGATGAAGTATTAGCCCAAGCTTATACTCAATTAAGAGAACTCTTAAGTACTTTCCGCCTTAAAATTGAAGAGGCTCATTTTGGCGAAGCATTGAAGCAGCTACTGGAGCCACTTAAAGCACATACAAAAGCTCAGTTAATCGTTGATAATCAATTGCTTTCAATTGATTTAGATGCACAACAACAAGTACATTTACTGCAATTTATACGAGAAGCTGTACTCAATGCAATTAAACACGCATCAGCCGATCACATTAATGTGAATTGTTACCATGAAAATAATACTATCCATATTAATGTCGATGATGACGGTGTTGGTTTTGATATTAATAAGCCTAAGCTCAACCATTACGGATTGAGTATTATGAAAGAGAGAGCTTCTCGTTTAAAGGCAGATTTTAAGATTACCTCAGAGCGAGGACAAGGTAGTAAAGTAAGCTTACAAATGGAATTAACTAATCTGAACCCTGGATAATTTAAGCCTCACCAGCACACCTCTTTTTGCGTCTAACGTCGTTAAAATTAACGCAATACGCCAGCTATGGACTTATGATTTTGCTAGTTATCTATCAAAAATAGAGGCACTCTGGTACAGAGTTAACTAACGTGTTGATATACAAAATTAATTCACTTTCTTATCCGCAGTTCAGGTTAACGAATAACAATGATAATAAGAGCGACGAAGAAGAGTAATATCATCGCCACTGCTTGATAAATACTCTTCTTCTTTTTTGAACATAGATTAGTAGGTAATAACGAGATGACAAATTTAGTATCAAAAGTTTTATTGGTTGATGATCATCCATTAATGCGTCGTGGTATTGGCCAACTACTGAATTTAGAATGCTGCTTTGAAGTAGTAGGAGAAGCCAGTAATGGGGTAGATGCTATCGCGCTTGCCAATGAATTTGATCCCGACATTATTTTGTTGGACCTAAATATGAAGGGCATGTCGGGTTTAGATACTTTAAAAGCGATGCGCAAAGAAAATATTGATAGTCAGATTATTATTTTAACCGTATCTGATAACCCAGCGGACATTGATGCACTAGTCAAAGCACAAGCGGATGGTTATTTGTTAAAAGATAGTGAGCCTGAAGAACTGATCGAACTATTAAAGCAAGCACAGCAAGGTGAGCCAGTTTATAGTCACCTAGTAAAAGAGCATTTAGAAACGCGTGGTGAAGGCGATAACTTAATGGATCAGCTCACTGACCGTGAAATGCAAATTTTGAAAGAAGTCGCAAAAGGTTATCGTAATAAGCAAATTGCGGATCGCCTATTTATCTCAGAGTCGACAGTAAAAGTGCACATGAAAAGCTTGTTAAAGAAGCTGAATGTTGCCTCAAGAACGGCCGCGACAGTCTTGTACTTAGATACTTATGGCCGAGATTAATCACTTCTTTGTCTTGGTATCAAGCGACAATTTTGACAATATAGTCACTCCTTTCGTTTAATGCTGGATGTTTTATGTTTACAGGTATTGTTCAAGCCGTTGCAACACTGAAAAAAGTTACCGATCATCAGGGTATTCGTAGCTTTGATATTGCTTTCCCTGAAGGCTTTTGTCAGGAAATTGAAATTGGTGCTAGCGTTGCCATTGATGGTGTTTGCTTAACGGTGACTGAAATAGTAAGCGCTAACATTTTGCGTTTTGATGTGATGCTAAAAAGCCTGCAAATTACCACCCTCAGTGAAGTGGTAGAAAACGATACAGTGAATGCAGAACGTGCCGCGAAAGATGGTGCTGAGATCGGTGGACATCCACTTTCTGGCCATGTCGATTTTTGCGCTCAAGTCGTCAGTGTTGAGCATATTGAAGAAAACTACCGCATCCGTATTGGGGTAGGACCTCAATGGTTACGTTATATTTTCCCGAAAGGTTATATTGCGATTAATGGCGCGAGCTTAACTATCTCTGATGTTGATAAAAAACAAGGCTGGTTTGATGTTTGGCTGATCCCTGAAACTCGCCGAATGACGACGTTTGAATTGAAGCAAGCCGGTTCTAAGTTAAACATCGAAATCGAACGCAGTACCCAAGTTCTAGTGGATACGGTACGTGAAACCTTGGAAGAGAATCTAGGTGAATTATTCCCTGCTTTAGAGAAATTACTTGAGCAAAATGGTATTGATTTAGAGCAGTTGGCACAGAAAAATAATACCAAATCCAATAAGTAAATGGTCTACATTAGTGCAGAGAAAAAGCTTGATAATAAGGCATGAAATTTCTGTTAGTAGTGGGTATATACATCTTATAACGTAATGAGCAAGTTTTTAGCAGGCTAAGATGAGCAGTTATTTGTTGGAATAGATATAAATCAGAATTTTTTCTTTTTCTCGCAAAAAAGCCCCTCAGTAAGGGGCAAACGTTCCATCGCTTTTTTATAGTTATTCTTAGTGTTAGGCTCCGTTTTTTTAGAGCCTAACGACCTACTTACCTTTTAACCGAAGTCACCATTCACGTAACCTTGTGTGCGGTCATCTTTTGGGTTGCTGAAGATGATTTGTGTTTCATCATGCTCAACCAGTTCACCCATTAAGAAGAAGGCGGTACGGTCTGAAATACGACGTGCTTGCTGCATTGAGTGAGTCACGATAACGATGGTGAACTCTTTCTTTAGGGACTCCATCAATTCTTCAATTTTATGAGTGGCAATTGGGTCAAGTGCCGAAGTTGGTTCATCCATTAAAATCACATCAGGCTGCATGGCAATGGTTCGTGCAATACATAAACGTTGTTGCTGACCACCAGATAGGCCAAACGCATGTGATTTCAAACGGTCTTTCACTTCATCCCATAACGCTGCGCCGTGTAGTGATTTTTCTACTACTGAATCAATGTGCTTTTTGTCTTTAATCCCTTGAGCACGTAGGCCGTATGCGACATTTTCATAAATGCTCATTGGAAATGGATTCGGTTTTTGGAATACCATTCCCACCTTAATACGTAGATCTGATACGTCGATATTGCCATAAATGTCGTTATTATCCATGGTCACTTTACCGGTGATTTTAACCCCTGCAATCAAGTCATTCATGCGGTTTAAGCAGCGTAGTAGGGTCGATTTACCACAACCAGAAGGGCCAATTAATGCGGTTACTTTCTTTTGTGGAATCGGCAAGTTAATGCTTTTTAATGCTTGGTTTTCGCCGTAAAAAAGATCTAGGTTTTCGATGTTAAATTTATTCATTGTGATATCTCTTTGTCGTGGTAGCCGCTGATATCTTTATCGAGCCACTACTATCATTCATTTAAGGTTTAATTCGTGTGTTAGTTAATAACGAGCTTATAAATTACGCTTGTGTGAATCAGTAGTTCGCTTTATTGATGCGACTCGCGATTAACTTGGTCAACATATTGATGATCAGAACCAGCACAATCAAAACGGTGGCAGTGCCGTAAGCTTGGTTCCATTCATCGACCGTAAATAGCTCTGTCGTTAATTTATATAGGTGAACAGTTAGCGTACGGCCTGAATCAAGTAGCGATTCTGGAATACGAGCAACCATACCTGCGGTTAAGAACACCGGGGCAGATTCACCAATGACACGACCAATACTTAGAATGACCGACGTTAAAATACCTGGCATAGCACTTGGTAAAATTAAGCGCCAGATAGTATAGATTTTTGATGCGCCAAGGCCGTAAGAACCTTCACGGTAAGTTTGTGATACCGCCATTAATGCTTCTTCGGTGGTACGAATGATCACCGGTAGAATCAAAATGCTGAGCGTAAGAGCACCAGACAAGATTGAGAAACCAAAGCCCATTACCGCAACGAAGAATGTCATACCAAATAGACCAAAGATGATCGATGGAATACCAGCTAATGATTCAGTACAAAAACGGATCACTTTAACCAATTTACTGCCCGGTTTGGCGTATTCGGTTAAGTAAATCGCCGTCATAATGCCGAGTGGGGCAGCCACCGCAATGGAAGCAATTACCATATAGATGGTTGACACGATCATCGGGAAAATACCGTGCTCTTCACCCGTACGAGTGTAGTCATCGGTGATGAAGTTCCAATTTACGTGCTGTAGGCCATTGGATAAGATGTACCAGATAATCCAGAACAAGAAACCAACGGTTAGACCAGCCGAAATCCAGATAAATACATTTAAAATAAGATCTTTATTTTGGCGTTGTTTTTTCAGTTTGAGTAATTCTGAGTCTTTTGAGAAATTCATAGTGCTTACCTCGCTTTCTGACGGTTAAGGTACAGAAGAGCTGCATTTAAAATCATGATGAAGACTAATAACACCACACCCGTTGCATAAAGCGCGTTGGCGTGAATACCACTTGCATAAGACATTTCAATGGCAATATTGGCGGTTAAGGTACGAGCTGAATCCAGAATGCCTTCTGGCATCGCAGGGGCGTTACCCATCACCATAATAATGGCCATGGTTTCGCCTAAAGCGCGGGCGATACCTAGGATGACACCAGTCATAATGCCTGAGCGAGCAGCAGGTAAGAGGATTTTAAATATCGTGAAGGTTTTTGAAGCCCCGAGTGCCAACGAACCTTCTTTATAAGCATGGGGTACCGCACGGATAGAGGTTTCTGAAACCGTAATTACCGTTGGTAGAATCATCACACCAAGTACAATAATACCGGCAAGAATGGTGTTACCCGCTGGAACTTCAAAGATTTGCTGAATGAGTGGCACGATGATCACCAGACCAAAGAAGCCGTACACGACGGAGGGAATACCCGCTAATAATTCAACCGCAGGACGAATGACATCGGCGACACGTTTAGGGGCAATTTCAGCAATAAAAATAGCGGTTAATAAGCCGACTGGTACCCCAACAAGGACAGCACCAAAGGTTGATACAATTGACGCGACGATCATGGTGTACACACCATATAACGCCGGTGGTAGCCAGTTATCACCTAATACAATGCCTGAAACGCCCACAGCTTTAAATGCAGGGATACTTTCAGCAATGATGAAATAAGCGATGAGGGCAAGAGACACGATACCTATAATGGCACTACCTAAAAATAAACCGTGGAAAATTTTCTCTTTCCAGTCGATACCTTTTTTCTGGCGTAAGTTGCCATTGTTTTCAGACGTTGGGTCTTCCGAATTGGCGACAGTATTCATAAGCTTGTCACTATTTGTTGTTTGGTCACTATAAGTGGCGATGGTCATAATCAAAACTCACATATCGAAAATGTTTATACCCGTTGAACATGCTGCTGCCCTTTTGTTGTATTCACGGCAACTACAATGACTTTAGGTATGCTAAGTATCCGAGATGGAAAATAAGCTCAGCCCTTGCGAGCTGAGCAATTAAAGTGAAAGGTGTTGCTTAGTGGATATCAATGTAGCCCTGTTCGGTTACTAACTTTTGAGCGTCTTTAGTTAGCATCCAATCTAGGAATTTTTGAGCCGTTGGTGTTGGACGACCTTCGTGGTAAAGCACTAAGAAAGGACGAGCAACCTTGTAAGTATCATTCTTAACATTTGTAACGGTTGCTTCAACGCCATCAACTGTGAGTGGGTGAACCGTGTTATCAACCGTACCTAATGAGATGTAACCGATAGCGTAAGGGTTGCTTGCGACCATTGTTTTTAGACCGCCGTTACCGTTAGCAACTTGAGCTCGTTGAGAAATAGCCGATACTTTCATATCGTTCACTTTCATTTTTAAATTCATGATGTCTTCAAATGCGCCACGAGTACCAGAGGCAGTATCGCGTGTAATGGCGACGATAGGCTTGTCTTCACCACCAACCTCTTTCCAGTTAGTGATTTCACCTTTATAAATTTTCGTGATCTGCTCAGAAGTTAAACCCTTCAATGTGTTTTTTGGGTTAACAACCACGGCGATACCATCACGTGCAACGACTTCTTCTATTAATGTCGGCTCTTTTTCTTCCGCCTTTAAAGCACGAGAAGACATGCCAAGGTCAGCTGAATTATTTTTTGCAGCTTTGATACCAGCCGAAGAACCAGGACCTTGAACTTCAATAAATACATCCGAGTTGGTTTTCATGTATGTTTCAGCAAAGACTTCCATTAACGGAGTAACACTACTTGAACCTACCGCAGAGATAGTTTCTTTGGCTGATACTGGGTTTACTGATAGCGCGCTTAGGATTGCTAGAGCGCTGATTACTGTCTTTTTCATACTTTCGTTTCCTTTATGGCTTCATGCCGTTAAGTCGTTCAGTTGACGAAAGCCACTTTAGGGTTGGAATATGACAGTTGTGTTACAGTAATTTGAAACATAAATGACACTGAAGAAGATTCTGAATCTGCTTTATTCTTGCTGAAGCTTCGCATCTTGACGTTGAATTCAGGGGTATATAATGACGTTAAGAGGCTGAGGTTTTTATGAATCGATTATTGAAAGGCTTTATTGAGCAATACCATCATCAACAAAATGATGCGCCTCAAGAGTCGAAAAGTCAGTAAGTTTTTAGGGTAAATAACGTGATGTTTGAAAATAAAAAATATGCTACGACAGCCTTATGGATGACGGCTTTTTTGTCAGAGTGTTCAACCTAGTCATATTCCCGAAAGTTTGTACCCTGACTATGTGCTCGATACAAAGGTGTATAACGATATCGCCAAACATGACCAAGAGTTTGATCGCAAAGAATACCAAGCCCTATTAGAGCAAAAAATAAGCAGTAGGTTGGGGTTCTACTGCTTTAATCGGGGAAAGAGACAGCGTTTTAATTACCAGTAGTTCTCAAAGCTAAATTGGCCAGCTTCCCGACGTAGGTGTTTTTTATAACCCATTTGCTGCAAGCAATCCCTTGTGTCATGCACCATGTTTGGGTTGCCACATAAATAGAAGAAACTGCTTTCTATACTTGGTTTTACGTGCGCAGCTTTAGCAAGTGAGCCATCTTGCAACCTTTGTGGAATTCGCCCAGATAAGGCACCAGAGACCTCTTCCCGAGAGACAATCGGCACATAACGTAACTTACCCTGATACGTTTTCATCAGTTCCATGATCTTTTCTTTATAAACCAACTCTTCCTTGGTACGTACCGCGTGCACTAAAATTAAATGCTCAAAACGCTGGCATTGTTCAACTTCTTCTAAAATCGATAAGTATGGCCCGATGCCAGTGCCAGTTGATAGCATCCATAAATCTTTCGGCCCTTCAGGCACTTCATCAATCGTCATAAAGCCAGCAGGAAGAGTACCGACGAGTACCTCATCGCCAACCTGTTTGTGTTCAAGTAATGGGGTAAGTTGACCATTTGGAATTTCTATGACTAAAAACTCCAACTCAATTTTATCACCACTTAAGCAAGGTTTATTGACCATTGAATAGGCGCGTCTTACCCATTCACCTTGTTCATTGAGTACGGCAAGTTTGCTGAATTGACCCGCAGTGAAAGCCGGAGTAGGAAAGGCATTGATAGGGGCTTGCACGCGAAGAGAGAATAAATGTTTTGCCCAATCTATCCGTTTGATAATAGTACTAGTAACAAATCCGAGTGGTACTTCTTTCATCTGCATCTCCTTGTTTATTCTTGGGTATTTAAGATAAAAATTAACAATTCCAGCATACACTTTCAGTATATACCCAAGTCACTTCAAGGTGCGAGTTTCAGCAAGAATAAAACAAGCTTTAGGCAAGACAAATTGAATATGATCATAGTGATTCTAATAGATTGGCAAATCTGTTGTGACCTTATCTTGCGCTAAGTTTCAGTGCATCTTCAGTAAATCTTCAGTTTGACCCTTTAAAGTTGTGGTTAATGAAGAGAATTGAAGTAGGTACTGTATGAGTATTAAAACATGGTTACGGAATTTTGATCGATATCGTCGACGTAAGATGGCAATACTAGAACCATTATGGTATCGATTGTTTCTGAATAGCAGCCAAAATCAATCTCGCCTCTTACAAAAGGAAGAGGTGAGTTCAATATTGATAATCAGAAATAACAAAAGAATCGGCAACATTTTATTTTTAATTCCTTTTATTAAACAAGTAAGATCTGCCTATCCTGATGCCAAAATCACTTTGCTACTATCTCAATCATGGCAGAAATCTATTTTTGAAAATATCGGCATAGATGAAATTTTGGTTTCTAACTTCTCATTTTCGAAATTCGTGTCATGTTTAAAGTTAATAAAGTCGTTAAGACAAAAAAACATAGATTTGATGTTAATTCCTTACTCTTCTTCTGAAGATAGTTTTATCGCATCAGTGCTACCAGCTAAAAACAAAATTTCATCTCATAGTGAAAATAGAAATATATGTTTTACGCATACATTTAAAAGTGATTTTGAATGTTCACATATGGCATTTAATAAACTATTTCTTATTAAAAACATAACGAATGAAGCATTGACCAAGGTGTGTCATAAGTTGGTTTTTAGTGAGAGTGAAGAGTTGCTAGGTATGAAAGACAGATCTTTAATTTATGATGGAAATAAAAGATTAGTTGCTTTTTTCCGAGGAGCCAGAGGGAAAAAAAAATTATCCGATCAACAATGGAAAGACATATTAATTAAATTCGAAGAAGAGTCCATAGAACCTATTCAATGGGTCGAAATCTTGAGCAGTGATATTAATCAGCCACTGTCTAATCAATCATTAATGTATCAAAACAATGATTTGCGCTTGCTTGCCAGTTTTTTGAAAAATGTAGATACCTTTATTTCTTGTGATACAGGGCCTTTGCATTTGGCGGATGCTGCAGGTGTTAATTGTATTGGTTTGTTTACTCACACAAATTCAGAGACCTACGGTGTCATTAATGGGCATTCTTTAAATCTTTATGATTGGTATCACACGGGGGTTACTGAGCATTTGCCGATAATGGCTCAATAGTAGTGCGGTCATTCAGGTTTCTTATTCATATTTGTGGCTTAAACAAGGTTTTTCAATGACGTCTTTTATATTTCGATTATTTACTTTTGATAATGCGTTTCGTCCTAAGGTGAAAACAAGTACTTTTATTCTTGTCGTCTCTTTCTATTTTGGATTTATTCTAAATTATCCAATCATATCAAAAGTTTTTGCACTTGGTAAAAATGTTCCAGATATTTGGTTTCCCTATACTGGACCTTTTGTGCTTTTCTTTGCTTTTATTGTTATTTTTTCAATTTTAACACTACCATTCATCTTTAAGCCTTGGTACGGTTTTTTGTTTTTAAGCTCGGCGATAGCTCTTTATGCGGTGCAAGAGTTTCACATACTATTTGATACTTCAATGATTGAAAATATTGTTGAAACAAATGTATCAGAAGCTTTGTTTTATTTTAATATTCGCTCAGTATTTTACTTTTTGATTTTTGGCCTGATTCCTACCTTATTACTTATTTGGGTTAAGGTCGAATTTCATTCATCAGTTTTTCGTGAGCTAGTGAGCCGAGTGATATTAATATTGGTTTCAATTGTTTTTATTACCATCATTGCGATCACAACTTATAAAGATTATGCCTCCATTGGGAGAAATAACCGTTACCTTAATAAGATGATAATTCCTGCGCATGTGTATGATACGTATAAGTACATTAAGCGTAATTATTTAACTCAACCCTTGCCATATACGTCATTAGGCGATGATGCCAAATTGCTGCCAACAAAAAATGGCAAGCCAACCTTAGTGGTCATGGTATTAGGGGAAACGGCTCGTGCAATGAACTTTTCGGATAATGGTTATTCTCGCGACACGCAGCCATACACTAAAGATCTTGGTTTGATTTCATTTAAAGATGTGTCGTCATGCGGCACTTATACCGCACTATCGGTACCTTGCATGTTTTCGAATATGAATCGCACTGGTTACAATAAAGCGAAAGCGAATGCACAAGATAATGCGGTCGATATTATTGCCAAGGCAGGGGTGGAAACATTGTGGGTTGATAATGATGGTGGAGACAAAGGCGTTGCTCATAATACTCAGTTAATTAAGACCGACCCGACTAAAGATGACGCATTATGCGACGGAAACACTTGTTTTGATGAGGTGATGCTAAAATCTTCTCAGCAATTTATTGAAAAAGATCATAAAGATAAGTTGATCGTTTTACATGCGATTGGCAGTCATGGTCCCACTTATTTTCAGCGTTTTCCGGCAAGGCTTGCGAAGTTTGCCCCATGGTGTAATAGAAAAGATATTGAACAATGTACCGATCAAGAAATTACCAATGTGTATGACAATACTCTGGTATATACTGACTTCTTCTTAGCGCAGGTGATCAAACAACTACAGAGTTATGCGAAAGACTATAATGTGTCGATGATGTATGTGTCTGATCATGGTGAATCACTCGGTGAAAATGGCTTATATTTACATGGTACGCCTTATGCTATTGCACCAAAAGAACAGAAAACCGTTCCTTGGTTATTATGGCTTCCGAAGCAATATGCAAAACAAAAGCAGATTGATAAGTCTTGTATAGCAGAGGAAGCTCAGAAATCTCGCTATACACATGATAACTTTTTTCATAGTTTGATTGGGTTGTATGGTGTAGAAACAAAAGCTAAACAAGCAGACTTAGATTTATTTTCTAACTGTCACGTATAAAATTGGATAGAGTGACCAAAAAAAGATGAATGAAAAAGTTGTCGTAAAACGAACTGGGATTATGCGTATCATTTTTACTTTAAAGCACAGTTTTAATGGTTTGAAGTGGATGATAAAAAATGAGGCGGCATTTCAGCAAGAGTTAGTGTTATTCATTCCATTAACTGTTTTGGCTTGCTACCTTGATGTTAGCGCAGTGCAATCGGTGTGCTTAATTTTATCTATGATGTTTGTGCTATTTGCGGAAATGGTCAATACCGCTATTGAAGCGGTTGTTGATCGAGTGGGTTTGGAATATCACACTTTATCTGGTGTGGCGAAAAATGTGGGTTCAGCCGTCGTCACCTTAAGCATGATTATGTCTGCTATGGTGTGGGGAGTGATTGTTTACCCGCTATTTTAATGGCGTGAATACAGACCAGATCGAATTTGAGCAGAGAGTAGCAAAAATGAAAGTATTGATCATTGAAGACTCTGAAGCATTGCGTCGCGGCTTGAGTGTTGGATTAAACAATCTTGGTTTTACCGTTAATGAAACGGGTGATGGTTCCGTTGGTTTAACCATGGCCTTGAACCAGCAGTATGATGTGATTGTTTTAGATCTAATGCTTCCGAATGTTGATGGCATGAGTATTTTGCGATCTCTACGCCAGCAAGGAATTCAAACTAAGGTTCTGATCTTATCCGCCAAAACACTACCTCAGGATAAAATTGATGGTCTAATGCAGGGGGCAGATGACTACTTAACCAAGCCATTTTCCTTTGAAGAATTACATGCCCGAATTTTAGCTTTGTTACGTAGAGGCCAACTGTTACAACAAGGAAACCGTCATCAAGTCGGAGGTTTTTGTCTCGATCTTGAAACGAAGAGATTTAGCTATCAAGATCAAGAGATCGAACTGACGCGCAATGAGTTTAAAATTATAGAATGTTTGTTTTTTGCCAAAGGGCGGGTAGTCAACGTTGAGAAGATCAGTGAATCTGTGGTGGGAAACTTTGATTATCTATCGAAAAATACCATTGAATCTCACTTGTCTTCAGTACGAAAAAAAGTCAGAGCACTAGGTGGTGTACTACCCGTTAAAAATAAGCGTGGCTTTGGCTATTTTGTCGAAGAGACCCCTTAATGTATAAGCAATCACAAACATCCTCAATTAAGCGAAATTTAGTCAATTCCATTTCTTGGGTATTTGGTATCATCATTTTTGCGGTCTATTTATCGATTGATTTAAGTATCGATAGTTGGGTAGATAAGCAATTTGATAAATCCCTCGTCAATAAAGCAAATTATATGAAATCTCTTGTTAAGGTTTCGGGAGATCGCTTAAGTTTTGATGATGACCACCTCTCTGAATTTCAAGAAGACGAAGATGCTCACTTTTATCAGTTTTGGTCTAATAGTCGAAGTTTTAAACGCTCAAAGTCATTGGAAGAGTATCCAAAGATAAATCTTATTAAGTTAACCCTACCGTTAAATACCAATCAACTACTCGATGTCACCTTGCCAAATGGGGAAGAGGGAAGAGCATTTCTTTCCTATTTTTTACCTGAATCTGAACAACGGTCGGTTAGCCACGAACATCCTGCTTACTTCGCCTTATATCAGTCCAACCATTCTTCAGAGAGCATGTTGGTATTGATTGATATTTTGTTGGTTGTGACATTTTTTATGTCTATTGTAGTGATGCGTTATATTGCGATACGTATCGTTGATAAAGGCTTGAAACCACTACAAACCATGAATGCTCAAATTAAACAAATTGGCATTGACCAAAGTTCGGTAACAGAAATTCCTGAGCCTGATTTGCAGTTTGATGAAATCGAACCTATTCGCCAAGAATTGAATGCTTTTATTAAGGCGAACCAAGTATTTTTACAGAACGAAAAGCGCTTAACAGGCGATATTGCTCATGAACTGAAAACGCCAATTGCAGAAATTATGAGTTTGAGTGAGATTTATATTCGCTACCCTGAAGATGAGCGAATAGGGGCAACTTATAAACAAGATATGTTTAAAATCGCCCAAAGAATGAAGAAAATAGTTGATAACTTATTGTTATTGCAAAAGACATCATCAGCGACCATTCAGATTGAATTAGAAGCGATCGATTTATACCAGTTGATTAATGAAGTGATAGAAGAGTTGGCTTTTAAGTTTTCTGATGTCGATAACCGCATTCAAATATTGATTGATAAGCCTTTGATATTTGGTGATTCATTTTCATTACATACGATCTTGCAGAATTTAATTGATAACGCATTATTTTATAGTCCAGAAGGTTCTCAAGTCACGGTATCGTTAATACCGGCACAAGCAGAGGTAGTGTTAGAAGTTCGAAATCAAGTACACACGATATTGACTGAACAAGATATTGAATACCTATTGGAACCAATGTATCAAGCCGATCAATCCAGAACGTCTAATGATCGTTATGGCCTAGGGTTGTCGATTGTGAATAACCTATGCCGGTTAAATGGCTATCAACTTGATGTTGTATATCAAGGTGGAGAAATTTGTTTTAGGGTTCAAGGGTTAGAAGATACTAGCGCAGAAATAGGGAAATAATCCGCCATCAAATCTTCTGTTTTTACCTATGCTGAAAAAGTCGATACTAATCAGGCTTTATTATGTTATTCCCCCTAATACATAAGAGCAGCTGTACATGACATAAGTAATACATAATGAAAGAAACCTAGCTCGCCTATAAAGTGAGCTAGGTTTCTTTATGTCTGTCCGTTAACCAATTAATTAGTCGGACGAATAAATGGCATGTGACGGTTGACGTCTTTATACAGCAAGTAGCGGAACGGGCCTGGGCCACCGGCATAACAAGATTGAGGGCAGAAAGCACGTAGCCACATGAAATCGCCCGCTTCTACTTCAACCCATTGTTGGTTTAAGTGATAAACCGCTTTGCCTTCTAGAACATATAAGCCATGTTCCATAACGTGAGTTTCATCAAATGGGATCACGCCACCTGGTTGGAATGTCACAATATTCACGTGCATATCGTGGCGCATATCGGTTGAATCAACAAAGCGTGTTGTCGCCCACGCATCATCGGTTTCAGGCATCGGAATCGGCTCGATGTCGTTTTCATTGGTCACAAATGCTTCAGGTGCTTCTAATCCTTCTACGTATTGATACGCTTTACGCACCCAATGGAAACGTACAGGTTCATTTGCCTTATTGTGTACTGTCCAATTGCATTTTGGTGGCAGATAAGCATAACCGCCTTCGGTCATATGGTGCTTTTCACCTTCGATAGTCAGTTCCATTTCACCGGCAACCACAAATAATACCCCTTGAGCGGCTGGGTCGAGTTCAGGTTTATTAGAGCCACCACCGGCTTCAATTTCGACAATATATTGCGAAAACGTTTCTGAAAATCCGCTAAGTGGGCGAGCGATCACCCACATACGCATGCCTTCCCAAAATGGTAAAAAGCTGGTCACGATATCGCTATATACGCCTTTTGGAATAATGGCATAAGCATCGGTCAGTACCGCACGATCAGACAATAGTTGGGTCTGAGGTGGTAAGCCTCCCTGCGGAGAGTAATAGGTGTGTTTATTGGTCATTCTTGTGGTCCTTCATACAAGAGAGAAAACGAAATATAGATTTATTATGCGCTTCACATTTGTAATTTAAAAATTAAATAATTTAATTACTATTAGTGGATTATCCACTAGTTTAGGGTGGTAAGTGAATCCGGCGAATCAATGAGTGAGATGAAATATGAATACAATGTTAGATCCTGTGTTATTACGAAGCTTAGTGGCGGTGGTGGATACCGGAAGTTTTACTCGTGCCGCCGACAGTACTCACTTAACGCAATCGACGATTAGTCAGCAGATCCGCAAGCTCGAAGCACAACTTGATTGTGAATTGCTAGTACGTAAAAAACGCTACGCCACGCCAACAATAGAAGGTGAACGCATCGTGAGCCATGCTCGTCGAATTCTTAGCATGATGGAAGAAGCGATTGCAGAAACTGTGAGCACAGCAGAGCAAAGACCAATTAAACTTGGCGTGCCGGAAGATTTTGCCACTCACGAATTAGTCCCGACATTATCGCTATTTTCTCAAGCCTTTCCCGAAGTACGTTTGGAAGTGAAAAGCGGTATGTGTAGCGAAATTTGGACGCAGTTTCAAAACAATGAATTGGATATAGCACTTGTCAAACATCGCCCTGGTCAAGCCGAAGGAATTGCTAAATGGCAAGAACCATTAAGTTGGATCGACGGGAAAGGGTTTAATAATTTACACAAGGCTACCGTGCCGTTGGTGGGTTTGCCAAGCACCGGGTTATATCGCAGTGAAATGGCACATACTTTTGATTCACTAGGGAAACGTTGGAGAATGTCTTACATCACTAGTAGCCTGTCTGGAGTAGGCTGCGCAGTAGAAGCCGGCCTTGGTGTTTCGTTACTGCCTACACGCCTAGTGACACCGCTGCATCAAGTTTTAAATGCAAAGGATGACTTGCCAGATGTGCCACCATTGGAGTTAATCCTGCATGCGCAGACGCTATTGAGTCAGCAAAGTAAGTTGTTAGTCGATAAATTAATCGACGCTTGTGATGGGATTTATACCCAAGGCGCTTCAGCTCGCCCCTCTTCTTCTTTATAACTCCTCTTCTTTTTTATAAAAGATAAGCCACGTCAGATTGGTTTGAAAGGTATCTACATTCCTTCGCCAATCTTCTTGCCTAAAGGTTTGGATGATAATTCTGAATTCAAACCTTGAAGTCACTTGAGTATATTTTCAAAATTCGAGCTTTTGATCTTGCTTGTGATTGAATTAACGGTTTAATGTAAATGACAACTTTGTTATAAATGAGTTAAGAAAGACACGTTTTGTCTTTTCGATAGGCTGCGGGATGCGGCGATAAATAGAATAATGATACGGATGTTTTATGAAAAAATTACTTCAAGCGGTTGTGCTTTCAGCCACTTTATTTACGGCTACTTCAACGCTAGCGGATACCACTCTGCAAAATATTACCAAATCAGGCGAGCTTCGTGTTTGTTTTGATGCGGGTTATATGCCTTTTGAAATGAAAGCTAAAAATGGTGAGTTTATTGGCTTTGATGTGGATTTAGGCAAAATGCTCGCAAAAGCAATCGATGTAAAATTCACACCAGTAAACACGTCTTGGGATGGCATTATCCCAGCTCTTCTAACCAATAAATGTGATGTCATCATGGGTGGCATGACCATTACGGCTAAGCGTAATATGCAGGTTAACTTTACCCAACCTTACGTGGTGATTGGTCAAAGTATTCTTTTAAATGCTAAGCATGCCGGTAAAATTACTAGCTACCGTGATCTGAATGACGAAAAATATACTATTGCGACTAAACTCGGCACGACAGGTATTATTGCGGCTGACCGCTTCTTACCAAATGCGAAACAAAACAAGTTTGAAACGACGGCAGATGCAGCCCTTGAAGTGTCTAATGGTAAAGCCGATGCCTTTGTTTATGACCTACCATTTAATGCTATCTATACCGCGCAACATAAAGGTGAAGTGGTTCACCTAGATAAGCCATTTACTTTTGAGCCTCTAGGCTTTGCGGTTCGTCAAGGTGATCCTGATTTCCTTAACTTCTTGAATAACTACTTAAATCAAATTAAAGGCGATGGTACTTATGATCGCATTTACGACAAATGGTTTAAGTCTGCTTCTTGGTTAGATAAAGTTCAGTAAGAAACGGTATAACAGCCAGAAAGAGTGAACGCTATCTTCTGGCTGTTTTTGTATCTGTCTTTTACGTTGTTATTCAAAGGATTACTATGCAGTCTAAACCCAATACGGTTTTTTGGAATCTTGTTTTTGTTGGCATTATTGCGGCGCTTTTTACTCTCGTCTATTTATCGACGTCTAGAATTAATTACAATTGGAATTGGGAACGCGTCGTTCCTTATATCATTGATACTCAACCAGAGGTCATCAATGCTCCGCTTGATGGTGATATCGTTGAAAATGCTGAAGGAACATTAATTCTACAATCGGTTTCCGGTGATGAATTGATGGATTTATCGCAATTTAAACACCTTAAAGTGGCTGCCGGCGATTTAGTGTTTGAAGGTGATACTTTGGCTGAAAAGAAGCAATGGAAGCTGGGCACTTTAAGTAAAGGTGTGATTGTTACCATACAGCTGTCTGTGATCTCGTTAGTCTTTGCGATTGTGATAGGGATGTTTCTTGCCTTAATGAGGCTTTCTAGCAATATCGCATTACGTAAACTTGCCGTGAGTTATATTGAATTGATCCGTGGTACGCCATTATTAGTTCAAATCTTTATTGTGTATTTCTTTATCGGAACAGTACTCGACCTTGATCGTTTTACTTCCGGTGTCGTGGCGCTCTCGATGTTTACCGCTTCTTATGTAGCTGAAATTATCCGTGCAGGTATTCAAGGGATTCACAAAGGTCAAATGGAAGCATCACGTTCATTGGGTATGACCTATCCACAATCAATGACGTATGTCATCTTGCCTCAAGCGTTTAAACAAGTCCTTCCACCATTAGCAGGGCAGTTTATTAACCTAATTAAAGATTCTTCTTTGGTCTCTGTGATTGCGATTACTGATTTGACTAAAGCCGGTCGAGAAGTCGTCAGTGGTACTTTTGCACCGTTTGAGGTGTGGATCACTGTCGCGTTATTATATTTATTGCTAACAGGCAGTTTATCTTGGGGCATTCAAGCATTAGAAAAGAGGTTATCAGTTAGTGATTAATTCTAATCAAAGCCAGTCGTCTCAGTCATCAGCGCCAACAACAGCGCAGGGCGAGCCGATGATCGTGGCTGAAAAGATCAACAAAGTGTACCCAAATGGATGTCATGCATTAAAAAATGTTTCCGCAACCGTCAAGCGTGGCGAAGTCGTGGTGATTGTTGGGCCATCGGGTTCAGGAAAATCGACATTTTTACGTGCGATTAATCAGCTTGAGACGATTAGTGACGGCTCGATAGTGATTGATGGTGTTGATATGTACGCACGTTCAACCAATATTAATACCTTACGTGAAAATGTTGGCATGGTATTTCAGAGCTTCAACCTGTTTCCACATAAGACAGCACTTGAAAACGTCATGCTAGCGCCGATGGTAGTATCAAAACGCAAACGTAAAGACGTTGAAGCGGATGCTAAAGCGTTAATGGCGAAAGTTGGTCTTGCTGAGCGTATGACTAATTATCCAAACCATTTATCGGGTGGGCAACAACAACGTGTGGCGATTGCTCGAGCATTAGCGATGAACCCTCATATTATGTTGTTTGATGAGCCCACTTCTGCGCTTGATCCTGAAATGGTAGGGGAAGTATTAGAAGTAATGAAAAGCTTAGCCAATGAAGGGATGACGATGGTAGTCGTGACTCACGAAATGGGCTTTGCTCGCGAAGTGGCTGACCGAGTGTTGTTCATGCAAGATGGTGAGTTATTGGTTGATGCTAGCCCGGATGACTTTTTCGATAATCCAGAACATCCAAGATTGCAGCAGTTTTTGTCGATGTTGCTTTAATGATTGATTCGTCTTTAATTAGCGATAGTTAAGAGTATCGATTAAATAGCGCTATTAATAATAAATAGACCCTGAATAGTTGAACAATTGAACGGACCCTCAAGGTTGGTTGTTCAACTTTAAAGGGTCATTTCAATGTATCTAGATATAACGTTACTTAACTTGCCATTCGATTTGCTCATTCGCGCGAATTGGCACGACAACGTCTTCACCAAACGGCATGGTTGCCGGCACATCCCAAGCTGACTTTTCAAGCGTGATGCTATCGCTATTACGAGCAATGCCGTAAAAATCTGGGCCATTGTGACTCGCAAAGGCTTCTAAGTTTTCTAGTTTGCCTTCCTTATCAAATACTTCAGCATACAATTCAATCGCAGCGTGAGCCGTGTAAGAACCCGCACAGCCACAAGCGGTTTCTTTTTTACCTTGTGCGTGTGGTGCCGAGTCAGTCCCTAAGAAGAATTTTTTCGAACCAGACGTTGCCGCTTCAATCAAAGCTTGTTGATGGCTACCACGCTTTAAAATTGGTAGGCAATAGAAGTGAGGACGAATACCCCCCACTAACATGTGGTTGCGATTAAATAATAAGTGATGAGCAGTAATGGTTGCCGCAACGTTATCACCAGCCTTGTTAACAAACTCAACCGCTTCACGAGTCGTGATGTGCTCTAACACGATTTTAAGATGTGGGAAGTCATTAACGATTGGCGCAAGCACAGTCTCTAAGAAGGTCTTTTCACGGTCGAAAATATCAACATCGTGAGTAGTTACTTCGCCGTGAATCAGCAGCAGCATACCGACTTCTGCCATTGCTTCTAAGACTGGGTAGATTTTCTTAGCGTCCGTTACGCCTGAATCTGAGTTAGTCGTCGCGCCAGCAGGGTAGAGCTTACAAGCAACAACTTTGCCAGAAGCATGAGCTTCACGGATATCTTCAGGCGTGGTGTTGTCTGTGAGATATAGCGCCATTAACGGCTCAAATGTGTCGCTGTGGTGATGCGCCATGATACGCTCACGATAATCAAGCGCCATTTGTAGGTTGGTTACAGGTGGAACGGTGTTTGGCATGATTAACGCACGACCATTATAGCGGCTAATATCTTTCACGGTATTGGCTAGGGCGTCACCATCGCGTAGGTGAACGTGCCAATCATCCGGGCGTGTAATGGTCAAAGTTGTCATGGTTTCCCACCTCATTAATCAGTTGCAATTTAAAAAAGCAAACGCTTTCGTATGGGGCGCAATGATAGAGTAAAGCCTGCTTTTTTTCATCTTATTTTGTTTATGTATACCCAAGTGACGTCAAGATGCAGAATTCAGAGTTATCATCCAGACCTTTAGGCAAGGAAGATTGGCGAAGGAAGGTACCTTTCAAAACAATCTGTATATAACTTATCGAGGTAAGGTTAATTCTGATATTCTTTAGCTAAGTCGATTTAAAAAAGGGAAGAGTGATGAGTCAGTCGGAGCGTGGGAAGTCTGAATTAGAGAAAAAACTCGCTAAAATAGAAGCCACATTAGGATTAGAGCCAATGCAAGATGCGATATTGGATGCGATTAATGTTTACCCAGTGAAGTCTATCACCGGTATTGAGTTGTCATCAGCATGGGTTGAAAAACAAGGTCTCAGTTTTGATCGTCGCTTTATGGTGGCCGATTCGACTGGCCGTATGGTGACGGCACGCGAACATCATCAAATGGTGCGAGTAAAAGCAGCGTTGCATCCAAACGGTTTGGTACTGACTTACCCAGAAGCGAAAGAACCATTAGTGCTGCGTTTTGATGAATTCGATATGGCAGAAGTGGAGTGCACCGTTTGGTCGGACACTTTTACCTCTTATAGTACCCATGAAAAAGCCAATCAATGGTTTAGCTTTATTATTGGCAAACCAGTTCAACTACTGTTTACTGGTGAGCAATCCAATCGTCAGCGTGAAAAAATTCAAACCAATGTCAGCTTTGCCGATGGTTATCCATTATTGCTGATCAGCCAAGCTTCTCTTAATGAATTAAATGAACGTGGCCCAGTGCAACATTCGATGGCGCAATTTCGTCCTAGCATTGTGGTTTCTGATACCGAAGCGTTTGCTGAAGATGGCTGGAAACGCATTCGAATTGGCGAAGTCGAGTTTGAAATCGTCAAACCTTGCATGCGTTGCGTGTTGACGACGGTGAACCCAAAAACAGCCATGCGCAGCGAAAAGAACGAGCCGCTTAATACTTTATCTCAATTCCGCGCTGATGAAACTGGCGGTATTTTCTTTGGTCAAAATGTAGTGGCAAAAAATGAAGGCATGATCCGTGTCGGTGATGTGGTTGAAGTGCTGGAAACCAAACAAAAAGAATGCTATTCCGATACCAGCCAAGATGTCGTGGAAGTAGAACCAGTAAAAAAAGTGACCATTAGTATTGATGGCAATTTATTTGAAGGGGATAACCAATCGACTTTACTCGAGCAAGCTGAAAAAGCGGGAGTTCCAGTTGCTAATAGTTGTCGTTCTGGCTTTTGTGGTAGCTGTAAAATGACATTGGAATCTGGCAAGGTCGATCAACCTGACATGCCAGCATTATTTCCCGGTGACATTGACGAAGGGAAAGTATTAGCGTGCTGCTGTGTACCGAAGTCCGATGTTGAGCTAGTAAGCTAACTGTTCGTTCCCTACCGTTTTATATGAAAGTGAGTGGTTTATGACCCAACCCGATATTAAGTTTATCGCCTCCGATATGGATGGCACCTTGCTGGATGAAAATAGCCAGCTAGACCCTAAGTTTTATGAAATTTACGAAAAGTTAGAAGCCAACGGAATTATGTTTGCCGCCGCTTCTGGCCGCCAGTATTACAGCCTAGTGGAAACCTTTGCTCCACTAAAAGATCGTATGTTTTTTATTGCTGAAAACGGCACCTTAGTAATGCATAAAGGGCAAGAGTTGTATAGCTGCACTATCGAACGTTCTGAAGTTGAAGCGATTGTTCAAGCTGCCAGAAGCATTGACGGTGTGCACCTAGTGTTATGTGGTAAACGTTCCGCTTATACTGAAACGCAAGATCCGCAAGCCTTAAAAGAATTCGCTAAATATTACCACCGTCGTGAATCCGTAGAAGATGTTTTAACCGTAGACGATGATTTTATCAAAGTCGCGATTTGTCATTTTGATGGTACGGAAGAATTAGTATTACCCACTATCGATAAGCATTTTGGTGACACTCATCAGGTGGTCGTTAGCGGTAAAATTTGGCTGGATGTGATGAATGCCAAAGCATCAAAAGGCACAGCCATTCAACATCTACAAAACACACTTGGTTTTCGCTATGAGCAAACCATGAGTTTTGGCGACTACTTCAATGACGTTGAGATGCTACAACAAAGTTATTACTCATACGCGGTTGAAAATGCTCATGAAGGCATTAAAAAATATGCTCGTTTTACTGCTCCAAGTAATAGAGAGGCTGGGGTGCTACAAGTGATCGAAGGCTTAGTTAGATAGCAACGATTAAATTCGTTAAGCATAGAAAAATCCCCAACTCATGTTAAGTGAATTGGGGATTGATAGTTAAGTGACTTTACTTGTGTCGATTAACGTAAAGTAGACTATTTAAGATCAAAGCGATCCAGTTCCATTACTTTAGTCCATGTTTTCACAAAGTCTTTAACAAATTTCTCTTTGGCATCATTTGATGCGTACACTTCAGCAATCGCACGAAGTTGAGAGTTTGAACCGAACACTAGATCTGCGCGAGTCGCTTGCCACTTGGTTTCGCCAGTCTTACGGTCTGTACCTTGGTAGACTTCCTTCTCATCGCCAACGGCTTTCCATTCAGTGCCCATATCTAGCAGATTAACAAAGAAGTCATTGCTTAATGTTTCTTTCTTATCAGTAAACACACCGTAGTCAGTTTGCTGGTGGTTAGTGCCTAACATACGTAGACCGCCAACAAGTACTGTCATTTCTGGTGCCGTTAGTGTTAGTAGCTGTGCTTTATCGACTAATAAGAACTCGGCGGGTGCTTTTGTCTTACCGCTGTTGTAGTTACGGAAACCATCAGCCAGTGGTTTTAGGTATTCAAAAGAATCCACTTCCGTTTGCTCTTGGGTGGCATCAGCACGGCCAGGAGTAAATGGGACTTCAACATCAAAGCCTGCATTTTTAGCGGCTTGTTCAACGGCTACGTTGCCTGCTAGTACAATTAAGTCTGCAATAGAGACCTCTTTGCCACCCGATTGAGCTTGGTTGAATTCCGCTTGGATTGTTTCTAGTGCCGCAATCACTTTCGCTGTTTGTTGTGGTTGGTTTGCTTCCCAATCTTTTTGTGGAGCAAGACGAATACGCGCACCATTCACACCACCACGCATATCAGATCCACGGAAAGTGGAAGCCGCAGCCCATGCAGTTGAGGCAAGCTCCGATATGGATAAGCCAGAATCCAGAATGCTCTTTTTCAATTCAGCGTGGTCAGATTTATCAATCAGAGGGTGTTTTACCTCTGGAATGGGATCTTGCCAAATTAAATCTTCAGCCGGTACTTCTTGGCCTAGGTATCGAGCTTTTGGTCCCATATCGCGGTGAGTCAATTTGAACCAAGCACGAGCAAAAGCTTCTTGGAACTCAAGAGGATTTTTTAGGAATCGACGTGAGATTTTTTCATATTCAGGATCAAAACGTAGTGATAAATCCGTCGTTAGCATCGTGGGTTTATGCTTCTTACCGGCTTCAAATGCATCGGGTACACTGTCATCATCCGTTTTTGCAACCCACTGCCAAGCGCCTGCTGGGCTCTTCACTAAATCCCACTCATAGTTGAATAAATTTTCTAGGAAGTAGTAGCTCCATTTCGTTGGGGTTTGTGTCCAAGTGACTTCAAGACCAGAACCAATCGCATCACCAGCAACACCTGAACCAAACTTGTTACGCCAGCCTAAACCTTGTTGTTCAATATCGGCCGCTTCTGGATCGGCACCCACATTGGCCGCATCACCTGCACCGTGAGTTTTACCGAATGTGTGACCACCCGCAATCAGGGCAACAGTTTCTTCATCATTCATTGCCATACGAGCAAAGGTATCGCGAATATCTTGTGCGGCGAGGAGTGGGTCTGGCTTGCCACCTGGGCCTTCTGGATTTACGTAGATTAAGCCCATTTGTACTGCGGCAAGTGGGTCATCTAAATCACGGTCACCAGTATAACGTTGGTCATCGGTTAACCATTCGGTTTCTTTACCCCAATAAACATCTTGCTCTGGTTCCCAAACATCTTTACGACCACCTGCAAAACCGTAAGTTTTGAAACCCATAGACTCTAGAGCGACGTTACCCGTTAGGATGAATAAATCAGCCCATGAGATTTTTTTGCCGTATTTTTGTTTAATAGGCCAAATTAAGCGGCGCGCTTTATCTAGGTTTACGTTATCTGGCCAACTGTTTAGTGGTGCGAAACGTTGTTGACCAGTACCGCCGCCACCGCGACCATCTTGTACACGGTAAGTACCTGCACTGTGCCATGCCATACGAATAAATAGAGGACCATAATGGCCGAAATCGGCTGGCCACCAATCTTGAGAATCGGTCATTAAATCATGCAAATCTTTCTTAACGGCTTTAAGGTCAAGGCTTAGGAATTCTTTTTCATAGTCAAAATCTGGATCCATTGGGTCAGATTTTTGTCCTTGTTGATGAAGAACGGAAAGGTCAAGTTGATTTGGCCACCAATCCTTGTTTTGAGTACCGGTAGCAGCAGTATTACCGCTATTATTTACATTATTGTTATTATTTGCACTGTTGCTATTGTGGAAAGGGCATTTCGATTCACTAGACATAAGGTGTCTCCCTGTCGATTTGAATTATGGTTGCGTTCAATTCAAGTTACGCTTGATCGTGATTCGTTACCAATCGGAATTACCGATATCACATATAGGAAATTTCATATAGATGCAGAGGTGTTATCCTAATCTTATAAGATAGTGCATGAGTGATCTTCTATATACCCAAGTCACTTCAAGATGCAGAATTCAGAGCTATCATCCAATCCTTTATTGCCGTGAGATAAAAGAGCGGCATAACTAATTACATAAAACTGAGCATTGATCTTATCTTGAAAAAATAGTCTAAAACCTTAAACAGCTTAGGCATAAATTGGTTACAATAAGACATCTATTTAACGTTTTGAGATATTCGATGCCATTTTCTACACTGGAATTAAGCCCTTCCATCCTGCAAGCGGTTGCTGAGCAAGGTTATGAAAAACCAACAGAAATTCAACGCAAAGCCATTCCTATTATCCTTGATGGAAAAAACTTAATTGCCGCGGCGCAAACCGGTACCGGTAAAACGGCCAGTTTTGTCTTGCCAATATTGCAGCGATTAAGTGGTGGTCAAACTCAACGTAAAAAGCGTATTCGAGCCTTAATTCTAGTCCCTACTCGTGAACTTGCTATTCAAGTGAATGAAAATATTCAAGCTTATAGCAAACACCTTAATTTAACCTCGTTAGCCATGTACGGTGGTGTTGACTACGCACCACAGAAACAAGCATTAATTGATGGGGTTGATATTCTGGTCGCCACTCCAGGTCGTTTGATTGATTTATACGGCCAACATTCTGTACATTTTGATGAAGTTGAAATGTTAGTGTTAGATGAAGCCGACCGCATGCTAGACATGGGGTTTATTGAAGACATTAATAAGATTTTAGCGCGCCTACCGGAAAACATTCAGAACCTATTATTCTCGGCAACTTTGTCTAATCCAGTTCGAGAATTAGCCCGCACGGCAATAAGCGATCCTGAAGAAATCGTGATCGCCAAACATCAAGCTTCGAAAGACTCAATCAACCAGTACTTAATTACGGTTGATAAAGATAAGAAATCAGCCTTATTGAGCCACTTATTAACCGAGCGAGACTGGTCGCAAGTGTTGATCTTTATTGGCACAAAACATGGCGCGGCGAAATTGGTTTCTCAACTAGAAAAACGCGGCATTGCAGCAGAGGCAATTCACAGTGGACGCAATCAAGCTTCTCGTGCTCGCGTATTAGATGAATTTAAGCAAGGCAAAGTGAAGTATTTGGTGGCAACGGGCGTTGCAGCACGTGGTATTGATATCGACGATCTACCGTGTGTGATTAACTACGACATGCCATTCCCTGCTGATGAATATGTACATCGAATTGGTCGTACTGGCCGTGCAGGCTCAAAAGGTGAGGCGGTATCATTCGTCTCACGTGATGACTTTAAAAACCTATGTATGATTGAAAGCCGCCTTGGTCATTTGATCAAACGTCAAACGGTAGAAGGCTTCACGCCAAATAAAGAAGTGCCAATTTCTATTTTAAATTATGTACCTAAGCATAAGCGCGAAAGGCAAGAATAATAGAAAACCTGTCATCCTGAATAGCGACGAAGGAGCGTGGTTCAGGATCTCCTACCGCACGTTACTCATTCAATTAGGTCGTCATCCTCGAGGAGCCTAGGCGACATCGGGGATCTATGAATCACGTGTTGTAGACTTAATGGCAATAATGATTCGGTATGCTGTGAGTAGATCCCTGCTCTCGCTAATGCTCGGCTGGGATGACAAGATAAGATAATGCTCGGTTGGGATGGCAGGATAAGCTAATGCTCGGCCTAATTGAAATGATATTCCACCGTCATCCTCGAGGAGCCTAGGCGACATCGGGGATCTATGAATCACGTGTTGTAGATTTAATGGCAATAATGATTCGGTATGCTGTGAGTAGATCCCTGCTCTCGCTAATGCTCGGCTGGGATGACAAGATAAGGTAATGCTCGGTTGGGATGACAAGATAAGATAATGCTTGGCTGGGATGGCAGGATAAGCTAATGCTCGGCTTAATTGAAATGACATTCCACCGTCATCCTCGAGGAGCCTAGGCGACATCGGGGATCTATTAATCACGTGTTGTAGATTTAATAGCAATAATGATTCGGTATGCTGTGAGTAGATCCCTGCTCTCGCTAATGCTCGGCTGGGATGACAAGATAAGGTAATGCTCGG
>NZ_JBLWZK010000011.1:0-20043 GCF_048266485.1 Vibrio sp. | reverse complement strand
TTGTAGACTTAATGGCAATAATGATTCGGTATGCTGTGAGTAGATCCCTGCTCTCGCTAATGCTCGGCTGGGATGACCGGGGTTATTTAGGCTCTTCCGGTTGATAGGGGCGTATTATCATCATTCGAAATCCTGCGAGTTAAACCTGGCCACTCTCGCTTCAATCATAGTGCAGTTGGTGGCAGCCATGAGCTCATTTAACGTGATATCCGGTTGTTGTGCGATCAGTGAGGCTAATTGTTCTGCTTTTGATTCCGGCTTATCGTTGAGAGCAAGTAAACCTGTATTTAGCTTATTGATTAAATAATCCAATCCTTGGTTCTGTTCAGCTTGTAGTGCGGAGAGTAGATGGGCTAAGTTCGCTGAGTTGCCACTGATTTGCCAATTACGCGAGCGACGAATGCGTTTTAACTCGCATTGATGTTGTGCGGCGATGGCTTTTGCGTATTTACAGTTTTCTCCGCCGATGCGATGTATCAACGAAGGTAGGGCAATACAGGGAAGTTCGGACTGAGTTTTCTTGTTCGCCATCGGATTCGCTTATTGTGTTTGTATTATGCTGAGTTTGGCAGCAGCTTGTAGATAAACTACTTGCCCAAGGCTCATATCCATATTCATTTCCGCCAACGTTTCCTATCTGAAACCTCAGTTTAACTTAAGGTTTATTGAATGGGTTAATAGATTAATGACATTCTTTCGTCATATAAGTTTTTAAAGCCTGATTAAACACATTGATCTTTTGTTGTAAGTATTTGCGATGGCTATAAACCGCATTGATAGGGTAGGCACCAAAATCATAATTGGGTAATAATATTTGTAGCCGTCCTGATTCAATAAAAGGATCAACCGCAAAGTCTGGGCTAATAGTAAAAACATTGGCATGAACCGCTAGATAAGCCGAAGCAAGAGCATTGTTCACCGAGACGGAATGTTGGATTGGAAAGCTAAAAGTGTCACCAGCTTTGTAGCACTGCCTCAGTTTGGAGCTTTTATTATTACTGTCATACACCGCTGGTAGGTTGGAAAGATCTTGCGGTGTTTTTGGCTCGCCGAAATGTTCAATAAATGCCTTAGATGCACAAACTTTGAGTGACATATGACCAACCGGAACGGCAATGAGGTCAGAATCAGGTAGATGACCGATTCTAATCGCTAAATCGTAGCCTTCTGATACCAGATCAACAAAGCGATCATTGAGCACCACATCAATATTAATATCCGGATGCGTTTGAATAAATTGCGCAATAAACGGCATGAGGACACATTCGCCAAAAGTGGTTGGCGCGCTAATGCGTAGTCGCCCACCAATCTGTTGCTGATCGCGCCTTAAGCCTACTTCTACCATCGAAATATCATCGAGTATCCGTTTAGCTTGTTCGTAATAGGCTTTACCTGCATCCGTCAGTTGTAATCCACGTGTTGAGCGCTGAATCAACCGAACTTCTAAAAGGGTTTCAAGCTGAGTGATATGAGTACTCATCAAGGATTTTGTCTTGCCTAAATGCTGTGCAGCCGCGGTGTAGGAACCTTTTTCAGCCACATGAACGAAGCTGTTCATTAAATTAAGTTTATCCATGTTGCTCAATCCTTGCGATTACACTGTAAAATATTATTAAACAATGTGTTCATTATTAACGGTATTGTCAACTAAACGCAACAAGCGCAAACTTCATTCCATCAGATTATGAATGAGTAATGGAGGAGAGAAAGTGAAATTAGCACCGGTAATGTTTGTTGGCCACGGCTCTCCAATGTTTGCCATTGAGCAAAGCCATGCACGTGATTTACTTGAACAACATCAATCTGTATTTGATGAAGTCAAGGCGATAGTTGTCGTTTCTGCGCACTGGGTTACTAATGGTTTTACAGGCGTAACGTCAGATCAATCGCCGCAAACCATTCATGATTTTGGGGGCTTTCCAACGGAGTTATATCAATTGGAATACCCAGCTCAAGGATCGCCTGAATTGGCGAATACGATTCATCGTTTACTTGAGGGGGAAGGCTTTCAGGTTCAGCAACAAGCTCAGCGCGGGTTAGATCATGGTGTTTGGGTACCGTTGATGCATTTGGTGCCAAACGCGAATATTCCAGTCATTCAAGTTTCTATTAATTCGCATGCATCTGGTGACGATATATATCACTTAGGCAAGCAGTTAGGTTGTTTACGTGAGCAAGGTATCGCAGTGATAGGATCGGGCTCGATTACTCACAATTTACGTGATTCCGTCGTCGATTCAAAGCAAGCGGCGGATTATGTGGTGGCGTTTGAACAATGGGTTCGCTTACAAATGACAGAACGTCGTGCGCAAGCATTACTTAATGCGCCAAATTTGCAGCCGAACTTTTTTCGAGCCCATCCAACCCATGAGCATTATTTACCATTGTTAGTGGCGCTAGGCGCGAGTAACAGTAGTGATGAGTTTTCAGTGATTAAAGGCGGGATCCAGCATCACGCTTTATCAATGGAATCCTATTTGTGGCAATAAGTTTTATACCCAAGTCACTTGGATCTATTTAACACATTTTATTTTTAAGGAATTTTTCATGTCAGTTTTACAACGAATTTTACACTCTCAAGCAAGCCTAGCGCCTTTAATGTTACGAGTGCCTATTGGTATCACTTTGATGGCGCATGGCTCACAAAAATTATTTGGTTGGTTTGGCGGTGGTGGCCTTGCCGGTACTGGTCAATTTATGGCGTCACTAGGCTTAAACCCTGGTGAACTCATGGCATTCTTAGCGGGCTCTGGCGAGTTTTTCGGTGGCTTATTCTTATTGCTTGGCTTGCTCACTCGCCCTGCAGCCGTTGTGGTTGCGTTTACTATGGTAGTGGCAATAGTCAGCGTACACTTACCGAATGGCTTGTTCTTGGCAAATGGTGGCTACGAGTTCGGACTAGCATTATTAGCAATGGCGGTATCGCTAGCGGTATCGGGCTCTGGTTGTTTCGGTGTCGATAAATTACTTGCTGATAAATTCAAAGGCCAGTCATAACAGAATAATATGTGGTGATTTGTCACATAAAGAAGAATGCTCAGTGTAATAACTGGGCATTTTTTATGTCTATACCCAAGTGACTTCAAGATGCAGAATTCAGAGCTATCATCCAAATCTTTAGGCAAGGAAGATTGGCGAAGGAATGTAAACACCTTTCAAACCAATCTGACGCTGTATAAAGATTTGAATGAAGCTCCCGAAGGGCAAGTTAAAGCAAGCTTTATGCTGCGTTAAATTGAACAGAGATAGAATAACTATGATCATATTCAATTTGTCTTGCCTAAAGCTTGTTTTATTCTTGCTGAAACTCGCACCTTGAAGTTACTTGGGTATATATATTGTCGATAATCAAAGAAAGCGTACAATAGATCAATCTAATCATAGTCTGAGCAGTAAAATGGAAATTACTCAAGCATTACAACAAATCCAACCTTCTTATATTCGTGAAATTTTAATGGACGCTCAAGCGGAAGGCGTCATTTCTTTGGCTGGTGGATTACCAGATGGCAATACTTTTCCAATAGCCTTAATGGATGAATCGTTAACCTCATTACCGCAAAAACCGGCTTTATTTCAATATGGTCAAACGGCCGGTTATGGCCCACTACTTGATTATTTCCGTACGCAATTTCAACTTCCTGAACATCATGAATCGCTAGTTTGTACGGGTTCTCAACAAGCGCTGGATTTAATCGCGCGTGCGTTTGTTAATCCAAATGATAAAGTCGTGATGGAAGCGCCAAGCTACCTAGGGGCGTTGCAAGTATTTGGTTTAGCACAAGCGAATGTGATCAGCGTGTCACAACAAGCAGATGGCCCAAACCTTGTTGAACTGGAAGCGTGTTTTGCTGAACAAGCGCCAAAATTATTTTATGCAGTGCCAGATTTTCATAACCCGACCGGCGTATCGTGGAGCTTAGACGTTCGTCAAAAAGTGGCGCGATTGTGTCAACAATATAATGTGACGCTGGTGGAAGATGTGCCATATCGTGAGTTACGTTTTATGGGTGAGATGTTGCCTCTTGTGTCGAGTTTCTGCCCTGAAAGTGCATTAGTATTGCGTTCTTATTCTAAAATTGCCGCACCAGGGATGCGAATGGGCGTAGTCACCGGTAAAGCTGAATGGATTGCACCGCTTGTAAAAGTGAAGCAATGCGCTGATTTGCATTCAAGCATTCCAATGCAAGCGGTGTTGCTTGATTTGTTAAATCATCAAGATTTTCCAGCCCACTTAGAAACGTTGCGTAAAATTTATCAAGAACGTTACTTGTGTTTAGCAGAACAACTCACCGCTAAATTGCCACAAGGTTGCCACTTTAATCCGGTAGAAGGTGGCATGTTTATTTGGTTAACCTTACCAGAATGCGATGATTTTGCTTTGGCGAAAGCGGCATTGAAAAACAAAGTGGCCGTAGTACCAAGTTCGGTATTTTATAAACAAGGTGAAAAAGTGACACCAGCACTTCGTTTGAACTTTACCAATGCGACGGTAGAAGAATTAGTGGTGGCGGTTGATCGCTTAGTAGCGGTAATTCAAGCAGAGTGTCAATAAAATTTAGATTGAATCGTCCACTATGATTTCAAATTGAAAGCCAAGAATTGAGTAACGTTCTTGGCTTTTTTATTTTGTATGCAAATTCGATATAGAAAATCATTAACCAAAATGTATCATTTCAGAGATGAAAAATGATATTATTATTGAATTAAGTCGCGTTTTTATTCAGACTTGTTGTGCTGTGATAAATATCACAATAAAATGTAATGAAACCATTGATTTTATTAATGAAAATTGTGTGATTATTGAGCAAAAATTGACTGATTTTACCCACTTACCACCGTGTCATTATTCACTTTTATCATGGTTTTAGTAAGGTCGGCTAAAAACAGTTTTTTTTGTCATATTACACCGTTTACAACATTGTGAATGCACTGTCGTTTCTGTTTGTTATTGAAATACCAGCGCACTCAATGTCGATAAATTGACAGGGCCTCCAATGTAGGCCTTGGGCGGTAGCGTGCCTAAAAGGTAGCAAGCTGTTGAGGTTAAAAAGTGAGTTTTTGTAAAGGCCTATTGGGGCAGTTTTCCAAAAACACGTAAAATCGAGTTATCACAAGGCTTCACGTAAATCTTACTGTCTCAAAATGAATAAAAAGTGTCTCATGGTGATGTGGGTGTCTGAGGTGAAAGCCTCAAAAAATCGCACTTTTTGTCCAGGTTTTTAATGATTTTTGCCTCAAAAATCGATAAAAAACTACGATTTTCCGGCTCCAAATTTGGATGAAAACTCGCATCAATTTTTGCTTCATGTCGATAAAAACCATCACTGACTTTCGCAGGGAAAAATCATGAACATGCCCATGTTTAAATAGTTCGTGTCGCATTGAGTTCTCAATTTTCGAACTTCATTAGTTAGCGCAATCACACAACAATCAATTGGCCGAAGATCGATTTGTAGATCATTTTCAGTCTTTTTTAATACCTCCATAGACAAATTGGAGGTCCAACAATGAGTAACCAGCACTCATTTATGCATTTCGATGTTATCCCAGATTACCGACAAAAAGGCAAAGTCGAGCACAAGTTAACAGATATCATTTTGTTAACAATTTGCGCGGTGCTTTCTGGTCAAAATGACTGGAAAGCGATCAGTCTTTACGGTCAAGCTCGACTAGATTTTTTGAAGCTATTCGGTGATTTTAGTCATGGTGTTCCTTCAACATCGACCATAGCCAGAACGATGGGAATGATAAGTGCGATTCGATTACAGAAGTGCTTTATTGAATGGATGAAAGATTGCTGTGAGTTGACCAAAGGAGAGGTGGTTGCCATCGACGGTAAAACGGCGAGGGGCTCTTACGATGACTCTCGCGGACTCGGTGCTATCCATATGGTCAACGCGTTTGCCACTGAAAATGGCGTGAGCCTCGGACAACAAAAAGTTTACCAGAAGTCGAATGAGATCACCGCCATTCCAAAGCTCCTTGAACTGCTTGATATATCAGGCTGCTTAGTTATGATTGATGCGATGGGCTGTCAAAAGAAAATTGCACAAAAGATACTTGATAGTGACGCGGACTATCTTTTAGCAGTTAAAGGTAACCAAGGTCGTTTAGAGCAAGCGTTCTATAACTATTTTGACATGAGCATGTTTCAAAACCACGATGGTGACTCCTACAGCACGCAAGGGAAATCACGTGGTAGACAAGAAACTAGGCTTGCATTGACCAATAAAGATTTAAGTGTTTTAGGTGATATTGAGTTTGAATGGCCTGGTCTTAAAACCATGGGTATTGTGGTTTCAATAAGGCAAAAAGAGGAAGTAGCGAAAGAGTCAGAATTAGTGGTGAAATACTACATCAGCTCGAAGGATTTAAATGCTAAAGAATTGTTAAATGCCACGCGTTCACATTGGTTGGTTGATTCGATGCACTGGTCGTTAGACACCGCTTTCGGTGAAGATGCCAGCCGAAAACGAGTAGATGAAGGCGCTGAAAATTTTGCAAGGATCAGGCAAATGTGCTTAAACATGCTGAAGAGTGAAACGACTCTCAAAGCGAGCATTAAACATAAAAGAGCGATGTGTGCGATGAATTGTGAGTATCTTTTAAAGGTTCTGGCAAGCCTTTATTGACGGGGAAGTTCATGATTTTTCCGTGGCATAGCGGCGATGTTTATGCGATTTCTGTGTTATCTTGCCCTGATCGTTATAATGGCTGTATTACTAACCTTGCACCTTGTTGGCCAAATAAGTTTATATCAAGTGATGTATCTCAATGAGTTAAGATTTTTAATAGTATGTCTTGTTATACTTTTATTAAACGAAATATTTGTTATTTACCTTTTACTACGGACTAATAATGTCTTTCTTCCGCAAGCTTTTTTCTAATAAATTTATACGTAATGTTGTGATTGTTGCTTCAGGTGCTGCAGGAGCACAACTGATTACAATGTTGTTCATGCCCTTAATTACTCGCCTTTACGGTGCTGAAACTTTTGGTTTGTTAGGTGTTTTTACCGCTGTATTAGCTGTAATATCTCCCGTTGCAGCGCTAGCATACCCAATAGCTATAGTTTTACCCAAAGGTGATGATGATGCAAGAAGCATTGCCAAGTTAAGTTTACTAATCGCTTCTGTCGTCTCTATTATTACTTTTATTGTGATTTTTTTAACAAAAGAACAATTAATAATCTTGTTTAACTTACAGGCAATTAGTAGTTATTTATTGCTTCTTCCTATCGCTTTATTTTTTGCAGCAACACAACAAATAATGCAGCAATGGTTAATTCGCAAGAAGCAGTTTAAAGTAACTTCCCGAGTAGCAGTTAGCCAGTCATTGATAATTAATAGTCTGAAAGCAGCGGGGGGGGCATTCAATCCTATTGGTGCGATATTGATTCTTGCTGCAACACTGGGGAATGCATTATATACAGTGCAACTATGGTTTGGTTCACAAAAATGGTCTGTTGAAACTGATAGAATTAATCATGCGAATAGTGCTAAAAGCGACTTGAAAAAACTTGCTTATAAATACAAAGACTTTCCTTTATATAGAGCACCACAACAATTTATAAATGCTTTATCACAAAGTTTACCTGTACTTTTATTAGCAAGTTTATTTGGGCCAGCATCGGCTGGTTTTTATACTTTAGGAAAAACAGCATTGGGGGTACCTTCGGCTTTAATTGGAAAATCAGTCGGTGATGTATTTTATCCACATATTACTGAAGCAGCACACAACAGAGAAAATTTATTTAATCTAATACGTAAAGCAACAATTATGTTAGCCGCAGCAGGTTTTGTACCATTTGGCATTATTATTATTTTTGGGCCTGATTTGTTTAGTTTTGTTTTTGGTACCGAGTGGGTTGTCGCAGGCGATTATGCTAGATGGTTGTCTGTATGGTTGTTCTTTATGTTTTTGAATCCTCCTAGTAATATGGCAATCCCTATTTTAGATATTCAGCGGCTTTATTTGTTTTTTACTCTTTTTTCTATTTCTCTTCGGGCAGCAGCTTTAGTCACCGGATATTATCTTTATGAAAGCGATGTTATTAGTTTGGCATTTTTTTGCACTACAAGTGCATTTATTAATATTTTAATAATCGCTATTGTTTTATTAAAGAGTTATAGATTCGATAATGGAGAGTCAAGTGATTAAGATTTTTGCTTGTGGTGATATTGTTAATTATAACAATGCTGAAGGAGAATTACTCTCTGATGATTTAGCCCAAATTGTTCAAAATATGGATTATTCCGTTTGTAATTTTGAAGCTCCGATACAGGGGAAAGGTGCACCAGAACCTAAATCTGGTATTCACCATAGTCAAAGGGCTGAAACATTGTCAGGTCTCAAAAAACAGGGCTTTGATCTTGCGTTACTTGCAAATAACCATATGTTGGATTTTGGTAAAGATGGTTTGCAAGCAACCATTGATGAAGCTCAAAGGGTAGAGCTTGATACCGTTGGTGCGGGAATAGATGAAAGAGAAGCATATAAACCATTAATAAAAAAAATAGATGATATTACAATTGGTATTATTAATGCTTGTGAAGCTCAATTTGGAGTTATTGATTATTTTAACCGAAGTGAAAGAGCAGGGTATGCTTGGATTAACCACTCTTTAATCGATAAAACTATTCTAACTTTAAAAAAAGAATGTGATTTTGTCTTAGTTTTCTCTCATGCAGGCTTAGAAAATTATCCAATACCACAAAAAGAGTGGCGTGAAAGGTATAAGCACTTGTGTGACTTAGGCGCAGATGCTGTTATTGCTTCACACCCTCATGTTCCCCAAGGCTATGAACAATACGGTGATAGTTTAATTTTTTACAGCTTAGGTAATTTTTATTTTGACCCAGGTAAATGGGCTAACAAAGAAAATAGTTCGTATTCCATCATTCTTACTATGGAAAAAAATAATGTTATAAGTTTTGAGCCGATATACCATTATACAAACCAAGGTAAAGTTGAAATAGCGCAAGGAAATAAACAAATAGACCTTGATAATCTGTGTTCGCTTCTCGGTGAGGGTTATGATAAAGCACTCGATGAAATGGTCACTAGTGTATATCCAAGAATCAAAAAAAACTTACTATCTTCATTCTTCAGTATACCTATAGAGTTTTCTGTTAAAAGCTGGCTGAAAGAGTTCGCTGCGACTTTACTTGGTAGAAGAAAGAGTACAAATAAAGTTTTGAACGGAATGCATTTTATGCGTAATGAAGCTTATTACTATGTTTTACGTCATGGCCTAGAATTGGAAGCAGAAAAAGAGATGAGAAAATGAGTGATTATCTTTATTCTTCTGAGCCTATAGAAGAAGGTGTTTTAAGTAAGTCAATACGAGATATATACGACAATAATCCACCAGAAGTAACAGAATTTCATGGGAGTTGGGGGGCGCTAGCTGTTAGTAATAGCCACTATAAGGGCTTTCAGCCTTTTGAAACCAGTGAACATCTATTAATAGTAATTGGTGGTCCTGTTTTATATTTCAGAAATAATGACTTCTTAATTGATGATGATTCATTTGAAGCGACAGAATCGATATACCAAAGATGGTGTGTTGAATCACAAATCCAATGGGATGAGGATTTGAGTGGTCCCTTTACAATAATACGTATTAATAAAAATACAAATGCAGTTGATGTAGTAACAGATTTAATGGCTTTCATTCCGGTCTATTATCATCAAAGTGTAAAAGGGTTATATATTGGCACTCATATTGATGCATTAGCTAGGGTTTCGAAAGAATCTAATAATTTTGATGTCGTTTCATTAACTGAATTTATTATTAATGATGTCATTACTTACCCGTACACTGCTTACACAGAACTAAAACAGTTGGAACCTTCAAGTCATATTGAATTTAATAATAATCCTAATGTTAATAAATATTGGGAACCAAAAGAATACAACTCATATTCAAACATTAAAGAATCAGCGAAAGCATTAAGAACCGGACTTGATGGTTATGTAAATAGAATTACAGATAAAATGGATAAAGTTGCTCAATTTATTTCTGGTGGTGAAGATTCACGAGCTTTGTCTGGACTACTTCCTTATCACTTACAACGAGATGCGTATGTTTTTTTAGATGAGATGAATAGAGAAGGAAAAATTGCAAAGAAAGTTGCAGATAAATACAACGCAAACTTTACCGTAGGCTATAGAGAAAAGACACATTATTTAAATATTTTGCCGGAAGCTAGTAAGCTAGTTGGTACGGGACACCAGTATCATCATGCACATAGCCTTGGTTTTGATAAAATATATAAATTAGCAGATTATACAGCTGTTTTTGGTGGGTATTTATCTGACTCGTTATTAAAATCACCATACGCATTAAAAACATTAAATACAACGAGATACCCTTTTTTGCCAGAATTTTTTAAGAAAGGTGAAAATCGTACTAAAGAGCTTTCAAATATATTAGTTAATGATGAGATTTTGAGAGAGATAAATAGCAGGCGTAAACTTCATTTTGAAAAAATTAAAAAATTGAGATCAGAATCTGTACATGAGTGGTTTGTACTTTATCCTGCAACAATGCGTACTGCTATTCCAAATCTTTATACTACTCGTAGATTGTTTAGAAGTTATGAGCCATTTATGTGTAAAGATGCTGTAAAAATTAGTGCAGCTTTACCAACTGAATGGAAAATGAATCGTAGATTATTTAATTTGACCACCAAACCTTACCTTGAAAAAACAAAATGGATATTTCATGCGGATGGAAGACTTCCTTATTTTTCATGGTGGATTAATTCACCTATTCAATTTCCTATATGGTTCTATCGACACGTTGCAAAACGTATAGGCTTAATTAAAGGAAATCAAGGACCGTGGGGAGATTGGAATCGTATTATATCATCTAGTAAATCAGATAATTTTGTTGATGAATATATAACAAATAATGAATCAATAAGCTTTTTAAAAAATAGCTTAGTTTTTAATGATCTTGATACTATGAAAAAGATTAATTTCTTGCAAGTTGCATGGCACATAAAATGCTCGATATTTATTGAGAATAAATGAAATGATAGAATCCAGGAAAATCGCATGAACACTCCCGCTTTAAAAGAGCTAAGCGAACTTTAGAAACCTACGAATCTAGTCTGTTTATACCTTGTTTCATCACTAACATCATATCTATATTATGTAAAAAAGGACCAGATTGTCGATCATTTTGTTTGTTGTCTAATGGTTCCATACTCGATTTGGAGCAATACAATAACAAAAGTTATCAATCTATTTATGCACTTTTCAGCAATTAAAGATTATCGTTAAGCCGCAAAAGTTAATCATAAATTGTCCGATATTATTCTACTGACAATTTGTGGTGTTTTGTCTGGTCAAGATACCTGGGAAGGCATTAGTGATTTCGGTAAAATGCGATTGAATTTTTTAAAGCACTATGGTGATTTTGAAACAGGTATTCCTTCAGCCGATACGATAGCGAGAGTGATGGGTATGATTAGCCCGAAGGCTATGCAGAGAGCTTTTGTAGAATGGATGAAAGAGTGTCATAAGCTCACAGATAGGGAAGTTATTGCGATAGATGGGAAAACAGTTCGTGGTTCTTATGATAAATCTCGTGATCAATCTGCAATCCATATGGTGAATGCATTTGCGACAGCAAATGGTATTTGTTTAGCACAATCAAGGGTCAATGAGAAGACAAACGAAATTACAGAAATCCCAAAGCGATTGGAAATGCTAGATATTGCGGGTTGTTTGGTTACGATTGATGCGATGGGTTGCCAACGAAAGATAGCGAAAAAAATCATAGAGAAAAGTGCGGATTACTTGCTTGCGGTAAAGGGTAACCAAGGACTTCTAGAAAAAGCCTTTGATGAGTATTATAGACCAACGATGATGGATTCCTTTGATGGTGATAGTTACTCAAGCCAAATCAAATCGCATGGAAGATTGGAAACAAGGTGCGCACTAATTAATACAGAATTATCTGTTTTGGGTGATTTGACCTATGATTGGCCAGAGCTTAAAGCGATGGGAATAATGGTATGTATCCGTCAAGAATCTGAGTCAGCTCGGAGGCAAGAGCTTTCTGTACGGTATTATATTAGCTCTAAAGAATTAACGGCAGAAGAGTTGCATGATGCAACACAGGCGCACTGGGGTGTTGAAGCTTTGCACTGGCAGTTAGATATGGTATTGAAAGAATATGCTTGTCGAATTTGGGTTGATGATCGAGCAGAGTCTTTTTCAAGGCTCAGGCAGGCTTGTTTGAACCTTTTGAAAGGAGAGAAAAGTTTTAAAGGTGGTATCACGCGAAAACGAATGATGTGTGCGATGTATGAGAACTATTTAAATAAAGTACTCGGAAGTGTTGCCTGACGGGAATGTTCATGCGGTTGCCGTGCAAGTGTTATCTTCATGTGATAATGTTTCTTATCTTAATTGAAAATAGAGTGTTATAAGTGGATCTATATATGAAAGGCTTAGTAACTGTATATATTCCGACTCATAATCGGGTCGACTTATTGAAAAGAGCGGTAGAATCTGTTTTAAATCAAACTTATAAAAAAATTGAGCTTATTGTTGTTGATGATAATTCTACAGATAAAACTTGGGATTATTTAAAATCATTACAATCAACAGATAAAAGAGTTAAAGTTTTTAAAAATTCAGAAAATAAAGGTGCTTGCTTTTCCAGAAATTTAGCAATATTACAATCTTCTGGCTATTATATAACTGGTTTGGATGATGATGATTATTTTAACAAAAATAGAATAGAAAACTTTTATAAAAACAGAAATAAGTTAGATAATTATTCATTCTTATCTTCTGCAGTAAATAAAATAAGTTTAGATGGGAAGCAACTTGGAACTGGGTTTGATGATTTTTGTATTATTTCTAATCTTGATTTATCATTTGGGAATAAAATTGGAAATCAAATATTTACTAAAAAAGAAATATATATAGATGCTGGTTTGTTTGATGAGGAGTTAAACTGTTGGCAAGATTATGATCTATGGATAAGGATTACTAATAAATTTGGGCCAAGCTTTAAACTGAATCATGCTGATTATTATTTGGATGTTGATCCTAATAGAAATAGAATTACAACCTCTACAAAAAAAATTGAAAGTTTAAAATATTTTTTAAAAAAACATGAATTTAGTTTGCATCATATATTTAAAGCAAGGTATTCCGCATTTATATATGTAAATGGTAATAATAATAATATTTTTAACAAAAATGATTTTTTTGGAAAATGTTATTTTTTATTTTTTATTTTTTTATATAAGGTTAAGTATGCTTGTTCTTCACGTAAATAATCGAGTAAATAATAAATTAAATGTTAGTGGAATAAATACAGTTGTTGATAAGTTGGTTAAATATCAGTCAAAGTATTGTAATTGTTTAGAGTTTAATTTATTAAATAATAACTTATTAGAAATAATAAAATTTTTTCTTAATATTAATAAAAGCTCAGTGGTAGTAATTCATCGTGTATATGAACCATTAAGTTGGCTCGTTTTAGTTTTATTAAAGATAAAATCTGTTTCATTTGCAATTTATTTACATGGAGCATTTATGCCGAATGCTCAAAATAAATCAAAATTTAGAAAAAAGATCGTTAATAATTTGCTACTTAAGTATTTTTTTAAACATGCTAATGGAATCTTTTGTTTAACTGAGTTTGAAAAGGCATCGTTTAATCATTTTGGCTATGGTAAAGATAATATTTTTGTGATCCCTAATGGTATAGATACTTTTGAAATTGATTCTTTTTATAAGGATAAGGATAAGGATAAGGATAAGGATAAGGATAAGGATAAGGATAAGGATAAGTATAAGGATAAGTATAAGGATAAGTATATTTTATTTTTAGGTAGATTTGATTTCTATGGGAAAGGAATTGATATTTTATTGAAATCATGCTTTGAATTAAAGAATTTATTTGTTGAAAATAAATTCAAGTTAATAATACACGGCTATGGTAATGAAAAGGCGTTTAATTTATTGTCCGAGAATATAAATAAATATATGCTAGGTGATGTAGTGGAAGTTAAAGGTCCAATTTTTGATATTGATAAGTTTGCAGTTATATCAAATTCTTCAGCTCTCATATTACCTTCAAGATCAGAAGGTTTTCCTGTTTCTGTAATTGAGGCATTAGCATTAGATCGTTTCTGTTTACTATCATATTCATGTAATTTATCTGATTTAATTGATGGTTTAAATTGTGGATTATTATTTGATACTACTGAAGAATCTTTATCATCGGTTTTAGTTGAATTTATTACTAATCAGAATAAATATATTGATATAAATGTGAAAGATTATATATTAAATAATTTTTCATGGGATGAAATTTCACGGAAATCTCTAGATATTTACAAGGACTTTTAGGAATGAACTATGAAGTTAAGAATATTAAAATATTAAGTTTTTTATATTTTTTTTTCGTAGCATTAGTATTTTTCCAGTTAAATATATTTCCTGGTGGTCGGTATTTTATTACATTTATAGTTATATTTACGTTGTTTGTTTTTTTTGTTTTTTATGGCTTTAATTGGAATTTTAATGATACACTATATTTATTGGGATTTATCATTATAGCTTATGGTTTAGTTGATACATCCGCAACATCGGTTTATTTGGCAATATCTAAAGTTATATTTATGTTTCTTGCATTTATTACGTTCAAGTATATAAGGATTAACAATAATGGATTACAAATATTTGCATTTAATAGCATTGCTGTTCTTGTTTTATCAATTGATCTTTTTTATAGGGTTAATCAATGGGGTGTGTCAGAGTTAGTTAATGTTATTAAACTTAATTTTTATTTATTAAAAGTTGATTCAATAATATTTTCTGATACTAATGGTGTTGGATATTTTTGTATTATATTGATTGCAATTAATTTTCTTTTTCATGATTTTATGTCTAAGAAAATTTTTAGAATGATAATTTTTGTCTATCTTTTTTTTGTTGTTTTAAGTTTTAGTCGTGCTGCGATATTTTCTTATTTAGTGGTTTTGTTTTTATATGTTTTATATAATTATAGATTAAGAATCAATAACTTTCACTTTATAGCATTTTTGTTACTCTTCAGTTCTTTATTATTGTTTTTTTTAGTGTTGGATTATAGCTACATATTGTCACTGATAGAAAGTGATGGTAGCGGAGCCACTAAGTTGCATATATTTGAACAGATTTATAATAAATTCGGAATGAATTTATATAATGATATATTTGGGTATGGTTATTCTGTTGGAGCTACTTATTATGGATTCTCTGATGGCAAGTACGCACATGCTGCTATACCTCTTTTATTAGGTCAGACGGGGCTTATAGGTTTGTTATCATACATCTTTATGGTTCTATTCCCTCTTTTAAAAAATAAAATGTATTTTTTTGGATTTATTGGGATTTTTATAGTTTCTTTTTCTTATTTAGAGGTTTATTACGAAACACTCTTTGTTTTTCTAGGTTTATCTCTTAATAAAGAGTTAAATAAAGGTAAATGATATCATGTAGAATAAGTGTAAATTATTTAATAATCACACCATCATATAATTCATTAGATTTAATTATATGTACCGACAGTGCTATAAAATCACAACCTTTCAATTATTTTTAATAGTTAATTACTGATGATTGTTCATCTAATTCCACATTTTCTGTATTACAAAGCCTAGCTAGTAATGATGAACGTATAAAAATTTTTAGAAATGAACTAAATTCAGGCTCAGCTATCTCTCGTAATAATTCAAGAAACCATTAAGAAATTGAAAGTTAAAGATTTTTAAGTGATGGTGTATGAATCTGCACTGAATGAAAAAGAATTCTTCAATTCCATAATTATTAAAGATCTTGATGATTTTAAGACGATGTCGAGGTGATTGTTTCGAACAGTATGGTTGAAGACCTGCAAGATGTCGTTGATAAAATATATACATGCGATTTATTTGGTAGTGATTAAAGGTTAACTTAAAGATGTTAGTATCAGTAATTACCCCTTGCTTTAACCCTAATTTAGAGTTAAAGGAAACAATAGAGAGTGTTCAAAAACAAACTTACTCTAATTATGAGCATATTATTGTTGACGATTGTTCAACCTCTAACATTCCTGAGGAATTGCTAAGAATTATTGAGGCTGATCCCAAAATCAAATTTGTCCAAAGATCTTGGAATGCAGGTCCTGCAGTGACTCGTAATCGCGGTATTGCGGAAGCAAAAGGTAATTTTATTGCATTTTTGGATGCCGATGATATCTGGCATGCGAATAAGTTAGAGTATCAGCTTAATTTCATGTTAGATAATGATGTAGCTTTTTCTTACACATCGTATGAAGTCTTTGATACAGAAGGTAAAGTTATTGGACTTAGAACACCACCTTCAAGCCTGACTTATAAAGATATCCTTCAATCTAATCAGATTGGCTGTTTAACTGCTATGTACAGTGTTGATGCTTTGGGAAAAGTTTATATGCCTAATATCTCAAAAAGGCAAGATATGGGCCTTTGGTTGAAGATATTGAAAACGGGAGTAGTCGCTAAAGGGTGCGTAGACAAGCCACTTGCTAGGTATCGGGTTGGGAGTAAATCGGTTTCATCTAATAAGCTTGGCGTGCTTAAATACCAATGGCGTATATATCGAGAGGTTGAGTGCTTATCATTACGAGCATCAATAAAATATTTTGTCTATTATGCGTTTAAGGGAGTGACAAGAAAAGTATAGTGGCATGTCTTGGTTTGGTAAGTTTTGTTCAACTGTAGAATTATTATTCAATAGAATGAAGTAGTCAGCTATGGTTTTTATGACCAGGTTGTGAGCCTTACTTTTTTTCAGATTTATTCTGATTGGGTGAAGTATTATGGGCATTTATAATGTAAAGGCTGTTGGGATGATGCCATGGAATAGTTTAGACTATTTTGGTTTAGTCGATCTTCAAGCTCTGCCAACTCACTCCATAGAAAATGTATTATATATTTCACCTCTTCAGGTTAATTGAAACCTGGAGATAATGCTTTTTTATTCATACCTTTAGGTTGCCATCTTAAAAAGATCACTCAAGTTGAATGTTGGATCAAGTGAGTCTGGTCGCATTGCCCTAAATATGGGCTTTATTAACGACCCATTCCAAAAATAACAGTCTTAACGGTTAAGAAGAGAATTTTCAATTCCATTCGCCAGTTTTGGTGTTTAATATAATAGATATCGAACTTATGTTTCCAAATAGCGTCTTCAACAGAGGCGCCGTATGGGTATTTTACTTGAGCTAACCCGGTGACTCCGGGTTTTACTGCATGGCGAAAACGGTAGTATGGAATCTCTTTTTCTAGCTCTTCAATAAATACTTCACGTTCAGGGCGTGGGCCTACCATCGACATCTCACCTTTGTATACATTGATTAGTTGTGGCAGTTCATCAATTCGTGTCTTGCGAATGAAGTTACCGACTTTGGTTATTCGAGCGTCATTTTTAGTTGCCCACTGAGCTCCATTCTTTTCTGCATCGTTACGCATAGAACGGAATTTGATAACTTCAAACTCTTGATTGTATTGGCCAGTTCGTCGTTGTTTAAAAAATACAGGGCCTGGTGACTCAAGCTTGATTAATACGGCAATTAAAAGTCCGATAGGAATGGCAATTAAGCCGATCATGAAAACAAACAGTAGATCTATAACGCGCTTTTCGTTTAGATTTCTTTTATTTGACAGAATTGAAAAGGCTTTTTGATGCAGAAAGTACCCGCTATGTAATAGCTCTGTTTCGGTATAGCCTAATTTTTTGTCAAAATAACTGACTAATGGTTCAACCCAGGCACCCTGTTCTGTGGCATTAATTAAGAATGTACGATGCTCTTCATCAAGTTTTAAGCTTTGAAAGTGACATAAAGTTTCACCTTTAAAGTCTCTGATTGAATAATTGTTAATATCATACTTAATGTTGTGCTTAGTTAAAACAGAGTGAAGTGTATCTAAACATGATTCAGGCGCGTATATGTGCAGTATAGGTTTACTTACCTGCAAATTTTGACGACTTTGCTCGGACTTTAACAAGGTTAGAGAGGGAGTTGATTGTGGGTTTTGTTTTATAGCAACTGATTTTTTCATTGTAAGTTTGTTTTATGATTATTTTTTAAAGGGCGCATAGTATCTATAATCATTATTGAAAACAGTATCTTGATACCATGACTTGTTTTGTAAATAATATGCTAAATGTACTCTAATGTACATGTTGTTGATTGTGAACTTTTTAGTATGTAGATCTTGGCTGTCTATTATGTGTCAATACAAATGATATTTTTTTATGTCACTTTAGAGGGTTAATAAGGAATGATACCAATGCTTAAAATATTGCGTACTATCAAGCTATGGTTTAATGAGCTTGATGAGCACGAGCGTCAAGCAAAAAAAATGCGTCGTGAAGATCGTTTAGGGGAAACTGACTACCAAAAAATCCAACAGAAAATTGAAGAGGATGAGAATGAAAAACGAAGATCAAAGCTTGATGCCTAGGCTTTAGCATTTGGCCATTTTGTACCGATTTTTTATTTCATCCATGATCCCTTGCATCAATATTTGACAGCTTTAAAATGCTCGTTCGACTAGCCTTACTTTACCTTATCTGTTTAGGTTTTGTTCATTGGGTGGTCAGAATGACTCAAGCAAGTTCAACTCAAGTTTCTCTTCAAGATACGGTTTATTATCACTGCATTTCGCGTTGTGTGCGTCGGGCTTTTCTTGTGCGGAGAAGATAAGTATTCAGGACAAGATTTTGAACATCGCCGGCTACGCATTACACACCAACCGTGCATGGGCATCTGGGCAACGCTTGATGTCTGTTTAAGTTCAATGGTGGCGTAGCCGAGTTTATTTACACTCACGTCACATCTATTGGGGAGATCTTTTGTGATCCTTTTTTGTCTTTATCTTACCAATCCGTGGATAAAAAATAAGCCTCTGAAAATAAAACGCTATCCAGTTCATATGGATAGCGTTAAGCACCAAACTCATCTATTTTATTCATTCACAGAACAAGCAATTTGCTTAATATCATTCGGTGTTGTCCCACAGCATCCTCCAATAATCCGGACACCTTGTGATTTCCACTCTTGAACGTATTCTAAATACTCTTTTGAATTCCCATGATGATGCTCAGCCCACACTTTAGTGTTAGGATCATAATGCTGTCCTAGGTTGCCATAAGCAACGATTGGCTTTTGGGTAGAAGATTGAATTTGCTTAACCAAACCTGAGATATACTGTGGCGCAGTGCAATTTATACCCAGCGCGACAATACAACCATAAGGTTCAAGAGCCCTGATACATTCATGAATAGCTTGTCCATGGCTAATATGATGGTCATCTTTTGCACTAAAACTAATCCAGCATTTTGCACCTAATGCTTGTATAATTTCAGTGATCACGATTGCTTCATCTAAACGTGGAATGGTTTCTACGGCAAACATATCAATGCCTTGCTCCCATAAAAGCTCAATTCTCGGCTGATGAAACTTGCGCAATGTTTCTCTAGGAAGTTCATAGTCACCGCGATATTCGGAGCCATCAGCTAGGTAAGCGCCATATGGACCGATAGACCCTGTTGTAATTGGATACATTCGATGCTGATTTTTTCCCTCTTGATGCCACCACTCATCTCTTGCTTCTAATAGTAAACACGCCGAGGATTTAATTAAATCAATCGCCTGTGTATGACTCATCCCTTGCTGAATAAAACCATCTATAGTCGCTTGGTAGCTCACCGTGACGCCAAAATCAGCACCTGCTTGAAAATAATCATAATGCAGTTGTTTGATCAGCGCTGGATTTTCTTTAAGAATTTTGGCAGTCCATAGAGAATCATTTAGATCACAACCCATAGCTTCAAGATGTGATCCTGCAGCACCGTCAGTGATTAAGAAATCTCTGTGATTAATAATATCTTTAACATTTTGACGCATATGCTTCCTAATGTGCAAGAATTAATTTTTGTTTTTATGAATCATGAGAGAGACCAACAATACCAATGGGTTCATGACTTTCTCAACAAAAA
>NZ_JBLWZK010000010.1:0-121996 GCF_048266485.1 Vibrio sp. | reverse complement strand
GAGTATATGATCACAGCTAAATGTGATCGTCAAATTGGTCGTAATTTTGATTAAAAAACGTTCACGATCTCACCCTGGGCTTTGGTTAGGTGAAGAACTTTAATTATATAAAGGTTTCATGAGGTAGAGGTGACCAATTAAGTCATCGATTTGGTATTAACAGCCTGCCTCTTTAGTTACTTGTAGTTGAATGGATACATGAGAAATCTACCCATATCATATTAAGTAATACAATATTACGCTATTCTTTTTGCATTAGAGACGCAGTTATTATCTGAATTAAGGAATGTATCTATAATGAAAAAAGTGTATTTAGGATTGATTGTTGCAGGTTTATTAGCAGGTTGCTCGACAGCAGAACAATCAAACACCACCTCGACCACCATAGCCGATCAGACTGCAACCCAAGCAGAATTGATCAAGCTGCTTGATGCCAATAAAGCGCCTACTGAAAATTTTGACTTATCTAAATGGAAAATCAACTTACCGTATCCAGATAATAAACCAGAGCGTCAAGGTAAGACGATGGAATTATCAAAAGAACAGTTAAACAACCATGTTCCTCCATTCTCACATCCAGATTGGTTCTTTACCGATCCCGCATCTGGCGCGATGGTATTTAGGGTTCCAAACCATGCAATAACTACTCCAAATAGTAAGAATGCTCGCACTGAATTACGTGCAATGTTAGGAACAGAATATAAAGCTCCAAACAATAATTTTTCTGTTGCAGCGAATGATAATGCCAAAGAGTATGGTGCTATTGGTGGTCACTTATCAGCTGTATTGAAAGTGGATTGGGTGAGCACCAGTGGTAATGATTCAAAATCTGGCGCACATGCGGTCGTTATTGGTCAAATCCATGGTTCAAACAACGAACCATTGAAGATTATTTACCGCAAATTACCTAACCATACTCTAGGCTCACTTTCTTGGAACTATGAAACGAACCCAAAAAACAAAGCTGACCGTAAAGATATCAAACACGATGTATTTGGACACAACCGCTTAAAGCAATCTGATCCATCACCAGAAGATGGTATCGCGCTAGGGGAAGTCTTTTCTTATGATATCAATGTTGAAGGTAATATTATGCACCTGATATTCAAAAAGAATATTGGTGAGCCGACTGAAATTGTGAAAACTTTTGATATTGATTTAAGCAAGCCGTATCCAGGTGAAGCGAAAGATACTAGCTACGCACAAGATTGGATGTACTTTAAAGCAGGTGCATACAACCAATGTAATACTGGTTCATCTCAATGTACTAATGATGGTATGGAAGCGGGGGATTACACGCAAGTTAGCTTTTATAAATTAACGCTTGATCAATAAATGTTTTTAATCCTATGCTTCACTGATTTGCTCTTATAGGTTGAAGTATTTTGCCCCACATTATCGTGGGGCTTTTTTTGTTTATGACTTATCTGAGAAAATTGCTGTTAGTTCAAATTTAACCAACGATCATTTTTACGAATGTGGTCGATGATTTGTTGGTATTCCGCGCCTTCTTTAAAACCTTGATACGGTTCTATATTTTCGCCTTGTACCGCTAAAATATTTTCACCTACCACCGATGTGACAATCGACACTAAGTGAGTGAAGTTATTATTTAAGCGACCACCGCCATTTTCAATGGTATGTGACCAACCGAAAGGAATGTAAGGGTCGAGATTAAAGTGTGAAATACACTCAACTTCACGAGGCTCACCAATACAGCCTTGAGCCACTAATTCTTTCGCTTGCATAATGTGTGGCATATAACGGAAGCTTGCCGCAAAAGCCGTTTTCACTTGTTTTTCTTCGGCCAGTCGATACAACTCCTGCGCTGAATCACCACCTTCGGTTAATGGCTTATCGCAAAAGACATGGCAGCCAAATTGGATAGCTTGCTTGATTGGCTCCACATGAGCGCCACCTGGCGTTGCAATCGATACAATATCCGGCTGGCAAGCTTCTAATGCTTGTTGCCAATCGGTACCAAAATAAGGAACGTTAATTTTTTTCGCGACTTCTTCAACGATGTTTGGGGTGCGGCCAACAATGCCTACTACTTCAGCGCCAGCATCACGGAATGCTTGTGCGTGGCCTTGTCCGGCAAATCCGGTGCCGAATACCAATACTTTCAGTTTGTTTGTCATGGAATTCTCCTAAATTCTATTTAAATACTGGATTACCAGTGCCACAAAGTACCGTCTTCTAAAACTTTAATATCTTGAATTTTCATTACTTACCTCGTGAATTATGACGATAATTGTAGGTATTCATACCACTTGGTAGAAAGTCTCTCTATTTAAATGGATGAAATATAAATAAAAAAGCCCCAGCTGGGGGAGCTGGGGCAAAAGCATCATTCGGGGTGAGAATGATAAATTAGTTTACTTTTGCTACTGCATCTTTAATTAATGCACCTAACTCGTCCCATTGCTCGTTATCAATAAGAGAAGTTGGAACCATCCAGGTTCCGCCACAAGCAAGTACCGCTGGGATAGATAGGTAGTCATCAATGTTTGATAAACTTACGCCGCCAGTTGGCATAAATTTCACTGGATAAACAGCGGTTAATGCTTTCAACATACCAACGCCACCAGATGGCTCAGCTGGGAAGAACTTAACGGTTTTAAGACCTAGTTCCATTGCTTGCTCAACTAGGCTTGGGTTGTTCACACCCGGAACAATTGGCATGTTTTTTTGTTGACAGTATTTTACTGTCGTTGGGTTTAAACCTGGGCTTACGATAAAATCAACACCAGCTTCAATAGCTTGATCAACTTGCTCAGGTGTCAAAATGGTACCCGCGCCAATCAGCATCTCTGGGTAAGCTTCACGCATTGCTTTGATTGAACCGACAGCAGCTTCTGTACGGAAAGTGATTTCTGCACAAGGCATGCCGTTTTCCATTAGCGCTTTCGCAAGTGGAAGCGCGTGTTCAACTTTATTCAGTGCAATTACTGGAATGACTTTTAAGTCAGCAAGTTGTTGATCTAAGTTAGACATTTTCAAATCCTTAAATTTTACAAACTGGTCGTTAATTGACCTGTTTTTAGAAGCTAATCTTTATAGGCCGATGTCAGGCATGGCATCACTTGGAATAATCGCGCCTTGATGTTGGATAACAGTACCAGCGACTTTGTGACCTGATAGTGCAGAGTCTTTCGCATTGTAACCATTTAAACGCCTTGCTAAATAACCCGCACTGAATGAGTCACCCGCTGCCGTAGTGTCAACCACGTTATCAACCGGTTTAGTCGCAACGTATTGAATGCTGTCTTCTTCTACAACAACACAATCTTTACTGCCACGTTTAATCGCAATCTCTTTAACGCCTTGACCTTGAGTACGAGCAATACATTGTTCGATATTGTCGTCACCAAAGAGATCTTGTTCATCATCGAATGTCAGCAAGGCAATATCACAGAATGATAGTGTTTTAAGATACGCTTGTTGTGCTTCTTCAACCGATGCCCATAATTTTGGACGGAAGTTATTATCAAAAATAACTTTGCTGCCATTGGCTTTCAATTTAGCAAGTAGTGTGAATAACTGTTCACGACCTTGCTCAGTCAAAATAGCTAATGTGATACCACTTAAGTAAACCGCATCAAAAGTTGATAATGTTTCGATCAACTGAGCGCTCTCAGCTTGATCAAACATATATTTCGCCGCGGCATCATTACGCCAGTAGTAGAAGCTACGCTCACCAGTGTCATCGGTTTCGATGTAATACATACCGGGTTGCTTGTTTTCAAAACGAAGGATGTGTTGAGTATCAATTGCTTCTTTTGACCAGCTATCAATCATGTTTTGGCTAAAGCCTTCACGACCAAGTGCGGTAATGTAGCTTGTTTTAATAGCAGTATGTTTGGTTAGGCGAGCAAGATACAACGCAGTATTAAGCGTATCACCACCAAATTTTTGCGTTAGGAATTCGCCTGATTTTTGCAGTTCAATCATACATTCGCCAATGACTGCAATATTGAATGTTGTCATTTGTTCACCTAATCCAAGCTGTTATTTTAAGAAATCTTCACGTACTGGAGAGAATACATCCAGTAATACGCTGCCTTCTTCAAGAGCAACTGCGCCGTGCATAAAGTGTTTACGAGCAAGGTATGCATCACCTTTTTTTAGCACTTGTTTTACACCGTCGATTTCTGCTTCGAAGCTGCCTTCAGCGACATAACCAATTTGGTCATGGATATCATGGCTATGAGGTTCACCAACGGCACCTTTTTCGAAGTGAACGTAAACGGCCATAAGGTCATCAGTATAGCCAACAATCTTACGCTTAATACCGCCGCCTAAAACTTCCCATTCGTTTTCGTCAAATTTAAAAAAGTTGCTTGAGAATATGCTCATGTGTTCTCTCCAATGTCTTTCTATTCATTTCGATTTCAATTGATGAAACCATCATAACGCAAAAAACAATTTGTAATACAATAGGTCTAGATGTTCGTGACCTAAGTCAAATAAATTTTTATAATTATACTATTAACAATGAGAATTACGCATGAATAATCAAGGTTTGAGGCTAGGTAGATCACAGTGTTATCGTTGTTTATAAATGTGACACATATCTTCGTTTAGTAAAACAAAGATGAAATTCAAGCCTTATTGTATTACTTTTTCGTGATTGGTTTAATTAGGTTTTGTATCGTCGCTTGAGGTTTAAGATGAAAAATGAAGTATCAGCTGTACTGCTTAACACTGCAGAAGTGAAAGCGTTGCAGAAAGAAGTGGGCCGTAACAGCTTGATGGGTAAGACTATTGCGACCATTAAAAAAGATGTCAATGCCTTTATCGCTTTAGGTTACGACGTACCTGGACATGGTGAAGCGGGGGGTTATGAACACAATCGTCATAAGCAAAACTATCACTTTATGAACCTTGCAGGTCGTCTTTATCTCGTCACCAAAGAAGAAAAATACGCTCGCTTTGTGGCTGAGCTTTTGACGATCTATGCCGACAAGTACCTGCAATTTGATTTTCATGTTCAAAAAAATACTAACCCAACCGGTCGTTTATTCCATCAGATCTTAAACGAACACATGTGGCTCATGTATTCGAGCCTGGCGTATTCTTGCGTGAAAGGCTTCATGTCGCTGACAGAGCGCAATCACGTTGAAAGCAATTTATTCCAGCCTATGCTTGAAATGTTTACTGTGAAATATGGCCATGATTTTGACCGTATTCATAACCACGGAATGTGGGCGGTTGCTGCAGTCGGGATTTGTGGCTTAGCGATTGATAAACGTGAATACCTAGAAATGGCCGTATTTGGCTTAGATAGCTTTAACGCTAGCAAAAAAAATAACGCTGACAAAAAAGAAATGGGCGAGTGTGGTTTCCTAGCACAAATCTCTAAATTGTTTGCGCCTTCTGGTTACTACATGGAAGGTCCTTACTACCACCGTTTTGCGATCCGTCCTTTATGTGTATTTGCAGAAGTTCTGCACCGTCACATGCCTGAGTTAGACATTTATAACTTTAAAGACAAAGTGATTGGCAATACGGTTCAAACGCTACTTGCCACCGCTTATCCAAATGGTGAATTCCCAGCATTGAATGACTCATCTCATACTATGGGTATTACCGATATGGGCGTACAAGTTGCAGTGAGCTTATACAGCAAGCACTACGGCCTAGATGATAACTTGCTTGGTATGGCGAAAATTCAAAATCAAGTATGGATGCATGCTTGTGGTCTAGAGTTATCTCGCGCTTTTGAAAAAGCACAAAATGAGCGCCCGAACGATATTGGTTTGCCATTCTTCCCAAGCGTGGAGTTAAACGAAGGCCCAGAAGGTCACAATGGCGCGCAAGGTTTTATTCGCATGCAAGATCAAACCAAAGATGTGTTCCAACTAGTCATGAACTATGGTCAACATGGTATGGATCACGGTCACTTTGATACTTTAGGTATTAGTTACTTCAACCGTGGCCAAGAAGTATTACGTGAATATGGTTTCTGTCGTTGGGTGAATGTTGAGCCTAAGTTTGGTGGCCGTTACCTTGACGAGAATAAATCGTATGCCCGTCAAACGATTGCACACAATGCCGTAACGATTGATGAGCAATGCCAGAATAACTTCTCAATTGATGAAGCCGATATGGTTCATGGCTTGCCGCACTTCTTTAAAGTAGAAGACGCAAAAGTAAATGGCATGAGTGCGTTTGCTAATGATCATTACCAAGGTTTTGACATGCAACGTAGTGTATTCATGCTAAAACTCGATGAGTTAGAAGCGCCGTTGTTACTCGATCTATACCGTTTAACATCGGAAGACGACAAGGCACATCAATTTGACTATTCACACCAATATGACGGTCAAATTGTTCGCACTAACTTTGAATATCAAGCCAACCAAGAATTAGACACACTAGGTGATAACTTCGGTTACCAACACTTGTGGAATGTGGCAAGTGGTGAAGTGAAAGGCAGCGCTTTAGTGAGCTGGTTACAAAATAATACTTACTACTCTTGGTTAGGCACTAGCTCCAACAATGATGGCGAAGTGATCTTCACGCGCACAGGTGCTAATGATCCAAGTTTTAACTTGCGTAGTGAGCCTGCCTTTATCTTACGTACCAAAGGTCAATCAAGCTTATTTGCATCCGTTTTAGAAACGCATGGTTACTTTAACGAAGAGTTTGAACAATCGGTGAATGCGCGTGGTCAAGTTCAAGACGTACGTGTGATTGCCCACAACCAAGTTGGCTCTGTGGTTGAAATTCAAACGCAACAATCGGTGGTGACTTTTATGGTCAGCAATCAATTGGCTGCGACAGATACCACAGCGCACCAAGTTTCAGTCGATGACAAAACTTATCAATGGAATGGTTTCTATTCATTAGAAGTACAAGCGAAATAAGTACAAGCTAAGTCATCTATCTAGATTTAAGAAGTAGGAAAGAAGAATGAATTACCAACCACTATTAATGAATTTTGAAGAAGCGGCTGAACTAGCAAAAGAGTTAGGTAAAGATACTCTGCTAGGTAATGCACTGGCTCGCGATATTGCTCAAACCGATGCGTATATGGCAGATGTGGGTATTGAAGTTCCAGGGCACGGTGAAGGTGGTGGTTACGAGCATAACCGCCATAAGCAAAACTACATTCACATGGATCTTGCGGGTCGTTTATTCCTGATCACCGGTGAGAAAAAATACCGTGACTATATTGTTGAACTACTCACCGCGTACGCAACGGTATATCCAACACTAGAAAGCAATGTTAGCCGTGACAGTAATCCTCCGGGCAAATTGTTCCACCAAACATTGAATGAAAACATGTGGATGCTGTACTCATCATGTGCCTATAGCTGTGTTTACCACACACTTGAAGAGTCGCAAAAACGTCAGATTGAAGACGACTTGTTCAAACACATGATCCACATGTTTGTCGTGACTTACGGTCATGACTTCGACATCGTACACAACCACGGTCTATGGGCGGTTGCGGCAGTGGGTATCTGTGGTTACGCCATCAATGACCAAGAGTCTGTAGATAAAGCGTTATACGGTCTAAAAATGGACAAAGTAAGCGGTGGTTTCTTAGCTCAGCTTGATCAATTGTTCTCGCCAGATGGCTATTACATGGAAGGTCCTTATTACCACCGTTTCTCATTGCGTCCAATTTACTTGTTTGCCGAAGCGATTGAACGTCGTCAGCCAGAGTTGGGCATTTATGAATTTAACGATTCAGTGATCAAAACCACGTCATACGCCGTATTCAAAACCGCTTTCCCAGACGGAACGTTACCAGCGCTTAACGATTCCTCGAAAACCATCAGCATTAACGATGAAGGTGTGATCATGGCAACGTCTGTGTGTTATCACCGTTATGAGCAAACAGAAGTATTGCTAGGCATGGCCAACCACCAACAAAATGTGTGGGTACACAAAGCTGGTCTAACTTTATCTCAAGCTGTTGAAACAGCCGATGAAATTAAACCTTTCAGTTGGGGTAGCTTGTTTATGACAGATGGCCCACAAGGTGAAAAAGGCGGTGTGAGCATTCTTCGTCATCGTGATGCAAAAGATGATGACACCATGGCGCTGATTTGGTTTGGCCAACATGGCTCTGATCACCAATATCATTCCGCGTTAGATCATGGTCACTACGATGGTTTACACCTAAGTGTATTTAACCGTGGTAATGAAGTACTGCATGACTATGGTTTTGGTCGTTGGGTAAACGTGGAGCCTAAATTTGGCGGTCGTTATATCCCAGAAAATAAATCTTACTGTAAGCAAACGGTAGCCCATAACACAGTTGTCGTTGACCAAAAAACACAAAATAACTTCAATACGGCTTTAGCGGAATCTAAATTCGGTCAGAAGCACTTTTTCGTAACCGAAGATGAAAAATTCCAAGCTATGAGCGGCACCATTTCTGAGTACTACGACGGTGTGGATATGCAACGTAGCATATTACTGCCTGAGCTAGAAGAATTTGAAAAACCACTTGTGATTGATGTGTACCGTATTATTGCGGATGCAGAGCATGAATATGATCTGCCTTATCACCATAAAGGCCAAATTATTCGTACCGATTTTGATTACCAAACGGAAAGCAAGTTGCGCCCATTAGGTGGTTCAGATGGTTACCAGCATTTGTGGAATGTGGCTTCAGGTAAGGTAGAAGGCAGCTCATTAGTTAGTTGGTTACATGATTCTAGCTACTACAGCCTAGTCTCTAGCGCACCAGCAGGCAGCCAAGTGATCTTTGCTCGCACGGGTGCCAATGATCCTGATTTCAACTTACGTTCAGAGCCGACTTTGATTTTGCGTCAAAAAGCCAAAGATCATGTGTTTGCTTCAGTACTTGAAACCCACGGTTACTTTAATGAGTCAATTGAAGCCTCTGTAGGGGCTCGTGGATTAGTTGAAGCGGTGCAAGTCATTGGTCATAACGCGACAGGCACTATCGTGGAAATCAGTTTAACCACAGGTAAGAAGTACGTATTTGCGATTTCTAATAAACCGGATCCAGAAGGTGAGCACAAAGTCGAATTCAACGGCGTGCAATACCAATGGACGGGAGCAACGGCTCAGCTATAAGTTATATGACAAAGTATAAGTTGTTCTTAAGGGCTGCTGATCTCTAACCAACCTACTTAAGCCGGAATGTTTATATGCCTTGTTCTCTGGGTATAGGGTATTCCGGTTTTTTCTGTTTACTGTGAGGTATTTTTCGACAATGGATAGCTTAGATATTTCCATCATTGCTGGCTATTTTGTTTTTATTATCGTTGCGGCTTTTATATTTAAACGCTTTGCTAAAACCTCTTCAGGCTTTATTCGCGGTGGCGGTGCCATGATGTGGTGGATGGCAGGCGCGACCGCTTTTATGACGCAATTCTCTGCTTGGACATTCACTGGTGCGGCAGCCAAAGCGTATGAAGATGGCTTAGCCGTTTTGTTTTTATTTTGGGGTAATGCTTTAGGCTTTTTTGTGGCCGCCATGTACTTTGCTTCTCGCTATCGCAAACTACGTGTTGATACCGCAATGGAAGTGATACGTAAGCGTTTTGGTAAAACCTCGGAACAAGTTTTTACTTGGTTGCAATTTCCTTTAACCACTATTTCAGCTGCTATTTGGCTTAATGGCTTGGCAATCTTTGTTGCGGCGGTTTTTCACATTGATTTATATATCACCATTATTGGCGTAGGTATATTAGTGACTTTTATTGCCGTAAGTGGAGGCTCTTGGACGGTTTCTGCAACCAATGTTATTCAATTGGTTTTGTTAATGGCGATTACCTTAACCGTAGGTGCTTACGCATTAATTTATATTGGTGGTCCGGTTGAGTTAATTGAAAAATCAGAAATTCCATCTTTCATGGGAACCGATATCAACTACTGGCAGATCTTTGTGGTGTGGGTGGTGTTTATCATGGCCAAGCAAACTATGAGCACCAATAATGCGATGTCTTGTTATCGTTTTCTCGTTACCGTGAATGAAAAAGAAGCCAGAAAAGCAGCGTGGGTAGCAGGTTTAATGTTTGTTATTGGCCCAATCATGTGGTTTATCCCACCTTGGGTAACGGCAACTATGCATGTCGATCTGCAAACCTTTTATCCAAATCTAGGCACAAGTGCGAATAATGCCGCTTATTTATTCTTTATTCAAAACTACATGCCGCAAGGGGTACTTGGCTTAGTGCTCGCCGCGATGATTGCCGCAACAATTGCGCCAATGACAACAGCACTGAACCGGAATGCGGGGATTTTCGTGCGTAATGTGTATCAGTCGGTGATTAACCCAGAAGCGACTGAAACTCAGCAAATGCGTATGAGTAAGATCTCGACCTTATTTAATGGGGGAATTTCGATTGGTGCAGCTTTATTGTTTGCGTCGATAAAAGAATACAGTTTCTTTGATTTGATGATGCTATTTGGCGCGTTATTGCAAATGCCTTTGGTGATCCCATCCTTGTTGGCGTTAGTGTTTGTTAAAACGCCAGATTGGTCAGCGTGGGCAACCTTGATTGTTGGGCTGTTAGTGTCTTGCTTTATGCAGTTTGTGTTTGATGTGAATTGGCTATTACCGTTATTTGGTGCTGATGCCTTTACTCATCGTGAAAGTGTGGATTTAACGGTAGTGGCGATGCTGGTGGCACAAATAGTGATATCCGGTGGTTTCTTTGCTTTATCTTCAGTGTTCTATAAAGAACCTCAAGGTGTGCGTAAGCAAGAGTTAGAAATCTTTTATCATAACCTTGCCACACCAATTAGTGCGCAAGAAGAAGCCTTAGTTGATGGCAAGCAAGGCGCTTACTTAGGGCGTTTATCGCAAGTGTTAGGTGCGTTAATTATCTTAGTTGGTGCCATATTTGAAACTGGTTACGATATGCTGACTTTCATCGTGATAGGGGGCTTGATCTTGTGGGCAGGTAATCACTTGTATAAAAGCCGTTTGGCGATAAGACAAGTGACCGAAGAAATCATTATATCTAATGGACAATAAGCTTATACCATTTGAACTTGAAGCTGCAGCTTTGTTGGTGGTGTTCATTTACCTCAATCATTTAGGTAAATTAAGCTCATAGGACCTTATTAACTTGTCGCCTCACTGCAATTCCAATGACTTTGGGTATAGCTTTAACGTTCAGAAAAACTAGAGGATATAAAAACTAAAAGCTCATTTCATGTCAGTGTGAAATGAGCTTTTTTAATGGGGGCTTCAAATGGATGGTTACAACAGTAAAGAGTCGTCTACGCAGGGTTTAGCGACAGCAACTCATGGTTGTTTTTCAATAAGATATTAGAAGCCATTCTGGCGGCTGCTGGGTCTTTATCTATAATCGCTTGATAAACTGCACGATGCTCTTTAATACAAAAATGTCCTCGCACCGAAGTATGGTTAAAGAAACATTGATAAACCGTCGTTAACACATTACCAAAAGGAGTAAAGAAGTCGTTTGAAGTTGATTGGAAAATCAAAGAATGAAAATTCAGATCTGCCAACGTCCAAGCATCGGCATCTTGATTTTTACTCGCTTTTTCCATTGCATTGAAGTGAGTAGTTAAGCGCTGGCGTTGTTCTGTAGTAGCAAACTCAGCACTAAATGCACAAGCTGCTGGTTCAATCGACTTACGTAACCCTAAGAATTGTTTTAAAAAATGCTGAGGATCTTCACTGTCTTTGAGCCATTCCAGTAATTGACGGTCTAAAAATTGCCAGTACTTACGTGGTTGGATAAAGGTACCTACTTTAGGTTTAGAGCTAATTAAACCTTTAGACGCTAATAACTTGATGGATTCTCTTAAAGCGGTGCGACTGACACCAAATCGTTGGCATAAATCTAATTCATTAGGCAGCTTTGACCCGACAGGTAGTTGGCCACAGATTATTTGGCTAGCAATTTGTTGAGCGATATAGACATTAAGCCGATAGGTCATAGGGGTGAAACTGAAACTTTCTTCGGTCATTAGGTCTCTCTCAAAATGGAAAAAAGCCAGTAAAGCACTGGCTATAAAGCGAATTCCAACGTGTCAAATTACTCGAGTGATAAAAACTATCACCACTTTAAAAGTAATAGACAAATAAAGTAGGCATCTTGAGAACAACGCTAAGAACGTATAACTAAATGAAAGCGAGTATTTAGTAACTCAAGAATATTAATAATACAATATTACCAATTTTCGTCAAATTATGAGGTGTAGATTGGCTTATTATTGACGAATAATGTGAACTCGATCTAAACTGACGGAAGGACAATATTTTGAAAGTAGGGGGGCTATCTATAAATAAGTGACGCATATCACCTAAACCTTGTTTTTAAATACTGGAGCAAGGGCGTTATAGTGATACAATGTCCATAAATAAGACAAGAATCTATATAAGAAGAATGATGATGACAAATGAATTTAATTCAATTTCAGGCTCCAAGCGTAGCTTGCATGTGCAAGTTGCACGTGAAATCGCACGCGGCATTTTATCTGGTAAATTACCGCAAGGCTCAATTATTCCTGGTGAAATGGCTTTGTGTGAGCAGTTTGGCGTAAGCCGCACCGCACTTCGTGAAGCGGTAAAGCTACTTACTTCAAAATGTTTATTAGAGTCTCGCCCGAAGATTGGCACTCGTGTCGTTGCACGTGCGAATTGGAATTTTCTTGATCCTCAATTAATTGAGTGGATGGATGGTCTTATCGATAATGATACTTTCTTTCATCAATTCTTAGGTTTGCGTCGTGCGATTGAGCCAGAAGCTTGTGCACTTGCTGCGCAAAATGCCACTGTGGAACAACGCATTGAGTTATCAGAAACCTTCCAAAGAATGTGCGATGTTGCAGCTAAAGCAGAAGAAGAGTTTTTTGATCAAGCTGAATGGACAGCAGTCGATATGCATTTCCATAACTTGATTTTTAATTCAACTGGTAATGATTTCTACTTACCATTTGGTAATATTTTGATGACAATGTACAAAAACTTCATTGTACACTCATCACAAAAAGGTGGGTTATGTTTGCAAGAACACCGTGATATTTACGAAGCCATTATGGCGGGTAATGCAGATAAAGCCAGAGCATCTTCTGCAAACCACTTGCAAGAATCTAAGCATCGTTTACCAGAGTTAAACTAAGTAATTCGTGTTTTATTGATACTCAAAGTTATATCATTTAAGCAGTGGAAGTTGATTCCACTGCTTTTTTTATAGGTTTATATCTAAGTTACTTGAGTATATAATCTAATAGCAATTAAATATTATAATAATATTAAATAGAGGGTATCTATGAATGACTCACTTCTTGCCAATATAGAGCAATATATATCGACTATAGAACCTTTTAATAATTTATTGAAAGAGGATATTCAAGAGCTTGCGAGCATTGTTCAAATTACTTATATCAGTTGTGGTGAAGTCATTGATCCATGTGGCGATCTATCGGAAAAATACCTCTATATTGTGCGAACTGGCGCAATGGAACAAAGAAAACTCGATGGTCAATTACGCTCCCGTTTAGGGCGAGACGATATCTTTGGTTTTACCTTCCTTGGCGAGACTACCAGTGAAGATAATCGCTATACCGCAGCCGCAATAGAAAACTCATTACTTTATTTAATTCCTCATTCAGCACTATTGCGTTTATTTGAACGCAAGCCTGAATACGCAGAATACTTTGCTTCTCAAGCTGATGTTCGTTTGACTACAGCTCATGATGTAGTGTGGTCGAACAAAGATAAAGGCTTGTTTATTAAACGCGTAAGAGATGTGGCAAGCGGCGTGATTGCTGTAGTTAACGCCAACATGTCGATAAAAGATGTGGCCCATGAAATGCGAATCGTAAAGCGTTGTTCGTGTGCGGTTGTGTATGAAAATGCCAGCATTGTTGGTTTGATCACCGACCGTGATATGACTAAGCGTGTAATCGCATTAGAAGCACCATTGCAAGATCCAATTAAAACCGTGATGACACCAGACCCTTATGTGATAAGCCCTGATGCGCTTATCCTTGAAGCCGCTTCTATGATGATGGAATACAATATACGTAATATTCCAGTAGTGAAAGATGGTCAGGCGGTAGGTTTATTGACCACGACCCATTTGGTACAAAATCACCGAATGCAAGCTATCTTCTTGATTGAAAAAATTAAGTACACCAATAGTGTATCTGAGTTGTCCCAATTAACTTCAGAACGTCAAGCCATATTTGAAGCTTTGGTTGAAGGGAAGGTATCGTCTGAGATCATCGGTAAAGTGATGTCGATGATTATGGATGCTTATACCCGTCGCTTAATTCAGATTGCGTTAGATAAACTGGGCGAACCGCCTTGTGATTTTAACTGGATTAGCGCTGGCTCACATGCCCGTAATGAATTGAATATTACTTCTGATCAAGATACAGCGTTAATTTTGTCTGATGATGCGACCGACAGTGATAAAATCTACTTTAGACATTTAGGTGCTTATGTATCAAATGGCTTAGATCGCTGTGGTTATCCACTATGTACTGGTAAATATATGGCAGCCACGCCGAAGTGGTGCCAACCATTATCAGTATGGAAAGAATATTACAAAAAGTGGGTAAATAATCCTGAATATGAATGTTTACTCAATATCAGTGTGTTTTTAGAAATTCGTTCTATTTATGGTAATGGCGAATTAACTAAAACGCTCCGCGATGAAATGCATAAGAATATTAAACAAAACAATAGCTTCTTGCCGGCATTGGTTCGTGATGCCGTTAATACCAATCCACCTCTAGGGATTTTTAATAGTTTTGTGTTAGAAAAAAATGGTGAACAAACTAAAGTATTGAATATTAAAAAGTATGCAATTAATTTAATTATCGATTTGGCGCGTATTTATGGGTTAGCAGTTGAGTGTGATTCATCTAATACTGAGCGTCGTTTTTCTGCCGCCAAAGAAGCAGGAATTTTAAGTGAAGATGCTTATAAGAACATTATCGGCTCATACCACTTTATTGCTCAATTTCGATATAATCATCAATTACAACAACTAAAAAATGGCGTGACACCAGATAGTTACATTGACCCGAATAACTTTGGTAGCTTTGAACGCCAGCACTTAAAAGATGCTTTTAGAATTATTGCTGACTTGCAAGATGCCGCAAAATTGCGCTTTGGATCGGTAGGGTATTAAATAAGAATAGTGAACCTCAGTTGCAGAAAAGAATGCTTTCTAACTATCGGTAGTGAAGTTATTAAATTGAGAATTAATATGAGGCATTAAAAAGGACGCTGAGGAGCGTCCTTTTTGGTGTAAATAATTTATATTATTAGAATAAATCAGAACTGATGTTATCAAAGTAACCTGGGATGGTGTATGTAATGTATTTTTGTGGTGTTCTAGATTAAATATTTATTGGTGAATTTATAAGCGAGGTTAAGATTGAGCTTTATATTATTAATAATCTAATTATTTAAGTTTTGTATGATTAATTTTGACTTTAAACGATAAACTTACCATATCATTAGATAATAAAAAGTCAGACTATATGCCTGACTTTAATTATTGTATAACTTCTTAAATGATTAGAAGCTATAAGTAAGACCTACACGACTACGTAATTGACGACCACCTTCTTTACTGCCTTCACTTACGTTACCGAACTCAACATAAGGGCGCCAGTTGCTTTCGTTTTTGTAACCGATTTTTAGGTTGTAATCGTAGTTCCAAGTTTTGTTATTGTATAAAATCCAGTTATCACCTTCATGTGCTTTCTCATAGTTCGCTTCAAAGCCAAGCTGGATCATGTTGTTCCACGTATAATCTAGGTTTGCAGTTACTTTACTTTTTTGCCATGTCTCACCATTTTCCTTAGATGAAGTATAATCGCGGAACTCATGACGGTAACGCAGTTTAGTGGTAATCCCTGAATCAAACTCATAACCAATACGTAGTTGTGGTTTATAGGTTACACGCTCATCACCCATGGTAATTGGCATACCAGGTTGTACATAGAATTTGTCTGTTACATAGTGTTTGAATTCGTAAACAACTTCTGAATCACCGCGCTCTAAATCATCAAAGCCATAGGTCCCATCTCTACCTGCAAACTTCATTTCAACGCTGTAGTAATGTTTACCTAAGTCTGTTGAAGTGCTGCCGCCGATTTTAATACGGTTATTGTTTGATTCAGTCTCATGCTTGTACTCATGACGAATATCAACAGAAGCAGCATTTACATTCACTGCTGTTGTAGCAAGTAGAGCGGCAGTAGTAGCAAGTAAAACTTTATTTAATTTGAACATATCCAACGTCCTGTGTAGTTATGGTTTCTAATGGGTAACTGTGAAATGAGTCAGCAAAGTGATCGTAAAATGAACCACATTCTCATTTTCTTACTTGTATTATTAGAATTAAATAATACAAATAAAATATAAATAAGTTATGGGCTGGTGTATGTGAAATAGATCGACTTATTTTATATCGTTCATATTTTTAAGGTGATTAGATCGAAAAGTGTGATCTAAATAAATTAATTAATGGTTTTCTTTTGATGAAAATAAGGCTCTACAATTCAACTTCTAGTTCTAGCACCTTTATTTTATAAGCTTTTAGAGAAAATTGTTCGATAGTCATTTTATGAAATGATTATTTTTTGTGATTTTGAATTCATCTACACGAACTTCTGTTTGTTTACCAATATCACCATTTTTATCAATTTGGCTTGGATCCGTGATTGACATATATAAGAAGACTTGTGCATTTGTATTACTACCGGAATTGAAATCTAGAGTCGTTAACTTAAATCCACTTTTAACTGCGCCCGATGGGTTTTGTGAGACATCACGAGCGTGAAGGGTTTTGGATGCAATGACTTTTCCGGAGATATCTTTTAAGCCAACATCTAATTCGCTAAGAGAGTTGTTGCCTTTTTTATCGTAGTAGTAGAAAGATAAAGTGTAATCTGTATTAGGTTGCAACCCTGAAATATCTTGGGTTAAACCAGGCTTAGCAGAGAAATCATCATTTGCACTCATAAACCGTATACGAGCTGAGCCTTCATCATCAAAGGCGGTATCTTTTGAGCTACCGACATCACCAAGGCCTGCATTTTTGTCTGCGTGTTTTATCCAAATATCACTACTACCACTATTCGCTCTAAAGTCTGTTAGTTGGCCATCTTGAATGAGGTCGCCTGTTTGAGCGGCGGTTGTTGTACTTGGTGTCGCGTCACCAGAAGTGATTGTACAACCCATTAATAATGAGCTAACTACTAAACTTAATACTATCCTTTTCATATTAATACTCCGCCATTAAGTTGGTAATAATGTAACTTATTATTGTATGACTTAATGTGAGGACGTAGAAATTTTTATTATTCAATAATGTCCTTGGTTATCCAATTTTAAAAAGTGTGCTCTCGATCATTTTAAAGTATTTGCATAAAATTTAATCGTTAATTTTATGAGTTGATATTTTTCTTGTTTCACAAATTTTTTGTTTAATGACTAAGCTTTCATAAGGTTATAAGTAATGCGGGTAAGGACTAACTTTTATATTGAAGGTATTTTTAATTATGCTGGTGAGATATCTGTCTGTTTGTAGGTAATGATTTTATTGACTTAGATCACTTGTCATACAAAATCGTAGGGTTGAAAGTCGATGAAGGTCACGCAATGGCAATATTGTACTACAAATGAGTTTTTTGTTCGTTATATTGTTTTCGAAATCAAAATTACAAAAAAGGATATCACGATGGAACTTGATTTAAATACTGCCATTGTCGGAATCTACTTCCTCTTCTTAATCGCAATTGGATGGATGTTCCGCACATTTACTAGTAACACCAGTGACTACTTCCGTGGGGGTGGTAACATGCTCTGGTGGATGGTTGGTGCTACTGCATTTATGACACAATTTAGTGCATGGACTTTTACAGGGGCCGCAGGTAAAGCTTATAACGATGGTTTTGCAGTCGCAATTATCTTTATTGCTAACGCATTTGGCTATTTAATGAACTACGTATATTTCGCTCCGAAATTCCGTCAATTACGTGTTATTACCGTAATTGAGGCCATTCGTATGCGTTTTGGTCGTGGCAATGAGCAAGTGTTTACTTGGTCAAGCATGCCTAACAGTGTTATCTCGGCAGGTATTTGGTTGAATGGTCTAGCGATTATTGCTTCTGGTATCTTTGGTTTTGATATGAATACTACAATCATCCTAACGGGTCTGGTAGTACTTATCATGTCAGTAACGGGTGGTTCATGGGCGGTTATCGCATCTGACTTCATGCAAATGGTTATTATCATGGCAGTAACGGTTACTGCTGCGGTTGTAGCAATGATTCAAGGTGGCGGTATAACTAACATAGTAAACAATTTCCCAACAGAATCATTTATGACTGGTGGTGATCTTAATTATGTAAGTATCTTCGGTATCTGGGCATTCTTCATCTTCGTGAAGCAGTTCAGCATTACCAACAACATGCTTAATTCTTATCGTTACTTAGCAGCAAAAGATTCTAAAAACGCACGTAAAGCAGCACTTCTAGCTTGTATCTTGATGACCATTGGCCCAATCATTTGGTTCATGCCGAGCTGGTTCATTGCAGGTCAGGGTGTGGATTTATCAGCACATTATCCAGAAGCGGGTAGTAAAGCAGCTGACTTTGCTTACCTATACTTCGTGCAAGAATACATGCCTATCGGTATGGTTGGCCTACTGATTGCTGCCATGTTTGCTGCAACTATGTCTTCTATGGACTCAGGCTTAAACCGTAACTCCGGTATCTTTGTTAAGAACTTCTACCAAGCGGTACTCCGCCAAAATGCAACTGAAAAAGAATTGGTATTTGTTTCTAAACTAACGTCTACTTTCTTCGGCCTAGCGATTATCATGGTTGCCTTGTTCATCAACTCACTGAAAGGTCTGAGCTTGTTTGATACAATGATGTACGTTGGTGCGTTAATTGGCTTCCCAATGACTATTCCTGCATTCCTTGGTTTCTTCATCCGTAAGACTCCAGATTGGGCTGGTTGGGGTACGCTAGTTGTCGGTGGCTTTGTGTCTTACTACGTAGGTTTCGTTATCACTGCAGAGCACGTTTCAGCATGGTTTGGCTTAGAAGAACTGACTAAGCGTGAATGGTCTGACTTGAAAGTTGCGATTGGTCTAGTTGCTCACATTGTCTTCACTGGTGGTTTCTTCATGTTATCAACACTGTTCTATAAGAAGCTTGCTCCACACCGTGAAAAAGATGTTGACTTATTCTTTACTAACCTTGCTACACCGCTAGTAAACGAAAGTACAGAACAACAAAATTTAGATAACAAACAACGTCGCATGCTTGGTACACTAATTAGTGTTGCAGGTATCGGTGTAATGGCAATGTTTGTTATTCCAAACCCACTATGGGGACGCTTCGTATTTGTTTTGTGTGGTGCGATTGTATTAGCAGTTGGTCTATTACTTGTGAAAGCAGTAGATAACAAAGTAGAAGATGCTCAAATTGAAGCAAAATCTAAATCGTAAGTTGCTGCTCTAAGCGATAAAGAAAGTTATATGAGTATATAACAATTAAAAGCCAGCGAATTGACTCGCTGGTTTTTGTTCGTTTAATGAAGATGAATACTTTTATACCAATTACACTAATTAGATGATCAGAAATTTCGTAGGAAAAAGGCTTGAGAACAAGGCAGAAATTTTCGATAAGTAGTGATTCTACAATCAAATTTTTTAACCAAGTTATCGAGCTTTTTAACAAGCAAGGATGAGCAGATAAATAGTACGATTGGTATTATAATTCGATAAGGTAAATAGATGTTTGAGCATATTAAGTCGCAGTTATTTGGTCATCCTCTGACTAAAATTGAAGATGCCCGCAAACGTATTTCTATTAATGACCAATGGCCAGATGGCTTACGACAATTACTTTCTTATCCTGTTCCCAAATTGGGTACACCTGTAGATTCTTTACACTTTTTAGCTTTAGATTTTGAAACCACAGGGCTTAACCCACTGAAGTGTTCGATTCTTAGTATTGGTACAGTTCCAATGGTTAAGTCGAAAATTGATGTGGAAATGGCAAAGCATGTTTACCTTACCGGTTCGGAGGGGATTAATTCAGAAAGTGCTATTATTAATCATATCGTGCCTGAAATGCTTGAAAATGGACATGAACTTGACCAAACCATGGACAAGCTGTTCGAAATGATGCGTGGTAAAGTAGTGTTGGTGCATGGCGCAGTGGTAGAAAAGCAATTTATTGATCACTATGTACAACAAAAATTTGGTATTGACCAATTACCTATCGTGTGGGTAGATACTTTAAAAATCGAGAAATGTTTAACTTACATTCAGCACCCTGAAACTTGTAGTTATCAGTTAACCGATGTTCGATTAAAACACAACCTACCAGCATATCCTGCTCATAATGCTTTAATTGATTCGATATCTTGTGCTGAGCTTTTTTTGGCTCAAATGGTGAATATTTTTGGTAATCAAGAGTACGAAATTAAAATTGAAGATATTTTCAATAAGCAAACTGCACCAGTATCCAAAAATGTCTTTGGTTAATCTTATGACCACTGTTATACATCAATATCACGAATAAATAGTGAGGAAATCATTTTCTTTATCATAATCTTAATAGTCGGTTTATTGGCTGAATTTGTGCTTTGTCACATCCTTTTTCTTCTCTAAAAAGTCATCTATTTTCTTTGATTTTCAATTTTAAGATCTAATCCAACATTTTGAGTTTAAATCTATTGCAATAGCTGATCTTGCTCTCGTTTTTATATTTACGATCTTATTTGTATTATAAGAATATGAAATAATTAATTTGTTTATTTGATTAATATAATAAATAAAATTATTAACTAATAAATCTTTGATTTTTATCTCATTTTATAAGGACGTAGAAATGAAAAATTTGTTTATAAAAAGCTTGCTGGCTTCATCTGTGGTATTAGCGATGGGCTGTTCATCGAATGGTTCCGATGCTCAAAAAACCGCGGAAATGGCAGCAAAACAAGAGGGACCTCGTGTTGCTATTTTGACTCCAACCGCTATTGATGCAAGCAGCCATGATGGTAATAGTCCAGACCGTCTATTTGACCAAGATATTACAACTCGTTGGTCTGCAAATGGGGATGGTGAATGGGCGATGTTTGATTATGGCTCTATTCATGAATTTGATGCCGTGCGTGTGGCTTTCAGTAAGGGTAATAAACGAGTAAGTAAATTTGATGTTCTTGTGAGTGTTGATGGTAAAACTTGGACACCCGTTCTGAAAGATCAAGAGAGCTCAGGTCGTGTAATTGGTTTAGAGCGTTTTGATTTTGAACCAGTAAAGGCACGCTATGTGAAATATGTTGGCCATGGAAACAGCAGTAATGACTGGAACAGTGTGACTGAATTTGCAGCACTTAATTGTTCAATAAACTCTTGCCCAACTTCAGAAGTAATTACTGATGATGTGGTAAAAGCTGAACAAGCAATGATCGCTCAAATGGCGGCAAAAGCAGCGGCACAGAAAGAAGCGCGTAAAGACTTACGTAAAGGTAATTTCGGTGCACCAGCGATTTACCCATGTGATACTAGTGTTAAATGTGACACAAGAAGAGCACTATCTCCGGTAACGGGTTTGCCAGCAACGCCAAAAGCGGGTAATAAGCCAAGCGAAAACTTTGATCTAACCGAATGGTACTTATCTCAACCATTTGACCACGATGGTAACGGCCGTCCTGATGATGTTTCTGAATGGAACTTGGCAAATGGTTATGAACACCCAGATGTATTCTATACAGCTGCTGACGGTGGTTTAGTATTTAAATCATTCATTAAAGGTGTTCGTACTTCGAAAAACACTAAGTACGCTCGTACTGAAATGCGTGAAATGCTACGTAAAGGTGACGAATCGATTTCAAGTAAAGGTGTAAATAAAAACAACTGGGTATTTAGTTCTGCACCAGTTGAAGATCAAAAAGCAGCTGGCGGTGTTGATGGTGTTCTTGAAGCAACATTAAAAATTGACCACACGACCACGACAGGTGAAGCAGGCCAAGTAGGTCGTTTCATTATTGGTCAGATCCATGACCAAGATGATGAACCAATCCGCTTGTACTACCGTAAACTGCCAAACCAAAATACAGGTACAGTTTATTTTGCTCACGAAAATACTCTAAAAGGCACAGATGCGTTTTATGACCTTGTTGGTGGTATGACGGGCGAAATCGGCGATGATGGTATTGCTTTAGGTGAGAAATTTACTTATCGCATTGAAGTTAAAGGTAATACTCTAACAGTTACAGTTAAGCGTGATGGTAAAGAAGACGTGCAACAAGTCGTTGATATGAGTGAAAGCGGTTATGATGTGGGTGGCAAGTATATGTACTTTAAAGCTGGCGTATATAACCAAAATATCACGGGTGACTTAAATGATTATGTTCAAGCGACATTCTATAAACTAGAAAAATCACATGGTAAATACACAGGTAAGTAATTTTGTTACTAGCTGATTAATACCTCTTAAAATTCAATGGCACTGTTCAATTATGTTCAGTGCCTTTTTTACGTCTATATCCTTCGTACTTGAAGCTGCAGCTTTGTTGACGGCGCTCATTCACCCCAATCATTTAGACAAGCTAAACTCATGGGGCTTCATTCACTTGTCGCCTCACTGCAACTCCAATTACTTTGGGTATATACTATTCGCGATAATAAGGCTTAATAAAAAGTGTGAATGAAAATAGTGATTTAAACTCAAGGGAACCTGCATCTTGAGCAACTAGGTTATATAGGGAGATCAAATGAACAAATTAAACAAAGAACGTTTTGATGAATATCCTGAAAGTGCTCGAATTCGATTAGAAGCGTTGGAAGCCTGATCTTTAAAGTGGCTTATGATCTAGAGTTAGGCGAAGTGGAGGAGTCGCTGAAATGGGGCGAACCAAGCTATTGTAGCAAGATGGGAACACCGATAAGAATGGACTGGAAACTGAAATCACCCAATCATTATTATCTTTTCTTTCATTGCCAAACTAAGTTAATAGATACCTTCCGAGAGTTGTATGGTGAAGAATTAGAGTTTCAGGGGAACCGAGCTATCGTGTTGTCGTTATCAAAACCATTGCCTGAAGCCGCTATTCAACATTGCTTAGCGCTGGCATTGACTTATCAACAACGTAAGCATCGACCTTTGCTTGGTGCATAAAAAAGCTGCAATATAATCGCTTATATTGCAGCTTAAATGTGTTATCAAGTTATTGCGTTATGAATTGATTACTTTTTCAAACCCATGAAATAATCAAAGATAACGGGTACATCGTTTTGACCAAGCCCAGCATCAACTGCTGCTTGTAGACTTGTAGAAGTACCTTGAGCGATTAGAGACTCTGTACCTAACTCTTCACATAGTGCAAGGAAGTAACCAAGGTCTTTGTTTGCGTTTGCAACAGAGAAACCTAGTTTTTCTTCACCGTCTACTGCGTAGAACTTACAAAATTGCATGAACGGAGAGTTAGAAGGACCAGCAGACATGATGTCGAATAATTGCTGGCCGTCAACGCCTGCTCGTTTTGCAACTGCGAATGCTTGAGACATGGTTGCAACGGTAGTCATACCCATGAAATTGTTTACAAGCTTAGTTACGTGACCAGAACCTAGCGCACCTAGGTGGAATACGTTTTCGCCTTGGTCATCAAGAACGGGTTTAACTTTGTTGAACGTTTCCATGTCGCCAGCTGCCATGATGTTTAGTAGACCATCTTTAGCGTGAGCTGGAGTACGACCAAGAGGAGCATCGATCATACCTGCGCCTTTGGCCGCAAGATCAGCACCAATCTTCTTAGTAGACGCGGGGATAGAAGTACCGAAGTCGATTAGTGTTTTGCCTTCAGACATACCCGCTAGGATACCTGCTTCACCGTATACTACTTTCTCTACAACTTCAGACGTTGTTAGGCAAAGCATTACGATGTCACTTTTTTCAGCAAGTTCTTTACCAGATGATGCTTCTGCTGCGTTACCACGAGCTAAAACAGATGCAACAGCGTCTTTATTAAGATCCATTACATTTACTTGGTAGCCACGAGTTTGTAGGTTTTCTACCATGTTGCCGCCCATAAGGCCTAGGCCGATAAAACCAATAACAGGTTTAGTCATCATATCTCTCCAATTGTATTATTATATAGCTAAGTAGGATGATTCTATAGGTATGGATTTGGTTTAGCAATCAAATGAAGAAGGATAAAGTTGCTTTCTGTGACTTAAGCAACATAGATCACGAAATTGACACTAATAATAGAGTGGATTCGCTCAGCATTTCTTTTTTACCATGAGGAAAAATTATGCACTGTGACCAAAGCTTACCAGTGTTAGATTTCAATATAATGATGCCTAAATAACATTTTAAAGCAGGAGATGTGTCTTTTTAGTCAACCGGATACTTGGCTGAGATCTCATTTTTGAGCTTTCCATGATAAATAAAATTGAAAACCTCAGTATTTGTCATACAATAAGATTAGATGTTTTGGTGATGAATCTTGTTCATCAAGCAAAATTTATAAATGGATGATTAAAGAGAGAATGACTATGTCTAAAAAAATTGCTTTTATTTCTGGCGCAACTGGCGGTATTGGTTTTCAAGTTGCAAAACGTCTTGGTACTGATGGCTACACGGTTGTCCTTAACGGTATCGAAGATGACAAAGGCGCTGAGCGAGTAGCAGAATTAAAAGAACTAGGCATTGAAGCTGAATATTATGGTTTTGATGTAACTGATGATAAAGCGGTTACTGAAAACATCACTGCAATTGGTGAAAAATACGGTAAGCTTGATGTTGTCGTTAACAATGCGGGAGGCCTAGGTGGTCGTAGCCCAATGGAAGACATGACAACGGACTTCTACCGTTTTGTTATGGCGCTTAACCTTGATAGTGCATTCTTTGTTTCTCGTGCTGCGATCCCATATCTGAAGAAAGCGGAAGGCGGTTCAATCATTAATTTCGCTTCAAATGCAGGTTGGAATGCCGGTGGCCCTGGTGCTGGTATTTATGGTGTATCTAAAGGAGCAGTGCATACCTTAACTCGAGCATTGGCTAAAGAGCTTGCTCCTGCTGGCATCCGTGTAAATGCTGTTTCTCCAGGTACAATTGATACACCATTCCACGCTCAAATTAAAGCAACTAAGCCAGAAGTTTTCGCTTCTTGGAAAGACAGCATTATGCTTGGTCGATTAGGTCAACCAGAAGAAGTGGCATCAGTGATTGCATTCTTAGTAAGCGAAGATGCATCATTCATCACTGCTGAAACGATTCAAATCGGTGGCGGACAAGCGTTAGGTATTTAATCCGATTTTAGAAACCAGATAAACAAAACACTGCCAAAATAATGAAATACCCCCCAATAGATATACAATTATGGGGGTATTTATGCCTAAACACAACAGAAAATTAAAGCATTGTAAATAACGATGTGTTGAGGGTGAATCCTCAAGAGATTTTAGAAAGAGGCCTTCCGAACTTGTGGTTACTTACACTCAACTGGGTAACCTTCACCACGTGATACCGTGAATGCTATTAACGTGCTAACCAGCCGCCATCAACAGCAACCGTATGGCCATTGATGTAATTTGCAGCATCAGATGCTAAGAATATACAAGGGCCAACTACATCTTCTGGCTTGCCCCAACGGTTCGCGGGAATACGTTCAAGAATCGCAGTATTGCGCTCTTCATCGTCACGTAGCGCAGCAGTATTGTTAGTGGCCATGTAACCTGGGGCAATCGCGTTTACATTGATGTTGTATTTTGCCCATTCATTTGCCATTGCACGCGTAACTCCCATAAGTGCACTTTTGGAAGCAGTATAAGAAGGCACCCGAATTCCACCTTGGAAAGATAGCATAGAAGCGATGTTGATGATCTTGCCACCATTACCTTGAGTGATAAATTGCTTAGCCACCGCTTGAGAGATAAAGAAGACCGTTTTAGAGTTGATGTTCATCACGTCATCCCAGTTTTGTTCTGAGAACTCGATAGCATCTTCACGGCGAATGATTCCCGCGTTGTTAACTAAAATGTCAATTTTACCGAATTTAGCCAATGCCTTCTCGATGATAGTAGGAATATCATCGAGAGATAATAAGTTTGCTCGGACATCAAGAAAGTGACAACCTTTTGCTTTCATTAGCTCTATGGTTTCTTCTGGTGCAGTTCGATTAACACCCACTACGTTACAACCTGCTTGTGCTAGGCCTAATGCCATACTTTGACCAAGACCTGTGTTGCAGCCAGTCACAATGGCTACTTTACCTTCTAAATTAAATGCATTAAGAATCATAGCTATTTCCTTTGGTGCTTATTGTGGGTAGTTATTTAATACAGTGTAGTGGTGCTATTGAGCTTTACTGTAAATATAACGAATAAAAACTGACTTGTTTATGATTTATTTAAATGATAACAAATCTCTAATAATAGGAGATATTTCTTATAAATTTCGTTAAAATGGTAAGAATTATGACTAATGAATTTTAGTTAACTATAATTTGGCTTAAATGACTGGTTTGTTAACAATTTCATCGCGTGTGAAAGGGAATATAATATGAGAAAAATTTACTTAGCTTTAGCTATTGCAGGGGCGCTTGCTGGATGCTCTTCTAACTCGGATAAAGCACCTGTAAATACTACGCCGGTACCCGCTATGGGAAAAGTTGCTGATGGTGCATTTACTCGTTTTGCTTTAAATAACAACAGCAGCGGTGCTTGGTTGGTACATGCTACACCAGAGTTAGGTTTAGGTGCGGTTGAGGCAACGAATATTACTGCTTCTGGTGATCCGGGTTCTCTTCGTTTGTTTTACCCTTCAATCAATGAAAGCTCAATACTACAAGCGGGACCTGGTGTAAGCCAAATTATTCCAAATATTGAACCAGATACTGATTACCTTTTGACGGTTTATTATCGTGATGAAAAAGGCAATGAGTCACCAAACTTGCTTGAGTTGGGTGTGAAAGATATGGGTGTGGGTTCTCTAGCTGGCAACATCATAAGAACAAAGACATTTACCAATGATGATATTGGTTCTGATGGCGATGATACAAATGGTTTCCGTAAAGTGGAATTAGCCTTTAATTCAGGCAGTAACACAACATTGGAAGTTTATGCAATAACCCATCTTAACAGTATTGAAAATATCGACATGAATGGTGATATAGCCCTTCAAACAGAGGTCTTTATTGATGATGTTGTGTTAAAGGCTGATGATTAGTCGAGCTTAATATCTAAAGCCCTAATCAATATAATCTAGCACTAGAAACCCCCTGATATTTTCTGTCAGGGGGTTTTCTGTTTATTTATGGTCCGCTTAATTCTAGCTTATCGGTTATGAACCCTTGGAAATAGTTAATATCAAGCTCAACTAATTGTTCAATTTGCTTTAAATCCTCTACATGAGTTGCAATCATACCAATCCCTAAGTTACTGGCGATACGAGTCATGGAAGCTAGAACATCATATTTAGCTGGATCTTCCAACTGGTTAGTATATGCAAAATCCAATTTGACATAAGTTGGTTGAACTTGATGTAGGTAATCGATAGAGTTGAAACTATGACCAAAGTTATCAATACCAAACCTAAACGAATGTTGGAGCAGTAATTGAGTAATGACTTTAGTTTCTTCAAGATGTTTAGTGAAGCATACTTCATGAAGCTCAAATATTAGCATCTCACTGAGTTGGGGGTTGGCTTTTAACATTTGAGTTAAGAAGACAACAAATTGACTATTATGAAGGCTATCTTTACTTATATTAACTGCAATCGGTGACTTGCTTGGGTTAGAAGCCAATTGATTACTTACAAGCGTTAATACATGATTATCGAATTGGTAGGCTATATCAGTACCTTCTAGCGTAGTAATAAAATGATTGGCTGTGTAGATAATATTATCCACTTCAATATAAGCAAAGGCCTCATAGTGTAGAATTTGTTGTTCTTTATTAATCGCCGGTTGAAGTCGAATTTTGACTTGTTGATTTTCAATACTTTGTTTAACAAAGTTCTGCCATTCAATTTTACCCTTAGTGAATTCTGGCAAAATTGCATTCTTATTAAATAAAAATGCTTTTATGCCGCTTTGTTGACGCGCTTGAGTTAGGGCATTATCAAGTTGAGTGAAAACCGTTCTCATATCTGTTTGCTCATGTAAGATCATCATCCCAATATATGCTGAGTTATCTTCAATTAACTTGTGAGCTTGCCATTCATTCACGAGATTGAGTGCTGTCTCTGAAACTTGGTTTAAATAATCATAATGGCAATGAGGAACCAGCAAAATAAACTCAGAGCGACTAAAACGAGAAAAAGTACTTCTTCCATCAACTAAAGAACTTAATTTTTGAGCAAGTTCTTTAACCATGCTATCGGCTTTATCAAATTCTTTATTTTCATACGCATCTTCAATTATATCAACTTTCATTAACCATAGACCACAATGATCATGGGTGTTAGAAGTTAACCATGGTTCAAGCTGAGTGATGAAATATTCACGATTACTTAGCTCAGAAACAGGATCCTGGTAAGCGCGCATACGTAAGCGCCTTACTTCATCTGCAGACTGTAAGTAATGAGATTCAATCTGTTTGCTCATGTAATTAATTGCTTGTATTACATCAGAGAGTTCACGAGTATTGACTTGAGGAATAGGGTCACCAAACTTATTTAAACTAATTTCATTCGCACGCTTTTGTATGTTTTTTAATGGCTTGAACATGACTCGAAGTATGATGATCATCGAGATTGCAGCAAATATTGAATTAATAATAAATGCAGTGAGTAAGCGTAGAGTCAGCGACCACAGTTGGTCATAACTTGTTGCCGTATTATTGGTGACGGTTAAGGTGGCTGCTTGCATCCAGCCATCCATTAATACGCGAGATTCGGTTAGTTCTTCAAAAGGCGCGATTTTTTGAAACCATTCTGGTGAGTCAGATTGTTGATTAAGAGCCTTGCGTTGAATTTGAGTATTGTTGTTATTTATTTTGAGAGTAATAGAGCCGTAGAAGCCGCTATCAAAAGAGGCATTTATGACAGATTCTAAACCCACTTTATCTTTTTGATGAATGAATGGTGTTAGCGCAATATTCAATGCGCTGATCATGTTTGTCATCTCAATTTTTTGCTGAATTTTCAGGTAAGTATGGCTAGAGTGGAGTAGTAGGCCAAAAACTGATGTCGTTAATATCAAGAAGATTATCGATAACCAAATTTGGAATTTATTATATAGACTCATAGCATCATTGATCCAAGTTTATAATAGGGTGATGAGTGTCATGTTGACTTCGCTTACGCAATTTTTGCCACATACTTAAATTGGAAATATTACCAGCCGGTATTGATTGGCTTCCGGCAGCGCCTCCCTTTGTGATCCATAAGTTAGTGGCGTTAAAACTATAGACAGGAACGAGATCGCTTCTTTGACTGGCCGGTTTTATCTCGCTATCAATATTATCTAAAATTAAAGGCATTGAACTTGGCGTTTCATAATAGGCCAAGACCATATGAAATTGATTTAATGTCAGTGATTTTACATAGATTAATCGTAATTTTTCGTCATCTACCCCTAGTTCTCGCAGGGTATAATATTTGGCAATACTAAAATCTTCACAGTCTCCACCGCCAGCATTAAGAAACTGTATTGGTGTTGCCCAATAATCATCTTCACCCCATAATTTTATATCATCAATAAACACTAATTGATTAAAAAAGTTATTCACTTCAGATAATTGTAGAGAGGGGGAGTGACTCTGTAAGTGATGAGTGAGCTCTAGCCATGCTTTTATTCGTAAGCCAGCACGTTGTCCAAAGTGTTCATGACTGAAGGTGATGATTTGTTGTTCAATAGCAGTGAGAGCCGAAGCTCTCACTGACATGATTAACAAAATTAAGAAAAGACAGGCGGTAAGCGAAAAAGAGAGAAAAGGTTTCTTAATCTTTACGTTGATCATAGATAGTCCAGCTTTCTACTACGCTGCTATCCATCCCTACCACTGAAGCAGTAACACGACGACTTAATGTCATAGTTTCTTCTCTTGATGTTGCTTGAATTGGATCACTGTCACCGTAACCTATAGTTTGTATGCGTTTAGGGCTGACACCTGCTGCAACCAAGGCTTTATAGACATTCGCTGCACGCTGTATAGATAGGTATTTATTGTGTTCTGCTGGGCCTACTGGGCTAGCATAACCATTAAGAACAATATGAGTTTTTGGATATTTATCTAAGAAGTTACTTATATTCTTAATCTGATTATCATAAGCTGCGGGAATCACGGTTGAATCATTAGCAAATAAAATATGTAGTTTATTTTCTTCTTCTGAATGTACAACAGTAGGACATCCATTGTTATCAATCATAGCGTTTTTACGAGTATTAACACATAAATCACGTGCGTTAATCACACCGTCATTATCCGAATCGCTCAAATCTTTTGAATGAAAGGCGATTGGCGGTGGATCGGATTCTAGGTTTGAACATGCACCCAATAGTAAAACCAATAAAGAAAGAGTTAATGCTTTCATAATATTTCCTTATTTAGACGAACGAGCCCATTCATCAGGGATGGCAACACGTAACTCATTCAGAAGCAGACCTGTTGAATTCAATAGGCGATAATCAGCAATAATACCAGAATAGTGTGCGCTTAAATAAGCTTTACGAGATTCAAATAACTCATTTTCGGTGTTTAATAGGTCCAATAAGGTTCGTTTACCGATTTTGTATTGCTTCTCATAAGCGATGATGGTTTTTGCCGCAGAATCTACGTGTTGTTGAAGAAACTTTTCTTGTGATTCCGCCAGTTCTTTAGCACTCCATGATAAACGGGTGCTTTCTTCTAATAAGCGGTAGGCGTTATCTCGAATATTTTTCGCTTTGCTGATTTGGCTGGCAGCTGAACGACTGTCTGCTGCGTCACTACCACCGTTGTACAGGTTGTAGTTCATTTTAAGCATTACTTTAAGCTCATCAGTATCCCCATCAGATGCGTCAATTTCATCACCATATTTCTGTGAGCCTTCGACAGTAAATGTCGGTAACATAGTGCCTTTGGTTTGTTCGTATTGATATTGAGCGGCTTGCACATCATGGTAAGCCAAATACATAGTTGGGTTATTGGCTTTGGCTTTCTCAAGCGCATCATTTAGCGACTTAGCGATGTAAGTATCATCAACTTTAGGTTTTCTTAAATCTTGAGGGTAAGAGCCAACTATTCTTACAAATGCTGTAATTTTGTCGTTAAGGTTACTTTGAGCTGAAAGTAAGTTGGTATTGGCTTGTGCAACACGTCCCTCAACCTGAACGAGATCTGCCGTTGAGCTTAAACCTGAATCTGTACGTTTTTTGATATCACGATAGATACGCATGTGAACATCATGGTTTGCTTGAGATAGGGTAACCACCTCTTGGGCTTGAATGACATCAATATAAGCTTCAGTAGTGGATAATGCCATATCTTGGGCATCAGCGAGTAATTGATAGCGTTGAGATTCAGCTTCTGCTTTTGTTCTTTTTATATCGTTATAAGTGCTTGAGCCATCCCAGATTAACTGACGAATACTGATTTGAGCGTAGCGAGGGTTGTATTCGCCTTGAGAGCCTGCACTGTTGTCATAATCTTCATAGCCGACACCAGCTTCAAGATCGACCGATGGTAAATATTTACCAGTTGAGGCTCGGCTGGTTTCTTTTTGGCTGATAAATTCATTGTAGGTTGATTGAATATTTGGGTTTGTTGCTAATGCATTGGCAATCGCTTGTTCAAGAGATTGCGCGTATGTTGGCAGAGCGATTAATTGGCAACCAAGGAAAATGGCTAATTTATTTATCTTTGGAGTTTTTATCATCATCATCCTCTTAACATGCTAGATAGTTAAGCGTTAAGGAAAGGGTATATAAAGCCGAAAACGGACAAAAATTTAGATTTGCACGATATTACAGGGTATTTAGAAAAAATAATATACCCTTTAACTGATAAACGCTGTTAAATATACAAATTTAAACGCATGATTTTGTTTAAATCATATCAGTCTAGACAAAATCATGCGAATAAATTAGTTGTATGTTTGTTAAATCGGCCTTGTTTGAATGGTAGATTTCTTCTTATTGGTTGTCGTTGTTTGTTTGGTCGCCGTAGTTGATGTTGGTCTAGAAACAGTACTAGTTGCTGCTTGCGCCTGATCTTCGCTTGGTTTTGGCTCGGAAGCAGAAGGTGCAGCATCACTTGTTTTGGCCTCTAGTGTTGGTGATTTTTTAGCAACAGTCGGTGCTGATTTCTGTGACTTTCCAGAGCGAAGTGCTTGTAATACTTTATCTCTAGGGCCGTCGGCAATGATTTGGCCTTGTTCCATGACTATTAAACGATCGACTAAGTCTAACATGCCAGTTTTATGCGTAATTAAGATTAGAGTTTCACTTTTATTAAAGTTACGCAATTGGCGCTTGATGAACATCTCCGTACGGTTATCCATACTACTGGTTGGTTCATCCATGATCATTACTGGTGGTTTACCTAATAGTGCACGTGCAATGGCAATCGCTTGACGTTGACCACCAGATAAAGCGGCACCACCTTCGCCAATTTGTTTTTCTAAACCAGCGCTGTCCTTTTGTGTAAAGCTTGTTACGCCAGCGCGTTCAGCGGCAAGAATGATATCTTTATCACTGGCAAGAGGGCGTCCAAGTGCAATGTTGTCACGAATGCTACCGTAAAACAGAGTAATATCTTGCGGTACACAACCTAAATTACGGCGTATATCGATCTGATGTAACTGCTTAATATCTGTATCATCAATTAAAACGGTACCTGAGGTTGGTTGGTATAATCCCATCAAGATACGCTCTAACGTCGTTTTACCTGAACCAATACGACCGATAATACCAATGCGCTCACCTGGATTAATTGTCAGGTTAATATTTCTTAACGAAGGCGAGGTTGCATTCGGGTAGGTGAAGTTCACATTATCAAATTGGATCTTACCTTTGATAATAGGACGGTGGATATAACGCTTGCCCGGTTCTTGCTCAGTTGGCATTTGCATTAAGTTGTCGATAATACCCATCGCAGATTTGGCTTGGTTATAGCGAGTTGATAGCATCGCTACTTGTATCATCGGGCTAACTGCACGTCCACTTAGCATGGTAGCTGCAATTAAACCACCCATGGTTAGGTCGCCATTTCCTATTAAGTAAACACCGACAACGATCATTGCTACGTTCAAAAATTGTTGAACAAACCCCGCTGTATTTTGCAGTGAATCTGTAAGACGACGAGACTTTAAGCTCCAGTTTGCCATGTGGGCAACGGCTTCTTCCCAACGATATTGATACTGACTTTCAGCACCAAACATTTTTAATGTTTCAAGACCAGATAAGCTCTCAATAAGATTTGAGTTTTTTTGTGAAGCTAAGCGAGAACCTTCTTCAATAGTGCGTCTTAATGGCTTTTGTACAATAAAACTGTAACTGATCAGAATGATCACACCAATTAAAGGAACTATAGCTAATGGGCCTGCAATGAATGCAATTACGAGCATAAATAACAGAGCAAATGGCAAATCAATTAGAGTGGTAATACTAGCAGAGGTAAAGAAATCTCTGATTGATTCAAATTCTTGCATGTGTCTTGCAAAAGCACCAACGGAAGGGGGCTTAGATTCTAGACGAGTTCCCATTACATGACTAAAGATTTTTGAAGAAATCAAAATATCCGATTTCTTTCCCGCCACATCTAAGAAATAGCTACGCATCATTTTTAAAATAAAATCAAAAATGAAGATGATAAAAACACCAACAGCTAGTACCCAAAGTGAGTCATAGGCCAGGTTAGGAACAATTTTGTCATATACTAAGCGTGAAAATAATGGGGCACTTATGGCAAAGATATTAATTAAGATCGAGGCAATGAATACGTCGCGGTAAATTTTACGTGATTGCCACAGCGTGCTCCAGAACCAATGACCATCGTTGTTTTTCAGAACTTCAGGGGACCTTTCATCGTAACGGAAGCTCTTTTTAACCAAAAATAGTTGGCCTGTGTATTGTTTATTAAGTTCTTCTAAACGAACCCATTCTTGAGTGTTGTCATCATTTTGCGACAAGATTACTTCAGCTTCGTTCTTCTCGTAATCGACAGACAAGATAACGCATGCGTCACCATTTTTAAGCAATGCAACTACCGGTAAAAGTAGTGGTGGTAAATCATTAAGTGGCAACTCTTCAAGCTTAGCATTTAAGCCCGCGGTTGCTGCAGCGCGGGGGAATAAATGTACAGTTAGTAAACCATCTTTGAGTGGTAAGCCTGCAACGAGCGCGTCAGGTGAATTGGCTTGGCCGTAATAACGACTGATATAATCGAGCGAATTTAATAGCGGATCTTTTATGGTATTCATTATGCCTGACCTTCAGTAACATTATTAATTTGCTCAGTAACAAAACCTTGGAAACCACCAAGTTCGAGTTCGATCAGTTTGTTTTTCTGTTCTATTGTTTCTACACGAGAAGCAATAGTGGTGATTGATAAGTTGGCGGCAGTACGTGCAATGGAGAAAACAACATCTGCTTTTTCGTTATCATCTATTTGAGTAGTGTAGGCAAAATCCAATTTGACATAAGCAGGGCGGTAGGCATTGAGATAGTCAATCGAACCAAAGTTATGACCAAAGTTATCGATACCAAAACTGTATTTATGTGAAGTAATGATGTTACACAGTAGTTTGGTGTTATCTGGCTGCTTAATAAAGCAAATTTCAGGAATCTCAAACAATATGCGGTTGGCATATTCAGGATTGCTTTCCATTTTTTGGCTTAACCAGCGCATAAAGCCAGTATCATTAACACTGCTTTGAGTTAAGTTAACTGCAATTGGATATTTCGGATCGTACATATCGACTTGTTCAAATACTGCGTCGATGATGTACATATCAAAGTCTTGGCCTTTATCTAGGCTTTCAAGGGCATTCAAAAAGCTACCTGCTGAATAGCGAGTGTCGTCTTTTTGTATAGCAGCAAATACTTCTTGGTGGAGCATTTGATTATTGCTGTCGATAGCTTTCTGGTAGTTGAAAATAAATTCTTTATTAGCAATGGCTTCATCTACGATGGCTTTCCATTGTTGTTTACCAAAGTTTGGTTGGCTTTCATCACTGTCTGCAAGAACCAAGATCATTGGTTCTTCGCGATTAGCACGAGCTTGTACTAAGCCGTTATCAGCGCGAGCAAGGAGATCTGAAATACTGTCGTCAGTTTGCTTCATAATTAAAGCAACAGCAGCTTGAAGTGGGGCAATATCAAGTGGATCGTTTTGTAATTCGGCGACACGGTTAAGCATAGCGCGACCCAACTCAAGCATATCTTCATCTGATATGTTTGGAGCTAATAGCATAAACTCAGAATTGTTTAAACGAGCAATATTGAACTCATCTGAAGAAATTTCCATTAATGATGCAGCAAAGCTACGAGTCAGTTCATCACCTTGGATATATCCTTCTTTTTCATACACGTCATCAAGTTGATCGACCTTGAGAAGGGCAATACCACCTGTTGACCCGCTTTCAATCCAAGATTTAAGTTGAGTCATCATGTATTTGCGATTAGCCAATCCTGATACTGGATCTTGGTACGCACGAACACGTAGTTTGTTTGCTTCTTCTGATTGTTGTTCAAAGTGTGTACGCAGTTGCTTGGTTATTTGATTAAATGCTGAAACGACATCATTTAATTCTCGGTATTTAGAGGTTTCCAATACTTCATCAAATTTATTGTTAGCAAGATTTTGAGCGCTAACTTGGATAATCTGTAACGGTACTAAAATTCGACGGAATACTATCGATAATCCTACAATCAGAATCACGCCACAAAATGTTAGAGCAAAAAGAATAGATTTAGTGTTATTCCACAGCTTTTCATAAACAAAGGTAGGGCGATTGATTACTTTTAGATTGGCTAATGGTTGCCAGTTAGAGCTGATTTGTACCGTTTTCTGGATAGGTTTAATATTCGATAATGTCATAAACCAACTAGGTATAGAATCTTTGGGTTCTTTGAAATTGAGCTTAATGGCTTCACTCGATGTAATTGATATCAGAGTTGCCGATTGATAGTTATGATTATCAAATATTTTCTTGATAATAGTTTGAGCTTCTTCTAAGTCGTCACCTTGTAGATAAGGTGAAAGAGCAAAAGTGGCAGCATTTAATGTGTCATCGAAGCGAACCGTTTGTTGTTCGATTAAGTCGTTACGCGTGTGATGGAATTCAAGGGCAAATAAAACTACGGATATAGTGATAAAAATCCCCATACTCCAAGTTAATAGCTGTTTGTACAATGTCATATCATTTCTCATTAAATAATTATGGTAATAGACCAAGAGAGATAAACTGATTTTTTCGACTGAAAACCAACTTGCAGAAATCGTTATAATGACTTAATGATGCTTATTGTTCTCTTAGTGCAGAATTGGTGGCTTTGAGAACCGGTTTTAATAGGTAGCCCATTACGGTGCGTTTGCCGGTAATAATATCGGCCGAGGCTGTCATACCAGGAATAATTGGTAAGGATGCTCCGTCTTTATTGGTTAAAGCACTTTCATTGGTTCGAATTTTAACCTGGTAGAAGCTATTACCTTCGTCATCTTGAATCGTGTCTGCACTGATTGTTTCAACCGTACCTTCAAGGCCACCGTAGGTAGAGAAGTTGTAGGCGGTAAATTTAATTAATGCTGGTAATCCAGGGTGTAAGAAACCGATATCTTGAGGGGCAATTTTCGCTTCAATGAGTAAGGTATCTTCTGTTGGTACAATCTCGATTAAATCCATACCAGGCTGGATAACTCCACCGATAGTATTGATATAAATTTTTTGAATAGTGCCGGTAACAGGTGAGGTAACGACGGTGCGGTTTACTTTATCTTGTAATCCAACTTGAGATTCACTTTGGCTAGATAATTGTGCACTGACCTTATTTAATTCGTTTTGATTATCACTACGATACTTTAGAGCAATGTCTAAGTATTTTAATATCGCTTCATGGACTGCAGATTCAGCAACCGGGATCTGCATTTTGGTTGAAGTCAAATCACGACGAGTATCAATCAACTGACGACGTAATTTTAACAATTCAATTTCGGGGACCACGCCATCTTTTGCTAATGGCTCTGTTATATTAAATTCGTGACTTGCCACATTATAACTACTTTGTAGGCTTCTATAACGTGAGCGGTTTTCATCTAGTTCACGTTGTTTTTGTGTGACCTGTTGTCTTGCAACTGACAATTGATTCTCAAGGTTAGACACGTTACCTTGATATTCACTTAACTGACGAGTAACCAATATTGGGTGCTTTTTTGCAAAATCTTCATCGAACATAGGAAGAATTGACTCATCTACAATAACGCTATCTTCCCAATTACTGGTTTGCTTCGCTTTTTTCGTATCAATTTTTACGGCAGAAATTTGTGCTTTTAGACGAAATTGGTCGGCTTGCATATTGGCAATATCAGAAGCTTTGCCTTGAAAGTCAGAGCGCGCTTGTGTGTCATCAATTAAAAGTAGACGTTGGCCTTTTTTAACCGGTTGGCCTTCACGAACAAGCACTTGTTTAACAATACCACCCTCAAGGTTTTGTATCACTTGCATCTGAGTGGATGGAATAACTTTAGCCGTTCCTGTCGTTACTTTATCAAGCTTAGTCAGAGATGCCCAAACGATCGCGATAATAAAAAAAGCCACGATTGTCCAGAGCATGATTTTGGTCGTATAAGTGGTGCTTAGCATTAATGCTGATGACTTATCATCGACGAAGTCTAGTTGTTCGGTGGTGAGTTTTTTTTTCATAGAATTACCAAGAGCAAGCGAAGCTTATTACCCAATAGATAGTGTTGTGTTAGTCATGCGTTAGTGATGAACTATTTTATCATCAACTTTGTAAGAATAATCACTGCGATAAATGATGACATCTTTTAGTTTATATTATATAGAAATAATGTTTTAAGTCACTTATATTCACAGTTGCGAATATATTAATGATTATAGACTGTTATGTCCTACATTACCTACATGATGTTTGGATTGGTTAAAACAGTGAATAAATTGAATGAAACGATTGTTAGTGGTATAATTACAATCGTTTTATTTCTATCTAGCAGAACTATTGTTTAACCTCTATTGTGATATAAATATAGAGGTGTTCTTACTTTTGCTTAAGCTTGTTTATTGCTGCTTTAAGATTAAATTCCTATAAATATAAGATTGGCTTATCCTGGTTTTTTAAGGAAACAATCAACTAACAGATTGAGTTATCTATGGAAAATAATATCCCTTCTTCAAATGTCACCAATGTTAACGTTGAAAGTGGTTCAGTTTTTGTCATTAAAGCTGGTCAGGGAGCTGTGTTGGTTACAGGAAATTATCAGTTGAAGTCTGATGAGGTTTTATTGGTGACTCCAGAGGCAAACGTAACTGTCTCTGGACAAGGACAACAAGTACACATCCATAATACTCAATCGACCGTATCTATTGTACCAAATGCAACTGGGCCTGTGGCGACTACATTGGGACCACAAGTTCAAATTAACGCTGAAAATGCACAAAATGCGAATTTTACTGAATCGGATATTGCGAATATCCAACGCTCGGTAATGAACCTGCAAGATCCTAGTCAAGATATTATGAACCCTGTAAATTCGGATGAACAAGGTTCTCAATCAAATCAAACTGATGATATTGCCGCTATTCAGCAAAGTATTTTGGCAGGACAAGATCCAACTCAAGAAGCAGAAGCACCAGCAGCAGGTGAGGGCGCGGGCGACACCGCTAATAACTCTTTTGTATCGATTGACTACAATTATGACGCTGTTTTAACTCACGCGGGATACGATACTAAAGGTTTTGAACGTGAATACCGTGATGAAGAAGATGAACGAGGCGTTCTTATTGCTGACGGTGGTGAAAACCTTGCCGTTGAAGTTACAGAAGGTGATTTAGACAGTGGTGATGGTTACCCAACTGAAAGTATAGCTTCGGTTGTAGTTGAAAAAGGTACCTATGCTCTTGATCCAAATTCGTTTTATATCCCGGAAGAAAGCGTAGATTCTTTACTTGGTGAATTAAATTCTGAGATCACATCAGGTGGTGAACCTGTTGTATTTACTTACGATGCGGAAACCAATACTTTCACGGGTATGCAAGATGGTGAACCAGTCGTTTCATTTGATGTTGATTTCGTTGCCCTACCCAACGGTGATGTAACCGTTTCTATTACCACAACGGTTAATCAACCTATCGATCATATTTCAGGTGACACCACAGGTATAGTGAGTAATCAAGGGGATGATATTCATATTGAGTTCCCAGTATCGGGGATGGATATCAATGGTAATGAAATCAAAGAACCGATTAATATCGAAATTGATGTTAATGATGGTGCCAATGAACAATTTGGTACCGACTCAGGCACCACGATCAATGAAACTGATGACCGTGATTTAATTGTAGATGGCCAAGTACCATTGGATCTTGGTAGTGATGAAATTGCCACTATTACGTTTGATCCAAACCAACCCTCATTAGAAGGGTTAACGAGCAATGGTGAACCTACAGAATATACCGTTGATGGTAATGTAGTAATTGTAACAGATATTAATGGCGAACCAGTTTTAACTGTTGAGGTTCAGACCGATGGATCTTATACCGTTCAAGCCACTGGTCCACTTGACCAGGATGCAGACGATATAATAAATCTAAATTTAGGTATTACTGCAACAGATGATGATGGTGATACTGCTAACGGTACAATTGTTATCAATATTGAAGATGGTGAGAATGCTGCTGATGTTAGTGACGTTGTCACAATAGCTGAGGGCGATCTGGAAAACCCAGCAGCAGGTAACGCATATCCTGTACATGGCACGAGTAGCGTTACCATTACTGCAATAGATGATAACTTAAATCCTTCTACATTACGTTTAAGTGAAGAAGGCAAAGCCCAGCTAGTTTCTGGAATGGGTAAAATTACGATCCATAATGGTCAGCCAATTGAATTTACCATGACCACCGATGAAAATGGTGTGGTAACCATTTCTGCAGTCGATGGTGATGGAAATCCAGTTTTCGATATCACCATGACGCCAACCATGTCTGAAAATGGTGATGTGACGGTTGTCACCGATGTCAATCAATATCAACCGCTTGATGAAAAAGAGGGTACTGGAGATACAACCGGTCTTATCACCAATAATGGTGACACTATTTCGGTTGACCTACCGCTAGAATTGATGACACCGATGGTGACACGTCAAGTGTCGACATCACGGTGAACTTTAAAGAGAGAAGATCCAAGTTTTGGTGACAATACCGAGATTGCTGAAATCACAGAAATGACGGTGAACAAAAAGGCCAATGGCAGCATTGAATTTGACCAGGGCAGTGATTACGTTGATCAAATTGTCTTTGACTCCAAATCAACCGTCCTCAATGGTATCACCAGTAATGGTGAAGCGACTCACATTGATACTGTGGCACTGCAAACGATCCACACGTTAACCTTGTTGGATATTGATAATAACCCTGTGATGAGCGTGTTCGATGCGGATGGTAATTACACGGTGACGCAATCCCAACCTATCGAGATGACAGTGACATCACCAACATTGGTTGGAATGTTTCGGTACGGATGACGATGGTGATACCGCGAATGGTACCATCACACGTGATTAATGACGGCGCGAATGCTGGGGATGTAAGCGATACGATTGAGGTCATCGAGCGATGTTGATACTGGTGCCGTGATGCGGATGGAACCCTGTCCAGACATACCTGCAGAAGGCCATGGCTCAATCACGATCGCATCACAAGTGATAACTTGGTTGCAGGCTCACTGTTTGCCGGAAGCGGGTGCCGCTCTACAAAATGAGATGTCAGGTCACCATCAACGGTGGCGATCCAGTCGAGTTCAGCATGACGACCGATGACAATGGTGTGATCACCATCACCAGGTGGATGGCGAGGGCAACCCAGTTCTGACATCACCATGACGCCAACCATGTCTGAAATGCGATGTGACGGTTGTTACAGACGTCAAGCAATACCAACCATTAGATGAAAGTAATGATAATGGCGCGACAGACGGTCTTATCAATAACAATGGTGACACCTTCGGTTGACCTGCCGCTAGAAATTGATGACACTGATGGTGACGTCAAGTGTCGACATCACGGTGAACTTTAAAGATGGTGAAGATCTTTTGTGACAATACTGAGATTGCTGAAATCACAGAAAATGACGGTGAACAAACGGCTAATGGCAGCATTGAATTTGACCAGGGCAGTGATTACGTTGATCAATTGTCTTTGACCCAAATCACCGTCTCTCAATGGCATCACCAGTACGGTGAGCGACCACATTGATACTGCGGCACTGGCAAACGATCCAAGCACGTTAACCTTGTTGATATTGATAATAACCCTGTGATGAGCGTGACTATCGATGCGGATGGTAATTACACGGTGACGCAATACCCAACCGATTGATCAAGTGACATAGCGACATCACCAACATTGCGTTGAATGTTTTGGTACGGATAGACGATGGTGATACCTGGCAAGTAAATGGTACCATCAATATCGTGACTAATGACGGCGCGAACGTTGCGGATGGAGCGATACGGTTGAGGTCATCGAAGGTGATGTTGATACCGAGGCCGTGGATGCGGATGGCAAACCCCAGTCCAAACATACCCTGTAGAAGGCCGCTGGCTCAATCACGATCGTATCGCTGAGCGATAACTTGCCGTCGCAGAGCTCACCGCGTTTTAAGCGAAGTGGGTAGAAGCCGCTCTACAAATGAGATGTCAGAAGTCACCATCAACGGTGGGCGATCCAGTTGAGTTCAGCACGATGACCTGACATGACAATGGTGTGATCACCATCACCGCGTGGATGGCGAGGGCAACCCAGCCTTTGACATCACCATGACCCCGACCATGTCTGAAAATGGTGATGTGACGGTTGTCACCGATGTCAATCAATACCAACCGCTTTGATGAATAAATGAGGGTACTGGACGATAACCGGTCTTATCAATCCAATAATGGTGACACTATTTCGGTTGACTTACCGCCAGAAATTGATGACACCGATGGTGATACTTCAAATGTTGATATCACGGTGAATTTTGTTGATGGTGAAGATCCAAGTTTTGGTGACAATACCGAGATTGCTGAGATCACTGAAAATGACGGTGAACAAACGGCCAATGGCAGCATTGAATTTGACCAGGGCAGTGATTACGTTGACCAAATTGTCTTTGACCCAAATCAACCGTCTCTCACTGGCATCACCAGTAATGGTGAAGCGACCAGCTACAGTGTTGATGACAACACATTAAGTCTAGTGGATGCCGATGGCAATCCCGTGATGGATGTAACCATTGACGCGCAAGGCAACTACACGGTTACGCAATACCAACCAATCGATCAAGATGACAGCGAGATCACCAAAATCGCCCTAAATGTCTCGGGTACGGATGACGATGGTGATACCGCGAACGGTACCATCAATATCGTGATTAATGACGGCGCGAATGCTGAAGATGTAAGCGATGAAGTTACCATTGAAGAAGGTGATCTTGAAAACCCAGCTTCAGGTAATGAATACCCAGTGCATGGTGAGTCTTCTAAGTTAATTCCAACGCCAAGTGATGATCTTGACCCAAGTACTTTACAGCTTACTGATGAGGCAAAAGCCACGTTGTTTGGTGATGGTACCGATCAAAATCCGGGTGAATTATCCGAAATTACCTCAGGCGGCCAGCCCGTTGATTTTGTTTCTGTCGAAAATCCGGATGGCAGCTTTAGCATCGTGGGGACGGTTGATGATGTAGAGGCCATCACGATAAGTTTTGAAGTGGTACAAGGTGAGGATGGCGAGTTCTACATCAACACCACTGTCGACCAAGCTTTACCATTGGATGATATCAATAAAGATGGCGATACCTCTGGTTATATCACCAATGATGGTGATGTGATTTCGATTGATCTTCCATTGGAAATCTCCGACACCGATGGTGATACTTCTAATATCGACATCACCGTTAACCTAAAAGATGGCCAAGACCCGTCCTTTAGTGATGACAGTGAAGCCGTTGTTATTACCGAAACAGATTTTGACAATGTTGACCCTGAGACCGGAGAAGTAACTCAAACGCCAGGTGAATCGACAGGTAAAATCCCAAGCTTTGATATGGGCTCAGATGAAATAGCATCGATGACCTTTGATGACCCTCAAGGTGATGATTCAGGCTTAGGTAATATTACTTACGATGGCGGCAAAGAAACCGACTATGAAGTGGATGGTAATACCATTACCGTCACCGGTGAAAATGATGAACCCATTCTAAGTATTACCGTTGATACAGATGGTTATTACACCGTTACGCAATATGAACCTATCGATCAAGATGCAGGGGATGTTGACCTTAATCTTAGCGTCACTGCAGTGGATGATGATGGTGATAGCGCTTCGGGCAGCTTTAACATTGTGATTGTCGATCCAGAGGGAGTCGATGTTACTGATGAGGTCAATATTACCGAAGGTGATCAAGAGAACTGGGATGAAGGAAATGCTTATCCAGTATCAGGTAGTAGCTCAGTCGTCATTGATTCCTCTAGTGATGATCTACGCCCTGAGACCTTACATATTGATCCAGAAGTGTCTACAGCTTTGGAAGCTGAACTTGATGGTTTAACCAGCAATGGTCAACCGATTGACTTTGAAATCACTACAAATTCAGATGGCACAATTACGATAACAGGTACTTCGGATGGCTCGGATGTCTTAACGATGACGATGACTCCAACCGTTGATGCAGACGGTAATGCCACCATTACCACCGATGTTGTTCAAAATGGTCCAATTGATCATGAAAATGGCAATGGTGATAGTGATGGTTATCTGACCAACAATGGTGACACCATCAGTATTGATGTGCCATTAGTGATTGATGATGCAGACGGCACACCAAATAATGTTGATATCACGGTTAACATTGAAGATGGCCAAGATCCTTCGTTTGGTAAGGACACAGGTGCAACACTAGAAGAAGGTGCTGATGGAACCGATTCAGCATCGGGAGACATTAATGTTGATACCGGCAGTGATGACGTTGTCGATGTACGATTTGGTGCCGACCAATCACAATTAGATGACCTGACTAGTAACGGTCAAGATACATCAGTTGTAATCAGTGATGATGGTCATACATTAACCATTTTTGATGTAGATAATAGTAAGGTTATGGAAGTGACTATCGATCAAAATGGTCATTATAAAGTAGAGCAATTCCAGCCGATCGATCAAATTAATGAAAATAATGATACTTCAGATATTCCTATCAATGTTGAAGTCGAAGATGCTGACGGAGATGTAGGCAAAGGCACGATCACCATTCATGATGCCGATGGCGATAACGCACAAGGTGGCGGTGACATTGATGCTGGAATGATCGAAGGTGACCTCACTCCAGATTCCGATTCAGGTGATTTAGAAGGTTATCCGAAAACCGCACAGAGTGGTTCAACTCTCGTTGATGCTGGGTCTGATGACTTAGATCCAAACACGGTACAAGTAGATCCAACTGTAATGGATGACTTGATTACAGAGCTTAACACTGAAATTACTACAGAAGGTGGCGGTTCAGTTGAGTTCTCTTTTGATCCTGAAACCAACACATTAACCGGTGTGGATGCTAGTGGTAACCCTGTATTAGATTTCCATCTGATTGCAACACCGACTGAAAATGGTGGTGTTGATATTAGTGTTGATATGACGCAATACCAACCAATCGATCATGTAGATGGTACTGGTGATACAAGCGGGTATGTCCATAATGATGGTGACAATATCACTATCAACATCCCAATCCAAATACAAGATACTGACGGCGATTACATGGATGAGTCCATTGATTTCAACGGCACCATAACGGATGGTAAAGATCTTGAAATCGATAGTGCTGACAGCATCAGTGTTAACGAATCTGATATTGATAAAGGTGGGGATAATCACGCGGGTTCAACACCAAATAAAGACGGCGAGTCAGCAACCGGCACGATTACTATTGATTCAGGTAGTGATGAAGTGAATCACTATGAAATTGATGTTAATGCTTTTAATGAGAAAAACTCAGATAGCGAAGGTAATAGCAACATAACTTCGGGTGGCACCGACGTTATTTTAGTTGATAACGGTGATGGCACATATTCAGGTGTGCTGGTCGATGATAGCGGTAACCCAACGGACGATGATGTCTTCAAAATCAGTTTTGATAACACTAATGGTAGTTATACCTTTGAAGTGACTGGCGCGATTGATCAACCACTTGATAATGGCAATGGTGGTCAATCGACCAATATCGTCATTCCTATCCATGGCGTTGATGATGATGGTGATAGTAGTAATACCATTGATGTCAACGTTACTGTTAATGATGATGTACCAACTGCGCAAGATGTGTCTGGTGAAGCGATTGAAGAAGGTTCAGGCCTACAAGATTTAGGTAATATTATTGCTAATGAAGGGGCCGATGGTGCCACTGTGACCGGAATCAAAGACAGTAATGGTAATGTTATCGATCTAAAAAGTGGCGATTATGACACCGTTTATATCGACTCAGATGGAAACATTTCAGGTACAGGTAATGCTACCGAGGCTTATTATGCCATTCCTGTAACGGATGGCGGTGAAAGCATTGGTACCTTATATGTATCAGAAAATGGTGATGTTAAGTTCGAGCCTGTCGATAATTTAGATCATGATGGTAAAGATTACAGTGGTGATTTTGAATTTGTGATCACCGATGGTGATGGCGATACAGATACTGCTGAAGTGACGGTGAATGTCACAGATGAAGGGCCAACTATGCAAGTTTCTGGTGGTTCAGGCCAGGAAGAGGATGGCCGCCATACCACAGATTCAACGGACAATATTGATGACAACACCCGTGAAGGTATTGAAATCAACATGGTTATTAATGTTGGTGATAACGATGAAGGTGAACATCTTGGCGATATCATCATTACACCACAAGACGAAGCCCATGGTGTATTTGAATTTAATGGTGAACCTATCACCCCCAATGATGATGGGTCGATAACTATTCCAAGTGATGCATTCACATTAGTGTATAACGGCGATGGTACTTTCAGTTATGAGTTGGAAGGTATTACTTTTGTGCCAGATGAAGACTTCTCAACGGTGGATGGCTACCTTACTTTTGATGTGAATGGTTCGGTTATTGATGATACTGGTGAGACTCCAATTGACGGTGACTTCAAAATCACGGTTGAAGGTATTGCCGATACACCAACATGGAATATGGATAACACTGAGCTGCATTATGAAACCGGTGAAGACAGTGACAATGTAAAACTGAATATAGATCTTGATCTGAATGATAATGATGGATCAGAAACCCTAGAGTACCACCTTGAAATAAAAGAAGGTGAAGGGGACATTTATGTTGATGGAGTAAAAATAGAGCCGGATGAAAATGGTGTATATACCATTTCAGCTGATGATATCGATAAAGTAGAAGTTGACCCTGCGGATAACTGGTCAGGTGAAATACAAATCGATGCTTGGGGAACCAGTACCGAAAGTGGTGATACGGTTGATGGCAAAGAAACTGCCGATTCTGATCACCAAACGATTATCATCGATGTGACTCCAAAGGCTGATGAAGTCAGATTAAGTACGAATAACAATATCAAAGTTGATGAAGATACGGCTATTCAGTTGTCGGATGTGGTTACAAAAGCGCATGTTTCTGTCGATGACGATGGTTCAGAAAGTTATTTTGTTCGTATTTCAGGTTTGCCAGAAGGCGCAACAGTATGGGGCGTAGATGATACAGGGAACTCTGTAAAATTAGAGCCAAATAAAGATGGTTTCTATGTGATTTCTTTCGATGATATTGATGATACTCACATCATGCCACCGCCACAAAGTAATGACGATTTTACTTTTACTGTAGATGGAATGTCGGTTGATAATGCCGATCTGAGTGATACGGATCTGAATGATGAAGATACTTGGGCTGGCCAAGATAGTAATAAAATCAATGTTGATGTGCACGGTATTGCTGATGAACTTACTATTGAACCAAATGGTGATTGGAAAGTTTCTGACGATGGTAAAACGATCTTAACCACAGTGGATGAAGATGGTGCAGCCTCGATAGATTTCAGCTTTATTTCTGGTGAATATACAAATTCCGATGGACATGGAGCAGTCTCTGAAGAGACCGATTCATCTGAAAAAATCACTTTCACAACATTACAAGAGCTGCCAGAAGGCGTGTATTTTAGCGATGCAGAAGGTAACCCGTTAGAGCCTACATTAGTTTCAACCAATCCAAACTTATACCAATTTGATGTTGATTCATTGAACGGTATTCAAATTCACACTAATAGCAATAGCGCGGATGATATTGATATTCCTGTACGTATTGTGGTGACAGAAGATGACGGTGATTCGAAAGAATATGAATATAATATCCATATTAATGTTGATCCTGTCGTTGATGGCGTTGGTAAAGATGAGAACGGTGTACTAGAGGATTACAACACTATATCAACAGGCTATGAAGATGAGTTAGTCAAACTTAATTGGGATCCTACTGCGCAGTTTGTCGATAATGACGGCAGCGAAAAAGTAGTTGGATTAACCATTAATGGGTTTGAGAATTATCCTGATGGTTATGCAATCGTTATTGGTGATGAAGTGATCACCCCTGATGACAATGGTTCAATTACCTTAACACCAGAACAATTAGCAGAAGCCCAAGAAAGCGGCTTGTATCTTAGCATGCCAGAAGATGCAGATAGTGATATAAATTTAACCACGGATATCACTATTCGAGATTCAGATACTGAAAGTCCAGATGATAACTATGATGAAACCACAATCCATGGAAATTTAGATGTGGATGTCACCTCGGTTGTCGAAGAAGACGGTGATGGTGTGAATGATGGTGGTAAGTTGATTTTTAATGATGCTATCGGTAATGCGATTGCAGATACCGATGGTGACGGAATTCAAGATATAGATGAAGACCAAGATCCTAATGATGAATGGTCAAATGAAATTCATTTATCAGTTAACGGTATAGTTAATGGTAGCTCAGGTGGTAACAGCTTAGATTGGGTCAATGATGATGATTCAAGTGATGAAGTAATCAATAAAGTGATCATTACTTTTCCTGAGGACTTGCCCGATGGTTTTCAAGTTGAAGGTGCGGTAAATAATGGTAACGGTTCATTTACGATTACTGAAGATCAACTCGATGATATTGTGATTACAGCACCTCGTGGGTTTGATGGTGAGGTGACTATACAAGTCAGTGTTACTATACAAGATCAGGGTGATGATCCTAATTCGGAAAGTGAGGTAGTAATCAAAGAAACGGATGTTACCCTCCACTTTACTGATGACAATGATGATGGTGGTACTTATATTCCATCTGCTGCAGGTGATATTGATGGTACAACTCAACAAGTTGATGCTTCTGAAGATCAAGCAGGTGGCGTTAATATAGGTGATTTAATTTCAGATGGCTTGGTGATTAGCACTGATGATACTGATGGTGATGGTGTTCCTGATCTGGATAATGATACCACTTCGATCATTATTAATGCCGCTGATTTGCCTGACGGTGCCACGATTAGTGGTATGGAGTATAACGAGCAAACGGGTGAGTATATCATTAATACAACCCCGAATGATGATGGTTCAATAACATTACCACCAGATGTGATTCTAAACTTACCACCTGATTATGCAGGTGATATCGATATTCCCGTGAAAGTTGTTGAAACTGATAACGATAGTGGCCTGTCTAATGAAGGCTCAATGAATATCACGGTTAATGTTAACCCTGTTGCAGATGTTCCAAAAGTTACTATCACAGGTAGTGGTGATGAAGATAGTCGGATTGAATTAGATTTAAGTACGGTTATTGGTGACCAAAATAACGGTGATATAAATAATGGCGGCAATGAAGAAATCACAAATGTGACAATTAAATTGATTGATTCATCACAAGGTGAATTTGTCGATGCGGATGGTAATGTGATTCAACCTGATGAGAATGGTGAAATTCATGTTAACTCGGGTGATCCAATTTACTTCCAACCTGCTCCAGATTTCAGTGGTACTGTTGATGTTACTGTGACAACGGAAGTGACTGATACGGCAACGGTTGATGGTGAAGAAGTAAGTAATAGTGGTTCGTTTGAGCAGAATCTGAGCTTTGATGTCAACGCCGTAAATGATGATATTGAAATTAATGGTGAAATCGCTACCAGTGATAATCCTGTTCAAGTGACAGGTGATGAAGGAACATCGATTTCATTTAGTGATTTTAACGGTAATGTGACTGATATAGATGGCTCGGAAGAGATTATTTCTGTCAGTATTACCGGCGTGCCAGATGGCTTCGTCATTGAAGGCGCGAATAATATGGGGGGGGGTGTTTGGTCTATCCCTGATGTGATTAGTGATGATGGCCAAGGTTTTGATTTATCAGATTTGAGTATTCTGCCACCAAATGATTTTAGTGGTGATATTGATCTGACACTTAAAGTCTACACAACAGATGATAATGGTGACCCTGTTGAGAAAGACGTACCTGTGAATATCCATGTTGATGCAAAAGCAGATGCGGTGAATACCGATGTGGATGTTTCGGTTTCTGGTGATGAAGATGCGGCGAACGGCATAACAATCAATATCAATGCACATGTCGTAGATGATGAAAATAGCGTAACAGATCCTGCAAGTAATGTGCACGAAGATGCACCAGAGCAAGTTCAAGTGACCATTTCTAATGTGCCATACGGTGCGATTTTTAAATTCCCAGAAGGTTCAAATGGTGAAATTATTACAAACCCAGATGGTACGGTAACGATCATTTCAGATGGTTCGAATCTGGATAGCATCATCTTTTACCCACCAGAAAATGGTAACTCTGACAACATGACTGTGGCTGGCGAAGATTGGGACGGAACTCTTGATCTTGCTATCCAAGGTAATGATAACGGTGATACCTCTGGTCCTGTCGAAAACGTTACGGTTGATGTTGATGTGAAGGCAGAAAATGATGCAGCGGTGAACACAGTTCCTGACTCCGTTCCAGCGTCTGATGATGGTGTCACTACGATCACAGGTATACAAATTAGTGATGTGGACGCCTCGGAAGGTAAAGGTGACTTTACGGTTGAGTTACATGCGGCAAATGGCAGCTTATCTTTACCAGAAGGTACGGACACATCAGGTCTGACTATTACTGAAAGTGGTGATGGTACATACACTATCAAAGGTTCATTAGATGATATCAATGCCGTACTTGATGACGGTATTCTCTATGCACCAGATGATGGTTACAGTGGCGATGACACTATTACCATGACGACGACAGATAATGGTGATGCTAATGGTAAGAATCAAGAGACTACAGAAAGCACGATCATTATTACTGATGTTGTAAGTGCTGAATCAGGTGAATCTAATGAGCAAGCTTCTAGCTATAACGCAATTTATACACCAACAGAGCCAGCTCAGAACTTACGTAGTCATTTAGCATCAGCAACATCACAAGTTAGTGCAACGTCGATGATACCTTTAACAACGTTACTCTTAAGTGCTGCTGTTGCTGCAAACGAAGGAGATTCGTTGCAACTAAACCAACTAGGTGGTGCTCAGATTGTGGATGCAGATAACCAGCCTTTGGGTACGGTTTCTGAAGATGGCTCTGTGACATTAACACCAGACCAGGTTGCAGAGGCTTATGTATACCAACAAGCTGAATCAATCACGACTGAATTTACAGTAGTGACTAAATCTGCGGATAACCGTGTTGTGGGTGAGCATAATGTTTCAACCACAAGCTTTAATACCACAGGGGTAGATTCACAACGCGATGTTGCCGGCCAAAATGATTCATCGACTTCGGCTAACAATGCTGAGAATGTACAAGCCGCAGCAGTGGGTGATGCTGAACATGCTGTAGAAGATCAAAATGTGGCAGATTTATTAGCTGAAAATCCTGAAATGGCTGAACAATTACCCGAGAATGCTGAACCGCTATCGGATGATTTAGCGAATCAAGATTTACCATCAACGGTTGACCCGTCTGTTCAGGTAGATGATACGGATGAGTTAGCAAGCAATGAGGATAGTGCAAATTCTTACGAGCAATCTCAGCAGGATGATGAGCTTGATAGCGATCAAGATGACTTGTATTTAAATGAAGACGTGAATGACAGCTCACTATACGCGGATGATGTAAATCAAGATGACGGATTCTTCGATGAAGATGACAGCTTCGATTGGGATCACATCGCTGCTAACGGTTTAGATGGTGAGCTAAATGGTGATGCTTCTGGTATGGAAATAGCTGACGATGTAATGATGTATAGCAATGTAGATTTCGATGTATCAGATTTGCTTGATCAAGACGATCAGGATGGCAATCTTGATATGGATAAATTACTAGGTGATGCCGCACCATCATCGGCAGCCGATATTGGTAAGTCGGAAGAAGCATCAGCAGATGATTTAGCCTCTACCCAGCATCTTGACCAACCGGATGTATCTGGAATGGGAATGGACTTATCAGGGCTTGATGACACTAGCTCAGCAGGTCATATTATTAATGACTTGTTTGATCCAAACTCAATCAAACCAACCGATGGCTAATGTCATTTTAAGTTTGCAGTAATACAGATAGCCTCACCGAAATAATTGGTGAGGCTATTTTTTATGCGCAGGAGCAAGAAACGGTTTCATACATTCACCGTATTAGCGGAAAAACGCTACTAAGATCAAAGATTCTATAGCTTGCATTACCGTGATATTAGTTTTTAAATTATCCATTGTACCTAGATGAAAAACACCATAGGATTGATAAGAATCGAGAGTAATCATAAGCCTTCATCGAATTCAAAATATCTTCATCAGAGGTTACACAACAGGGAGTCAACCAAATGGTTGCAGTGAAAAAACAACAAATCGCACCTCAAGGGCCTGAATTTTCAGAACTAGTACAGGGTTATTGGCGCTTGGGTGATTGGGGAATGACACCACAACAACGTTTAACGTTTTTAAAGCAACACGTTGAACTCGGTGTAACGACAGTTGATCATGCGGATATTTATGGTTACTACGGATGTGAGCAATTATTTGGTGAAGGATTAGCACTAGATAAAAGTATGCGTGATCAAATTGAGATCGTCACTAAATGCGATATTAAACTGTGCGGCGATAAAAATCCCGATTGGAAAGTGAATCACTACAACACCAGCAAGAATCACATTGTTGAATCAGTTAATAATTCATTAGCGCGCTTACAAGTTGAAAATATTGATGTGCTATTGATTCACCGCCCAGATGCATTAATGGATGCAGATGAAGTAGCGGAGACATTTTCTGAGCTAAAACAAGCCGGTAAAGTGAAGCACTTTGGTGTGTCTAACTTTACGCCTCGTCAATTTGAGTTGTTGCAATCTCGCTTAGATGCGCCGCTAGTGACCAATCAAGTTGAAATTAACCCATTAAATTTTGATGTGGTTGATGATGGTACTCTAGATTTGCTTCAACAATTACGTGTTAAGCCAATGGCTTGGTCTTGCCTTGCTGGTGGCGCTATTTTTAATGGTTTAAAAGAGCAACATATTCGCGTACGTGATGAACTAGAAGCGATTCGTGAAGAAGTCGGCGCACAAAGTATTGATCAAGTGATTTATGCTTGGGTTCGTCGTTTGCCATCTAAGCCCATGCCAATCATTGGTTCTGGTAAAATTGAGCGAGTTCAGACTGCGATTGATGCGCTAAGCATTGAATTAACCCGTGAGCAATGGTTTAGAGTGTGGATTGCGTCGAAAGGTCACGGTGTGCCATAAACCACTACACTGCGTACGTATAGTAATAGTACTTAGTTAATAAGGAGCTCACTTCACTTGAGCTCCTTTTTACATTTGTTTTGGTGTTGAATTCGGGGCAATCCGTTGTTTTATGATAATGAAGTCGGTTGGTACGGCAGTCCGGCCTGTTGAATAGATTGGCATATCGTCTCACGTATCCATTGATGACCTTTATCTTGATTGTTTCTTTCATGCCACAGCAATACATAAGCCATTGGCATAAATTCAAAGGGTAGCGGTAATTGAGTCAACGGATAAAGCTTTAGCGCGTGGCTAGCGAAACTTGAGGGTAGGGTGAAGATCAAATCGGTATGAGCACATACGCTCGCTGCGCCATAAAAATCCGGCACAGTAGTATTAATTTTACGATGATGACCTAACTCTGCGAGGTAGTAATCTAACGCCCACCATTCTTTACCTTCGCAACGAACCTGCACATGTGATAACGCTAAATAGTGCTCTAATGTCCAATCAGTCTCTTTAATTGTTTTTAATACGGGATGATCATTTCGTATCAAGCAAACTTGTTGATCCTTAAATAAGGTTTGGTGCTCAATGCCTTCGGGTAGCTTGCCGACGCTAAATTCTGATTGAGGATGCAAATCCCGCCCAGCGATTCCAAAATCGATTTGCCCGTGTTGTAAGTCGTTAAACGATTGGCCAGTCCATAGATAAGAATCAAGTTGAATATCAGGTGCTTGGTTAAGTAATGAGCCAATAAAAGAGGGAATCAAGGTTTCGTAGGCGCTTTCTACCATAGAAAAACTAAACTTACGGTGACTCGTCTCAGGGGTAAACGTGGGTGGTTGAGTGATTTGGTATAAGTCTTGGAGTACGCTCGGCAAAATTTTGGCTAATGCGAGGGCATGAGCGGTGGGTTTTAAGCCATGAGAAGTACGCTGAAAGAGAGGATCTTCTAGTGTATCGCGTAGACGGTTTAAGCTTTTACTTAATGCCGACTGACTTAAGTTCAAACGACTTGCAGCACGCGTAACACTTTGTTCTTCAATCAGAACTTGTAAAATCACAAGTAAGTTAAGATCGATTCTGGCTAGCTTATCTAAATTCACTGTTATTCCTTTATGGAAATTGTCTTTAGCTATTATACCATTTCTATTCATAACATCTAAGCGCTACACTAGCGGCCTTATCTGATGTGCCAATTTTTACGAGAATTCGATGCAACGCAATTTATTACCAATGTTAATGGCGATGGTGTTACTTAGCCCATTAGCTATCGATATTTATTTACCGTCTCTCCCGACGATGGCGGCGGAATTTTCTGTTTCCAATAGTGAAGTTCAATCCACTTTAATTCTATTTTTGTTCGCAATGGGGTTAGGCCAGATTGTGATTGGCCCGCTTGCTGACCGTTTTGGTCGCCGACCAGTTGCGCTGTTTGGTGTTATTTTATACGGGTTGAGTAGTGTTCTAGCCGCCGTAGCACAAGAGTTTGAGCTGTTACAAATTGCCCGAGTGCTACAAGGATTAGCGGCTTGCTCGACGTCAATTGTCGTATTCAGCGCGGTTCGAGATTGCTACAGCGTAAAAGAAAGCGCCAAAATATACAGCTACCTTAATGGCGCTATTTGCGTGATCCCAGCATTAGCACCAACCCTAGGTGGGGTATTAGCGCTACATTTTGGTTGGCGTTCAACGTTTGTATTTATGACCTGTTATGCCATTTTGATTTTATGCATGGTGGCGTTCCGCTTCCCTGAAACTCGTCCATCTCATACGGTAAGTGATGGTGCGTTATACCGTTGGGCTCGTTATAAACCTGTTCTAATGGATCGACATTTTCTCTTTTATGCTATTTGTTGTATGACAGGTATGGGGTCGATTTTAACTTACGTGTCTTACTCGCCAGTGTGGCTGATTGGTCACTTAGGAATGTCTGAATTGGCATTTAGTGGTTTGTTTGGTGTCAATGCACTGATTAATATTGGTGCTTGTTTTGGCGCACCTTGGGTGATTAAAAAGCTTGGTAATCGCCCAACGGTTATCTTTGCGCTATCACTATTTATTATTTCGGCAGTTTTACAATTTGTTGTTCAGCAATGGGGACTTGTTTCACCACTGGCGGCTGCCGCTGGATTCATGTTACCAATGGCATTGCTATGTATTGGTTTTGCTTTATTGCTTGGTCCGGCAACCAGCATGGCATTATCTGGCTTTGGTGAACGTGCTGGAACTGCGGCGGCTATGCTTGGTTTTATTCAAATGAGTGGCGCGTCATTATTGGCGGGCTTGATTCAACAAACCTCGTTAACGGCTCCTTATGCAGTGATTTGTGTAATGGGTGGCAGCGCTATTGTCTTACTTAGCGTGATGTCGATGAAAAGAATGAATGCATGGCATGTCGAACGACTGGCTCACGATTGATGTGTCATGCTTCTCTTTATGAATAATAGATAAAAGCCAGCCTAGTGCTGGTTTTTTATTATTAGAATTTTGTATGTTTGGCTTTCAATTATTTGTGCGCAAGGGCTTAAGAGGCGTAGTATTAAGCTCAGATTGATAAACTTTTAAATTAGAGGTGTACGGATGAAAATCTCAATGTTCAGCACAAAATCTTATGATGAAAGATCGTTTCTTCAAGCGAATGAAAATTATGGTTATGAGTGCCATTTTTATAACTTTCAACTTGATCTAAAAACGGCATCGATTGCTGAAGATTCTCAAGTCGTTTGTGCGTTTGTGAATGATGATTTAAGTCGTCCAGTGTTAGAGAAGCTGGCAAATCAAGGCACTAAACTGATTGCAATGCGCTGTGCGGGTTTTGACCGCATTGATTTGGAAGCAGCAAAAGAATTGGGATTACAAGTGGTGAGAGTACCCGCTTATTCACCAGAGGCCATTGCAGAGCATGCAGTAGGCATGATGATGTGCTTAAATCGTCGTTTTCATAAGGCATATCAGCGTACCCGTGATGCTAATTTTTCTTTGGAAGGTCTAACGGGATTTAACTTTTATGGTAAAACAGCAGGCGTTATTGGTACGGGTAAAATCGGTTTAGCCACTATGCGTATTTTAAAAGGGTTAGGTATGAATGTTTTATGCTATGACCCATACCCTAATGATGCTGCAAATGAAATTGGTGCAACTTACACATCGCTTGACGATATTTATCAGCAATCAGATGTGATCACTCTGCATTGCCCTTTAACACCAGAAAATCGCCAGCTCTTAAATGCCGAATCATTTAGTAAAATGAAAGATAAAGTGATGATAATCAACACCAGTCGAGGTGGTTTACTGGATTCACAAGATGCCATTGAAGCGCTAAAAGTGGGAAAAATTGGCGCATTGGGACTTGATGTATATGACAATGAAAAAGAATTGTTCTTTCAAGATAAATCGAACGATATTATTACTGATGATATTTTCCGTCGTTTATCTGCTTGTCATAATGTTCTATTCACCGGGCATCAGGCATTTCTAACGAATGAAGCATTAGCCAATATTGCTGATACAACATTAAGTAATATTAAGCTGTTCTCGCAAAGCAAACCTTCTGGTAATGAAGTGATCTAAAGTCAAACTATAGTAGTTAGTAATGGGGTGGAGTATTATTCGTAAATCAATTTTACGCCACCCTTAAAAGAGTACGATTTAATGATTTCCCTGCAAGCTGGATTAATTTACTGCTTAATCTTGAGTTTTGTCACTTTTGCTATTTATTGGAAAGACAAACGAGCGTCAATCAAAGGCAATTGGCGTACCCCTGAAAAAATGTTACACATACTTGCTATTTTAGGTGGATGGCCGGGTGCGTTGTTAGCTCAGCGCCTCTTTCGCCATAAAACCAGTAAGTTTCGTTTTCAGTTTGTATTTTGGCTACTAGTTGTCCTTAATTGTATTGGTACAGTCTTGATCCAAAACCCTGATTTTTATATGTAACGTGAATCAACAAGGATTACTACCATGAACTCTGATTATCCTCTCGTTTCTGCAACTTGGCTCTTTGATCATTTTTCTGATGATAATGTCGTTGTTCTTGATGCGACTACTCAACATGCCGTAGTCGGTGAAGCCTCAAAAATGCTTCGCCAATCTCCTTGCCTAAAGGTTTGGAGGATAGATCTGAATTCTGCAATTTGAAGTCACTTGGGTATAAATAATAAGGAATCGAGTTATGACAGATGTCAATTATCCAGTAAAAGGGCGATGCCAGTGTGGCAGTGTGAACTTCACTTTGAAAGCGGCACCTAAAGTGGTAATAGCCTGTCACTGTAAAGAATGCCAAAAATTATCAACTAGTGCGTTTAGTATCACTTGTGTTGTCGATGCAAAGGATATTGCTATTCAAGGTGAATTAAAGCAAACCAGTCGTACTGCAGACAGCGGTAATGACAACATCGGCCATTTCTGTTCAGGCTGCGGCAATCGTATTTATCAATTAAACCCTGCTGCGCCAGATATGATTAAATTTAAGGCGGCGGCTAGTTTAGATGATACTCGAATGATTGTGCCGACGATGCATGTATGGACAAGCGAAAAGCAAGATTGGGTTGTGATCCCCGATGATGTTCAGCAATTTGAAAAACAACGTTAATCGATAACTGGTGAGCGTTAAATTACCTTTCCTTATCACAATGATAACTTGCATATCGACTGAATAGGTTCGACACTGAAGCCATTCCATCACAACTTAAGGATGATGTTATGGCTTCTGTTCCCTCCAATACTTTTTACCGTACCGAACATGACAGCATGGGAGAGGTAAAAGTCCCCAAAGATGCTTTATATCAAGCTCAAACTCAACGAGCCGTCGATAATTTTTCAATCAGTTCTTTGATGATGCCGCCTCGTTTTATTCAATCTGTTGCCATGATTAAACAAGCCGCCGCTAAAGCGAATGAAGAACTGGGTTTACTCGATAGTTCTATGTCTAAAGCGATTCAGGCTAGTTGTCAGGCTATTATTGATGGTGAGTACCTAGACCAATTTCCGATCGATGTTTTTCAGACTGGTTCTGGTACCAGCACCAACATGAATCTTAATGAAGTGATCGCGACCTTATCAAATCAAATTCTTGAAGAAGAAACGGGGCAAGCACAGCGTGTTGGTCCGAACGATCATGTCAATATGGGGCAAAGCAGTAATGATGTCATTCCTTCGGCGATTCAGCTTAGTGCATTAATAGCGATTGAAGATGAACTGATTCCTGCCATGGAGCATTTAAGCCAAGTGGTGGAGGAAAAAGCGTCGGCATTGTCTCATATTGTCAAAACCGGTCGTACTCACTTAATGGATGCGATGCCAATAACCATGGGGCAGGAGTTATCAGGCTGGAAAGTCCAGATCGATAAAGCTCGCTGCCGCATGGAACAGCTGTTGCCAGATTTAAAGCAATTGGCGCAGGGCGGAACTGCAGTGGGTACCGGCATTAATGCACCTCAAGAATTTGCTCAATTATTTACGCAGCATCTGAGTTCAATAACGGGAAAGTCCATTCAGCCAAGTGACAATTATTTCTACAATTTAAGTAGTCAAGACTCAAGCGTAGCTGTATCTGGTGAATTAAAAGCTTATGCCGTAGCCTTAATGAAAATATCTAATGATCTACGTTGGATGAATTCAGGGCCACTGGCGGGAATCGGTGAAATAGAACTGCCAGCTTTACAACCGGGTTCATCGATTATGCCGGGAAAAGTAAACCCTGTTATCCCCGAAGCCGTAGCCATGGCAGCAGCCCAAGTGATGGGGAATGACACAACCATTTCGGTTGCGGGGCAAAGTGGTAATTTTCAGTTAAACGTGATGTTGCCAGTGATTGCTTTTAATCTATTACAAAGTATTGAACTACTTGTGAATAGTTCACGTAGCCTTGCCGATAAAGTGATAAAAGATTGTGTAGTCAGAGAAGATAATTTGGATTTGGCTCTCGCTAAGAACCCTATTTTAGTCACTGCATTAAACCCTATTATTGGCTATGAAAAAGCTGCGCAAATCGCTAAAAAAGCGTATAAAGAAAAGCGTGCAATCATTGATGTAGCCGAACAAGAAACCGAGTTGTCGCGTGAAGAGCTTGAGAAGTATCTTAATCCAAGTCATTTAACCAAAGGCGGACTAGCTTAAGTCCCTTGACTTGATATTGCAGCAAAGAATAATAAATGTATTTTACTCTCGAGAAAAAAAGAAAGAAGCCACAATCATGTGGCTTCTTTTATGAGATTATTTATATCACAGGTTACTTGTAAAAAACTTCAACACGGCGGTTATTTTCACGACCTTCTTTAGTACTATTATCTGCGATTGGGTTTTCTTCACCTTTACCGATAGTAGTAATACGTGATTTATCAATATCTTGAGACTCTAGATAGTTAGAAGCCGATTGCGCACGTTTCTCTGATAGTTTTTGGTTGTATTTAGCACTACCTGTTGAGTCGGTATAACCAATTACATCTACACGAGTTTCAGGGCTATCTTTTAGATAAGTAGCTACTTGATCAAGAGAGGTTTTTGCCTCGGGTGTTAACTCTGTTGAGTCATGTGCAAATGCACCTTTTGAAAGTGTAACTGTTGGAAGTGGATCTTTTTCCGGAGCTGGTTCTACGATTGGCTCTGGCTCTTGAGTCGCGACTACTGCCGCAGTTGTTGCCGCTGCAGCAATTGGTGCGGCACTATCTGAACTACCAAAATAGTAACTTAGACCAAGAGATACGTAGTTAACATCAGTTCTACCCGTTGTGCTACGTTCACCTACGTTATCAAACCATTGATATTCAGTACGTACACGCCAGTTATGGCTTAGTTGATATTCGACACCAGCACCTAACATTAGCGACCAGTTTTCATCACTATCATTATAAGCACCTGTTTTTTGATCAACATAGTTATATGAAGTACCTACTTTACCAAATAGATTCCATGCACTAGTAAGGTTCCAATCTAATTTAGCCCCTAATTCACCATTCTGAATCTGAGTTTTATTAACCTCGCTACCAGCAATATGCTCTTTTGAATTACCAAGGTAGTTATAACCACCTTCTAGTGAGAACCATTCGTTAAATTGGTAACCACCGTAGGCACTACCAGCCCAAGCATCATCATCACAATCACCATTATTCTGACAAAAATCGAAGTTAGACCAACCAGTCTTAGCACCAAGGTAAAACTCTCCGGCATTTTCTGCCGCGGCATTGACTTGTGGCGACATAAGAAGAGAAAGAGAAACGATAGACGCGAGAGAAGGGTAAAGAGACATTTGTTTAATATTCATATTGGCACCAACTATAAAGTTATTTTGTCCATACAATCGATCCACAACTTTAGTAAGAAATGTGGACCATGATTTTGTTAGCGAGTTATTGAAAACTATAAAGTTATCAATATCTGCCTATACAATACTGTTGTAAGAATAGTTTATCAATCGATTAATGTGAAACTTTTGTCAATATTAGGTGTCTATAAAAAATTTGTTGAATGACGTTAGACATAGGCACGCCCTTAAAAAGCATTAGATTTTGTCTGTATTGCTTTTTTAAAAATAATTATTTTTCAAGTGGTTATGTTTTGTTTGTGCATATTGTTTTGATAAGAATGCATTTTGATCCCAATAACATACTTTATCAGTGCTTACTTTTCTAAATGTTGCCATTTTGTGTTGGAAATAAAAAACAATTATTGTGATCCGGATCACTTAATTTTTAGTGCGCTCTATCGCATAAATAAAGAATTTAATGGTTTCTAATAAATGAATAGAGTGTAGATTTAAGAAAGACAAAGTAGAAGTGACTTGAGTATATAAGGAAAATGAAATGCTTAGTTTAGGTCTGGATATTGGTGGAACAAAAATTGAAGCGGTCGTGCTATCGGAAGATGGCCAAACTATTTATCAACAGAGAATCGCGACGCCAACCTGTAGTTACTCTGAATTCTTATCAACAGTCACCGGTTTTATTCAAACTATCCAACAAACATTACAACAGCCTATGACCATTGGTATCGGCCTACCTGGTGCGATAAGCCCTGATAGCCAAACCATAAAAAACTGTAATTGCTTAATATTGAATGGTCAGCATTTGGATAAAGATATTGCTGATATAATTAAGCAACCCGTATTTATCGCAAATGATGCCGATTGTTTTACATTATCGGAAGCTCAAGATGGCGCAGGCTCTGGGCATCCCACAGTCTTTGGCGTCATTATTGGTACGGGGTGTGGTGGTGGTGTTGTTGTCAATGGTCAGTTACTTTCTGGGCCCAATGCGATTGCCGGAGAGTGGGGACATAATACCTTGCCACAATATCATCGAGATAATGATGGACTCGCACAGCAATGTTACTGCGGAAAAATTAACTGCATTGAACGCTTTATTTCAGGCTCAGGTTTTTCTGAACGCTACAATCAACAACATGGCACAGACTACAACTCTGCAGAAATCATGGATTTAAAACGTGCTGGCAATACGAATGCTGAGCAACATTATTTATCGTTTATTAATATGTGTGCCCGTAGTTTGGCATCGGTCATAAATGTACTTGATCCACATGTGATTGTGCTTGGTGGCGGTTTGTCGAATGTAGAAGAAATTTACCAAGATATAAACGATGCAATTGGATCTTATGTTTTTTCGGATGTGTGTAACACTAAAATTTTAAAAGCGAAGTACGGTGATTCAAGCGGCGTGAGAGGGGCATGTTGGCTGCCTAAAATGCATCAAGTTAATAACAATTAATATTCTATATAAGTACTTTTCAAACCAAGCTGAAGCGGCCTATCTCTTATAAAAATAAGAGGTTTGGATGAAGCTCCCGAAGGGCAAGTTAAAACAAGCTTTATGTGGCGTTAAATTGAACAGAGATAGAATGACTATGATCATCTTTAATTTGTCTTGCCTAAAGCTTATTTTATTCTTGCTGAAACTCGCACCTTGAAGTTACTTGGGTATATGCAATTGCTAAAATAGTCCTAGTGAAGTTAATCAATATTAATCTTCATTGGTTGAGCTGATTTTGTGAATAGATAAATCAGCACCGTTATATTCTTCTTCTTGGCTCAAGCGTAAGCCTGATACTTTGTGAATCGAACCATAGACTAGAACTGAACCTAATACGGCAATAGTAATACCTAGTAATGTACCGAGAACTTGAACGGTTAAACTCACACCGCCCATTCCACCGAGTGCCGTTTGTCCAAAGATACCGGCAGCAATACCGCCCCATGCTCCACACACGCCATGCAGCGGCCAAACACCTAATACGTCATCGATTTTGGTTTTGTTTTGCATAAAGGTAAATAGCCATACAAAAATTGTAGCAGCCACAACACCCGTTGCTAATGCGCCGATGGGATGCATTAAATCTGAACCAGCACAAACCGCGACTAAGCCCGCCAGTGGACCATTATGAATAAAGCCTGGATCATTTTTACCCATCACCATTGCCGCTAATATTCCGCCCGCCATCGCCATTAAAGAGTTAATTGCTACTAACCCACTAATACCATTAATAGTTTGTGCCGACATAACATTAAAGCCGAACCAGCCAACACATAGTATCCATGCGCCTAGTGCAAGAAATGGGATATTAGATGGCGCAAAGTTAGTATGTTTACCGGCGCGGATCCGTCCGTTTCGCATGCCAAGGAAGATCACGGCGATTAGTGCAATCCAGCCTCCGACACTGTGTACAACCACTGAGCCTGCAAAATCGTGAAACCCAGTACCAAAGGTGGTTTCAAACCATGCTTGTAGACCAAAATTACCATTCCAGACCATGCCTTCAAATAATGGATACACTAAGCCAACGATAAAGAATGTACCGGTCAACACAGGGTAGAAGCGAGCTCGTTCGGCGATACCGCCAGAGACAATTGCCGGAATTGCTGCTGCAAAGGTCAATAAGAAAAAGAATTTAACCAGTTCGTAGCCATTACCTGCTGAAAGGGTCGGAGCATCAACGAAAAAAGAGTGGCCGTAAGCAACCCAGTAACCAAAAAAGAAATAAGCAATGGTGGATACACCGAAATCGGAAAGTATTTTGACTAACGCGTTAACTTGGTTCTTATGCCTTACAGTACCCACTTCAAGAAAGGCAAATCCTGAATGCATAAGAAAGACCATGATAGCACCGAGTAATAAGAATAAAGTATCAGAGCTTTGGGTCAGTGCTTGTACTGTGCCATATACTTGAGTGGTGGATTCATCCATGTTTACGTATCTCCTAAAAATGAACGTATTTAACTTATAGTGTTAGCGATGCACAACGGTGAAAAAATCAGCACTATTTTGATGCAATTGCTGTTTCATTAAGCAAAAATTATGCCATTATTAAAAGTAAAGTTAGTTAAGGGAAGCTTGGTTTTATTGGTTAAAAAGTAATAACAATAACAAAATTAAACGCACCAATATTGATCTTTACGATCAATGTTGGTGCGATTGCTTTGTGGTGAGAGGAGTAAAATGGTGCAGAATTATGATAACGTTTTGTTTATGCGTTGGTAGTTGATTCGATCTTTTCTTCAGTATGTTTCGGAAGATCACCTTGTTGAAGCTTAGCCTTTTTCAAGGTTCTATGAAGTAATTGTGTATAGATCGGTTGTCCACCAAGTAGCTGAGCCATTATGGTTGCACCGAGTGTTGTGATGATTAAAGGTAAAATTAGATGGTAGTTATTAGTCATTTCTATTACCAATAAAATACCTGTAATAGGGGCTCGTACGGTTGCCGCAAAAAGTGCTCCCATTCCGGCGATAGCAAACATACCTGGGTCGATGTTTAAGCTTGGATCGAAATAAAGCGCAAATTGCCCAAAGAAAGTACCAAATAAAGTACCAAGAGCAAGCATGGGAGCGAAAATTCCCCCTGGCGCTCCAGAGCCAAAACAGATTAAGGTAGTTGCAACACGGGCAAAAAATAAAATGAGTAGTAAGTTGATGCTGTAATCGCCAGTGGTTGCTCCAGGAATAAGTTGAATACCACCACCAGTTAATTCAGGAAGGTAAAGTAATAGTAGCCCAAATGTTCCGCCGATGATTGTGCCAGTGATTAAGTAACGTTTTCTATCATTACGGTGAATCAGTACAAACATATCTTGTGACCACGTCACCAATCGGTTGAAGGTGACCCCAAAAATACCGAAGATTAACCCTAAGACGAGAAATAGCCACAACGTATTGAGATCGGGTGCAATATACTGCGGCATAATGATAACTGCCGCTTGCCCTCTAATCGAACGGAAAACGATAGTCGATATCACCGAAGAAATAATAACCGCTTTAATTGAGAGCAGGTTGTAGCGGAAGTGTGGGCGCATTTCTTCAACCACAAACATGATACCAGCCAGTGGTGCATTAAATGCCGCTGCCAAACCACCTGCCGCACCACAAGCGAGTAGAGAGTGGCGTCCATCTGGATCTTTTAAGCGAAAAATATCAGAAACCATACGACCAATATTACCACCCATTTGAACAGTAGGACCTTCTCGGCCCAACACCATACCAGAGCCTAAGGCCCCAAGCCCGCCAAAGAATTTAACCGGAAGCACTCTCCACCAACGTACAGGACGAATATCATCCATTGCGCCTTCAATTTCAGGGATCCCAGAACCTGCAGCTTCAGGCGCAAATCGACTGACAAGGTAATAACCGATAAATGCTAATCCAGCACTGACCAAGATGGCTGAAAGCCATAAAGGCAGCAGAGAATTCATTTCTTGCTTTAGCCAATCGGTACGAGTTTCAGAGATCCAATGAACGCCAATTTCAAAGAAAGAGCCAACTAAACCTGCTAACAGTCCCACAATCACAGAAAGTAATAAGATAGATATTGGTGTCTTATCTCTAGTTAGAATAACGCCAACAAATTTTTTAGATTTGTATTGTGATAGAGAGTTTCGAAATGATTTTGAGTTAGCCATTAGGTTTGATTTTTCCGCCATTGCTGAAAAAAGGTCTAGTATCTGTTTAGATGAAGAATAGATACATTGAAAAATAAAGTGCCATATCATTATAAGATGCAATCACAGTATTACATCAAATTGTTACTAAAAGTTATTTTACTCAGATCATTAAAAGTGTACATATCGAAAAATAATAATATTTTTATTCGCTTACGAGAGAGTGTCTTAAGGCTCTATAGAAGATGTTATTTAGTCACTTGTCATCTGGTGTTTTTGTGCCATTCTTATAATTAGATAGAAGAGAGTGACATTTCACCACGGAGGAAATCATCTTCTATCGACGTAGCCAGTTACAAAGGCGATGTATTTAGATAATGGCACAACAATATGGATGTAAAAATTAAGTATCAATTGAAATCCTCGAATATGATCATAGCGTAATAACACTATATGATTCGCATACTCACGATTGAGTCTCGAGGGGAGAAGCGCACTCAAATGGGTGCGCTTTTTGCGTTTATGTGACTAAATATTTATTGTAGCTGAAGTTATCTGTTGTGGTTATCTACTGCATCATTAAAATGAGTTGGCTATTAACACACGGTTCAGTGGAGCATAACATGATACAAAGAGTGCCAACCAACATCATTACAGGTTTTTTAGGCGCAGGGAAAACCACCACCATTTTGCATTTACTCAAAAATAAGCCAAAAGATGAAAATTGGGCGGTTTTAGTTAATGAATTTGGAGAAGTTGGTGTTGATGGTGCGTTGATGACAGATCAAGGTGCGATGATTAAAGAAATCCCTGGTGGATGTATGTGTTGTACTGCGGGCGTTCCTATGTCAGTAGGGATTAATGCACTCCTACGAACAAAACCGGATCGCTTGCTCATTGAGCCAACTGGTCTAGGTCATCCCAAAGAAGTGATTGCTAAGTTACTATCTGAACAATTTATGCCTTACGTTGATTTAAAAGCTACGATAGCATTAGTTGATCCAAGGCATTTGTCATTTGGTAAATATACCGAAAATCAAAATTTTAATGATCAGCTCGACTCCGCTCAAATTATCATGGCCAACAAAGTTGATCTAGTTGCGGAAAGTGATTTAGCGCAATTAGCAATTTGGTTTGAATCATTTAAGAAAAAGCATAGTGCTAACACTGAACAATTGCATTTGGTTACCGCTATCCAAGGAGAATTAGATCTTTCTCTACTCGATATAGAAAGAATAGTCAGTTACCAAGGTGAACCGGTAAATGGACACCATCATCACCATGATGCTCTGGACCTTCAGTTCGGTTTAAAACCTGGTGAAAAATTTGTTCGCAAAGAAAATAAAGGGCAAGGTTATCACAGTTGTGGTTGGTTATTTGGCGCTGAATTTACGTTTAATTTTGATCAACTTTTTTCAATGCTATCTGCACTCACAGCTGAACGAGTCAAAGCAGTAATGAATACCGACCAAGGTTGTTACGCCTTTAATGTTTCGAATAGTGTGGTGTCTGTAAATCAAGTCAGTTTGGATGGTTTTGAATCTCGCATTGAAGTGATTGATAGTCAATTAATGCCGTGGCAACAACTAGAAGATGTATTGCTTTCTATTGCTGAAGAAAAGTAAGAAATACCGGTGTAGGTTGGAACGATGCAAGATGATATTTTACAAGGTGCATTACGCACTGAAATGAAAACTGTGACGGCAATGGTGGAGATCTATTGTCGCGCGCACCATCATGCTGACGGCTCGCTATGCCAGCAATGCAACGATTTGGTGGATTATGCTCGAATGCGCTTAGATCGTTGTCCGTATGGCGAGAGCAAGCCAACATGCAATAAGTGCCCAATACACTGCTATAAACCGGAGCAAAAAGAGCAAATGCGTTTAGTGATGCGTTACTCTGGCCCGAGAATGTTACTACCGCATCCACTCTTGGCGATTCGACATTTATATAAAGAAAGAAAAAAGGCGGTAGGAAAACCTGCCGCCAATCAATCAAACCGCTCTAAGAGACTACAAAAGCAAGATTAACGTTTGTTACGCAGGTAGCGTTTACGACGTTCTTCTTTTTTCTTAATTTGCATTTCTTTTTTACGCTCAGCTTCAATCTCAACTTGAATTAATTCTTCCGTGATCATTTCCGGCAGCTCAAGAGTGATTTTGCCGAGTGTGCCATTACGAAGTTCATGTAGCAGAATTTCAGAGGCTTTATGTAGATCAATTCGTCCACCGGCACGCAAAGCACCACGCTTACGACCAATTGCTTCCATTAATTCAATTTCAGTTTCTGGCAATTCATCAATGTTGTAGCGTTCTTTAAGTAGTTCAGGGTATTGCTTAGCTAAATACTCAACCGTATAAAAAGCCACTTCATCGTATTCCATTGCCGTATCTTTAACCGCGCCGGTAGCCGCTAGACGAAAACCACTATGCGGGTTCTCTACTTTAGGCCACAAAATCCCCGGAGTGTCTGAAAGCACCATACCATTTTGTAAGTTAATGCGTTGCTGACGACGTGTTACCGCCGGTTGGTTACCAGTTTGTGCGATCATTCTACCGGCTAAGGTATTGATGATTGTCGACTTACCGACATTTGGAATGCCCATAATCATAGTGCGAATATCTTTACCAATCGCTTCACGGTTTGGTGCCAGCTTGCGACACAACTCCATGATCTTAAATACTTCTTGTGGGTTTTCTGTGGTAATTGCCATGGCTTTTACGCCTTGTTCTTTCTCAAAATGATCAATCCACATTTGAGTCAGTTCCGGATCAGATAAATCGCGCTTATTCAGTACTTTAACGCAAGGCTTATCACCACGCAGTTGCGAAATCAGAGGGTTTTCACTCGAGAATGGAATGCGCGCATCCAGCACTTCAATAATGACATCAATTTTAGGAATGACCTCTTCGATCTCTTTACGAGCTTTATGCATATGACCTGGAAACCACTGAATTGCGTTGTTAACCATTTGAATTTATTTACCTTGTGTTTTAAGTTTTGCGCCTCAAGCCCTTTTGGGGTACTTCTTGGAGTATTAAAAATAAAAGTGAAACCACCAAAAGTGAGTGCAAATAACGAAATGCATTTTAATGGCGCAGAGTATAGCAGGTATGGATATGGGAGAGAAATTAAGTAATAACCATGGTTACCACATTAAGTGACTCCTAACCAATCTTTATCCGTACTGCATCTGGTCGCCAATATTCAAACTCACAATCGATCAACTCGCCATCTTGCTTATAATTGGTTCGTTGAATTTTGAGTACAGGCTGGCCTTCCGCTAGGTTCAACGCATTTGCCACATGGTAAGGAGCTGCAGTGGGGATCACTTCAAATTGAGAATGAGAAGTCTGGTAGCCGTACTTGTTTTGATATAACAGTGTTAGCGATGAAGTCAGGCACTCTTCTAAAATCCCTTCAAATAACTTTTCTTTTAAGATGTTTTCAACGAACAAAACGGCACGTCCATCAATTAAACGCAAGCGCTCAATAATGATTATGGGCTCTGGTTGCTTTAAGGCTAATGCTTGTGCGTAATCAGCATGGGCAAGCTCTTTACGAACCTTTATCAAGTGAGTTTTCGCGGTTCGATTTTGTTCATTGACCATTTGATGAAAGTGACAACGGGAGAGAGGGTTATAGGTTAATCGTTCTGGTGAAACGTACCAACCACGACGCTTTTCTCGGTAAATAACCCCTTCAGTTTCTAGTGCAATCAGCGCATCTTTGATTGTAATGCGCGTAGTGTCAAACAAGGTACTCAGCTCCCTTTCTGATGGGATTTTTTGTCCTTGTTGTAACTGTCCAGAGTGAATTTTATTTTTTAGTTCCGATTTAATTTTGCTGAGCTGAGTTGTAAATAGGGGAGCATTGTTCACTTGTATTCTTGACCTAGTCCATGAGTAATTCCCATTAAATTTAATCATCAAAGGTAACAGAAATATGACAAGTTTCGGTGAGGTATCTTGAAATGATTCCGTCATATAAAGTCATTAAAACTGTCAAAAAAGTGGCATGGAACCGTCATTTTTCGTCCCTAGGATAGCTAGTGAACTCACTGACCTAGTCCAGAAGGATGGAAAAACATGAAAACCTTAACAAGTCGTTCAATTCAATTTCCGATAAAGCATGTTGTGACTGCATTGATAGCGGTAGGTGTCTCTTCATCAGTATTTGCAAAGGAAAGCGATATCGATTCATTAGTGACTGCAGCAAAAAAAGAAGGTGCGGTATATAGCGTTGGAATGCCCGATACTTGGGCAAACTGGAAAGACACTTGGCAAGATTTGAACGAAAAGTACGGTCTAAAACACCAAGATACCGATATGAGCTCAGCGCAAGAAATTGCTAAGTTTGAAGCGGAAAAGAAAAATGCCACGGCGGATATTGGTGATGTCGGATTTGCTTTTGCGCGCGTTGCGGTGAAAAAAGGAGTAACTCAACCGTATAAACCGACTACTTGGGATGAGATCCCAGATTGGGCAAAGGATAAAGACGGTCATTGGGCACTTGCTTATACCGGTACGATTTCTTTTATCTCGAATAATAACCTTGTGAAAAATGCACCAAAAACATGGGCTGACCTACTAAAGGGTAACTATAAAGTGACGGTAGGCGATGTGGGGGTAGCGGCGCAAGCTAACAATGCGGTATTGGCGGCAGCATTTGCGAATGGTGGTGATGAAGCGAACTTAAAACCGGCATTGAAGTTCTTTGGTGAACTGGCGAAACAAGGTCGACTTTCTTATACCGACCCAAGCATTGCAAACCTTGAGAAAGGGGAAGTCGAAGTAGCGATTTTATGGGATTTCAATGCATTAAACTATCGTGACAAAATCGACCGTGAGCGCTTCACCGTCAATATTCCACAAGATGGCTCTATCATTTCTGGTTACACTACTTTAATCAACAAATACGCGAAAAACCCAAACGCAGCCAAACTTGCTCGTGAATATATCTTTAGTGATCAAGGGCAAATCAACTTAGCGGAAGGGTATGCGCGTCCTATCCGCACCAACATTACTTTACCTAAATCGGTACAAGATAAGCTACTGCCTAATGAGCAATATAAAAATGTTCATCCAGTGACTGACTTTGCCGCATGGGAAAAATCAGCACGTAAACTGCCGCGTCAATGGCAAGAAAGCGTTTTGATTAACCAGAAGTAGGGCTATGAGTATGAACAATAAGGTTATCCTTGTTGTTTTAGATGGACTGAATAACCAGGTAGCCCGTGATTGTATGGGCTACTTAAATGGTCTACTAGAGCAACAGCGCGCGACGTTTTATACCGTACAAAGTGAGCTACCTTCCATGTCTCGCCCGTTGTATGAATGTATTTTAACTGGGGTTCGTCCGGTCGACAGTGGCATTGTCAGCAATCAAATTGTACGACGTTCACATCATGAATCGATATTTAGCCTAGCAACCTCGCAAGGAAAAACCACCGCGGCTGCTGCCTATCATTGGGTGAGCGAGCTGTATAACCGTGCGCCATATGAGGCAGTGCGTGACCGATTTACCCACAATAAGGCTCTTAATATTCAGCATGGTTGTTTTTATCACTGGGATAGTTATCCAGACGAAGCTTTGTTTTTGGATGCCGAACATTTAAGACAAACGCATCAGCCTGATTTTTTGTTGATCCATCCGATGAATATTGACGATACCGGTCATAAGTTTGGTTTAGATTCTCGTCAATATCGAAACGCTGCTCGTCATGCCGATATTATTTTGTCGCACTATATCGATACTTGGTTACAAGAGGGCTATCAACTGATCATCACCAGTGATCACGGTATGAATAATGATCTATCCCATGGCGGTATTTTGCTAGAAGAAAGAGAAGTGCCATTTGTGGTGATTGGCGATGGGTTTTCTCATCAAGACTGCAAGATTAAACAAACAGATATTTGTGGCAACGTATGTCAATTATTGGGCATTCAACACCAAAAAGATGTGACTCAAGGATTATTAGCCGTATGAATTCTCCTATCTCATGTTCCGCTACTTCGACACAACAAAAGGCGACAAAGCAGCCTGTTTGTCTTTGGTTGAAGAAGAGCAAACCTGTCATTTGGCTTGTGCCTTTCGCTGTGGTGTTTTACCTATTTCAACTCGCGCCTATGTTGTGGGTGTTGGTCAATAGCTTTATTTATGATGAAGTGTTTGGTTTGGATAATTACTTAGAAGTGCTGGATTCTGCATTTATGATGCAAGCGTTCGGCAATAGCTTATGGCTGTCGATTTGGTCCAGCTTTATTGGGCTGGCGATTGCCACTTTATTGGTGTCGTCACTGCGAAAAGTCAGTGGCAGATTGCGCGATGCAGTGGTTGCTTTTACCAATATGAGCAGTAATTTTTCCGGTGTTCCGTTGTCATTTGCGTTCATTATTATATTAGGCACTAATGGCGCGGTGACTTTGTTGCTCAAACAATATGACCTTCTGGGAGATTTTGATCTTTATGGACAATGGGGTCTATTGGCGATTTATATCTACTTTCAAATCCCACTCGCGGTGTTGCTGCTTTATCCAGCGTTCGATGCGTTAAGCGATGATTGGCAATCGGCCGCTTCTTTGCTTGGCGCTAATACCTTTCAATACTGGTGTCGCGTGGCGCTTCCTGTGTTATCTCCGGCATTGCTCGGTACTTTTATTATTCTAGTGGCTAATGCGATGGGAGCTTATGCCAGCGTCTATGCATTAACTTCCGGTAACTACAACTTGATCACGATTCGTATTGCGAGTTTGGTGTCTGGCGATCTCTTCCTTGAGCCGAACTTAGCCGCCGCCATTTCCGTTATTTTGATGGGTATTTTAGCTTTCATCACAGTAATTAATCAGTGGCTTATTTCAAAAAGTTACGCAGCGAAAAAGGGAAGTAAATAGTCATGAAAGAACTGAATACTCGATTTCATAAAACGATGCTATTCCATCAAACCGTAGTGTTTAGCATTGTTAGCGTCATGATGATCCCGATTGTCGCCACATTAGTGTATTCCATCTCATCACGTTGGGGGGCGACCATTTTACCGGATGGTTTCACCTTAGATTGGTATGTGCAATTACTGACCGACCCGCGTTTTGTGCAAGCTTTTGGACGTTCGTTATTTATTTGTATCGCGGCGCTGTTACTCAGTGTAGTGTTGATTTTACCGGCAATTTTTGTGGTGTTTTACTACTTTCCAAAGCTGGATAAGGTCATGAATATTATGATCTTGTTACCATTCGCCGTACCGCCAGTGGTGTCATCGGTGGGGTTGTTGCAATTGTATGCAGACAGCGATTGGTCGTTAGTGGGGACGCCGTGGATTCTAGTTGGAACCTACTTCACTATCGCGGTGCCATTTATGTATCGCGCTATTGCGAACAGTTTTGAATCGATCAATCTGCACGATTTGATGGATGCCGCGCATTTGTTAGGCGCGAGTACCAGCAAAGCGTTTTTACTGATCATCTTACCGAATTTGAAGAAAGGCTTAATGGCATCGTTGTTTTTGTCTTTCTCGTTCTTATTAGGTGAGTTTGTTTTTGCCAATATCCTGGTCGGAACACGTTATGAGACGCTACAAATTTATCTCTTCAACATGCGACAAACCAGTGGTCACTTTACTTCTGCACTGGTTATCACTTATTTCATCTTTATCTTTGTATTGACTTGGTTGGCAAGTCGTTTCAGCCGCGGAGTAACAGCATGAGTTATGTCACTGCAAAACAATTAACCAAATCATTTGGCGATAATACTGTTTTTGAGAATGTGGATTTTAACATTGAACAAGGCGAATTTATTACGCTTTTAGGGCCAAGTGGCTGTGGTAAATCAACTTTATTGCGTAGCCTTGCAGGATTAAACCCGGTCGATCAAGGTGAGATTTGGGTCAATGATGAAAACATTACGCATCAATCACCACAAGAGCGTGGCATTGGCATGGTGTTTCAGTCGTATGCTTTGTTTCCGAATATGACCGTTGAGGGCAACATTGCTTTTGGGCTGAAAATGAAAAAAGTGGCTTCCGGTGAGGTCGCTAAACTGGTGAGCCAAGTGATTGAGTTAGTGGATTTAAAAGGCAAAGAGAAACAGTATCCACATCAATTATCAGGTGGTCAGCGTCAACGTGTGGCATTAGCGCGTGCTTTGGTCGTAAAACCGAGAATTTTATTGTTGGATGAGCCGTTATCGGCATTGGATGCCAAAATTCGTAAGCATTTACGCCAACAAATCCGCGACATTCAAAAAGAGATGAATCTGACTACGATTTTTGTTACTCACGATCAGGAAGAGGCGATGATCATGTCTGACCGCATCTTCTTGATGAACCAGGGTGAGATAATACAAGCAGGTTCGCCAGAAGCGATTTATACCCAACCTGCCAATGAGTTTGTAGCCGGTTTTATGGGGCACTATAACCTGATTGATGGCCGTTGTGCTAAAGCCTTGTTAGACCTTGATACGACAAGCAAAGTGGCGATCCGTCCAGAGTCGATTTATGTCAAAGAAGAAGGGCGTCAGTATGCGCAACATATCTCATCGCCACGACAAGGGGTGATTAAAAGCCACCAATTATTAGGCAATATTATTCGTTATCAAGTAGCGGTGGATGAGTGTGAGTTAACGGTCGATTTATTAAACCGTTCATCTGAGCGCTTGATGCCAGAAGGGAGTTCTCTTGAGCTACTTTTTAATCTCAATGAAATTCAACCTGTGGGTGCTTAATATGACACAACCTTTGTATGTCTTTGATATGGATGAGACGTTAATTGATGCTGATTGTGCAATGTTATGGAATGCTTTTTTAGTGCGTAAAGGCATCATCATTGACGCGAATTTTCTTGAGCAAGATAAACGCTTAATGAGTCTGTATGCACAAGGGAAAATGGATATGCAAGATTATCTTGAGTTCTCGATTGCTCCTTTAGCGAGCGTGCCAGTTGAAGAGGTTAATCAACTGGTGGAAGAATGTGTGGTGGAAGAAATATTAGCTAAGCAGTTTGATCAATCGAAAGGCTTGATTGAGCAGCTTAAACAACAACAAGCTCAGATGGTGATTATTTCTGCTAGCGTGTCGTTTTTAGTGAGTGTCGTTGGACGTCACCTTGGAGTTTCCCATGCTTTAGGCATTGATTTGGTAACCAAGCAAGGTTGCTATACGCCAGAGATTTCTGGTATTCCAAGCTATCGTGAAGGCAAAGTATTACGCTTGAAAGAATGGATTAAGCGCCAACCAGAAGGCTTTTCCGAAATCCATTTCTACACCGATTCAATCAATGACTTACCTTTGTGTGAGTTTGCCGATTATGCGTATTTAGTGAATCCATGCCCAGCTTTAAAAGCTCATTCTGATCAAGAAAACTGGCAAGTGTTGGAATGGAGAGTTTGAGAGTGGCTCGTATGATAATAGATCGCGTGATAGGTCGGTAGTCGCTTATTGCACCTTACTGTTAGCATGGCAGGGCGGCGTAACAAGCAAAGTACTTTACCTTATATATTACAAATAGTGCTTGGATTAATAACAATTTTATTCACTAAGGAATAAAAACTGTCATATCACTTGTAAGGTTAATTTGTATGAAGGTTTTGGACTATTACTCAAAGCAATGCATTTGCAAAATATCGCAATGCAGATCGGCGGATAAATCTTTTTCAATACCGCCAAAGAAGTGTGTGAGCTTGTTTTTATGACCGACGATGACAAGCTTTGCTTCAACTTCTTCAATTAAATCTTCTAAGTGTTTGATGACTTCCCCCGCAGCAAAATGAATATTCTTTACAGGATAAGGGCTTGATTGACTCAACTCATGCAATTGTTGAATGCGATCCAGTTCTTTTCCGGGATGAAAGTTGAATAACCCTTCATCTCGATATAGGTAGTGAGTATTAAAAATGCCTTTTTCGACATAAGCAAGGTGAAGTTCTGCTTGGTTTTGCATCGCAATGGTCGCGGCTTTAATAACAAGCTGTTTGGCATGTATGTCATTAGGATTAATGGCGACCAAAATAGTAGGGTATAGATACATAGGAACTCCGATAAACAAAAATGGTCAGCAACTAACTGACCATTTTAACAAGGTAAAGCCTAGTTCAACAACTCCTAGAGCTTGATAATTGTAGGCTTAAAGTTTCGCTTTAATCATGGCTTCTAGTTTGCCTTGATCGACAGCAAAGGCGCGGATGCCTTCAGCCAGTTTTTCTACCGCCATAGGATCTTGGTTGTGTTCCCACAAGAACTCAGCATGCGTCATTTTTTCTGGTTGAGTTTGAATGCTTTGCGCCGATTTTAGTTTTTGCACCACTTCACCTTGGCTGTCTTCCAGCTCTTGCAACAACTGAGGACTGATGGTTAAGCGATCACAACCTGCAAGCTCTAAAATTTCACCAGTATTGCGGAAGCTTGCGCCCATGACTACCGTTTCGTAACCATGTTCTTTGTAGTAGTTGTAGATATTGGTAACAGATTTAACACCAGGATCTTCACTTGCTTCAAAATCACGACCTTCTTTCGCTTTGTGCCAGTCCATAATACGGCCAACAAACGGCGAGATTAAGTAAACGCCTGCTTCTGCACAGGCGCGAGCTTGAGCAAAAGAGAAAAGTAGGGTGAGGTTACAGTTGATGCCTTCACTTTCTAAAACTTCCGCTGCGCGAATGCCTTCCCAAGTCGAAGCCAGTTTGATCAAAATACGGTCGTTAGTAATACCAGCATCGTTGTACATTTTGATTAACTGGCGAGCCTTTTTCACACTGCCTTCAGTGTCATATGAAAGACGAGCGTCTACTTCGGTTGAAATGCGACCCGGAATCACTTTTAAGATCTCTTGACCAATCGTTACCGCTAACATGTCACAAGTATCTTGCACTTGTTGGTCTGCATCGTCGCTTTGTGCTTTGGCATAAGCGATAGATTGATCAATCAGGCGTGAATAGTCTTCAATTTGCGCAGCTTTTAAAATCAATGATGGGTTAGTGGTGGCATCTTGAGGTTGGTATTTCGCGATGGCATCAATATCACCAGTGTCTGCAACAACGGTAGTGAGTGCGCGAAGTTGTTCTAATTTACTACTCATGTATAACCCTATCTAATAATTGAAATGAAATAACAGAAGAAAAATAACTCAGCTAAGTGATATTAAGGTAGCAAGCTAAAGTCTGTAAGGTTTAATTAGGTACTCATAATTGAAATATAACGAACTCAAGTCAAACCAAGTGAGTGAAAAAAGATGCCTAGATCTCACTTTATTTTAAGGAAACGATTGCTAATTTTAGATCTTATCTATTTTTAAAATTGCTTCTTTTTAGCCAAACGGTTGCATTTAATGCCTTATGAATTTTGCGTGTTAATTTGAAAAAGTATGCAACACACATGATGAAATACATTATTTTTCCTCAAAAAATAACCACAGGTCATAAATTGAACTTTTGGGTTTTACGAACTTCATAATTAAGATTAAGTTTACGCAATAGCATGATGAATTGAGAGAGCATAATCATATGCTTAGTGTGCATTTAGACTGCGTGTACTTTGATTGGTCGTGATTTATTGGGAGATAGAAATGAAAAGATTAATATTACCAACGTTGGTAAGTTCTATTTTGTGTGTAAGTTTCAGTGCTACAACTGTGTTTGCGGCGGAAAAGTCGGTGAACACACCCATCGTTGCTGGTTATTTTGCTGATTGGTTTTATAAAAGCGATATCAATCCATATTCTGTACACGATATTCCTGCGGACAAATTGACACATATTATTTATGCATTTCTATCCATGTGTGGGCCACATACTGGTGCAGGCGAAGCCGTTCAAGCTCAGGTTGCCCAGCAATGTGAAGGAAAAGATCCTTATACCGCCATTATTGTCGATAAAGAGGCGGCGCTTGAGCATGATTTCGGGGCTGTATCTGTTGATGTGGATTACAAAGGTCATTTTTCTCAATTAGCACAGTTAAAAGCTAATCACCCAAATTTGAAAATTCTACCATCCTTTGGCGGTTGGACAATGTCTGAACCTTTCCATGAGATGGCTAAGGATAAAAAAGCCATAGATCAATTTGCACGTACAGCCGTAGAGCTTATTGCTCAATATGATTTTTTTGATGGTATTGATTTAGATTGGGAATACCCAGGAGGCGGTGGCTTAACAACTTCTCCATGGAATCCTGACACAAAATTAACCGATGAACAAAAAGCATTGGAAAAAGAAGCCTTTACTTATTTAGTAAAAACTATTCGAGCAGATCTCGATGCGTTAGAAGAGAAAACAAAACGTGAGTATGAATTATCTATGGCGGTTGGGGTTGGTCCTAAAACAACCCAAATAGATTTTCAGAATGCAGAGCAATACCTAACTAATATGTTTGCTATGACCTACGACTTTTTAGGTGGCTGGGGTCAACAAACGGGCCATTTAACTAATCTACATGCAACGGAGCGTAGTTGGTGGGGAATGGGCGCTGATGTGTTTATTAAGCAAATGATCGCTCAAGGTATCCCCCCAGAAAAATTGGTTATTGGCGCGACATTCTTTGGCCGTGGTTGGGAAGGTACGAAAGACTTTGATGGTAAGTTACCTAGCTCAACATTAACTTCAGAGAAAGGGGCAACGTTTGGTACAACGGAGCCTGGCTTCTTCATGTATTGGGATCTGATGAAGAACTACACCAGCAAACAGGGCTACGTACAAGGCTATGATAAAGTGGCCCAAGCGCCATATTTATGGAACCCTGAAAAACAAGTGTTCATTAGCTACGATAATCCTGAATCTATTAAAGCTAAAGCTGCATGGGCCAAAGCTAATAATTTGGCAGGAATATTTTCATGGGATTTATCAGGAGATACGAAAGATCATGCTTTAGTTAATGCGATGGCTGATGGTATGAATAAAGAGTAGCAAAACAGATAGCGCCACTTAGAAGAGATAATCAGGTGGCGCTAATTTTATTTATTCAGTTGCATTAATCGCACTAGGTTCATGTAATAGAACCCAATCGGCGGGTTGGCTTGAGTATAAAGGATTCAAGTTACGTTGAAGAACGAGAAATATTGCAGATGTTGATAAGATTCGCTTCTTAATATTGTGACACTGTCACTGTTGGTTTTACAGTGTAAATAGGTCGATAACATAAAAACGCCGATGTGATTGATACATCGGCGTTGTTCTCTTGCATATTGAAAATATTAGCTAATTTGGTTTAGCATCTCATCAAGTCGATTAAAGATGGTTTCACCGTCGACACCAATACCATTGTGTTCATATTCATTGGTCATCCAAGCGCGACTGTTCGGTATATTTGTTAGGGTTTCACGTGAATAATCGAACTCAACATACATATCTTCAACATAAACCGCGCAAGCAATGGGGACGGTATTCTTTTTTAACTGTTCTACGTCGTAAAGAGCAGACCAATCTTGCTTTTCAGCGAGTTTGTTTGCCGCCTCTTTTAATGGTTTTAAGCATTGCATTTGTTCAAACATCCACGGGTACACCATTTCTCCTGTAAATAAGAAAGGATTTCCAGTTTGGTAGTTGAACTCAGGGTAGGTTTGTCGAACACGGTGCGCCGACCAAGCCGATGCTGTTTGCTCTGAATCATTCTTAGCAAAAGGCTGACAATAAATCGATTCATGCAAAATGGCATAGATAGGATTAGTTTGGTAAGCCTGCTCCGCCAGCATGGCATTCAAAAACGCGTAGCTTAATGTTTCTTTGCCATCTACGGTGACAAAAGCGCTTTCAAGCAGGTAGTACATAGGTAGCGCTGCATTGCCACGACCTAGGTTAATACCGATCATTTGAAATTGTTCTACGGTAAATAGCTGGCCGTTAGGTAAATAGGTTTGGTGATTGAGCAAGTAGTCTGCAATGCGTTGACACAAGGTTTGCGCCTGTGGAAATTGGCGGAAGAAAGTGTCATTTTTTTGTTTTACCCGTAGGTAAGTTGCTTGGTAAACCTCATCGGCATGGCGAGTTAAAGAAGGAACGCCACCAGTGATATAAGATTTTAATAAACTATTAGGATAACGCGATAGATAGGTTAATGAACAAAAGCCACCAAAGCTTTGACCAAGTATAGCCCACTTTTCCACATTGAAATGTTTACGTATGGCTTCGGCATCTTTGACAATGCTGTCTGCTCTGAAATGGCAGAGATAGTCTGCTTGTTCATCACTACTCATGCCTTCAAGTGTTTGGTGAGTAATTGGTGAACTTAACCCTGTACCTCGTTGATCGAGTAACAATACGCGATATTGCTGGAGCGCTGCTTTTAACCAGCCCGATTGTCCATTTGCTCTAGGGGAAGGAAAGCCTGGGCCACCTTGGAAATAAACCAGCCATGGTAAATCTTGCGTTTGTTTCCCTAGACTGACTAACTCGCGAGCATAAACGGTAATGGTCTGGCTTTGCTTATCATCATGCTTAAGCGGAACTTGAAATTGGTGTGGTTGGTAAAGTATTCCATTATCAACAAATGATGAAGCAAGCTCATGAGAAATGGGCACTAGAATTCTCCTTAATTCAACAAACTACTTTTTATTGATGGAGCTTACCACCAAGCGTGAAATGAGTTAATGGAAAGCTGCTGGAAAAGCAAAATTTTACATCTTGGTTAAGGACAGATGCTTTTCATTCAGGTTAATATCTGGTTATCAATGCATTAACTACTGAGAGTTTTTATGTCATCACTTCGTTTGCTGTTTTCTACTTCAACCAATCCTCTATTTAACTTAGCGGTAGAAGATACCATTTTCCGTTCGATGAGTGCAGACCAAAAGGTGTTGTTTCTGTGGCGTAACGACAATACGGTGGTGATTGGTCGAGCGCAGAATCCTTGGAAAGAGTGTAATACTCAGCGTATGGAAAGAGATAGTATTACTCTCGCTCGTCGACAAAGCGGTGGTGGAGCGGTATTCCATGATCTTGGCAACAGCAACTTTACTTTCATGGCAGGCAAGCCGGGATACGATAAAACCGTGTCTACGCAAATTGTATTAGATGCATTGAAAGCATTAGGTATAGAAGGCAAAGCCACAGGGCGTAATGATCTTGTAGTGGAAACAGAAGAAGGAGAGCGTAAGTTCTCTGGCTCAGCTTATCGAGAAACAATGGACCGTGGCTTTCACCATGGCACGATTCTATTAAATGCGGACATGAGTCGTTTAGCGGACTATCTCAACCCAGATCCGAAAAAGCTACAAGCGAAAGGCATTACCTCGGTACGATCTCGCGTAATTAATCTCAATCAGTTAGATGATACTTTAACCCACGACAGTTTATGTGAAGCGATCAAACAGGCGTTCTTTGACTATTATGGCGAAACAGTCGAGCCAGAGTTTATCTCCGAAGAGGCGATGCCGGATTTACCAAACTTTGAAGCGACCTTTACTAAGCAACAAGATTGGCATTGGAACTTTGGTAACACGCCTGAGTTTAGCCACCACATTGACGAACGTTTCAAATGGGGTGGTGTGGAGCTACATTTTAACGTCAAGAAAGCGCACATCGAAGAAGTACAAGTGTTTACCGATAGCCTAGATCCTGCACCGCTTGAAGCATTGCAAGAGGCTTTGACCGGGCAGCTTTATAATGCTGAAGGGATAATGACCGCTTTAAATGAGGTTGCAATTCGATACCCACAGAATGCTGAAGAGTTAGCTCAAGTAAAGGAATGGTTGTTAGTTCAATTAGCTTAAGCAAAACAAGGCAAAGGGTAGGCTGAATTTTTGAGATAATTTTTACTAACTCAGCCTGCTAAATATGTGACGAAAAACCCAAACAAGATTTATTTTCAATAATATGTACGAAAAAGGTGTACATCTCTCTCAAACCCTGTACTATTTACCTCGCTCTGTTGATAAGAGTGATTAATGAAACAATTTAGTAAAAGTAGAATCCTCAAATACAGCTTCGTTTTTGTCTTTGTTCTTAGATTTTCCCTTCGCTTAATAAACCATTAAATCGTTCAACGCAGCACCCGTCGCATTTGGCGACATCATTTATGAACTGCATTTATTGCACACAAGATAAGGGACATAATATGTCTAAAACAACTGGTATCGTTAAATGGTTTAACGAAGAGAAAGGTTTCGGCTTCATTACTCAAGACAACGGTGGCGCTGACGTATTCGTACACTTCCGTGCGATCGCTTCTGAAGGTTTCAAAACTCTTGCAGAAGGCCAAAAAGTGTCTTTTGAAGTAGAGCAAGGCCAAAAAGGTCTTCAGGCTGCGAACGTTGTTCCTGCTTAATAATTGATTTTTTAGTGTAGAGTTTATCTCTAACACTGGAAGATATAATAAACGCTGGCTTTATTAGTCAGCGTTTGTTTTTATAAGAAGTAACACAAAAATAAAAAACCAGACTAAGCACACTGCTTAACAAGCTGGTAAAGGCAAGCCCAAATAACCCATTTATAAACTTCATTGTTTGAAGTGTGAAAAATTAATACTCGACCCTCTGCTTTAGCATCAAGTCCCGTTGTAATTCTGTTCACCGTACTTTCGATAAAAGAAAGTGTCTTCGAAGAGTCGTTATATCGATATTCCCTAAAAGCGAAACTCGAACTCAGCGTCAAAATAAATAGGTTAATACCGGCTTATATGCTCATTTTTGAGTATTCGATTAGCATCACAGTTTTTGTCTAAATAATTGAGTAATTTCAGTGATGTATATCCCCAAGAAATCTAAAGATGAGAATGTTACATCTGAAGGTGACTTGGGATAAATAAGAAGGAAAATAACTATGATTCGTTCAAACGGTAGAAAACGTTTTTGGTTTCAAAACCAACGTGATCAATCTCAGTCTCAAATGAAAGATAAATAAGTTCTCTCAAAGAATTAACAATGATAACGCTGACTCAATAGTCAGCGTTTTGTGTTTTTACTTATCAATAATAAGATTAATTTTATTAATACCAATCGTACTAATTATTTGTTCATCCTTGTTTGTTAAAAAGCTCGATAACTTCGTTGAAAATTTTGGTTGTAGAATAACTACTTATTGAAAATTTTTACCTTGGTCTCAAGCTTTTTTCCTACGCAATTTCTGATCATTTAATGAGTGTGACTGGTATGATTTTGTGACAGAGCTAAGCACTTTTAACAAAAGCTTGTTTAGATTATTTTACTCACCTTCTCTTTTTGTAATACAATAAGATTAATTTAGTAGTTCAGATAAACTTAATCTTAAAATTTATATAAAGAGAGTGACTATGACAGACCAAAAATCTCTTGATGCGATCAGGAAAATCAAACTAGAAAACGACACATCAGCGGGTAACTTAGTTGATTTACTTCCTATTGAAGTCCAAAAGCGTGACTTTGATTTATCATTTTTAGATAACTTGAGTGCTGAGCGTCCACGTCTTTTAGTACAATCAAAAAATCTTGCTGAATTTAAAGCGAAAGTAAAAGCTGACGACTCATACTGCATGTTCAATGATTTTTATAATAATTCTACAGTTAAGTTCTTAGATGTAGAACCTTATGAAGAGCCACAAGCTTACCCTGAAGAAACGGTAGGTAAAGCATCACTATGGCGTCCTTATTGGCGTCAAATGTATGTCGATTGCCAAATGGCGATGAATGCAACTCGTAACCTTGCTATTGCAGGTATTGTGAAAGATGACGGAGATCTGATTGCCAAAGCAAAAGCTTGGACACTTAAGTTATCGACGTACGATCCAGATGGCGTAACCTCTCGTGGTTACAATGATGAAGCCGCTTTCCGTGTTATCGCGGCAATGGCTTGGGGTTATGACTGGCTACATGCATACTTTACCGATGAAGAACGTCAACAAGTTCAAGAAGCACTCGTTGTTCGTCTTGATGAGATCATGCACCACCTTAAAGTAACCGTTGATCTACTTAACAATCCATTGAACAGCCACGGTGTTCGTTCGATTTCTTCTGCGATTATTCCAACGTGTATTGCTTTATATCACGATCATCCTAAAGCGGGCGAGTACATTGCTTATGCTCTTGAGTACTATGCGGTTCACTATCCGCCATGGGGCGGTGAAGATGGCGGTTGGGCGGAAGGTCCTGACTACTGGAATACCCAAACAGCATTCCTAGGTGAAGCATTCGATCTATTGAAAGCTTACTGTGGCGTAGATATGTTTAATAAGACTTTCTACGAAAATACAGGTGATTTCCCACTGTATTGCATGCCAGTACACTCTAAACGTGCAAGCTTTTGTGACCAATCTTCTATTGGTGATTTCCCTGGTTTAAAATTGGCCTATAACATCAAGCATTATGCGGGTGTAAACCAAAAACCTGAGTATGTTTGGTACTACAACCAGCTTAAAGGTCGCGATACTGAAGCGCATACAAAATTCTACAACTTCGGTTGGTGGGATTTTGGTTATGATGATCTTCGTTTCAATATTCTTTGGGATGCACCAGAAGAAAAAGCACCGTCTAATGAGCCATTATTGAAAGTCTTTCCAATTACCGGTTGGGCAGCGTTCCATAACAAGATGACTGAGCGTGATAACCATATTCATATGGTATTCAAATGTTCTCCGTTTGGTTCAATCAGCCACTCACATGGCGACCAAAATGCCTTTACTCTGCATGCGTTCGGGGAAACTTTAGCATCAATTACAGGTTATTATGGTGGTTTTGGCGTTGATATGCACACCAAATGGCGTCGTCAGACATTCTCTAAAAACCTTCCACTGTTTGGTGGTAAAGGTCAATATGGCGAAAACAAAAATACTGGTTATGAAGCGCACCAAGATCGTTACTGTATTGAAGCGGGCGGTAACATTACCGATTACGATACAGAGTCTGATGTTAAGTTCGTGGAAGGTGATGCCACCGCATCTTATAAGTATTTTGTTCCTGAAATTGAATCTTATAAGCGCAAGATCTGGTTTGTGAAAGGTAAAGTATTTGTGATGCAAGACAAAGCAACGCTTTCTGAAGAGAAAGACATGACTTGGTTAATGCACACTACATTCACAAACGAAGTGGCAGATAAGAACTTCACTATCCGTGGCGAAATCGCGCATCTTGATGTGAATTTTATCAATGAAAGCGCTGATAACATTCTTTCTGTGAAAAATGTAGAAGGCTTCGGTGACGTTGACCCAACTGAATATGAAGATTTAGAAATTCACCGTCATGTTGAGGTAGAGTTTAAATCAGCAAAAGAGCACAATATTTTGACTCTTCTTGTTCCAAATAAGAATGAAGGTAAGCAAGTAGAAGTCTCGTATAAACTCAATGGTAATGCTTTAGAACTTACCGTTGATGGCGAAACGGTTGTCATTACGCTGCAAAAATAATCACCAAAGATCAACAGGCCCTATTAACTGAAAACCACCGATATCAAAATCAGATACGGTGGTTTTTTATTTGGCTAGAACAATTTGAACCTCAGTGGCTTCAAAAATGTATAAAATATGTCTTATATGGAAATTAATGATTGAAGTTCTGTTTTTGTAGGGATAAGTTAATTAGAAGGAACAGAAATTAACATATTTTAAGCATTAGAGAATTCGAACTGTTTATCGAATCAAAGCTTGAGATACACACAAAACAAGGACAATGTCGTTATGCAAAAAGTAGATGATGTAAGAATTAAACAAGTTAAAGAACTTTTACCGCCAATCGCTGTTTTAGAAAAGTTTCCTGCCACTGAAACTTCTAGTGATACGACATTTGAATCTCGCCAAAGTATTCACAATATTCTTGAAGATAAAGATGATCGCTTGTTAGTTGTTATTGGCCCATGTTCTATTCATGATACCGATGCGGCTCTTGAATATGCTAAACGACTAAAAGTATTACGTGATGAGTTAAAAGGTGACCTTGAGGTGGTAATGCGGGTCTACTTTGAAAAGCCACGCACAACTGTAGGTTGGAAAGGACTTATAAACGACCCATACTTAAATGATAGCTATCAAATCAATGATGGTGTTCGTATGGGACGTAAGCTGCTTCTTGATTTAACTGATAGCGGCGTGCCAACGGCGAGTGAGTTTTTAGACATGATCACACCTCAATATGTTGGTGATTTAATCAGTTGGGGCGCAATTGGTGCCCGTACAACCGAATCACAAGTTCACCGTGAGCTTGCATCTGGGTTATCTTGTCCTGTTGGTTTTAAAAATGGCACCGATGGCAACATTAAAATTGCAACAGACGCTTGTAGTTCTGCTGGTGCATCTCACCATTTCTTATCGGTCACTAAATACGGGCACTCTGCGATTGTCGAAACTGCAGGTAACCCAGATTGCCACATAATTTTACGTGGTGGTAAAGAACCAAACTATAGTGCTGAACATGTTGCTGCTGTGAAATCAGAATTAGCAGGAAAGGGACTACGCCAAAAAGTGATGATTGATTTCAGTCATGCAAACAGTTCTAAGCAATTTCAACGTCAAATGGTTGTTGCTGAAGATGTTGCCGCTCAAATCGCGAGTGGTGAAGATGCTATCTTTGGTGTAATGATCGAAAGCCACTTAAACGAAGGTCGCCAGGATTTGGTTGATGGCAAAGTTGAAAACTATGGTCAGAGTATTACCGATGCGTGTATTGGTTGGGATGATACAGAAACAGTATTGCGCCAACTTGCAAAAGCGGTAGCGGATCGTCGTAAAGCGAAATAATCCGAATAAGAAATACGATTAAATAGAATGCTCAGTGAATTTGCTGAGCATTTTTATGTGTGAAGTTATTGATTATATACCCAAATTAATTGGAGTTGCAGTTAACAAAGTTTCAACTTCAAGTACAAAGGAGATAGCTTAATTAAAAAATGACTTCTGCTCTAAATTCGTCAAAAAGCTCCATGCGACAAAACGGCTGATTTTTTGGCCTTGTGCCATTTCAACGACGCGAATATTGGTTGCGCCTAATTTCTTTAACTGTTGCTGTAGTAACGGCACATTTTCTTTCTTGGAGACTAGGCTAGTAAACCAACATACCTGCTTGGCAAAATCTTTACTTTCGATGGCCATTTGTTTCAAGAAAGCAATCTCACCACCTTCGTAACACAACTCACTTTCAGTTCCTGCAAAGTTTAAAACCGGTTGGTTATTTTTTGATAGCGGCACCGTTTTGCCTTTATTGAGGTTATTTATTTTACGTAAATTGCCTTCACGTGCTTTTTCTAATGACTCATGAAAGGGAGGATTACACATTGTCAAAATGAAATCGTCGTTCGGTTTGATGATGCCGTAAAAAATGCTGCTTGGTTTAGATTGTTGACGAACTTTCACTTTATTCGTCAGTCTCTTATTCGCCTGAATTAATAACTGTGCAGTTTTGACTGAAATCGGATCAATATCGCTAGCAACAAAATTCCAGTCATATAAGCTTGAGCCTAAAATAGGGTAGATGCAGTTTGCACCTGTGCCGATATCAAGGACCGTATGTTTATGATTGGCTGAACCAGCATTTGGATCTCGCTCATCATTTTCGACGATAAGCACATCAGTTTTCTCTTTTGTTGCGCTTAATAGGTCGGCGAGATAATGAATGTAATCCGCTCTTCCCGGAATTGGCGGGCATAGATAACCCGGTGGGATTTGCCAAAATTCTAGACCATAATATGCTTTTAACAGTCCTTCGTTGAGTGCTAACACCGCTTTAGGATCGCTAAAGCTAATCGAACGTTCACCGCGAGGATTTAGGATCACGAATTCTGTTAGTGCAGGATTTGCACTTTCTAATTTATCAAAATCATAACGACCATGATGCAGATTACGTGGATGCAATCCGATAGGTTTTTTTTGTATCAATGACTTTGAACGGTATGATGCGGTCTTATTATTGGCTTGGGGTTTATTAGATTTTGGCTTTTGAGTACTGGACTTATTACTTCTATTAGTTGTTTGCGAATGACGATTATTTTTATTGTAAGGTCCAGTGGCCATGAGGGCTCCAAGAAATAGGTAGAATGAAAAACGGCGTGAATAATAACTCACTTCGGTATCATACCCAAGTAACTTCCCAGCTAATATGTTCGGATACTGCTTGATGTATATCTGCTATTTTATTGGGTATTTGGTTACGGAATGACGTTCTATTAATGTTGGCTCTAATTGAATCACTTGTTGAGGGGCATTTGGAGTTTCAAGGCGTGAGAGTAAGGTATCGACCGCGGCTTTGCCTAGTTGATATTTTGGCTGATGGATGGTGGTTAAAGAGGGAGTGATGTACTTAGTTAATTGGATATCATCATAACCAATAATGGAAAGATCTTGAGGGATCTTTACACCATCGTGGTTTGCAGCATTAATTAAACCTAGTGCCATCATGTCATTACAGATGAATAATGCGCTCGGTAAAGATCCATTGAGTTTCAGAGTTTGATAAGCATCATAGCCACCGTCACATTCAAAGTTGCCTGGCACAATCCAATTTTTATTTAAAGTTAGATTATGATCTTGTAAAGCTTGTTTAAAACCATCAAAACGTAATGATGCTTGACTACGATGTAGTGGACCAGTGATACAGCCTATGTCGGTATGACCATGATCGATTAAATACTGAGTTGCCAAGTACCCACCTTTGAAAGAGTTATCTTGAATTTTATCACTTGCATATTTCATTGGGCCCCAATCCATAACGACGACAGGCAGTTCCGGATAGCGTTCAAAAATTTCAATTTCTTCTCCCTCAAGGGTAGAGCACATTAACATTAAACCATCGACACGCTTTTGTAACAGAGTGTCGATAGAGGCTTTCATGCGTTCGCTGTCACCTTCAGTGTTACAAAGTATCAGGTTATAACCTTTTTCATAACAACGTCTTTCAACGCCCTTAAGTACTTCCCCAAAGAAAGGGTTGGTTGAGGTAGTCACTAACATCCCAACGGTTTTAGTACACTTCATCTTTAAACTACGAGCTAATGCTGATGGCGCGTAGTTAAGATCTTTTGCTGCTTGTTTTACGCGTTTTTCAATATCTTCGCTAACAAATCGTGTCTTATTCAAAACATGGCTAACAGTGGACGTCGACACTTGAGCAAGTCGAGCTATGTCTTTCATTGTTGCCATGTGATGATTCCCTATTGATTGAAAGTAAATAAATTTAAATGCTAAATTAACATGCTTGCAGTGCTAAAAAATCATTCGTTTCTTGCCGTGTCGGGATGGAGGTTTGTGCTCCAAATCGAGTCACTGCAAGGGCTGCGGCAGCATGTGCAAATTGAATCGCAGGTATTGTTGCCATTCCTTCAAGTAGCGCAGTGACAAAAGCACCATTAAAGGTATCGCCGGCGGCGGTAGTATCCAGCGCTTTTACTTTAAAGCCTTGAATAATTTTACCTTTTCGGTTTTCACTTAACCATACACCTTTAGCACCTAGAGTAATAATTACGGTTGAGATACCTTTCTCATGAAGATTATTTGCTGCTTCTTGTGCTGAATTATCATCAGTGATAGTAATACCGGTTAAGACTTCTGCTTCAGTTTCATTTGGGGTAATAATATCAATGCTATTTAGGATAGAGTCCGGCAATGCTTTCGCTGGAGCTGGATTTAAAACGACTTTGATACCAGAATTAGAACTTGATTTAGCCAATTTGATAGCCGACTCAATACCATTTAAAGGGGTTTCAAGTTGCAGAAGTAAATAATCACAGTGCTGGATAGGATCTTTGAAAATAGACACTCGATCTTGGTCTAAAGCATTATTGGCTTCAGGTGAAAGGCAAATACTATTTTCGCCTTCATCTGAGACTTGGATTAACGCTACGCCGGTAGGTGTCGATGGAATGGTAGATATATAGTCAGTATTGATTCCATCTTGCGCAAAACTTTGAATGATATTTTGCCCAAAGGAATCACTTCCTACACAAGCTATAAACCCAATATCTGCACCTAAACGTGCGGCGGCTACCGCTTGATTCGCTCCTTTTCCACCAGAAATAACTTGGTAATTACGTCCCATTAGAGTTTCACCTGGGCGAGGGAAAGAGGGAACTTGAAGTACATGATCGGCATTAACACTACCTAAAACGATCAGCTTGTTCATATATCATCCTTATGGCGATAACGTTTAAATACGAATTGATATGACCTAGATACGTCATAGCAATGAGCATTAAAAATGAGGAAAGTGAGGGCGGTTCAGCCCTCACATTAAGTGATTATTTAGTAATCACTTTAAGTGGAACCGGAATATTTTTTTCTACCGACTCACCTTTTAGAACTTTGTCTGCAGTGGCAACACCCAACTCACCAATTAGAGAGGGTTGTTGTGCAATTGTTGCACCTAACATGCCTCGTTTAACTGCAGCAATACCATCATCGGTACCATCAAAGCCAACAATTAAAATATCTTTTCCTGACGCTTGTACCGCACGTAGAGCGCCAAGTGCCATTTCATCATTTTGCGCGAATACCGCTTGGGTATCACCATTAGCCGCAAGTAGGTTTTCCATTACATTCAAACCTTTGCTTCGGTCAAAATCAGCCGGCTGGCTTGCAAGAAGGTCTAGTTGTGAATTTTGGACGGCATTCATGAAACCTTTGCCACGTTCACGAGCAGCGGAAGTACCAGCTATGCCTTCAAGTTGAATAACTTTGGCTTTTTCACCGACTTTTTCAATAATGAATTTACCTGCCATTTCACCACCAGCAACGTTATCAGAAGCAATATGACTGACAACGTCACCACGGCTTGCGCCACGATCGAGTGTTAATACTGGAATATTTGCACGGTTCGCAATTCGAATCGCGTTAGATACAGCATCAGAATCGGTTGGGTTAATGAGTATTGCTTTTACACCTCTAACTGAAAGGTCTTCGACATTAGATAGTTCTTTACTTGGATCATTTTGAGAATCTAAAACAATTAGATCGTAACCGAGTTCTTTTGCTTTGGCTTCGGCTCCATCTTTCATACTCACGAAGAATGGATTGTTTAGTGTTGATACCACAATAGCCATTGTATCTTGAGCGTGCGCGGCAACCGACATCGTACTGGTTAACATGGCAGCGGAAAGCAAAGTAGTTAGTTTTTTAAGTTTCATGTTGTTATTCCTTTATAGTAGGGGAGCTTATTGTTAGCTCTTAGTGTCGGTAATGACGTTTATTATCAATCAATTATTTATTTTTATTATCAACTAGTACGGCCAATAAAATAACCACTGCTTTAGCAATCATTTGGTAATAAGAAGAGACATCAAGCAGGTTTAACGCGTTATTTAAGAAACCGATAATCAATGCGCCAATTAAAGTGCCCATAATGCGGCCACGACCACCCATTAAGCTGGTACCACCTACGACAACGGCAGCAATCGCATCGAGTTCATATCCCATGCCAGCGGTTGGCTGAGCAGAAGATAAGCGTGATGTGACGATCAAACCCGCAAGAGCAGAAAGTAAGCCACAAATCGCGTAGACACCAATTTTTACTCGGTCGACATTAATACCAGATAAGCGAGTTGCCGATTCGTTGCCACCTAATGCGTAAACGTAGCGACCAAAACGAGTGTGGTTTAAGACATACCAAGCTGCAGCAAAAACAAATACCATGATCCAGACAGGAACAGGAATACCTAGTGTGTAACCAGTACCAAACCAAGCAAAGTTGTCTGCGACATCCGTAAAGCCAGTTGAAATTGGGCGACCATCGGTATAAACCATGGTGACACCGCGCAAAAGCGTCATCGTGACTAAGGTTGCAATAAAGGCTTGAACTTTACCCTTAGCGATAATGACACCACTGATACCACCTAAAATAGCACCTGCTAATAGGGCAGTTGGAACCGCAATTAATACGGGGACTTCCATTGCAATTAAACTGGCGGCAAAAGCACCACATAAAGCCAGAACAGAACCGACACTTAAATCGATACCAGCCGTTAAAATAACCAAAGTCATACCCACTGCAATAATGGCGCTAACGGAGGTTTGGCGCAGAATATTGAGTATGTTGTCGACGGTGAAAAAGTTAGGGTTTAAAAAGGAAACCACCACGATTAAAAAGATTAAGGCAATGAGCGATTTTTGCTCAATCAACCATTCTTTGCTCAATAACGGTTTTTTTGGTTGTTCTGGTGTATTCGGTTTATTGATAGTGTTGCTGCTCATGCGACGTCCTTACTGATGTTTTTACCGACTGCACAAGCCAGTAGTAATTCTTGGTTAGCTTGTTTGGCGTCAAATTCGCCACTGATTTTGCCTTCATGCATAACTAAAATCCGGTCACTCATGCCAAGCACTTCCGGCATTTCTGAAGAAACAAGAATGATGCTCATCCCTTCAGCTTTAAATTTATTAATTAATTGGTAGATCTCTTTTTTGGCACCAACATCGACGCCCCGAGTAGGCTCATCCAAAATTAACACATTAGGTCGAGTCATTAATCCTTTGGCAATCGCTACTTTTTGTTGGTTACCACCGGATAGGTTTCCGATGATTTGTTCTCGGCTTGGGGTTTTTATATTGAAAAGATCAATAAAGTCATCCACTGCCATGACTTCACTTTTATGCTGAATTTGAACTCCAGAGCTAAAGTGTTGTAGGGCGGATAGTGTCATGTTGTCTTTGACAGAAAGCCCTAGTACTAAGCCATCACCTTTACGATCCTCTGAAATATAAGCGATACCACAAGCAAGTCCTTCTTGAGGTGAGGTAGGGTGAATTTTGTTGCCCTCTAATAAAATGTCTCCAGAGTGATAAGGTAGGGCACCGTAGAGCATTTTCATGAGCTCAGTACGACCTGCGCCCATTAAGCCAGAAACGCCTAATATTTCACCTCGTTTGAGATCGAAGCTAATGTTATCAATACCTTTGCCTGTTAATCCTTTGACGGAGAGACGAGTTTCATCAGATTGCACAGCAATACGTGGGTACTGCTCTTCAAGTTTTCGGCCAACCATCATTTCAATCAGTGAATCCTCATCGGTATCTTTTACTTCGCATTCCCCGATAAATTTTCCGTCTCGTAATACGGTAATATCATCACAAATTTCAAAAATCTCTTTTAAACGGTGTGAAATATAGACGATGCCACAGCCTTGAGCGCGTAGCTCATTAATCACTTTAAATAGAAATTCCGTTTCTTTGTCTGTCAATGCATCGGTTGGCTCATCCATGATGATAACTTTTGATTCAAACGATAGGGCTTTGGCGATTTCAACCATTTGCTGTTCACCTAAGCTTAGATCGCCCAATAAGGTTTTTGGGCTACGTTTTACGTTTAATCGTGCAAGAAGCTCTGCCGCTTTTTCATACATTTGGCTCCATAAAATACGACCAAACGCATTGGTCATCTCACGGCCAAGGAAAATATTTTCAGCAATGCTGATCTCAGGTATTAGATTCAACTCTTGGTGAATAATGCTAATTCCGGCTTGTTGTGAATCTCTTGGTCCTTTGAAGGAGACGGGGTGATCTTGATAATGAATACTGCCGTTATCTAAAGAATAGATACCTGTTAACACTTTCATCAGCGTCGATTTACCGGCTCCATTTTCTCCCATTAAAGCCATTACGCGTCCTGGATAAACGTTAAGGCTAGCTTTGTCGAGCGCCTTTACACCAGGGAACGCCTTTTCTATTTGCTTGAGTTCTAAAATAGCTTTTGTCATATTCATAACTCGCTTAAAAAGTGACACCAGATAAAAAGATTACATTTGCATAAGGCGTACACTCACCCGTACGAACGATTGCTTTACTTTGTTGAGTCCTCGATTTAAAAGCTTCATGGCTGATGTAAGTAATGCTGATTTCTTTACCTGTTATTTGTTGCTCTTCTTCAATTCGTGCAAGTAGGGCGTTGTGGTGTTCAGGACTGAATTGTTTAAATTCTTCTGCCAAAATGACCCCTTCAATTTGTGATTCTTTTAAAAATACATCAACAGTTTGAGCAAAAGTTGGGATACCAAGTGTCAGTGCTAAATCAATACGACGAGTTGTGTTTGGGATAGGTAACCCAGCATCGCAGATGGTAATTTCATCGGTATGCCCTAATGTGGCAGTCAGATGTGAAAGTTCAGAATTGATAAGGGCACTTTTTTTCATATTGATACACCTAGTTTGGTTTATATTCGACATCAGCGAAACGTTTCGATAAAGAATAGTGATTGTTTTAAATAATGCATTCTATAGGTCAATATTTTGTGAAATAGATCATCGAAACGTTTCGATGGCTTTGTGCGGAATTGATCACTGTCACAGTTAGCTTGAGTGAAGACTATAAAAATATACCAGCTAATGAGTATTCGATATCTTAATAGTCGCTTATGAAGTTTATGACTAGAGGCACCAAGATGAAGAAGAGCACTCACGCACCAAAACACCGTATTCGTGCTGCAGGTATCATTATTAAAGATGAGCATGTTCTATTGATTAAAGTAAAAGATTTCACTGGTGAATATTGGATCCCGCCAGGTGGTGGTTTAGAAGCCTGTGACATGCACACCAAAGATTGTGTTAAACGGGAATGTTTGGAAGAAGTAGGGCTTGAAGTACAGGTTGGCGAGTTGTTGTGTGTTCGAGAGTTTTTAGAAACCACGGCAAATCGCTATAACGCGGAATTCTTTTATCATATAGAACAATTTGAAGGGCAACCACATACTGATAACCTAGCCGGTTTAAATGATGAAGCATTTATTCAATCGGTGGATTGGGTATCTGTTAAAGATTTAGCGACTATTCGTACATTTCCAACCGATTTAATTTCGGTGCTTGAACTGGTATCAGAAAAAGTTGTGAGTATTCATCTTGGAAGTTATATTCAAGGAAAACATGAAACTCAAAACCAATTGAAATGATCACAGCGACCAACTCATGCTTTTAGCAGCATTGAACTACAAAAGAAATGTAATGCCCATTTCACTGATCTATTAGATGGTAAGCTTGATCTGAGTAAGGTAATAAAAGAAAACCATTATGTATTAAACTCTTTTATTGGCTAACCAATTCTTTATAAGTCAAAAACAATCTCGCGTCGAATTCTAGCTGGTGGTAATCCGGCTCCATGTGACAGCAAAGGGCATAAAAGGCTTTGTTGTGCTCTTTCTCTTTAATGTGTGCCAATTCATGAACCACTAACATTCTCAGCAATGGCTCTGGTGCGTCTTTGAAAATAGAGGCAATCCGAATTTCATTTTTCGCTTTTAATTTCCCCCCATGATTACGAGACACAAAGGTGTGTAAACCTAGAGCATGGTTGACAACATGGATTTTAGGATCGTAAATCACTTTGGAAAGGGGCGATGACTTTTTCAAATAACGATTTTTTATCGCCATAGTGTAGTCGTATAACGCCTTCTCGGTTTTCAGGTTGTGCATTTGTGGATATTTGCTTTCAACCCATTTGGCGAGTTTGCCTTGCTCAATCAGTGTTTTTACCTGAGATAACACCGTATCAGGGTAGCCTTGCAAATACTTGAGATTGGTTACAGACGTCATATTGAATTACTTTGAATGTGATGGGGTATGGTGAGTGATATAAGGCTACCTAGAAAGATATCTAGATAGCCTTATATCTTAATTAAGCTTTAAATTGCGCTTTACGTAAACGGTTTAAAACGGCCATTACATCTAAAGTTCTTGGTTTGGCTAAGTCACCATTTTTCGGCATGGATTTATACCAATCTTGATTAAGTGTGTTATCAAAGATCTTCGATGGATCTTGGCTCCAACCCGGCTGTTGAGACAACTGGAACCATAACCAACCAATCGCATTAAGTTCGCTGGTCGATTCAATTTGCTCAAGTGCAGAAACATCAATATGCTCTTTACCAAAACGCAAAGTATGGGTGCCTTTACCTTGAATGCGAAATTTTCCTTCCGCTAAGATTTTAGTCAAACAAGTATTATTAAAGGCGCGAGCAGGGTGCTGAATAAGTTCACTTTCTGATTCGAGTTGTCGCTGGCTCGGATGCTGTTTAACCACTTCTTTCGCCTTAACCGTTACATCCAATGCTTGGTAGTCATGCATTTGAATCACGGTATCGGCAACATCAAAGTAATCGCCTGAGCCGCCCATCACGATAATTGAAGAAACGCCTTGCTCATCACGTAATTGACCAATTCGATCCACTAATGGAGTGATCGGCTCATCACCTTTACTGACTAATGCTTGCATACGCTCATCACGTATCATGAAGTTAGTCGCCGAGGTATCCTCATCAATTAACAGCGTAGTGGCTCCTGCTTCAAGAGATTCTTGTAACCAGGCAGCTTGAGAAGTAGAGCCTGAAGCATCTTGAGTGGAAAAATCAGTCGTGTCTTTACCCATAGGCAAATGGTTGATGTAGTTTGATAAATTCAAATGGTGAACACTACGGCCATCTTCTGCGCGAATTTTCATTGCTTGTGGGTCAGTGACAATGTATTCGCGACCATCTGTTGGAATATGATCGTAGATAGAACGTTCAATCGCTGTCAGTAGGGTAGATTTACCGTGGAAACCGCCACCGACAATGAGTGTGATGCCTTTTGGAATCCCTAAACCGCGAATGTTGCCTTTATGAGGAGTATTTAGTTCAATGGCTAAAGATTCAGGCGCCGAAAAGGTCACTGCTTCTTTCATTGGTAGATCGCAATCTCCAGATACGCGAGGAAGCACGCTACCATCTGCAACAAATGCGACAAGGTTGTTTTCAGCTAGTTGCTTGCGTAGGGCAACTTGATCTTCGACTACTTCACAATGGCGCTTCAACGCATCCATATCAATTTCACGGGCAATCGTCGCACGACGGATAAATTTAGGCAGGTGGAAGGTTAAAATGTTAATCGCTTTCTTACCGAGGATTTGACGACCATCGGCAGGTAGATTGACACGGAAACGTAGCTCAATACCTTCTTGGTCAAACACTACGGCAGTGTGATCAAGCACGCTTTGGCCATTAAAGGCAATGTCTACTGAGGCTTCAGGCTGTGCAAGCTGTGAAAAGTAGCGAGCAATATAGTCACGTGCGGCGCGTTGGTAGTCTTCAGATTGTTCTAATAACCATTGTAAATCCGTTAGAGACCAAGCTCGGCGAGCACGTAAGCGAGAGGCGGTAGCATGTGGATCACCTTGAACGGTATCGATAAAAAGATCGAAATCAGTGAAATCATACTGACCTTTGATTTGTTGGTAAGCACGGTAGTTTTGCTTTTCGATATTTTTTAGTTTGAAGATCAAAGTATCCATAAGGTTCCGGTATCGCTTTTGATAAGAATAAAACTAGTGCGGATTATATACTAATTGAGAGATATGGAGTGAGCTATATATAAAAAAGCCTCCTTTGCACCATGACGAAGTATGTAGTGCGGCAAAGGAGGCGTTGAGCAATAACTCCCCTTACAGAGTATACCCATCGTACTTTAAGCCGCAGCTTTGTTGACAGCATTCATTCGCCCCAATCATTTAGGCAAGCTAAACTCATGGGGTCTCATTCACTTGTCGCCTCATTGCAACTTCAATTACTTCGGGTATATATCAGCTCAGAAATAACTTTAAACTTAAATTACTTGGGTCTATTGCATACCAATTAAGGCTGTAATGCGGTTAATGCTTCTAGGTCGATATCTTGTTGGTAATCAACACCTTTAATATCAAAACCATTGAGTTGCATAAACTCTTGTTTATAGCCTTGATAATCACCAATTTCTTTAAAGTTAGTGGCGTTCATTCGACTCATTAACTCAGCCACACGTTGTTGTATGCTTGGTTTCATTTCCCAATCATCCATACGGATCAAACGCTCCGCATCAACAGGTATTTTCTCTTGGTTATAAAGCTTATCGGTAAACAGACGTTGCATTTGTTCAATACCAGTTTCGTGGCTACCGTCTTCTTTCATTGCCTTATATAGTGCGATGATATAAGGCGTGAAAGTTGGAATAAACACGCTTGCTTTAGTGACGAGTGCTTTACATACCGTGGCATGAGCAGAACCGTTGAAGTTCGCGAGTTTAAGGTTTAACGAGTGACTTGCTTGATGTAAATCTACCTTAGCCCAACCTAGTGTACCGTCACGGTAAATAGGGTAGTTAGCCTCTGAACCAATGTATGAAAAGGCAATAGTTTTACAGCCATCAGCAATCGATTCTGTATTGATAAGTGTATCAACCCACGATTCCCAGTCAGAGCCGCCCATTACTTTAATGGTCGATTCGATTTCTTGCTCAGTAGCCGGTTCAATGGTGGTTTCCGTCCATTCATCATTTTCAAGTAACACTGTTGCACCAGTGACGCTGTCACCAATTGGTTTAATGCTTGATACCCAATTTTCACCGGTTACTGGATTTGGACGAATGCCAGTCGCTAAACTGTAAATAATTAGGTCTACTTCGCCTTCAAAGTAAGTCTCTATTGCTTCAATCACTTGTTCACGAGTTTCTTTTGCAAATGCATCACCAACAATATTGACGGCAATACGACCTGCTTTTTCGGCTTCTTGCTTAAAAAACACATTGTTATACCAACCGGCTGTGCCAACACCTTTTTCAGAAGGGCCACGCTCAAATGAAACGCCGATGGTGTCAGCATCACTACCGCCAAAAGCGAGAGCAATACGAGCCGCTAAACCAAAACCGGATGATGCGCCTAAGATGAGAACACGTTTAGGGCCTGCGTTAATTTGTGTTGCAGTTTTAGCGAATTTAATTTGTTGCTGGATGGATGCTTCACACCCGTAAGGATGGGCACTGCGGGCAACTACGCCCTTAATGATAGGTTCAATGACCATACGTTATCCTATGAATCTTATTAGTGACGAATAAACATTAGAATAAAGGCATCAACAAAGTGAAATATTGAGCTGACAGGGTATAAAGGTGAATTTTTAAGATTAAATAAGAAAAAATTGTTTCAGATCATGAATGCTTGGCTATAAAAACAGCAAAGCCAACCTGTATTTTAGCTGACTTTTTGTTAATTATTCACGAAGGAGAAGAATATTGGGAATTATATTCACAAAATAGATTGGAGTTGAGACGCCATAAACTGGGCGATCCAAGGTTGAGCATCGGCTTTAGGATGTAGCCCATCCTCCATCATCCATTCCGGTTTGATGATGACATTTTCCAGAAAAAACGGCAGTAACGGAATGTCTTGCTGCTTGGCTACTTCAGGGTATAAATTAGCAAAAGCTTGAGTGTAACGTTTACCATAATTCGGCGGCACCATAATTTGCATAAGTGCAACTTGGCTTCCAGCTTGTTTAGTTTGATCGATCAATTGGTTCAAATTTCTTTGTATGGTCGCTGGTGGAAAACCTCGTAGACCATCGTTAGCACCAAGCTCTATCAGTACCCAATCAGGTTGGTGTTGTTTTAATAAAGAAGGAAGGCGTTGCAGGCCATTTCCAGTAGTATCTCCTGAAATACTGCCGTTTATTACTTCTGCTTCAATGCCTTTTTGTTGTAATTCTTTAGGTAGTAGTGATGGCCAACTTTGTTCAATCGGCATTTGATATCCAGCACTTAAACTATCGCCTAAGATTAAAATAGTGGTTTTTACCGCAGCCTGTGTGACGGAAGAAAAGCACAGCACTAATAGTAAGGATAACAATCTCATCATGTCTCAATCACCTATAAAAAATGCACCTATAAAAAATGCACCTATAAAAGATCCATCTATAACAAAAGCAGCAGAGAGCGAAAGCGTAGACTCGAATGCAGATCAAATGTCGTCTACGACCACATCACCTGAATTTGATGATTCGAACAAGATAGTCATCCAAGCCCAATCTTTGTCTAAATCAGTCTCTACTGAGAAAGAACATTTAACCATATTAAAACAGGTTAACCTAGCCATTCGTGCAGGGGAAAGTGTTGCGATTGTCGGAACCTCGGGAGCAGGTAAATCTACTTTGATGACCTTACTCGCTGGGCTAGATATACCAACTCAAGGCGAAGTGAGCTTGCTTGGTAAACCTTTATCGACACTTGATGATGAGCAACGTGCCGCGTTGCGTAGTGATTCTATTGGTTTTGTATTCCAAAGTTTTCTTCTTATTCCAACCTTAACCGCACTAGAAAACGTCACCTTACCTTGTTTGTTAAAAGGTGAAAAAGAAGACATTGAACGAGCAACTCAATTACTGACAGAAGTTGGCTTAAAAGATCGATTAGCTCATACCCCAAGTCAGCTTTCCGGTGGTGAGCAACAGCGCGTGGCATTGGCTCGCGCTTTTATGATCAAGCCAAGTATTTTATTTGCTGATGAACCGACAGGAAACTTAGATCAAGTGACGGCTGCGAAAATAATCGAGCAACTTTTTGAGCTCAATAAAGCGCACAAAACAACGTTGGTTTTAGTGACTCACGATAATGATTTAGCCAAACGTTGTGATAGAACTTTTTACATGCAAGCCGGTGAGTTGGAGGAAAGGGAATGAATCAAGCGTCGAAACCATTGCCTAACCGAGAATTGCTAAGGTGGAGTTGGCGTGAAATCAAGCAAGGCCAGCTTTGGCCAATTGCGATTGCGCTGACCTTAATTATTGCTTGTGTGTTTGGTTTAGCCGCATTGGCTGATCGTATGGATCAGGTGATTGAAACCCAAGGCAAGAACGCACTCACGGCTGATACGGTATTTCGCTCATCAAATCCTTTACCAGAAAGCTTATTAGCACAAACTGCTCAGCAGCAAGTTGAAACGGCGACACTGACACGTTTTGCTACCATGGCATTTAGCGATAACAGCATGCAATTGGTGACAGTCAAAGCGGTAGATAGCCAATATCCTTTACGCGGTGAAATGGTGCTATCAAGCCAATCCACACAAAGTAATTCTACACAAAGCCAATCAGCGCAAAGCTCACATGTTCAAGCCAATCAATTGTGGCTTGAGCCTAGAGTCATGCAGCAGCTACAAGTTAAAGTGGGTGACAGTGTCACTATAGGCGATGCGGATTTTGAAGTGACAGGTGAAGTTTTGCAAGAACCGGGGCTTGCTTTTAATCCATTTCAGCAAATGCCGAGCGTGTATATTCACCAATCGGATGTAGCAAAAACCGGTGCCGTTCAACTAGGCAGTCGAGTAAGTTTTCGTCTGTTTATTAACGGTGATGCTCAGCAAATTTCTCAAATTAAACAATCGATTGAGTTAACCCCGAGTGATCGCTGGGTAGATGAAAATTCACAAAGCCGTACTTCAGAAGTATTTAATAAAACCAAGCAGTACTTGTCGTTAACGGTCGCGATTGTAGTTGTAATGGCGGCGATAACACTCGTCTTAACTTGTCAGCATTATGTATCGAGCCGACGTCAAACTATCGCCATGCTAAAAAGCCTAGGAGCGCAACGTCCTTGGCTAATTCGTTGGTTAAGCCTACAAATTGGTAGCTTGTTTGCCATTGGCATCGTTTTAGGTTCACTGATTGGCGTGTTACTTGAAATGGTATTGCGTATTCCGTTAACCGACGTTTTGCCGGATCCTTTACCTAGTTATGGTTTGACGCCGTTTTTGTTATCAGTTGGAACGTGCTTAGCGATTGGTATTCCCGCGTTAGGCATTCCTTTGATTGGATTGCTTAATACTTCTGCTGCGTCAGTCATGCAGCCTAGCCAAGGTAATATTCCTCAAAAAGCATGGTTGTTGATCTTATTGCCATTTGGTTTGTTGATGTCGGTTTACGGTGGCAACATGCTGGTTTGGATAGTGTTAGTCAGTATTCTAGTGCTATTTGTGATCCTTGGCGTAATCAGCCTATTTATGGTTAAAGGTTTACAGCGTCTACCTGCATCACCAGCATTGAAATTAGCGTTAAGCCGCATTAACCGTTCTTCGATTGCTAGTGGCATTCAGTTTGGCGCATTGGCTTTATCATTAATGCTGATTGCGATTATTTGGCTAGTACGTAGCGATTTATTAAGTGATTGGCAGCAAACGTTACCTCAAGATGCGCCGAATGTGTTTGCGCTCAATATTGCCTCATATGAAAAAGATCAATACCTACAAGAAATTGATACTCAAGAACTAAACCGTTCAGAAGCTTACCCAATTATTCGCGGTCGTTTAAGTGAGATAAATGGTGTTGAAGCGAAAGCGTATGCCGAAGGTGAAGACAAAAGTGACTCGCTACGTCGTGAATTGAATTTCACATGGGCGGAAACCTTGCCAGAGCGTAACGATTTATTAGAAGGTGAATGGGGCGAGTCTGGTACTGTTTCTGTGGAATCTGATGTGGCTAATGATCTTGGCTTAAAAATTGGTGATTCCTTAACTTTTGTGATCAGCAGTCAAACCGTTACCGCTAAAGTGAATACCATTCGTAACGTTCATTGGCGAGAAATGAAGCCGAACTTCTACTTCATTTTCTCTCCAGATGTACTTAAAGATATTCCTGGTACTTGGCTCGTAAGTTTTAAAGCGCCAGAAGGCAACAAAGCTCAAACCGATGCTTTCTTAAATAAAATGGCACGTGATTTCCCAACCGTGAGTTTAATGGACATTCGAACCATGGCTGGAAAAATCCAAGTTCTGCTGACGCAAATCGTATGGTCGATAACGGTATTGGCTGGCTTGGCGGTGATTGCCGGTTTACTGTTGATATTCACATTACTTCGTCTGAGCTTGTCACAACGACAAGATGAAATTCGTTTATACCGAACACTAGGAGCGAGCAAAAAACGCATTAATAGAACTGTATGGTATGAATACGGCATTATGGCTTTGATTGCAGGCTTGGTAGCAAGTTTCGGCGCAGAGTCTAGCGTGGCGAGCTTGATGAAGTGGGGCTTTGAGCTAGACCCTACTTGGCATTTTGCTTTGTGGTTAACACTTCCTTTGCTCGCATTTTTAACTTTGGCATTGGTGCTACAGACATTGATTAAGCAATTACTTATACCTGCTAACCAAGCATGTTAATAAACGTACTATGAATAAAAAATGCAGTTATCCACAAAAACGGTGGATAAATATTGGGATAACTCCATTATGAAAAATAACCAATTTGCTTGTAAGCCTCGACAGGGGTTGCTTAGCGGATTTTGGTTATTCACAACATCGATTTTTGGCGAAAGTGAATAGAAACGGTCAAGTAATTTTTTATATTTTTTTGCGCAGAAAATTAGCAGAATTAGAACCAAACTGATGTAGGAAAAATCACTCAGAAATTCACCGAATGGTAGGTAGGTTTAAAATTTAATTCGAAATATCCGACTAAAGTGATAGGGTATTAATAGAGCCTGTTTACCTTTGGTGATTAAATTTTGTTCGAGATAAAAGGGTTTTAGGCAAGGCAAACAGGCCCTAACCGAAACTCAACTCAAATATATTCAGTTCTTTCGCCGACTTAGTTTGGCATAAAGGCGTTTGTTGTAGGAATAATTGATTAGCTATGGATTCTCCACATATTGGAATTATTGGTGGTGGTATTGCAGGGGCTACTGCCGCGCTGCACTTTTCTGACCTTGGACTTCAAGTATCTATTTTTGAACAAGGACCAAGCCTTGTCGATGGTCCACCTATTTGTCACTTACATGCTGGTGGTAACTTGTATCGTGAGATCTCTCAGCAACAATGTGTACAACTTCTCAAAGAGTCGATTGAAACGGTTAAGTTGTATCAACATACGATGAATGTTCGTCCAACCGTTATCGCGGTTCCTACCCAAGATCAAGGCGAACCAGAAGAATTACTTCCTCGCTTGCAAGTGATCAAACAGGCTTATCAATCACTGGTTGAACAAGACAGTAGCAATCAAGTACTGGGCGATCCGCAGCACTACTATAAATTGTATTCACAGTCAGAATTACAAGCGCTAGCTCAATGTAACGTGCCAGAAGTCGATTCCCTTACCGAACAAAGCCTAGATGAATGGATGATCCCATTTGCGAAAAGTGTTGATCTTAACACCTTAAAATTCCCTGTAGTGTTAGTGCAAGAATATGGGCTTAGTGTGTTTCGTTTATCGGCCACCGTGAACCTTGCATTAAACCAACTACCAAACTGTCAAATTTTCACCAGTACTCAAGTGACCGGCGTTGAGTCGCAAGGTAAGCAATGGAATATCAATTACAAATCCAATAATAAAAGCTCAATGGAAGCTGCTGAATCTATTACGGTAGATTACTTGATTAATGCGTCTGGCTATCAAACTGGCGTGGTGGATGATTGGGTTAAAGCGCCACGTTCACGCTTAGTGGAATTTAAAGCCGCTTATGTGACCCATTGGCCAGAAGGTAGTGCACTATGGCCTGAAGTGATTTTTCATGGTGAACGAGGTACACCGCAGGGCATGGCACAGTTAACGCCGTATCCAGATGGTTATTTCCAATTACATGGCATGACGGAAGATATCACGTTGTTTGAAGATGGGGTGGCGCATTCTACCGATGAAAGCTCTCAGCCTAAATTACCGGAATATCTTGTTAATAAGATCATTCATGGTTGGAGTGAAGAACAGCAAATCATTCGAACCAATAGAGCAATAAAACATATGGCGCAATTTATCCCTAGTTTCGCCAGTGCTACTTTAGGTGGTAAACCGTTATTTGGTGCACAACAAATCCCTGGAACCGATATTACGTTACGCGCAGCCAGTGTTTCTTTTGTTGGTGATAACTATGCTCGTATGGAAATCGTCAAGGCTTCGTCAGCACTCGAGGCGGCACAACAAATCGAACAGCAAATGCGTGAATGTGGGTTGTATGATGAACGTCATCTCACCAAACAAAACATTTCCTCACAACTCACCATTGAGCAAGTTATAGATAAAGCCTGTACATTAGCTGCACAAAGAAGCTATCCGGCGGCGTTAGCTAAAGTGGGTGGGGTTAAATAGCGCTAATCTATGATTCTTGAGAAAGCTAAGCGACATCGAGGATCTATATTCAGCGTGTTGTGAGTAGATCCTCGCTCTCGCTTAGGCTCGGCAGGGATGACGGAATAAGGTAACTCGGCAAGGGTGATGGAATGCTGTAACTTGACTGTGATGATGAAATAATACGGCTCAGTAGAAATAACAGCTTATTTGAATATTTCGTGCAAAACCCAAAACCCAAATCGAGTCACAAGAAACGAAGTGCTCTAGACTCGAAAAGCGTAGACAACGAAAGGCAAAGGCATTGTCATCCTGAATAGTGAGACACGAACGTAGTTCAGGATCTCCTACCGGGAAATGAAACTCACTGCATTTCCAGCTTACTCACCACCGGGCAATGATCACTTAAACGATAATTCAAGGCTTCTTGTTTCGTAAACACTGCCTGCTGTGTATCTTGCGTATGGTTTGCTTGGCTAACAATAATGTGGTCAATCAAACTAGGATAACGATACAACTTACTTGGATTACGGTTTGATTTCACTTGGCATATTGCAGGTGTTGTTTTCGTTGCCAGTTTCGCTTGGTTATTCAATCCATTGGTTAATAACTGCCACATCCAATCGCCTTTATAAGCTAGGTTGTGGTTAAAATCGCCCATCACAATGAAACTTTCCTGATTGCTTACTCGAGTTGCTAACCATTGATTAAGTTGGTTTGCTTGCTCAGATAGTTGTCGGCATGAGCGTGAATGCTTTTTCTTAGTAGGGCAACCACTTTTTAAATGTACCGACAATAAATGCACATCAGCTTGATTAGCTTGTTTTAATACAATGTAGGTGGCAAAGCGTAGTTTGGAATAGGGAAGTAGTGAAATATCGTTTGGATCGATAATCGTTGCTTGGTTTTTTGCGAGCCATTTTTTAGCCACCGCAATGCCAGTGTATTGGTTGAGATCATCAAACTGTAGGTTGGCATATTGCGGTTTGGCGCGATCGGATAAATAAACTTGATATTCACCCCCAACCAATTTTTGAATGGCCTTGATGGAGTCTACTTCTTGAAAGGCAAGAATATCTGGCGAGAGTTGTCGAAATTTGTCACTGAGTACAGCAAAATCTTGCGAGTCTCTTTTACTTTTTTTGATTGAAGAACTTGGGTTGGTAGTGAACCATTCTATATTCCATGTTGCGATATTAAGAGTGTTGTTTTTTAATGAGGTCGCTGAAATAGGTGGAGAGACGAGGCTCAAAAGGCAAAGATAAGCAAACCATTTCCATTGTATTTTCATTTCTAGATCGTCTCTTACAAGTTGATAATAACTGTTGTACGGCAGGCCTAAAATTTAACATAGCAAAGCAAATAGGTACGTTTATTACACAGATTATTTTTTATTTTGTGAGCAAAAAGACTTGCAAAAAATATCTTTAATACTCCTCTAAGATTATTTGATTAAGATCAAGATCGAGTGGTCGATAAAATCGATAATGGCACAACATATTGTGTTTTCAATGTAGTTTTTGTCTATATAGTGCGAATTTTTTAGGAGGCAAGGTTAGGATGAGTCAGTTAATTGTTATAAAAAGGGATGGCTCACAAGCCTTGTTTCAGCAAGATAGAATCGTCGCTGCAGTACTGAGTGCGGCAGATAAAACTGACGCTCAATTAAAGGAATATGCAGAGCAATTAGCGGGCTGTGTAGAGCAGCGTTTAACTGAGGCTCAAGCTGATTTTCCTGATGGAATTCATATTCAAGATATCCAAACTATGGTGGAAAACTATTTGATGCAAGGTGAATACAAATCACTCGCGCGTCATTATATTGAGTATCGTCATGACAGAGATATTGCTCGTGAAAAAACCAGTTCATTGAATAAAGAAATTGAAGGACTCATTGAGCAGAACAACACAGACTTGCTCAATGAGAATGCCAATAAAGATGGAAAAGTCATTCCAACTCAGCGTGATTTACTTGCTGGTATAGTGGCTAAACATTATGCGAAGCAACATATTTTGCCACGTGATATCGTCCATGCTCACGAATCTGGTGACATTCATTATCACGATCTAGATTACGCACCATTTTTCCCAATGTTTAACTGCATGTTGATTGATCTAGAAGGTATGTTAACGGCTGGTTTTAAAATGGGGAATGCGGAGATTGATACTCCGAAATCAATTTTGACTGCCACAGCGGTTACCGCACAAATTATCGCGCAAGTTGCTAGCCACATTTATGGCGGCACCACGATTAACCGTATCGATGAGATCCTTGAACCTTATGTGCTCGCTAGTTATCAAAAGCAGTTAAAGTTAGCACAAGAATGGGATATTCCTAATCCACAAGAATTTGCTCTTACTCAAACTGAAAAAGAATGTTATGACGCATTCCAGTCTTTGGAATATGAAGTGAATACTCTGCATACCGCAAACGGACAAACGCCCTTTGTGACCTTTGGTTTTGGTTTGGGACAGTCGTGGGCGAGTAAACTGATTCAGCAATCAATTTTGCGTAACCGTATTGCTGGCCTTGGTAAAAATCGTAAAACAGCGGTGTTCCCGAAATTGGTATTTGCCATTCGTGATGGTTTGAACCATAAACCAAGCGATCCAAACTACGATATTAAACAGCTAGCACTTGAGTGTGCGACTAAGCGTATGTACCCAGATATTCTTAACTACGACAAAGTAGTGGAAGCGACGGGTTCATTTAAAACGCCAATGGGTTGTCGTAGTTTCTTAAATACATATGAAGAAAATGGCAAGTTGATCCACGATGGTCGTAATAACCTTGGTGTTGTTAGCTTGAACTTGCCACGTGTTGCAATTGAAGCACAAGGTGATGAAACGCGTTTTTATGAAATATTGAAAACTAAACTGAAATTAGCTCGACGTGCATTAGACACTCGTATTCATCGTTTAGAAAATGTTAAAGCACGTGTTGCCCCAATCCTTTACATGGAAGGGGCATGTGGTGTGCGTTTAAATGCGGACGACAATATCGCTGAAATTTTTAAAAATGGTCGTGCATCAATTTCATTGGGTTATATCGGTGTACATGAAACGGTTGCTGCATTATTTGGTACCGAAAACCATGTTTACGATGATGAGAAGCTACGCCTAAAAGCCCTTAAGATCATCGATTTTATGAAGCAACATGTTGAATCATGGACAAACGAAACAGGCTACGCATTTAGCATATATGGAACGCCAAGTGAAAACTTATGTAATCGTTTCTGTCGCTTAGATGCCAAACAATTTGGTGTTATTGAAGGCGTAACTGATAAAGGTTATTACACCAACAGTTTTCACCTAGATGTACAGAAGAAGGCAACACCTTACGATAAAATCGATTTTGAGATGCCATATCCTGACATTTCAAGTGGTGGTTTTATTTGTTACGGCGAGTTCCCTAATATGCAGCATAACATTGAAGCGTTAGAGAATGTTTGGGATTACAGCTATAGCCGCGTGCCTTACTATGGCACCAATACTCCAATCGATGAGTGTTATGAATGTGGTTATACTGGTGAATTTGAATGCACTAGTAAAGGCTTTACTTGTCCTAAATGTGGCAATCACGATTCAAGCAAAGTGTCAGTAACACGTCGCGTATGTGGTTATTTAGGTAGCCCAGATGCAAGACCGTTTAATGACGGTAAGCAGGAAGAAGTGAAGCGCCGTGTTAAACATCTTTGATGACATGCAGTGATAAGTTAACAATGAATATTTCTCAATATTACCCAGTTGATGTGATTAATGGTCCAGGGACACGTTGTACCTTGTTTGTGTCTGGTTGCGTTCATCAATGCAAAGGGTGCTATAACCAAAGTACTTGGTCGTTAAACTCTGGAGTGCCGTTTACCCAAGAAAATGAAGATGCGATTATTCGTGACTTGCAAGATACTCGAATATTTCGCAGAGGATTGTCGTTATCTGGTGGCGATCCTCTGCATCCACAGAATTTATCGGCGGTATTAACGCTCGTTAAGCGAGTGAAGCTTGAATGCCCTGAGAAAGATATTTGGATGTGGACAGGGTATACCTTGGCAGATTTAACAGAGTCACAAAAAGAAGTCGTGAACTATGTTGATGTACTAGTGGATGGTAAGTTTGAAAAAGAACTGGCTGATCCTAGCTTGCCGTGGCGAGGCAGTAGTAATCAGGTTGTGCATTATTTGACGGAAAAATAAGCAATTATTAATATTTAAGTGATACCACGTTTAGAATATCGACGAGAACTTTAAAATCTCGTCGATTTTTTTTTGTACGGGTGGTAATTTAAATTTTTAATTAACAGATTAACACAGGATTGTGTATTCATGCTTTCTCATCTAACCGCTCCGCAGCAAGATCCTATATTGTCATTATCTGTGGCATACCGTAACGATCCTCGTCCAGAAAAAGTCGACCTAGGTATTGGTGTTTATAAAAATAACCAAGGACAAACCCCAATTATGGCGGCTATCAAACAAGCTCAAACTCAACAAGCTCAAGAACAAACGACCAAAGCATATGTTGGCTTAGCTGGTTGTGAAGAATTCAATCAATGTATGATTGATCTACTGCTTAAGAATACTTCGGCTTATTCTCGTGTTTCAGCAGTTCAAACTCCAGGTGCGAGTGGTGCATTAAGAATGCTGGGCGATTTATTGAAAATTGCAGAGCCAGAAACCACGGTATGGATCAGTAACCCAAGTTATGTTAATCACCGTCCGGTTATGGAAGCGGCGGGTTTGAAAGTGCGCTTCTATCATTATTTCAACCCGGAAACGCGTCAGGTTGATTCAGCTAAAATGCTTGAAGAACTAGCTCAAGCGGGCCCTAAAGATGTGGTTCTACTTCATGGTTGTTGTCATAACCCAACGGGTGCAGACATCAGCACTGATGATTGGAAAGCAATTACAGAATTGTCCCAGAAAAATGGTTTTACGCCGTTTGTGGATATTGCCTATCAAGGTTTTGGTGACGGTTTAGAGCAAGACATTGTTGGCTTACAACACATGGCTAATAATGTAGAAGAAATGTTGATTAGCACATCTTGTTCGAAAAACTTTGGTTTATATCGTGAACGAACTGGCGCAGCGATTGTTATTGGTAAAAACTTGCAAGAAGCTAATAATGCAAAAGGTAAACTTCTGACGCTAGCCCGTTCTACTTATACCATGCCACCAGATCATGGTGCAGCCTTAGTGAAAACTGTATTGCAAAGTGAGCACTTAACGCAACAATGGAAAGCTGAATTAGTTGAAATGCAACAACGTTTAGTTGGTTTAAGGCAAGCGCTGTGTCAAGAATTGCTGAATACACATAAAAATGACGAATTTGAGTTTATAAAGTCACACAAAGGTATGTTCACTGTGCTAGGCTTTTCGCCGGAAAAAATGACGCAATTACGTGAAGAGTATGGAATTTATGGTGTCGGTGATGGCCGTATTAATATTGCTGGTTTGCAAGAAAAAGACATACAATATGTAGCAAATGCGATAAATACGTTGGCTCGCTAAGGGCGGTTGAGCTTTGGTGGTTAAATTTCGTTCAAGATAAAGGGTTATTGAACATGAAAAAATGGGATTTTTTTCTTCCCGCGTTAATGTCTATTGCTATGGTTGGTTGTTCTATAACGCCTGAACAACCAGTAGAGAAATCAGAGACTAGCAAAGCTGAAACGACTCAAACGGAGAAGGTGATAACGACTAAGCCAGTAGAAAAACCAAAGCCAGATTTTTCGCCAGTAGAAAAACGCCCAAGTGTGAAACCTAAGCCAATACCGAAGGATAAACCACAGCAACCGAAAGCACCGGTAACGGTTTCTGTCGGTGAAAAAAGCGCAGATGGTAAATTAATCTTGGGTCAAAAAGAGTGGGTTCACGTTGAAGGTTTAGGTATCAATGTGGTTGCACGTGTCGATACTGGTGCAACAACGTCTTCAGTAAGTGCTATTGATATCGTTGCTTTTGAACGTGATGGAAAAAAATGGGTGAAGTTCAAACTTGCTCATGACGGTAAAGAATCAAAAGAATTAGAGTTACCTGTGATATCAACAAAATCTATTCGTCAATCGAGTTCAGATGAAACGTTTGAACGTTATGTGGTTGAAGGTTGGATCAAGGTTGGTGACCTAAAAGTGAAAACGCCATTTACGCTAGCGGATCGTACTCACATGGATTTCGGTCTGTTACTTGGGCGCAGCTTCTTCCGTGACGTTGCGATTGTCGATGTTAGTCGTGAGTTTGTTCAACCCAAAGTGTCATTAGACGCGAGCAAGTAATCACTGTATTGCATGATGGGTTGTAATGATGAATTTTAAAGCCTCCAAACTTTGGAGGCTTTTTTCTATTAGTGTTATTTATACCCAAGTGACTTCTGCGTCTTGATGTTACTTGGATATATAAGGAAATGAAATGTTTAATCAAATTGATCATGTTGCGATTATCTGCTCTGATTATGAAAAATCGAAACACTTCTATATGGATATTTTGAAATTTAAAGTGGTGAATGAAACTTATCGTGAAGCGCGTAATTCTTATAAGTTGGATCTGCAAGTTTCTCCTACAACTCAAATAGAACTGTTTTCTTTTCCTAGTCCACCAGAACGTGTCGATCGTCCTGAAGCCTGTGGCTTGCGCCATTTAGCTTTTGCCGTGGATGATATCGAGCAATGTATAGCCTACCTTGAATCTCAAAGTGTGTTGTGTGAACCCATTCGAATGGATGAACTAACCGGTAAACAATTTACCTTCTTTAAAGATCCAGATGGTTTGCCTCTCGAACTTTATCAATCTTAATCATTGGCGAATAGACTATGTTAAAACCAATTCAAGCGTTAATGGTGCAAGGCACAACTTCCGATGCAGGAAAAAGTATGCTGGTGGCGGGGTTATGTCGTGTGTTAATGCGTAAAGGGATTTCGGTTGCGCCATTTAAATCACAGAATATGGCACTCAATAGCGCGGTCACCAAAGATGGTGGTGAGATTGGTCGAGCGCAAGCATTGCAAGCTTTTGCCTGTGGCGTTGAGCCTAGTGTTCACATGAACCCAATTCTATTAAAACCGAATACCGATATGAAAGCGCAGATTGTCGTACAAGGTAAAGCCCTGCCGACAGAAGCCACTTTGGGTAATATTTCTTATAAAAACTACACCATGCCTTATGTGTTGGATTCTTTCTCTCAACTTAATCAGAAATTTGATTGTGTGTTAATTGAAGGTGCGGGTAGTCCTGCTGAAATTAACCTGCGAGAAAATGATATCGCTAATATGGGGTTTGCAGAAGAAGCCGATGTGCCGGTGATCATTGTGGCGGATATTGATCGTGGTGGGGTATTTGCGCATTTATATGGCACGCTTGCTTTATTATCTCAATCGGAACAAGACCGAGTGATTGGCTTTGTTATCAATCGTTTTCGTGGCGATATTGAGCTATTAAATCCCGGATTAGACTGGCTTGAACAAAAAACAGGTAAGCCAGTGATTGGCGTATTGCCGTATTTGCATGGTTTAGAGTTGGATGCCGAAGACGCGGTTGATAGTCAACAAACCAAAAATGAGCAAACCAAACTCACTGTATTTGTGCCGGTTTTACCTCGTATGAGTAACCACACTGATTTCGATATGTTTAAATATCACCCGGAGATTGATTTTCAATTTCGATATCAAGGACAAAGCCTGACAGGGGCTGATTTGGTTGTTTTACCGGGTAGTAAATCTGTACGTGCTGATTTGGCCTTTCTGCAGCAGCAAGGTTGGCATAAAGATATTGAAAAGCACTTACGCTATGGCGGCAAATTGATTGGTATTTGTGGTGGCTATCAAATGTTGGGTAAAACCATCGCTGATCCTGATGGTATTGAAGGACAGGCTGGGATTGCTGATGGATTAGGCTATTTAGAGTTAATAACAGAACTAAAACCGCAAAAATTATTAACTCAAGTAACTGGCACACTATCTTTAATTACAGGAAAAGTGGTCAGCTTCATTGGGTATGAAATACATGCAGGTGAGACACTTGTTGATTTACAACAACCTATATCAATAAATACGGACTCACATGACAAAAAATATGAGGGGGCCTTATCGGATGATGGTATGATCTTTGGTACATATTGCCACGGTATCTTTGACTCTCCACAAGCCTTCGAACATATACTTGAATGGGCTGGGGTGAGTGATTTGCAACAAAGTAATAGCCGTGAGCAACAGCAAATCAAATCGCTGGATCGTTTAGCCGATTGCATCGAGCAAGATTTAAATCTAGCCTTACTTTGGCCAGAACTATTTTCTAGATAAAGTGATGTTGATATTTTAGGCCATAAACACCAACGTAGAGACTGCTATGAAAAAATTATTCACTAAAAAGCCATTAATTAAAAAGTTAGGACTTTACACGTTAGGCTTATCTGCTTTGTGCTCCTCACTTCAAGCGTTTGCAACTGACATTAACGTTTATGCAGCATCATCAATGACAGATGTCATGAAAGAATTAGGGCAAAAGTATCAAGCTGAAACTGGTGATACTTTAGTGCCAGTATTTGCTGGTTCGTCTACCTTGGCACGTCAAATTGAACAAGGGGCTCCGGCAGATGTGTTTATTTCAGCAAACCCGAAATGGATGACTTATCTTGTAGATAAAGGGATGACGACCAAAGATCAGGTTATGGATCTGGTAGGCAATAGCCTAGTTTTGATTGGTTCTGATGAGGTGAACAATGTACTTATCGATGCTGGCACATTTAAAGAATTACCTAAATTATTGGGTGAGAATCGTTTAGCGGTAGGTGAGCCCCAAAGCGTTCCTGCTGGCATGTATGCGAAAGAAAGCCTTGAAAGTATGGGGTTGTGGTCGGAACTATCTTCTAAAACAGCACCAAGCAGTAATGTTCGTTTAACCATGTCACTGGTAGAGCGTGGTGAAGCACCATTTGGTGTGGTTTATAAAACCGATGCTTTGATGAGTAAAAAAGTTTCGATTATTCAAACTTTCCCAGACAGTACCCATTCGCCGATAATTTACCCAGCGGTCGCGTTGAATGACAAAGCGACGAGCCAAGCTTTCTTCAATTTTTTGAAAAGCCAGCAAGCGAGCGATACCTTTATCAAATACGGGTTTACACCGCTTGTGGCTCACTAAGTCCTAACTTAATAAGTTCTCTAGCAGTAAACTAACCACTTCAGAATCATTAAAAGGATAACCAGTGATCTTGTCTGATTACGAAATTAGCGCCTTATTACTTAGCTTAAAAGTTTCCTCAATCGCAGTCCTTTGGTTACTGCCGGTTGGGGTTTTCTTTTCTTGGCTGCTTGTGACTAAAGAGTTTTGGGGTAAAAAGCTACTAGACAGTTTAATCCATCTTCCTTTAGTGCTTCCTCCGGTGGTGATTGGCTATATGCTCCTCTTAACTATGGGGAGAAAGGGCGTTGTTGGTGAATGGTTGTTCGATACTTTTGGTTTAGTGTTTAGCTTTAATTGGAAAGGTGCAGCATTAGCGTCGGCAGTTGTGGCTTTACCCTTAATGGTACGCTCGATTCGATTAAGCCTTATGAATGTCGATCCCAAGCTAGAGCAAGCGGCGAGAACGCTTGGCGCATCACCATTTCGAGTCTTTATGACAATCACCTTGCCGTTGGTATTACCTGGCGTGATCACTGGTGCCATGCTGTCATTTGCCCGTAGCCTAGGGGAGTTTGGTGCGACGATTAGTTTTGTGGCAAACATTCCCAATCAAACGCAAACTCTGCCATTGGCAATGTATAACTTCATCCAAACGCCCGGTGCGGAATTTGAAGCCGCGCGCCTTTGTGTGATGTCGATAGTCATTGCACTGTTATCTTTGCTTTGTTCTGAATGGTTAACACAGAAAACACAGAAAAGACTCGGCGTTTCTAACGCTTCCAAGACTAGCGTTTTCAAGAGCAGTGCTTCCAAGAATGGAGGCCAAGCATGATTGATTTAAATTTTAAGCAACGTTTCACGGATTTTGATTTAGATATTCAAGCTCAGATACCGAGTTCAGGAATCACTGCGATTTTTGGCCGTTCAGGCGCAGGAAAAACCAGTATCATTAATGCCGTGAGTGGTTTAAAAAATCCAGATTCTGGCTCGATAAGTATCAATCAACGAGTGCTGTTTGACTCCCAACAAGGTATTAATCTTGCGGTTGAAAAGCGAGATATAGGTTATGTATTTCAAGAGTCTCGATTATTCCCACACTATAAAGTGAAAGGTAACTTACTCTATGGTGTGAAAAATAAAGCTTTATTCAGTAAAAACCAGTTTATTGGTAATAACGAGTTACCGGGTAACTTTAATCAAGTGGTTGATCTACTAGGATTATCTGAATTATTAGATCGTTATCCGGCCGATTTGTCTGGTGGTGAGAAACAACGCTGTGCGATCGCGAGGGCCTTGTTGTCAGAGCCAAAAGTATTGCTGATGGATGAACCATTAGCGTCTTTAGATCTGCCGAGAAAAAAAGAAGTCATGCCGTTTTTAGAATCGTTAGCGCAAAAGATTCAAATTCCAATTTTGTATGTTACCCATAGTTTAGACGAAATTCTTCACCTAGCGGATTACATGCTATTAATGGATTCAGGACGAGTAGCAGGCTCTGGTGATATTGAGACAATGTGGGCATCAAGTGCCTTCAAACCTTGGCATGATGAAGCGGATTTAAGCACGATATTTAAAGGTGTTATCAAGCAACGTCACCAACGTTACGCGCTGACCTATGTAGAAATTGCGCCGAGTTGCGGTGTTTGGATGTCTGCTATTGATGCCAATATCGATGAATCCGTTAGAATTCGTATTCATGCCAGCGACGTATCGTTAACCTTATCCGAATCGACAGACACATCGATTCGAAATATTTTGCCTGCAAAAGTCGTAGAACTCGCGCCAGTGACGGATCCTGCGCAGCCGGTTTCAGTGTGTTTAGCGATAGGTGAAGGTGAGGTAGAGCATTACCTTTGGGCCAATATCACTGCTTGGGCCTATGAAGATTTACAGCTTGAGATTGGGCAGAAGGTATTTGCACAAATCAAGGGCGTGAAAATGACCAACAAAGATATGGCAATTCGAAAATAAACATCACTGCAAAAAACTTAATGGCCTGAATGGAAACGTTCAGGCCATTTTTGTATCTGGAAAGCTAAAAGCCCAGTGGCACGCTTCTTGAATTACTTTTATTAAGTGTTTAACACAAGGAGCAGTAACTATGTGGTTATCATTATATTTTCCATCATTGAATGCGACAATGGACGAACATAAGGTCATTTATAGTGCAAGCCCTTATGGTATGCCGCTTGTTGTGCACCATGTTGATGCAACTAGTCAGGCCGGGGCTAAAGCTGACTCACTAGTAAAGTCAGAGATCTTTAATGCTTAAACTCGGACAGCAACCAATCATCTTTAGCGATTTAGACGGCACTTTACTTGATCATAATGATTACAGTACTGATGCCGTTGAGCCGGTACTCAAAAAGTTAGCGCTTCTTAATGTCGATGTTATTCCAACCACCAGTAAAACCTTTGCTGAACTGCAATTCATCATGCCTCAGTTAGGTTTAAATACACCTTTCATTGTTGAGAATGGCGCGGCTGTGTTTATTCCTAAACCCAAACTTGAAACTAAATATAAGAATAAAACAAACACAGCATTAATGAATCAGCCAGAAGGTACAGAATCGATTCAAGATTATTGGTACAAATCCTTTACCCAACCACGTAGTCATTGGCAAACCTCTATTGATCAAGCTAAACGCCAATTTGAAGGATGTTTTAGTTTGATGACCGAGATGTCAGCAACACAAGTCGCGGAACTCACTGGCTTAACCGAGGAAGAAGCACAACGTGCATTGCAACGTGACTATAGCGAACCGGTTAGCTGGCATGGCAGCGTTGAACAAGAACAGAGCTTTATCGAGTTTATGCAGCAGTGTAGTGCAACGGTACTAAAAGGTGGCCGCTTTCTACACATCGGTGGCTGCGCTCAAAAGGGCATCGCAATGGAGTGGCTTATGAATGTTTATCAGAGAGATCTTTTACAGCAAGGAGATCTTTTACAAAAAGCAGAACAACAGAAAGATTGGTTCAGTATCGCGCTAGGAGACAGCGGTAATGATATCAGCATGCTCGAGTTAGCGGATATCGCCGTTCGTATTCGTTCAGAGCATCATGATTTTCCGATTCTTTCTCGTGAACAAGGCGTCATCGATAGTGACAATTATGGCCCAACGGGCTGGGCAGAGTGTGTGAATCACATCTTAGATTTGAAGCAGTAATTATTAATAAATAAATAGACTTTAATTTCGCATGGAATGCAGGAGGCATCATGGCTGACTTTTATCAAAACGGTATCGTGACAACATTACACAACTTGTCTGAACGGCCAGTGGAGGAATTGGAAGCAGAGTTAATGTCGTTTGCTGACCAGCGTTCCATGGGGTTAATTTTACCTTCTTTATTCTCGGAACTAGAAGGCGAAGCACTGCCTAAAATTGTCGAAGAATTAAAGAGTGTGCCTTACTTATCTCAAATTGTCATTGGCCTAGATAGAGCCGATGAAGCGCAATATAAACATGCTTTATCTTTCTTTAAAGATTTACCTCAACATCATCGGGTTTTGTGGAATGATGGCCCTCGTTTGCAAGCCCTCGATAAAGAATTAGCAGCGTTAGGTTTAGCCCCTAAAGAACTCGGAAAAGGCCGAAATGTCTGGTATTGCATGGGTTATGTACTGGCCACTGGTAAAGCTGAATCGGTTGCTTTACATGACTGTGACATTGTCACTTATGAGCGTGATTTATTGGCGCGTTTGATCTATCCAGTTGCTAATCCGCGTTTTAATTATGAATTCTGTAAAGGCTACTACGCACGAGTCGCCAATGGCAAAATGAATGGCCGAGTGGCACGTTTATTGGTCACGCCATTATTAAAAGCACTTAAAAGAGTAACCGATCAAAATGGCTATCTTGATTATATGGATAGCTTCAAATATTCATTAGCTGGCGAGTTTTCATTCCGTCGTGATGTGTTGAGTGATATTCGTATTCCAAGCGATTGGGGATTAGAAATCGGTGTGCTGTCAGAAATGCATCGTAACTATGCCAGCAATCGCCTATGCCAAGTAGATATCGCTAAAACCTATGATCATAAACACCAAGATTTGTCTTTAGATTGCACTGATGGTGGGCTATCTAAAATGTCGATTGATATTACCAAATCTCTGTTTCGTAAATTGGCGACTCAAGGGGAAACCTTTAATACGGAAGGCTTTCGTTCACTTAAAGCTACTTACTACCGCATTGCGCTTGATTTTGTTGAAGCCTACCACAACGATGCCTTAATGAATGGTTTAACGCTGGATGTTCACCTAGAAGAGAAAGCGGTCGAAATGTTTGCCCAAAATATTATGACAGCAGGACAAAGCTTCCTCGATAACCCGATGGAAACACCATTTATTCCAAGTTGGAACCGCGTGGTCAGTGCCATGCCTGATGTGATGGAACGATTAAAAGAGGCGGTAGAATTAGATCAACAAGAATTCGGGGGCTAAGTATGACGTCATCAAATTTATTAGTGGATAAAATTTGTCACCATTTGGATGTGATCTACCAAGGTATTGAATTATCAATTGAGCATAAAGAATTAGCTAATCAACTCATCAGTACGATGCGTTTATCGCCCAATTTAGAGACTTCTATGCCGATGTCAGTGTCGCAATCTCTGTGGACAGAGAAAGATACCATCATGATCACCTACGGCGATAGCTTGCTGCAAAGCGGTGAAACGCCTCTGAAAACCTTAAAATCCTTTCTCAATCAATATTGTCAGCCGCATATCAATGGCGTACATATTCTGCCTTTTTTCCCGTATAGCTCAGATGATGGCTTCTCAGTGATTGATTATTCGAGTGTTAATGAAGGGTTAGGTGACTGGCCAGATATTGAAGCGATTTCCAGTGAGTTTAATTTGATGTCGGATCTGGTGATCAACCACTGTTCAGCAAGGAGTGCATGGTTTCAAAACTTCATTAAGAGCGAAGGTGTAGGGCATGATTACTTCTATACCGCTGCGCCAGATATTGATACCCAACAAGTAGTGCGGCCTAGAACCTCTGATTTACTCAAAGAAGTCGAAACCGCGCAGGGCACTCAATATGTTTGGTGTACCTTTAGTCACGATCAGGTCGATTTTGATTTCCGTAATCCAGAGGTATTAAAAGCCTTTGTCGAGATCATTCGCCAGTATATTGATCATGGTATTCGTACCTTTAGGCTCGATGCGGTAGCGTTTCTATGGAAAGAACTCGGCACCAGTTGTATCAATCTCGATCAAACCCATGAAGTGATTCGTCTATTACGTAGTTTGATTGAACAAGCCTGCCCGCAAGCCATCATCATTACCGAAACCAACATCCCCAACCATGAAAACCTGACTTATTTTGGCAATGCCAATGAAGCGCACGCTATTTATAACTTCTCGCTGCCGCCGCTGCTGGTGAATACTTTAATTACTGGTAATGGTGATCATCTTAAACGTTGGATGATGGGAATGCCTCCGGCGCAACAGGGTACGACTTACTTTAACTTTATCGCTTCACACGATGGCATTGGTTTGCGGCCAGCGGAAGGTTTACTCCAAGAAAACGAAATCAATGTATTGGTGAATACCATGCAATCGTTCGGTGGCTTGGTGTCATGGCGCGCGACGGAAAATGGTGACCGTAAGCCCTATGAAATCAATATCGCCTTATTTGATGCTTTACAGGGTACGCAAGCAGGGCCAGATAAGTATGGTATCGACCGCTTCATTTGTGCGCATGCAATTATGTTAGCGATGGAAGGCATTCCGGGGATTTATATTCACAGTTTGCTTGGTACGGGCAATGATTACGATAAAGTTGAAAACACCAATCAAAATCGCTCGATTAACCGTCATCGTTGGGAGTTTTCACAACTGCAAGATTTGTTGTCCCAACCACATTCTCAACATCATCAGGTATTAAAACGTTTGATGCATTTAATCGAGCTGCGAACTGGGCAATCCGCTTTCCATCCCAATGCAGTGCAATTTACGCTGCACCTAGGTGGACAGCTATTTGGTTTTTGGCGTCAAAGCATGGATAGGCGACAAAGCATTTTCTGTGTCAGTAATATCAGCCTTGAAGAACAGACCTTAAATCTAGCCGATATGAATCTGATCCAAACCGATCATTGGAAAGATCTGATTAGCGATACTGAACTGACTGGCTCAACGGAAAGCATCCAATTAAAGCCGTATCAAACCGTCTGGATCACGAATAGGTTCAACTGACAGTAAAAAGCTCGAATAAAATAGAGTTTCAAAGCAATAGGCTATGTTCATTTCTACCTTGAAACGGTATCTTAGCGGGGTTAAAAATTTTGAAATACCTCGCTTATGGTCGAGGTAAAACTTTGGTAGAGGAACAAGCAATGAGCAAAGCAAAAATCGGTATTGTGACGGTAAGTGATCGTGCTAGCCAAGGTGTGTATGAAGATTTATCTGGCCAAGCCATCATTGATACGCTCAACGAGTACTTAACATCAGAGTGGGAACCGGTTTATCAAATCATCCCAGATGAACAAGACCAAATCGAAGCCATGCTTGCAAAAATGGTGGATGAAGATGGCTGTAGTCTAGTAGTGACCACTGGCGGTACTGGCCCGGCAAAGCGCGATGTGACGCCAGAAGCCACAGAAGCGGTGTGTGATCGAATGATGCCAGGTTTCGGTGAGTTGATGCGCGCCGAATCATTAAAGTTTGTTCCAACGGCGATTTTGTCTCGTCAAACGGCGGGCTTACGTGGTAGCAGCCTGATTGTAAACTTACCGGGTAAGCCTAAATCAATCCGCGAATGTTTGGACGCCGTCTTCCCAGCCATTCCTTACTGCATCGACTTAATGGAAGGCCCATTCCTAGAGTGTGATGAAAGCGTGATTAAGCCGTTTAGACCGAAAGCGAAGTAACACCACATAATAAAATTAGCCTTTGGATTAATAGTGGAAAATCGATTAATCCAAAGGGCTTTTAGTAAAACCAAACTTGCTACCTATCACATGCGTATATAGCTCTGTTGTTCTGACATCGCTATGGCCCAATAATTCTTGTATCGTTCTGATCTCTGAACCAGACTGTAAAAAAAGCTGCGTAGCAAATGAATGACGAAAAGTATGAGCGGTCACACGTTTAAGTACGCCACTCTTTTTTACCGCACCTCTTAATTGCTTCCTAAACGCACTTTCATGTAAATGATGTCGACAAGTGTATCCATCAAGAGGGTGCACTTGTCGTTGAGTTGACGGAAATAAGTATTGCCAATAAGGATCTTTTGCAGCATTGCCGTATTTTTTTATTAAACTACTTGGTAAAGAAGTTAAGCCAAATCCTGCTTCACAATCCCTCTTGTGCAAATCTAAACAGACTTTAATTTGATTTTTTAATTGGGTTATTAACACTGCCGGCAATAGCGTATATCTATCTTTTGCTCCCTTACCACGGAAGATATAAATGGTTTGATTTTCAAAATTAAGATCTTTTATCCGTAAACCGAGCGCTTCATTAATTCTGAGTCCGCAACCGTATAAAAGGGCGCATAGTAACCAATATTGTCCATTCAAGTTATCTAAAATCAGATTAACTTCTTCGTGGGTTAATACTGTTGGCATACGTTTTGGCTTTTTGGTAAATGAATACCTTAAGTCTTGAATCTCAACTTTTAGAATGTGTCGATACATAAAAATGATGGCGCATAATGCTTGGTTTTGTGTGGCACTGGATACTTTCCTCTCGTTTGCTAAGTAAGAAAGAAACGTTTCAATGTGAGAATTCGACATGTCTTTTGGGTGTTTCATATTGTGATAACGAATGAATTGCCGTATCCAAAAAAGATAGGATTTTTCTGTTTTTAAGCTGTAATGACGTACTCTAATTTCTTGGCGAATAGACTCAATAAATGGTGAAGGCATAAACAATCTCTTAACTGTGTTTATATACAGTTATAATGGTCTTTTGACTAAACTGCCATCAAAATGGAGAAAGCGAGAACTAAAAAGAGCTATTTAGTATTGTAATTTTAATCTAACTCACTGATTCAAAATTAAAGTATGTAATAATCTCAAGTTTGGGATTGTCACAATTGGCTCGCTAAACCCAGTTCTCGCTTTCTACATTGCATAAAATTAGCTAAATGCTTTTAAAAATCCATCATTAGAGTATCTTATGATGACAAATGAATTGATTAGCAGTGAACGTGTTGAAATAACCTGTGGGTTTATCCGAGTTTCTTGCTAATACACTTATGTAGACTCCCTCATGTCAACACCCCATTATTTGATACTTGCGAACTTATGTACGAGTTCAATCTTAAATGATCGACTCAATGATAATTGCGCGTATCGGAGCCACATCTGTTAGGCGAGGTTTTAACCTCTCAGTGTATTACTGGCTTACCGAATGAGTTATGCAAAGTAATGAAGTGTTTAACCTTTTCGCCCTATAGTGCTACTGAGCAATAGTTTGTGTTGTTTTGTAGCATTGAAAATGCAGTCCTGACTGTTTTATTAGCGAGAGCAACAGCGGCACATTTTTTCCCTCGTCGTTCTATTAATTTTTTAAGCCACAGCTCTTTCTCTGTTTTTGCTGGTCGCTTATCAATGCTATTTACAAAAGTAAATGCTCCAGTGATTAATTGGCTTCTCAATGCACTATTTCTAACCTTTTTACCGATTGAGCCAAGCTTGATTTTCCCACCAGAAGAATGTTGAACGGGGGTTAAACCAATACATGCTGAGACATTTCGGCCTGATTTAAAGGCTCGCTCACCTTCACATTCAATAGTCATATACAGATTTACAGCATTAATTAATCCTACCCCTTCAAGTTGAGTTAACTTGTTGCACTCAGGAAGGCTTTTAGTCAGTTTTTTTAAACTTTCGTCATAAGAAGATACGAGCTCATTTATTGCAACGTAAAACTCCCAAGCTTGTGCTAATGCATGGCGAAAAATATCAGAAAATCCATTTTCAGCATCTTCTAGCGCAGTATAAACGGCATTTTTTAATCCACCATGACCTTTAGAGCAGCGTAAATTAAATTCTAGTAATAAGGATTTCAGTTGATTTTTTAGAGCGGTTTTTTGTTTTACCGCGAGCTCTCTCATTCTAAGAATGGATTGTAATTGCTGCTGTTGAAGCGTTTTTCCGCCAATAAAGTTAATACTAGGTAACAGGCTGGATTGAATAATGGCCAGTGCATCATTTTTATCGGTTTTTTGATGCTGACGTATTCTAGAAACTAATTGAGGGCTTATTAGTCGAGCTTCATGACCAAACTGTGATACAAGGCGCTTCCAGTAATTAGATGTCGCACAGGCTTCAAATATCACGATAGTAGGTGTTTGATTGGCAATCCAAGATGTGAATGCTTGCGGCGTCATTTCATTGTTTGAAAGCACTTTATTGTTTGTGTACACACAAACTTGAAACACATCTTTTGCTAAATCAACACCA
>NZ_JBLWZK010000009.1:136429-149923 GCF_048266485.1 Vibrio sp. | reverse complement strand
TTACCGTCTTTTACTTCAACAGTACCGTTGAAACGACCGTGAGTTGAATCGTACTTAAGCATGTATGCCATGTACTCAACATCGATAAGATCGTTGATGCCAACAACTTCGATGTTGTCACGCTCAACAGAAGCACGGAAAACGAAACGTCCAATACGGCCAAAACCGTTAATACCTACTTTGATAGTCATTGTAGTTGCTCCACAACTTAATTTCAGATTAAAGATAACTGGTAGTAAAATTACAGAAGCCAGTTACATCCTGCAAGGCATAATCGGTGTTTACTTGTTCAAAGTCAAAAAAAAGAGTTACTTTCTTTCTGAATTTAGCTAAATCGATTAATTCATGCCCAGTCTGTATGTTTCTGATTCCATTGCCACCAATTTGGAAACATTGAGACTATGAACCATAGTTTCCCGTGATTCAAGTCACTATTTTAAACTGTGGGAAAGTATGTGCCACATTATAGGTAATTGGCAAGTTTTTGTTCAAAACAATCAATGATAAAGTAGTGTAATAATTTTGCTTTAATGATGATTGACTTTGTAGTGGATAATAATGAGGACCTTGTGAAAAAGACGGATAAAGAATGGAAAACTTCTCTAACAGAAGAACAATATAGAGTATGTCGTCTTGGGGGGACGGAAGCGCCATATTCAGGTACTTTACTTCATAATAAAGAAACAGGCACTTACCAATGTACTTGCTGCCAGGCGGATTTATTTGCCTCAGATGATAAATTTGATTCTGGTTGTGGTTGGCCAAGTTTTGACAAACCGATTTCAAAAACCGCAATTAAATATTTAGATGATCACAGCCACGGAATGATTCGTACTGAAATTCGTTGTGCTCAATGTGATAGTCACTTAGGACATGTGTTTTTAGATGGGCCTCAAGAAACCACGGGGCAACGTTTTTGTGTTAATTCGGTATCGTTGATATTTAACCGTTAGAGCGAACGTTTACATTACTTGTGTGAAGCTCATTAGTTAAGCGAAGGCACTGATATGTTGTCGCTTTAATTCGAAAGGAATAAGAATATGAATGTTGAACAACTGCTTAATGCGATGACACCCGAAGTGTTCGAGCGTTTAAATTATGCGATAGAGACCGGGCGTTGGTTAGATGGTACACCCATAACCAAAGAACAGCGTGATTCATGTATGCAAGCGGTGATGTTGTATCAGTCAAAGCATAATCATGATGCTCAACATATGTCGGTGGCGGCTGGCGGTGAAGTGACGTTTAAATCAAAATCAGAACTTAAAAAGCAATTTATAGAAACGGAAGCTGATATTTTACGAGTGAAGGTGGATAATTAGTTCCTAGTTCCTAGTTCCTAGTTCCTAGTTCCTAGTTCCTAGTTCCTAGTTCCTAGTTCCTAGTTCCTAGAAGGAGCATGTTCGTGGCTCGTATCTCGATAAAGCGTTTTCTTGTCCGAGCTACGAGATCCCGTTTTTTACTCGTTTCTAGGACATTAAGCTTTTAAGACGGTATAAGGCATCCAATGCTTCCCTTGGGCTCATATCATCGGGATTAATTAAAGTTAATGCTTGTTCCACTTCGCTGATTTCAGGAATTAAACTTAACTGCTGCTCAACGGTTTGATTGTGCATATTGGCAGTAGATTGAGTTGAATTGCTTTGTTCTGCTTTTTGGTGACCAAGTGATTCTAATTGTTGTAGTTTCGCTTTAGCTTGTTTAATCACTGATTTTGGCACACCAGCTAAACTGGCTACCGCAAGCCCATAAGATTTACTTGCGGCACCTTCTTGAACGGCGTGCATAAAGGCAATGCTATCACCATGTTCAATGGCATCTAAATGTACATTTGCAAGATGAGCGATTTGGTTCGGCAGTTCGGTTAATTCAAAGTAATGCGTGGCAAATAACGTCATGGCATTAATTTTTGTGGCTAGCCAATCGGCACTGGCCCACGCTAATGACAGACCATCATAAGTACTCGTCCCGCGACCAATTTCATCCATCAGTACTAAGCTGTTTTTAGTTGCGTTATGTAAGATATTGGCAGTTTCGGTCATTTCTACCATGAAGGTTGAACGACCAGATGCCAGATCATCTTGTGCACCAATTCGAGTAAATATACGATCAATCAAGCCTATGGTCGCCGCTTCCGCTGGCACATAGCTACCAATATGTGCCAATAAAGCAATCAATGCAGTTTGACGCATATAAGTCGATTTACCCCCCATATTGGGACCGGTAATGATCAGCATTTGGCGCTTTTCATTTAGATCTACTGGGTTGGCAATAAATGGCACATCCAATACTTGTTCAACCACCGGATGGCGACCAGCATCAATATGTAGTTCAGCGTTATTGCTTAATGTTGGACGGCAGTAGTTGAGTGAATCAGCACGTTCTGCGAGATTTTGTAATACGTCTAATTGAGATAAAGAGTCTGACAGTTCTTGCAAACGCTCTAAATGCGGCATTAATAAATCAAAGAGTTCTTCCCATAAACGTTTCTCTAATGCTAGTGCCTTTGATTTTGAATTAAGCACTTTATCTTCATGCTCTTTCAATTCAGGTATAATGTAACGTTCAGCATTCTTTAAAGTCTGGCGACGAACATAATGAGGCGGTACTAAGTGGCTTTGCCCACGACTCACTTGAATGAAGAAACCATGCACATTGTTATAGCCAACTTTTAAGCTATCGATACCGTGACGTTCGCGTTCTTCAGCTTCCATCTTGTCGAGGTATTCCGTTGCACCATCGGCTAAGTTACGTAGTTCATCTAATTCTGCATGATAACCTTCCGCCAATACACCGCCATCACGGATCACGACTGGTGGATTGTCTTTGATAGCACGTTCAAGCAGTGAACAAATATCGTCCATCGGTAAGCAAGCTTTCGCCAGTTTTTGTAGGTGATGGTGCTGGAAGCTTTGCGTAATACTGCTTAATTCAGGCAATTGTTGCATGGCATTACGTAAGCGAGCTAAATCACGTGGACGAGCCGAACGTAGCGCTAAACGTGCTAAAATACGTTCAATATCGCCAATGCTTTTTAGACTAGGGTGCAGTTCAGCAAAGTAAGCATTGTCTTTAATTTCACTAATAGCATCAAGGCGTTGATTCAGCATGTCGTTGTTACGCATTGGCTGATGCAACCAACGTTTGAACATGCGACTACCCATTGGCGTGGCGGTTTTATCGAGTACTTCCGCTAGCGTATTATCGGTGCCGCCGGCTAAATTGTGGGTGATTTCTAAGTTACGGCGAGTAGCTGCATCTAAGATCACTGAATCATCTTGGCGATCAAACGTTAAAGAACGAATATGTGGTAAAGCAGTGCGCTGAGTATCTTTTACATACTGAATGAGACATCCGGCAGCGCATAAACCAAGCTTGGCATTTTCAACGCCAAAACCAACTAGGTCTTTGGTGCCAAATTGCATATTAAGCTGTTGCTTAGCGGTATTGAGTTCAAATTCCCAAATCGGGCGGCGACGTTGACCTTTTGATTTTTCAAGCAAAGACATCGCTTGTAAATCTTCTGGATATAACAACTCTTTTGGCGAGGTTCGTTGCAGTTCTGCTTGCATCGCTTCTAGGGTTTCGGGTTCGCACAATTGAAAGCGGCCAGAGGTCATATCTAACGTGGCATAACCAAATTTCTCATCTTGCTGGTAAATGGCGGCAACTAGGTTATCAATACGCTCAGGTAGTAGTGCTTCATCGGTCACCGTTCCCGGGGTGACTATACGGACTACCTTACGCTCAACTGGGCCCTTGCTGGTGGCAGGGTCGCCAACTTGTTCACAAATGGCCACTGATTCACCAAGCTGAACTAATTTGGCTAGGTAGCCTTCGACAGCGTGAAAAGGAACACCAGCCATTGGAATCGGTTCGCCAGCAGAAGCACCACGCTTAGTTAATGAAATATCCAATAACTGCGAAGCGCGTTTGGCATCATCGTAGAATAATTCATAGAAATCGCCCATACGGTAAAACAGTAAAATATCTGGATTTTCTGCTTTTAAACGCAAGTACTGCTGCATCATTGGAGTATGAGTTTCTGATTTGGCCACGCTTACCACCCGAGGTTGTGTTGAAAAATATTAATATACCCAAGTAACTTCAAGATGCGAGTTTCAGCAAGAATAAAACAAGCTTTAGGCAAGGCAAATTGAACATGATCATAGTTATTCTATCTCTGTTCAATTTAACGCAGCATAAAGCTTGTTTTAACTTGCCCTTCGGGAGCTTCATCCAAACCTCTTCTTTTTATAAGAGATAGGCTGCGTCAGATTGGTTTGACAGGTGCTTACATTCCTTCGCCAATCTTCCTTGCCTAAAGGTCTGGATGATAGCTCTGAATTCTGCATCTTGAAGTCACTTGGGTATATAGCCCGACATGATATTTTTCATACCAGTAGAAAGCAATGAAAATGGCCCAGTTCATATTGAAGTGGGCCATTTTTAATACGGGATTAAATTCAATATTGTCGATTTAATCGTTCATTTAAGTTAATGCGGGTTCTGTTCGTTTAGCATTAAGTAGAATAATCACCGCGACAATAGCAAAACAAATTAAGCGATAAATATCGCCCGTAAATAAGATCCCTAGAGCAAGAATTAGTAGTAAACCACGCTCGACTACATTTAGTGGTTTAACTAGGCGCCCCTCGATTCCACCTGCAAAGGCAAAGATAAGACCTAATGTAGTGAGCACGCCAATAAAGAAGTGAGTCAGTTCACCATCAAGCCAAATTAAGCCGGAGAAAGCCATCATGGCTGGAATAATGAAGAAGCCTTGTGCCAGTTTAAATGCTTGAATGGCAGACTTCATTGGTGAAGCTCCTGCAATCCCTGCTCCCGCAAAAGCAGCTAACGCAATAGGAGGAGTGACATTAGAGGTTTGAGATAGCCAGAACACAATCATGTGTGCGGTTAATAACCCTAAACCAAAATCATTGAGCGCCGGTACCGCCATCACAGACAACACGATATAGGCAGCGGTGACTGGAAGCCCCATACCTAAGATCACTGCAGCAATTGCAATTAAACCTAGTGCAGACCACAAGTAGCCGCCAGATAATGCAATTAAGAATTGAGTAAATTGCAAGCCTATTCCCGTTTGACCAACTACGCCAACAACAATACCCGCAGTGGCACAGGCAATTGAAATCGGTACTGCCGAGATCGCGCCTTCTTTTAGTCCTTGTAAAAATACAGAGAAAGTAATACGACTATGTTTTCTTAACATCGCTGCCACTAAAATCGCAGCACATCCTGCAATACCAACCAATACAGGCGAGTAGCTCATCAATAACAAGGTCGTAATGAAGACCAATGGCACTAAGAAATGCCAGCCATTTTTCATTACCACCCCGATTTTATCTGTTACGCTCATGCCTTGTAGGCCAAGTTTGCAAGCCATTAAATGCACATAGAGTAAGGTGCTTGCAAAGTAGAGAATCGCAGGAGCAATCGACACTAGTAAAATGTCGCTGTAAGGAATGCCAGTAAATTGTGCCATCACAAAAGCGCCGGCCCCCATTACTGGTGGCATTATTTGCCCTCCGGTTGACGCCGCGGCTTCTATGCCTGCCGCTTGTTCTGGTTTGTAGCCGAGCTTTTTCATCATAGGAATGGTTAAAGCGCCGGTTGTCACAGTGTTGGCAATGGCTGAACCAGAAATTGATCCTAGCGCAGCAGAAGCTAAAACACTTGCCTTGGCTGGACCGCCACGGTATTTACCTGCAATCGCAAACGCGGCATCAATGAAAAATTGCCCAGCGCCAGTTACTTGTAAAAATGCGCCAAATAACACAAACATAAACACTACCCCGGCGGCAATCGCGAGTGGAGCACCGAATACACCGTTGGTAGAGAAAATATGAAAACGGATCACTTCTTCAAGTGAGAAACCTTTACTGGCAACACCAGCTGGTAGGGCATAGCCAAAGAAAGCGTAGGCTAAAAATAACCCTGCAATAAACACCATGACAAAGCCTACGGTGCGGCGAGTCGCTTCTAATAGTGCGACGATTAAAATCACGCCCGCAAGTTGGTCGATAGGCTGTAAGCCATCCAATAAAAAACCGATGTCATCGTAATCAAAAATACTGATTTGATAAGTGGCCCAGCAAGTTGCCACAATCAATACAATATCAATCAGGCGTGAGCATAAATAAAGCCCAATTGGCTTATTTTCTGGTTTGAGTAATGGGTAGAGTAAGAAAGCTAAAGTTAAGATCCAAGCTAAATGGATAGGTCGAAAAATAGGGGCGGATAAAGTGGGTTGTAGACCTTGCCATACTTGAAAAACAGATAAGCCAACAGCGACCGCCGCAGCAAAATAGACAAAACCATCAGTGACGGTTTGACTAAGCGGTTTGGATTGTGTCATTTCAAACTCCGTATGAAAAAACCAGATTCATTATTGAAACGTTTAAGGGGAAAGCGGCAACAGTCATATTGCCGCTTTAATGGATAAAGAAAGTTATTTCTTCATTTGTTCATCAAGGTATTGTTGTGCACCAGGGTGTAGCGCAATGCCTGATAGTTTGTTCATATTCTCAAGCGTCGTGAACTTGGTTACTCCAACCACTTGGCGAATTTTCTTCATGTTATCAAATGCTACTTTAGTCATTTCATAGGCTTGCTCTTTTGGCATCTTCTTATTGACGACTAGGACATTCCATACCGCGGGTGTGGTAAATGCTGGTACGTTTTTATAAGTTTCAGCCGGTGCTTCTAATGGTTGGTAAGATGGATTGGCAGCAACGATCTTTTTCATGTCATCTTCGCTAAAAGACAAAATACGAATATCGCGAGTCAGGGCTAATTCGGTAATCGCACCAACACCTAAACTGCCTACGATCACGCCTGCATCAATTTGGCCATTAGCGAGCGCATTGGTTGTCGCAGTGTAGTTAAGTGATTGAGGTTTTACGTCACTTTCATTAATGCCTAGAGTACTTAAAATATTGACCGCACTAACACGCGTACCTGAACCTGGTGCGCCTAGAGAAATACGCTTCCCTTTTAGGTCGGCAATGGAGTGGATATCAGAGTTAGCTGGTACCATAAACTGAACCGCGTTTGGATAAAGTGCAAATAGAACCGATACATCCATCTTTCTAGGGAATGGTTTTACTCCCTCATTAGCTTGCAGAACCACGTTACCTTGCGCAATACCAATTAGTTGTTTACCTGTTGCAACCTTGATTGTGTTTTCAACTGATGCAGCGGTCACTTCGGCGCGCATATCAAAATCATCAATATTCTCACTCCAGATTTTGGCTAAAATGCCGCCAAGTGGGTAATATGTACCGCTCTGGCTACCGGTTCCTATCGTATAGCTAGCTGCAAAAACGGGGATTGAAACCGCAAGTGATACGGCGACTAAGGTCTGTTTAGCAAATTTCTTTAACATGGTCACTTCCCTTTCTCGTTATAAGGTAAATCTAGATAACAACGGATTGAGTATAGAGTGAAATTTATTGTGAAAGAGTTGTTAAATTATCTAGGTGTGATTTCTAACAATGAATTACAACGAAAAGTTAAGTAACGTCACAAAAATGAATGACAAATAGAAGAGAGCAGAGCATGAATTTATCGGAATTACATATTCTTAGTAAACGAGTTGGCATTAAACTAAAGCAACAATCGCAAGTATTAGTGACCGCTGAATCATGCACCGGTGGTGGAATTGCGGCGGCAATCACCGATGCGTCAGGCAGTTCAGCTTGGTTTGACCGTGCATTTGTCACTTACAGTAATGAAGCTAAAATGGAAATGTTGGGTGTTGCTGAGACGACTTTGCTCGAGCATGGCGCAGTTAGCGAACAAACAGTAAAAGAGATGGTACTTGGCGCTTTGCAATATTCAATAGGGTCATTTGCAATATCCGTCAGTGGTATAGCTGGACCTTCTGGTGGTAGCGATGAAAAGCCAGTTGGTACAGTTTGCTTTGGGTGGGCAAATTCACAAGGTGATCTCGACATCGAAACTATGTATTTTAGTGGTAACCGTGAAGAAGTGAGGTTACAAGCTTGCTGGCATGCATTAGAACACTTAGAAGATATGTTAGACAAAACGGAATAAATTGGCTGAAAAAAATTTAAAAGTAAAAAAATTATACCCAGGTGTGGACACTGTACAAACAAACAGTATAATGAACCCATCTTTACAAGAACAAATTTAACGCATCTGATAGGTGGAATTAGAATGGACGAGAACAAACAAAAAGCTCTAGCGGCGGCACTTGGCCAAATCGAAAAACAATTTGGTAAAGGCTCAATTATGAAATTGGGTGACAACCGCACGATGGACGTAGAAACTATTTCTACAGGTTCTCTTGCTTTGGATATCGCATTGGGTGCGGGTGGTTTACCCATGGGACGTATCGTAGAAGTATACGGTCCTGAAAGTTCAGGTAAAACAACATTAACATTAGAATTAATTGCGGCAGCGCAACGTTCAGGAAAAACCTGTGCATTCGTTGATGCGGAGCACGCGTTAGATCCAATTTACGCGAAAAAATTAGGCGTAAATATTGATGAGTTACTCGTTTCTCAGCCTGATACAGGCGAGCAAGCACTTGAAATTTGTGATGCGTTAGCTCGTTCTGGTGCAATTGATGTGTTAGTTGTCGATTCGGTTGCTGCTTTAACACCGAAAGCGGAAATTGAAGGAGAAATGGGCGATAGCCACATGGGCCTTCAAGCGCGTATGCTTTCTCAAGCAATGCGTAAATTGACTGGTAACCTAAAACAATCTAACTGTATGTGTATATTCATCAACCAAATCCGTATGAAGATTGGTGTGATGTTTGGTTCACCAGAAACCACAACGGGTGGTAACGCGCTGAAATTCTACGCATCTGTTCGTCTTGATATTCGCCGTACAGGTGCTATCAAAGATGGTGACGAAGTAGTCGGTAACGAAACGCGTATTAAAGTGGTTAAGAACAAGATTGCGGCACCGTTTAAACAAGCTGAAACACAAATTCTTTATGGTAAAGGCTTTAACCGTGAAGGTGAGCTAATCGACCTAGGTGTGAAGAACAAACTGGTTGAGAAAGCTGGCGCATGGTACAGCTACCAAGGCGATAAAATTGGCCAAGGTAAAGCAAACTCTTGTAACTACTTACGTGAACATCCAGAGATTGCACAAGAAATCGATACTAAGCTTCGTGAAATGCTACTAGCACCAGTTGTGGCTGAAGATGAAGTAGTAGAAGCTGCTGAAGTTGAATCTGGTGATGAGTTTTAATTTACCGATTTAACCATAGATATAAATTGAGCCCTGCGAATTGCGTAGGGCTTTTTGCTATATACCTTTGCTACAAAGACCCTAGTTTTTAATTTAGATGGTTTCCATGTACCGAAAAAAGATGAAACTTTCTGCCCGAGAAGTCGCCGTGCAATTGCTTAGCCGACGAGATCATGGAGAGTTTGAATTAAAGCAAAAGCTAACTGTAAAAGAATTTGAAGATCAAGAAATTAATCAAGCACTAGAGTATTGTATCTCTAATGGTTGGATGGATGACCTGCGTTATGCAAAAAGCCAAGTAAGACAGCATGTTTACAAAGGTCATGGTAAGCGTCGAATTCAACAAGAGTTATCAATGAAGCAAGTTGCCGATCATATTATTGAACAAGCGTTTGATGAAGAGCCGCAAGATTGGTTTGAATTAGCAAAAGAAACCGCGCAAAAAAAGTTTAAAGGAAAAAAAGCCATTGACCAAAAAGCTTACGCGAAACAGATCCGTTTTTTGCAATATCGTGGCTTTGATTTTGACCAAATACAATATGCTTTATCGAGTTTTGAGGATGAAGATTAATCGCTTAAACCGACGTAATACTCTCAAATAATCAATAAGCTCCTACAGTAACTTGTTTTACTAACGACTCGTCATCCATTACAATAGCCGACAATTATACCTCGAATATTTCCGGAAGAATTGCATGTACATGAGCACAGATGAGGTACGCCGCGCGTTCCTATCGTTCTTTGAAAGCAAAGGACACCAAATTGTTGATAGTTCTTCATTAGTTCCTGCTAATGATCCAACCTTGCTATTTACCAATGCAGGGATGAACCAATTTAAAGATTGTTTTCTAGGTGCTGAAAAACGCAACTATACTCGTGCGACTACCGCCCAACGCTGTGTACGTGCTGGTGGTAAGCATAATGATTTAGAAAATGTTGGTTTCACCGCGCGTCACCACACTTTTTTTGAAATGCTAGGTAACTTCAGTTTTGGTGACTATTTCAAGCATGATGCGATTGCTTATGCGTGGGAATTCTTAACCGAAGTATTGCAACTTCCGAAAGAAAAATTATTGGTTACTGTTTATGAAACCGATGATGAAGCGTTTGATATTTGGAATAAAGACATTGGTATTCCAGCGGAGCGAATCGTACGAATTGGTGATAAGAAGGGCGGTAAAGCTTACGAGTCAGATAATTTCTGGCAAATGGGTGACACGGGTCCTTGTGGTCCTTGTACCGAAATTTTCTATGATCACGGTGAACATATTTGGGGGGGACGTCCGGGGACACCTGAAGAAGACGGTGACCGTTTTATCGAGATTTGGAATAACGTATTCATGCAATTTAACCGCCATGCTGACGGTACAATGGAACCCCTTCCTAAGCCGTCTGTTGATACTGGCATGGGTATTGAACGTATCTCTGCCATTATGCAAGGTGTGCACTCAAACTATGAAATCGACGTATTCCAAACGCTGATTAAAGCAGCAGCGGAAGTGATCGGTACTGAAGATTTAGATAATCAATCACTGCGTGTAGTGGCGGATCATATTCGTTCATGTTCATTCTTGATCGTTGACGGCATAATGCCGTCAAATGAAGGTCGTGGTTATGTACTTCGCCGTATTATTCGTCGTGCAGTACGTCACGGTAACAAGCTTGGCGCTCAAGGTACCTTCTTCTACAAACTAGTGGGCCAATTGGCAGAAGTCATGGGAACCGCGGGTGATGAGCTGAAAAAACAGCAGCCTGTGGTTGAAAAAGTATTGCGTATCGAAGAAGAAAATTTTGCCCGTACTCTTGACCGTGGTATGACAATCTTAAATGAAGCGATTGACGCAATGGACTCACAACAAGGTGAGAAAGTGCTTGATGGTGAAACGGTATTTAAACTTTACGATACTTACGGCTTTCCAGCAGATTTAACGAATGATGTCGCACGTGAACGTAATGTATCAATTGATGAAGATGGTTTTGAAAAAGCGATGGAAGCTCAGCGTCAACGTGCGCGTGAAGCGGGGCAATTTGGTACCGATTACAACAAAGCTATTAAAACGGATGCAGACACAGACTTCTGTGGTTATACGGGCGTAACCGGCGAAAGCTCAATTAGTGAGATTTTCGTTGAAGGTGAAGCGGTTGATAGTATCAGCGCAGGTACTGAAGCGATCATTATTTTGGCTGAGACACCTTTCTATGCAGAATCAGGTGGCCAATGTGGTGATGCGGGTACCTTGAAAACCGATTCAGGTTTATTTGAAGTTCAAGATACTCAAAAACTGGGGAATGCAATCGCGCATCACGGTAAATTACTTGAAGGTGTGATGGCGAAATCGGATAAGGCTATTGCTCAAGTTGATGCAGAGCGCCGCAGTGCTATTACTTTAAACCACTCAGCAACTCACTTGTTACATGCAGCACTACGTAAAGTGCTGGGCGAGCACGTGACACAAAAAGGTTCTTTAGTACGATCAGAAAACCTACGTTTTGACTTCTCACACCTTGAAGCGGTAACTGTGGCAGAATTGCGTGAAGTAGAGCGTCTAGTGAATCAACAAGTACGTCGTAACCATGTTGTTGAAACCAATATCATGGATATTGAGTCTGCTAAACAAAAAGGCGCAATGGCCTTGTTTGGTGAGAAGTACGATGATGAAGTGCGCGTATTATCAATGGGAGACTTTTCAACCGAACTTTGTGGTGGCATTCATGCTTCACATACCGGTGATATTGGTTTATTCAAAATTACATCGGAAAGTGGTATTGCTGCAGGTATTCGTCGTATTGAAGCGGTAACTGGAGAAGCCGCACTGGATGCGATTGAAGCAAAAAATAGTCAATATGAGCAGACAATTTCTGAAAACCAAGCTAAAGCGAAGCAGTTAGAAAAAGAAATTCAACAACTTAAAGACAAGTTAGCTTCACAAGCGGGCGCAAGCTTAATTAATCAAGTCAAGGAAATTGCAGGCATTAAGGTATTGATCAGCCAACTAGATGATGCTGATAACAAAGCACTACGTGGTATGGTTGATGAGCTTAAAAACCAAATTGGCAGTGGTATTATCTTATTAGGTAATGTAACTGATGATAAAGTTGGTTTAATTGCTGGTGTGACGAAAGATTTAACTGGCCAAGTTAAAGCGGGTGAATTAGTTAACTTTGTTGCTCAACAAGTTGGTGGTAAAGGTGGTGGCCGTCCTGATATGGCACAAGCGGGCGGTACAGATGCCGCTGCACTGCCTGGTGCGATGAGCGCTGCTGAAGCTTGGATCACTGAAAAGCTTTAATCTATAAACAAGTTATATACCCTAGTGACTTGGACATAAATGTAAGGCGACGATAATACGTCGCCTTTTTATTGTTTTATAACAACACAGAAACATAACTACGGTAGCTTAAATAGGTTACACTTAGATATATACTGAATTAAAATTTCGGTGGGATCATAAAATTGCGATTTAATGGTCGCTAAGCCATTAATTTTAATTGATTGTGTAAATGGAATGATCGTCAATATAGGTTTACGTATTCTTAACTTGCTAGAGTGAGGCATTTGACAACCATTGACATCAAATTACTTAAAAAACATGTTTTCTCATGAAGTTTATTTACCTAGCTATGACTTTTCATGGATAATGGCATGATTGAAATAATAAATAGAGATTACTCAAGGAGTAGACAATGCTAATTTTGACTCGCCGGGTTGGTGAAACTTTGATGATTGGTGATGAAGTCACCGTGACCGTTCTTGGTGTGAAGGGGAATCAGGTACGTATTGGCGTGAATGCACCAAAAGAAGTATCTGTTCACCGTGAAGAGATTTATATGCGAATTCAAGCAGAAAAAGGTACGGCTTCTGCACCATCTGGTAATTTTTAATTTGCGTTGTATCCGATAAGGTCAGTATTGCTGACCTTTGTTTTTTATAAGTATCGTTAAAAAACAAGAAATAGGTCATATTTTATCGGATTTGATTGAATACTATCCTATTGAACAGTTTTTCGGTTTTTTTGCCAAGAAAGTGTTTGACATATTTTGGGTAAAACGTAATATGTGCCTCCGCAAGACGGTGAGGTGGCCGAGAGGCCGAAGGCGCTCCCCTGCTAAGGGAGTATGCGGTTTGTAGCCGCATCGAGGGTTCGAATCCCTCCCTCACCGCCATTTGTTCGTTGATGAAAATTTTGGCTTAGCAACTAAAACATCTTCCCAACATGCTCTTTTAGAGATCAAATCATTGCG
>NZ_JBLWZK010000009.1:74159-136329 GCF_048266485.1 Vibrio sp. | reverse complement strand
CGCTCGTAGCTCAGCTGGATAGAGTACCTGGCTACGAACCAGGCGGTCGAAGGTTCGAATCCTTCCGAGCGCGCCATCATTTGATTTAACTACTGAAAAGTAGAACAATTTAAAATTCTTTGCGCGCTCGTAGCTCAGCTGGATAGAGTACCTGGCTACGAACCAGGCGGTCGAAGGTTCGAATCCTTCCGAGCGCGCCATATTTTGAAGCCCTGCACATTTGTGTGGGGCTTTTTTGCATTTTGCACTAAAGACACATTAAGTTGCTTTTAGTCGAATGAATAGTAGGGTAATTTACATCTAATTAACCAAAGCTACTCGATGCAAGCCCTATATAATATGCGTATACCAATGTCAGTTTGTTAACTGGATCAGCTTGGTATAACTTCAGTTAAGCAAAAATAATGTGGATGTCATCAATGATGGCATAACGTAAAGGACAACAACCCATGCCTTCAAATGCAAAGATTGTAATTTCTCAATTCGGTGCTCCAGAGCAACTTGAAATTTTAGATAGTGATATTCCTTCACCAAAAGAAGGTGAGGTATTAGTTAAGGTTTCGTATGCTGGTGTAAACCCTATCGATGTAAAAACGCGAGCAGGGCTAGGTTGGGCGGCTCAGCATAATAAAAATAACCTACCGTGGACTCCAGGTTATGACATCGCTGGTGTTGTGTTAAAGCAGAGCAAAGGCTGTCGTAAATTTAACCTGAATGATATGGTTACTGGCTTTATCGGCTTTCCACTACGTGGCGGTGGTTATAGCCAATATGTATGTGTGCCTGAAAGTGAGCTGGCTTTAGTACCTGAAGATGTTTCTTTAAAAGCAGCAGCAGCAATTCCTCTAGCCGGTCAAACTGCAGCGCAAGCATTAGAGAAGGCTAAGATTCAATCGGGCGAAACCGTGGTTATCTTAGCGGGGGCTGGCGGTGTCGGTCATATTGCAGTGCAAATTGCAGTTGCTGCTAAAACTACCGTTTATGCGACATGCAGTGCCGATAACTTGGAATATATTCATTCTTTAGGTGCTACTGGGCTGGATTACGCAAATGCAGATTGTCTTAAAGATATCGGTCATATCGATGTATTGATTGATTTAGTGGGGGGCGATACAGCGATACAAGCGATGAACTATTTACATCCAGGAAGTCGAGTGATCACAGTACCAACGATTACAGCATCGAGCGTTTGTGAGCACGCTTCTCAAAGGGGTATTATTGGAATGGGGATGCTAGTTGAGCCGGATGCTACTCAGCTTGAAGAATTAGTGAAATTGATCAGCGCAGGTATGATCAAGGTTGAAATTGAGCAAGTCATAAATTATCAAGACGTAGTGACTGCACATCAAAAAATTGAAACGGGTCGAGCTCGTGGCAAAATCTTATTGAATATGCAGTCTTAGGCTTTTAGTTGTCAGGTTTTTATTTAGCCCTGCAAGACTTACTTGCAGGGCACCCGCTATGGTTTTTATTTAGCTCTGGCTTTTTAAGTGCTACGTTGCTGCCGGGTAGTTCGGAAGTAACTTTATATGCTGCGCTCAGATTAGAGAATATCTCCCTCTATAGTGTGATGATGGTGGCAACCATAGGCAATACACTGGGAGGGATGACCAATTATTATTTAGGCTTATTACTGCCAAATAGAACATTGAAGCAAAAACGTGGTCAACAATTAGAGCGTTTGATTGAGCGTTATGGTTATTGGGTATTATTAATGAGTTGGCTACCTGTGATTGGTGACCCATTGTGTGCCGCTGCAGGTTGGCTCAGAATGAATCCATGGGTATGCTTTATAGCGATTATGCTGGGTAAAGGCGTGCGTTATGCTTTTCTTGCGATGATTTTTAAGGGATTGATATAAATGAAAAACTGGCTACTGGTTTTGACTCTGCTTACCTTGTCTGGCTGTTCTCTATGGGAGAATAAAACATCACCCTTGCCACAAGGTGTCCACCTTATTGAATCTCAATCAGCTGATCCTGATAAAGCATCCATCCCGTATTCAAAATATCAATTAGATAATGGCCTAACGGTTATCCTTTCTCCTGACCATTCTGATCCACTTGTCCATGTTGATGTTACCTATCATGTTGGTTCTGCACGTGAAAAAATTGGCCGCTCCGGCTTTGCGCATTTTTTTGAGCATATGATGTTTCAAGGTTCAGAGCATGTTGGTGATCAGCAACACTTTAAGATTGTCACGGAAGCTGGCGGTACTTTAAATGGTACTACCAACCGAGACCGCACCAACTACTTTGAAACTGTACCATCTAACCAGTTAGAAAAAATGCTGTGGTTAGAATCAGATCGTATGGGCTTTTTAGTCAATGCCGTATCACAACGTAAATTCGAAATTCAGCGAGATACGGTGAAAAACGAGCGCGGTCAAAATTATGATAACCGCCCTTACGGCCTAGTGTATGAAAGAATAGGCGAAGCACTGTACCCGAAAAATCATCCTTATTCATGGCAAACCATAGGGTATGTTGAAGACCTAGATCGTGTTGATGTAAATGATTTAAAAGCGTTCTTTTTACGTTGGTATGGCCCAAATAATGCTGTATTAACTATCGGTGGTGATATTGATGAAGCGCAGACTCTTGCGTGGGTAAATAAGTATTTTGGTTCTATTCCTAAAGGACCAGAAGTGACTGATGCTGATAAGCAGCCAGTGAGCTTACCCAATGATCGCTTTATTACCCTAGAAGACCGAATTCGCCAGCCAATGGTTATGATGGCATTTCCAACCGAATATCGTGGTGCAGAGTCAGAAGCGTCGATTGATGCGTTGGCGGCCATTCTAGGTGATGGTAAAAATAGTATCTTGTACCAAAACTTAGTGAAAAACCAAGTTGCTATAGATGCTGGGGCGTTCCAAGATTGCGCCGAGTTATCTTGTACTTTATATGTGTATGCGATGGGGGATTCTGGAGATAAAGGTAATCTCACGCCTATCTATCAAGCATTAAATAAAGCGCTAGAGCAAGTGAAAACGGAAGGCGTTAAGCAAGAGCAACTGGATGCGATTACTGGTCAAGCCGAAGCGGGCACTATCTATGCTCTGCAAAGCGTCAGCGGTAAAGTTTCACAACTTGCTGCTAATCAGACTTTTTATAACCAGCCAGATCGATTACAAACGGAACTGGATCAGATCCGAAGCGTGACGCCAGAATCTGTTCAACAAGCTTATCAGCAATTCGTCGATGGTAAGCACAAAGTGGTGCTCAGTGTCGTGCCGAAAAAGCAAACTCAGTTAGAGGTGAAAAAGCCAAACTTTACGCCACCGAAGCGCGATCTACCTGACTATCCAAAAATTACCGATGATCAACTTGATATTCGTCAGCCGAAAGACAACTTTGACCGCTCGCAAGTACCAGAAGTCGGCCAAGCCGTTTCTGGCACTATGCCTGAGTTATACCGCTTTAATTTAGACAATGGTATTCAAGTCCTTGGCACCACTACCACAGAAACGCCAACGGTCGCTATTCAAGTGTCTTTTCCAGCTGGTAGTCGCTATGTTCCACCGGGTAAAGAAGGCTTAGCCGATTTAACTGCCGCGATGCTGCAAGAGGGCACTACGGAGAACACTAGTGAACAACTGCAACAAGAGTTAGACAAGCTCGGTAGTAGTGTGAGTTTTTCTGCCGGTGGTTATCAGTCGAGTGTTGTGATTACCTCATTGACTAAAAATCTGGATGCGACCTTAAAAATTGCCGATGAAATGCTATTCAAACCTGCCTTTAATCAGCAAGATTTTGAGCGTGTGAAGAATCAAACTATTCAGGGGTTAATTTATTCACACCAACAGCCATCATGGCTTGCCTCACAAGCAACCAAACAAGTGCTGTACAAAGGGAGCTTATTTAGCCGCAATGCCGATGGTAGTGTCGATTCACTTAAGAACTTAACCTTAAAAGATGTACAGCAATTTTATCGTAGCCATTACACGCCGGTAGAGGCGAAAGCGGTGGTTGTTGGCGCGATTGATCAATCACAAGCATCACAAGCATTGAACTTTTTAAATAAGTTGTCTGGTGAAAAAGTAACAATGCCAACGGTCGGTAAGATTAAACCACCTACTAAGCAATCTATTTATTTAGTGGATAAACCGAACTCGCCACAAAGTGTTGTTCGATTAGCGCGTATTGGTATGCCTTATGATGCGACAGGGGAGATGTATTTAACCCAGTTAGCCAACTATAATTTAGGCGGTAATTTTAATAGCCGAATCAACCAAAACTTGCGTGAAGACAAAGGCTTTACCTATGGCGCAGGTGGCGCAGTTTATGGAACCAAAGAAACCGGTTTAGTGCTATATAGTGCACAAGTGAGAGCAGACTCTACCGCTGCCTCTATTCAAGAGCTATTGAAAGAGTTGAAACGCTACAGTCAAGACGGCATGACCGATGATGAACTTGCGTTTATGCGTTTAGCTGTTGGTCAACAAGATGCCTTGAAATATGAGACCCCAGGGCAGAAAGCCAGCTTGTTATATTCAATCTTAGACTATTCATTGAGTGATGATTTTATTGATAAAAAAGCAGAAATAGTAAAAACTGTTGATAAGTCGACACTCAATAAAGCCGCTGCTACTTGGTTCCAGCCACAAGATTTTCAAATTATTGTGGTAGGAGATGCTAAAAAGCTAACTCCTGAATTGAAAAAATTAGCAATTCCTATCCAAAACCTTGAAGTTAAGCATTAACGCCCATAAGTTATGATTGCCCCGTTATTGATGTTAATTCACTTTATCGATAACGGGCCTTTATTTTCTTTGATGTCAGGTTTTCCTGATGGCAATTATCTTCCAGAATGATTATCCTACTCGGATCGCAAACCACAATAAGTGAGTGCTATTTTGACCGACTTTTCTGCACGCCTTGAGCAAGTTGCTAGCAACCCAAACACGTTTAAGCAATTTGGACGCGGAATTGAGCGTGAAGCGTTACGTTATGATCTTAATGATCACCTTGCCTTAACGCCTCATCCTCAAACTTTAGGTTCGGCGTTAACCAACCAATGGATTACCACCGACTTTTCTGAATCTTTACTCGAATTCATTACACCAGTTTCTCATGATGTCGATGTATTACTACATCAATTGAAAGATGTTCATCACTTCACCATGACGAAAATGGGTGATGAGAAGTTGTGGCCGATGTCGATGCCTTGTTTTGTGAGTGATGAAGATAAGATCCCACTCGCAGAGTATGGTGCATCGAATGTTGGCCGAATGAAAAATTTGTATCGCCAAGGCTTGAAGCACCGCTATGGTAGTTTGATGCAAATTATTTCTGGCGTGCACTTTAACTTTTCTTTCCCAGAAAGTTATTGGGATAGCTTATATGGTGAACAAAACGAACAGCAGAGATCGGATACTAAATCAGAAGACTACTTCGCCTTAATTCGTAATTACTACCGTTATGGCTGGATCATTCCATATCTATTTGGTGCTTCACCGGCATTATGTCCTTCATTCTTACAAGGCCGAGAAATTGGGCTAGATTTTGAAAAGATTGGCAAGACGCTATATTTACCTTATGCGACAGCATTACGTTTGAGCGATCTAGGCTATACCAATAGCGCTCAAAGTGATTTGCATATTGGTTTCAATAGCTTGCAAGAGTATCTTGATGGGCTTAACTCGGCGATGCATAAACCTTCAGAGCGATTTGCTAAGCTCGGTGTGAAAGTCGATGGTGAACACCGTCAACTGAACAGCAATGTTTTGCAAATCGAAAATGAACTTTATGCGCCAATTCGACCTAAGCGTGTTGCCAAAGATGGAGAGAAACCATCGGAAGCGTTAAAACGTGGTGGAGTCGAATATATTGAAGTTCGCTCACTAGACGTTAACCCATTCAGCCCTGTTGGGGTGGATAAAGAGCAAGTGCTGTTTTTAGATTTATTCGTGACTTGGTGTGGTTTAAAAGAATCTGCGCCGATGAAAGAGGGCGATTTGGAGTGTTGGCGTAGTAATTGGAATAATGTCATATTGGAAGGGCGTAAACCAGGATTAGAATTTAAACTATGCTGTGACCAAGCGCCGAATACTCTCGTTCATTGGGGCAAGTTAATGTTTGCTCAGTTACAAGAAATTGCGGTTGAAATGGATAAAGCACATGGTGGAAATGATTACCAATCGGTGTGCCAGACGTTAAGTTCATGGATCGACGATCCTGAGTTAACCATTTCTGGTCGTTTACTTAATAACATTCGTCAAGCGGGTGGTATTGGTAAAGTCGGTTGCCAACTTGGTGAGCAATATCGCGATGAATTATTAGTGCATCAATACCAAGTCTATAATCAGCAGATGATGGAAGCGGAAGTAGTACGCTCTCGCCAGGCTCAGCAAGAAGTCGAAAATGCTGACCAATTAAGCTTTGATGACTTTCTTGCCGACTACTTTTCTTATTTAAGTCAGTCATAATATGATTTGGGGAAGAAGAGTATCCGCTAGCGTAATGCTTGGTATTAGTCTCCTATTGTTTGGTTGTGCAACGCCGCCGCCTGATAATCAAGATAATATATGTGATATTTTTCGCCAATACCCCAGTTGGTATGAAGATGCTTTAGATATGAATGATGAATATGGCGTGCCTATTCAGATTTCCATGGCATTTATGAAACAAGAAAGCTCTTTTGTTGGTGATGCTAAGCCGCCTCGTTATTACTTTTTAGGTTTTATTCCTTGGGGACGAATGAGTAGTGCGTATGGTTATGCACAAGCCCAAGACCCTGTGTGGTCCGAATATCAAGATGAAGTGAATTCTTGGTCTTCAAGAGATGATTTTGGCGATGCCATTATGTTTATTGGCTGGTACATGGATGGTTCGCAAAAGCGTCTAGGCATTTCTAAGTGGGATGCTTACAACCAATACCTTGCGTACCATGACGGTCGTGGTGGTTTTAAACGAAAGACATATCAGAACAAGCCTTCACTAATGAAGGTCGCTCGTCGAGTAGAGCAAACCGCAAAAAATTATGGCTGGCAGTTGAAAAAGTGCCAAGCTGAACTGGAAGATAACCGCAGTTGGTTTTTTTAATGGAACCAATTGTGTTGCAAAGAATTAGGAGAATAAGTAATGCCTTTATTAGATAGCTTCACCGTCGATCACACTCGTATGAGCGCACCTGCAGTTCGTGTTGCCAAGACAATGCAAACCCCAAAAGGCGATACCATTACAGTATTTGATTTACGTTTTTGTATCCCGAATAAAGATATTTTATCTGAGAAAGGGATTCATACTTTAGAGCATTTATATGCCGGCTTTATGCGTGCTAACTTAAACAGTAGTGAAGTGGAAATTATCGATATTTCACCAATGGGTTGTCGCACAGGTTTCTATATGAGTTTGATTGGTACTCCGACTGAACAACAAGTAGCAGATGCTTGGCTTGCAGCGATGAATGATGTACTGAAGGTAGAAGACCAGAATAAAATCCCTGAATTGAATGAGTACCAATGTGGCACTTACTCAATGCATTCATTAACTGAAGCACAAGAGATTGCTAAAAACATCATTGCCGCGGGCATTCAAGTCAATAAAAATGATGAACTAGCACTACCTGAAAGCATGTTACAAGAGCTAAAAGTAGACTAGTAATGTATGCGAGTTTCGTCGCTTCGTTGCTCATATCTCGAATAAGCTGTTACAAATAGAAGGGCCCTTAGCTTATAACAAGCTAAGGGCCCTTTTAAATAATATTACTTCCATATAGATCGAGCAGCGAGAAGCAGGGCGTCCGAGGCTCGATCTCCGCTAACGTACTTTTTTAGGTTTTTTCTTCGAAGGGTAGACCTTCACTAACTTGATCTTGTTCTCGGCGATTTCAATTAATTCCATCTTATGGTTCGCCACTTCAATACTGAGGTAGCTTTCAGGAATATCCTCTAAATGTTCTAGAACCAAACCGTTTAATGTTCTTGGGCCATCGGTTGGTAGTTTCCAATTCAAACCTTTATTGATATCACGGATATTAGCACTGCCTTCAATCAGGTAACTGCCATCGCTTTGTGGCGTGATTTCATCGGCAAGGCTTGGAGACATAGAGGTAGTAAACTCACCAACGATCTCTTCAAGAATATCTTCTAAGGTAATTAAACCAATAATATCGCCGTATTCATCGACAATCATGCCAATGCGCTCTTTATTGCGTTGGAACTTTAATAGTTGAACGTTAAGCGGTGTTGCTTCTGGAATGAAATATACTTCATCGGCAGAACGCAGTAATGTTTCTTTATTAAATTCATTTTTTTCAAGCATTAAGCGGTAGGCTTTACGCAAACGCAACATGCCAACCACTTCATCAATCTGATCACGGTATAATACAACTCGGCCATGAGCTGAGTGAGTCAACTGACGAACAATCGACTTCCAGTCATCATTAATGTCGATGCCGGTGATTTCGTTACGAGGTACCATAATATCGTTTACCGTGACATGCTCTAAATCTAAAATTGAGATCAACATGTCTTGGTGACGACGAGGGATAAGGCTACCTGCCTCATTTACTACGGTGCGGAGCTCTTCGGAACTTAAAGGATCGCCTGTTGAATCTTCCGCTCTTACGCCTAATAAACGTAATAAGCCATTAGTGATGAAGTTGACGAGAATAACAAGTGGTGACAACACCTTCATTAATATGCGTAATAAAATACTACTTGAATATGAAACTCGTTCAGGGTAAAGCGCTGCTAATGTTTTTGGTGTAATTTCAGCAAACACAAGAATGACTAAGGTGAGTACACCTGTGGCAATTGCTACCCCATAATCGCCGTATAAACGCATCCCTATGATGGTGGCAATCGCAGAGGCAAGAATGTTAACTAGGTTGTTACCAATTAAGATAAGACCGATTAAGCGATCTGGGCGTTCAAGGAGTGACTCAACTCGCTTAGCCCCTTTGTGCCCTTGATTAGCAAGATGCCGCAAACGGTAACGGTTTAGAGACATCATGCCAGTTTCTGAGCTAGAGAAATAAGCTGAAATGAGGATAAGTATTGCAAGTAGGGCAAACAACAGCCCCGTCGATATTTCACCCAAACTTAGGTTTTCCTTTGATTATTATAATTAGATACAAACCATCTGCGCGATAATTTGAAGTTAGCAGTTATGACGAAATCTTATTATCCTGTCAATAGATGGGGCAATTATACCCAAGTAACCTCAAGATGCGAGTTTCAGCATCTTGAGGTAATAATTAGTTTAAAATTACTTCTCTAACAAAGCGGCTACCGAAGTAAGCTAGTGTGAGTAGGCTCGTACCGCTAATGGATAACCAAAGTACTCTTTTGCCTCGCCAGCCTTGTTGGTAATGCCCCCATAATAAAATGCAGTATAAAACCCAAGCAATAAAGGATAGAACACTTTTATGAGCATTGGCTGAAGAGAACATACCTTCGGTGTAGATGGCTCCAGTAACAAGTGTTGCCGTTAATAAAACCGTACCAATTAGTATGACCTTGAAAAGATGCCTTTCCACCATCATTAAAGGAGGGAGGTTAGGGTTAATGAGCAATGATTTTTTGCTTTTCAGTTGATGATCAAGCCATGCCAACTGCAGAGCAAATAGAGCTCCGATGGCAAGGGTTGAATAAGCAAATAGCGCAATGGTGATATGAATCAGTAATTCAACTTTTCCTTCAAAGTGAGTAATGAAGGTGCTTGGTAGAAAGTTGGCAGCGCACAGGTTAATCGCAGCAAAGCTATAAACAACTGGTAATAAAAACCAAAGGCGTGTTTTCCACATCGAAACCGTGAGTACTAAACAGATAATAAAACCAATTAAAGAAGCGACATTGAGAATACTCATGTTTTGCCCATTAGGGTTTAAAATGAGATCGCTAATTAACCAACCGTGAGTGGCGATGGCAAGAATAGCTAAACTAAATACCAGCTTAATTCTGATGCCAGAGCGGTGCACTAGCCCCGGGACGATCATGCAAGTCGCCGCGAAATATAAAATAACAGCAATGATTGAAAGCAAGTTTTCCATATTACTCATTAAAAAAATCCATCAGATAGGTAATTATAACTCTTATGGGGGGTGTGGGTATATAGTCACACCTAACGAGGATACTATCATTTTAAACGGGAGAATTATTCATCTCACAGAAGAAAAAATAGCCAAGAATAGGAAAGTCAGTGAAACATCGAGCTTGCATCGTTATACTACCCTTATTCAAAGGCCAAATGGCCCAACTTAATTAGAGTAAAAAGCTGAAATATCCCTGAATCTTCAGTGTCTTCATTCCGCTTTTTCAATAAAACTTATGTTTAATTAGGCAGAATCATGTTTGATAATTTAACCGAAAGACTGTCCGGTACGCTGAAAAATATCAGTGGTAAAGGGCGCTTAACAGAAGATAACATCAAAGATACTTTACGCGAAGTACGTATGGCGTTACTTGAAGCGGATGTTGCCCTTCCTGTTGTTCGTGATTTCGTAAAACAAGTAAAAGAGCGTGCCGTTGGTATTGAGGTTTCTAAATCGTTAACACCAGGCCAAGAGTTCATCAAGATCGTTCAAGCTGAACTTGAGTCAGTGATGGGCGAATCGAACGAAGCGCTAAATCTTGCTGCTCAGCCTCCAGCTGTGATTTTAATGGCCGGTTTACAAGGTGCGGGTAAAACCACCAGTGTTGGTAAATTATCGAAATTATTAACCGAGCGTGATAAGAAAAAAGTGCTGGTGGTGTCTGCTGACGTTTATCGTCCAGCGGCGATCAAACAGCTTGAAACCTTAGCAACCGAAGTCGGGACGGATTTTTTTCCATCAAGTGCTGACCAAAATCCGATCGATATTGCTAATGCCGCTATCGATCACGCGAAGAAAAAATTCTATGACGTTGTGATTCTGGATACCGCGGGTCGTTTAGCGGTTGATGAAGAAATGATGTCTGAAATCAAAGACCTTCATCAAGCGATCAAACCGGTAGAAACGCTGTTTGTGGTTGATGCCATGACAGGTCAAGATGCGGCGAACACCGCAAAAGCTTTTGGTGATGCACTACCGTTAACTGGTGTCATCCTAACTAAAGTGGATGGTGATGCGCGTGGTGGTGCTGCATTGTCGGTTCGGCATATCACAGGAAAGCCAATTAAGTTTTTAGGTGTTGGTGAAAAAACTGATGCATTAGAAGCTTTCCACCCAGATCGTGTTGCTTCGCGAATTTTAGGTATGGGCGATGTTCTGTCTCTTATTGAAGATCTAGAGAAGAATGTAGATAAAGCCAAAGCTGAAAAAATGGCGAAGAAGTTCAAGCAGAAGAAAGGCTTTGACTTAGAAGATTTCCGTGAACAACTTGGCCAGATGAAAAACATGGGCGGCATGGCAGGCATGATGAACAAACTGCCAGGCATGGGGAATTTACCTGCTAATGTTAAAGATCAAGTTGATGATAAAATGTTCACGCAAATGGAAGCGATGATTAATTCGATGACCATGAAAGAGCGCGAACATCCTGAACTGATTAAAGGTTCACGTAAAAAACGTATCGCTGCCGGTTCAGGCACTCAAGTTCAAGACGTTAACCGTATGCTAAAACAATTTACCCAAATGCAGAAAATGATGAAAAAAATGCAGAAAGGTGGAATGAAAGGCATGATGCGCAACATGCAAGGCATGATGGGCGGCGGTGGTATGGGAGGAATGGGCGGCTTCGGTCGTTAATTCAATTTCATCCAAATGCGTTTCGTGACATGAAGTGTTAACTCTGTCACACTATGTTTTTGATGAAAACTTAAACATAAAGATACTTAAAGCCCTTGCATTGACTCTGAATAAGAGTAAAATTCGGGGGCTTTATTTTGGCACGAGGCCCCAAGTCGTTTTTATCCTCACATTGTGAGTGAAAAAACAAGGTTTGGGGCTAATTTAATTATTGAGAAAGCAAAAGAGGACGACATGGTAACCATTCGTTTGGCACGTCACGGCGCTAAAAAGCGTCCATTTTATCAAATCGTTGTAGCTGACAGCCGTTGTGCAGCAACTGGTCGCTACATTGAAAACGTAGGTTTCTTTAACCCTACAGCTCAAGGTCAAGAAGAAGGTCTACGTTTAGACCTAGATCGCGTTAACCACTGGGTTGGTCAAGGCGCATCTGTATCTGACCGTGTTGCTAAACTAGTTAAAGACGCTCAAAAAGCGGCTTAATTATTAGCACATTAGTAGTTGTAAAGGTTGAAGGTAAAAACAATGAGTGAACAACAAAACGAAAAAATCGTTGTAGGTAAGCTTGGTTCTTCTTACGGCATTCGTGGTTGGCTTAAAGTTTTTTCCTATACCGACAACGCTGAAAGTATTTTTGAGTACAGCCCTTGGTTTATTAAACAAAAGGGTCAATTGGTTCAATATAAAGTTGAAAGCTGGAAACGCCATAATAATGGTTATGTTTGTAAGCTTGAAGGCATCGATATTCGCGAAGACGCACAATTGTACGCTAACGTTGAAATCTTGATTGATCCAATCGCACTACCTGAACTGTCAGAAGCAGAATTCTACTGGCGTGAGTTGTTTGGTATGCAAGTTTACACAACTCAAGGCTATCACTTAGGTGAAGTGACTGATTTGATGGAAACGGGCTCAAATGATGTTCTAGTAGTAAAAGCGAACTTAAAAGATGCTTTTGGCCAAAAGGAACGATTAATTCCGTTCCTTGAAGAGCAAGTGATCAAAAATGTTGATCGCACAGCTCAACGGATCGAAGTTGACTGGGATCCTGGATTCTAGACACCTAACTAGATAAGCGAGAAACACAATGTGGATTGGCATAATTAGCCTGTTTCCCGACATGTTCCGAGCCGTATCTGATTATGGTGTTACTGGTCAAGCGGTTAAAAAAGGTCTTTTATCATTAGAGTCATGGAACCCTCGTGATTTCACTCATGATAAGCATCGCACTGTTGATGATAGACCTTACGGTGGTGGCCCTGGCATGTTGATGATGGTTCAGCCTTTGAGCGATGCCATTAATGCAGCCAAGCAAGCTTCACCGGGTAAGGCGAAAGTAATCTACTTATCTCCCCAAGGTCGTAAACTCGACCAGCAAGGAGTTGAAGAGTTGGCAACCAATGAGAACTTGATTCTGATTTGCGGCCGCTACGAAGGAGTAGATGAGCGCATTATTGAATCTTATGTTGATGAAGAATGGTCGATAGGGGATTTTGTAATGACGGGTGGGGAAATCCCAGCCATGACGTTAATTGATTCAGTTTCTCGGTTTGTTCCGGGGGTGCTTGGAGATTTTGCGTCGGCAGAAGAAGACTCTTTTGCTAATGGCTTGTTGGATTGTCCGCACTACACACGTCCTGAAGTGTTAAACCAGAAAACGGTGCCAAGCGTACTGACTTCTGGGAATCATGAGGACATTCGTCGCTGGCGGTTAAAACAATCGCTAGGCCGTACTTGGCTTAGAAGACCAGAGCTTCTGGAAAACCTAGCTCTGACTGACGAACAGGAACAATTGCTGGCGCAGTTCATTCGTGAACAGCGGTCTTTGAAAAAAGATAGAAGCAACTAGCCTAATAAATTTAGTATCAGTTTAATCTAGGAAATAGACACATGAGTAATATCATCAAGGCTCTTGAAGAAGAGCAAATGAAACAAGACATCCCTGCATTTGCACCAGGTGACACTGTTGTAGTTCAGGTTAAAGTTAAAGAAGGCGACCGTGAGCGTCTACAGGCATTCGAAGGCGTTGTTATCGCTAAGCGTAACCGTGGTCTTCACTCAGCATTCACAGTTCGTAAAATCTCGAACGGTGAAGGTGTTGAGCGTGCTTTCCAAACTCACTCTCCAATGGTTGATAGCATTGAAGTTAAGCGTCGTGGTGCAGTACGTCGTGCCAAGTTGTACTACCTACGTGAGCGTTCTGGTAAGTCAGCTCGTATCAAAGAGAAGCTGGCTAAGAAGTAACGCACGCTGCGTTCTCAAAGTAAACGGGTCCCATTTGGGGCCCGTTTTTTGTTAGGTAGGGATCGCTGCGCTGCTAGGATCGCTACGCTTCTCGTTCCTAGTTGCTAGGAAAATATTATCCGAGAACGTTGTTGTTTTCACACGCAACACTTAACATGCTACTCGCAACCTTCTTTTTCCGTTCTCGAGCCACGAGAAGCGAAGCGCCCTAGACACGAGTAACGAAAAAACACTTCTTCCCATTCTTTGTTAAAAAAGCTACATTCCCAATAACAAAATCATCAAAGGAGAGAGATGCAATGGTTCGTATTGCAATTGCAGGCGCAGCAGGTCGAATGGGCCGCAACTTAGTAAAAGCTACCCACTTAAATCCAAACGCTCGAGTAGGAGCCGGTTCGGAAAGACCTGAGTCATCATTAGTCGGTGTTGATATTGGTGAGCTTTGTGGTGAAGGGCAATTTTCCGTTGCATTGGTAGATGATTTATCAAAGGTTATTTCGCAGTTTGATGTGATTGTTGATTTTACAGCTCCTAGCAGTACGTTAGCTAATATCGAACTTTGTAAATCACATGGCAAAAAAATTGTCATTGGCACAACCGGTTTCTCTGAGGAAGAGAAGCAGTTTATTGATCAAGCCGCTCAGGAAATCTCTATCGTGATGGCACCCAATTATAGTGTTGGTGTGAACCTGATGTTCAAGCTTTTAGAGAAAGCAGCTAAAGTAATGGGAGATTACTGCGATATTGAAGTTATTGAAGCTCATCATCGTCATAAAGTAGATGCACCATCGGGTACTGCTTTAGGTATGGGCGAAGCAATTGCTGGTGCGATGGGGAACAAACTCAGTGATGTGGCCGTTTATGCTCGTGAAGGGATTACCGGTGAAAGAACCAAAGATGAAATTGGTTTTGCAACTATCCGTGCAGGGGATATTATCGGTGAACATACTGCAATGTTCGCAGATATTGGTGAACGAGTAGAGATCACCCATAAAGCCACTGATCGCATGACTTTTGCCAATGGCGCAATTAAAGCGGCCGTTTGGTTAGAAACACAACCATCGGGCTTTTACACCATGCAAGATGTATTGGGGCTAAATGAGCTGTAACGATTTATACCCAATTAACTTGGGTATATATTCAGTTTCGAATAAATGAAATATATCAAAAGTGTTATTTTTAACGAAAAGCCGTTCAGATAATGAGCGGCTTTTTGGGTATTTTAGCTTAAGTAAAGAAACGATTACGTGAAATTGTTTTATTGTCTTTATTGTGCTCTATGGTGTTTATTTTTATTTGACGCCTAAAAATAACAGTTATTTTTGTTATTTTTGACAAAATGTAGCTACTTAAGTTTTTTTTGATAAAAAATAGTACTAAGAAAAGGTTTTTACATCTGTATGTGTGGTTAATTTTACTAATAGGTAGGTAGATTGTTGTTTTTGGGCCTTTAGTTAAATAAATGGTGTAAGTTGTCTTTTATTGTAGATTTCTTTTTCTAACACTATTGACACATTTAGCTACCATCTCTAGAATAGCGCCAATTTACCTAAATTCCATAAATATGGTTATTTAGAAAGATAAGAGCGAGAGCTTATACATTTATTTTGCATATTTATTCTGGAGGTTATCTTGAGTAATTCCGCACTGTTAGTCCTAGAAGATGGGACAGTGTTCCGCGGTCAATCCATTGGAGCAGATGGGTCCGCCGTTGGAGAAGTTGTTTTTAATACCTCGATGACGGGGTATCAAGAAATTCTCACTGATCCTTCCTATTCACAGCAAATCGTTACTCTAACTTATCCTCACATTGGCAATACCGGTACTAACTCAGAAGATGAAGAGTCCTCTTCAATTCATGCTCAAGGCTTAGTTATCCGTGATCTTCCTCTTATAGCTTCAAACTTCCGCAGTGAACAAACCCTTTCAGAATACTTAAAATCACAAAATATCGTCGGTATTGCTGATATTGATACACGTAAATTAACTCGTGTTTTACGTGAAAAGGGGGCGCAAAATGGTTGTATCGTAGCTTGCTCTTCTCTAAAAGAGAGTAATTTAGATGAAGCACTGGCATTAGCGAAAGCCAAAGAATTTCCAGGTCTTAAAGGTATGGATTTGGCCAAAGTGGTTTCTACCAAAGAGTCTTATTCTTGGAAACAAGGTTCGTGGACTTTAACTGATGGACTACCAGAAGCCAAATCTGACACTGAATTACCTTACCATGTTGTGGCTTACGATTTTGGTGCGAAACGTAATATTTTACGTATGCTCGTTGACCGTGGTTGTCGCTTAACTGTCGTTCCTGCAGAAACTTCAGCGGAAGAAGTATTAGCGTTAAATCCAGATGGCGTGTTCTTATCAAATGGACCTGGCGATCCAGAACCTTGTTCTTATGCTATTGAAGCAACCAAAACTTTCCTTGATAAAGGCTTACCTATCTTTGGCATCTGTCTTGGTCACCAGATCTTAGCCTTAGCTTCTGGCGCTCAAACCATTAAGATGAAGTTTGGCCACCATGGTGCTAACCATCCAGTAAAAGATCTTGATCGTAACGTTGTCATGATTACTTCACAGAACCACGGTTTTGCCGCGGATGAAGAAACATTACCTGAAAACCTACGTGCGACTCATAAGTCATTATTTGATGGTTCACTACAGGGGATTCACCGTACGGATAAGCCAGCATTTAGCTTTCAGGGGCACCCAGAAGCAAGTCCAGGTCCACACGATGCGGCGCCATTGTTTGACCACTTCATTGAATTAATCAAAGAACATAAGAAATAATTGGGAGTTGTAGAAAATGCCAAAACGTACTGACATAAAAAGCGTACTGATTTTAGGTGCTGGCCCAATTGTTATCGGTCAGGCTTGTGAATTTGACTACTCTGGTGCTCAAGCATGTAAAGCACTGCGTGAAGAAGGTTACCGAGTTATCCTAGTGAACTCTAACCCTGCCACCATCATGACTGACCCAGAAATGGCGGATGCTACTTACATCGAACCCATTCACTGGGAAGTGGTTCGTAACATTATTGCTAAAGAGCGCCCAGATGCAGTACTGCCTACCATGGGTGGTCAAACGGCTCTGAATTGTGCGTTAGATTTAGAAAAACACGGCATACTGGAAGAATTCGGCGTGGAAATGATTGGCGCGACTGCCGATGCAATTGATAAAGCCGAAGACCGTTCTCGTTTTGACCAAGCGATGAAGTCAATTGGTCTTGAGTGTCCACGTGCCGATACGGCGAAATCAATGGAAGAAGCTTACAAAGTTCTCGATATGGTTGGTTTCCCTTGTATCATCCGTCCTTCATTTACGATGGGGGGGACTGGTGGTGGTATCGCGTATAACAAAGAAGAATTTGAAGAAATTTGTCGTCGCGGTTTAGACCTTTCACCAACGAATGAACTTCTTATTGATGAATCATTGATTGGCTGGAAAGAATACGAGATGGAAGTGGTTCGCGACAAAGCGGATAACTGTATCATCGTATGTGCGATTGAAAACTTCGATGCAATGGGCATTCACACCGGTGACTCGATTACTGTTGCGCCTGCTCAAACACTGACAGATAAAGAATACCAATTAATGCGTAACGCTTCTTTAGCGGTATTGCGTGAAATTGGTGTTGAAACAGGTGGTTCAAACGTACAGTTTGGTATCAACCCGAAAGATGGCCGTATGGTTATCATCGAGATGAACCCTCGTGTATCTCGCTCATCTGCTCTAGCTTCTAAAGCAACAGGTTTCCCGATTGCAAAAATTGCAGCAAAACTGGCGATTGGTTATACGCTTGATGAGTTAATGAATGACATCACAGGTGGTGCAACCCCTGCGTCATTTGAACCAACTATCGACTACGTTGTGACTAAGATTCCTCGTTTTAACTTTGAGAAATTTGCTGGTGCGAATGACCGTCTAACCACTCAAATGAAGTCGGTTGGTGAAGTAATGGCGATTGGTCGTAATCAGCAAGAGTCACTGCAAAAAGCATTACGAGGCCTAGAAGTTGGCCGTAATGGTTTTGATGAAATGGTTGACCTCGATGCCCCTGATGCATTGACTAAGATCCGTCAAGAATTGAAAGAAGCGGGTTGTGACCGTATTTGGTACATTGCGGATGCATTCCGTGCTGGAATGTCTGTGGATGGCGTATTCAATCTAACCAATGTTGACCGTTGGTTCCTAGTTCAAATCGAAGAGCTAGTGAAATTGGAAGAAGAAGTGAAAGCAGGCGGTTACGCTGGTCTAAACGAAGATGTATTACGTAAAATGAAGCGCAAAGGCTTCGGTGATGCACGTTTAGCGAAACTACTTGGCGTAGCAGAAAGCGAAATTCGCCGTGCTCGTGAGCAATTCGATATTCATCCTGTTTATAAGCGTGTTGATACTTGTGCCGCTGAGTTTTCTTCTGATACGGCTTACATGTACTCATCATACGATGAAGAGTGTGAAGCGAATCCTTCAGACAAAGATAAAATCATGGTATTGGGCGGTGGTCCAAACCGTATCGGCCAAGGTATCGAATTTGACTACTGTTGTGTACATGCATCACTGGCATTACGTGAAGACGGTTATGAAACCATCATGGTGAACTGTAACCCTGAAACGGTTTCTACCGATTACGATACCTCTGACCGCTTATACTTCGAACCAGTAACATTGGAAGATGTGCTTGAAATCGTACGTATCGAGAAGCCAAAAGGCGTGATCGTTCAATACGGTGGTCAAACGCCTCTGAAACTGGCTCGTGCATTAGAAGCGGCTGGCGTGCCAATTATTGGTACTAGTCCAGATGCGATTGACCGTGCAGAAGACCGTGAGCGTTTCCAAACAGCGGTTGAGCGTTTAAATTTATTACAACCTGAAAATGCCACTGTAACTACGATGGAACAAGCGATTGAAAAATCACGTGAAATTGGTTATCCGTTAGTGGTTCGTCCTTCATATGTTCTTGGTGGTCGTGCGATGGAAATCGTATATGACGAGCAAGATTTACGTCGTTATTTTAATGAAGCAGTAAGTGTTTCAAATGAATCTCCAGTTCTTCTCGATCTATTCTTAGATGATGCTGTTGAAGTTGACGTTGATGCGATTTGTGACGGTGAGCAAGTGGTGATTGGCGGTATCATGGAACATATTGAGCAAGCGGGTGTTCACTCTGGTGACTCAGCATGTTCATTACCTGCTTATACCTTAAGCCAGGAAATCCAAGACGTAATGCGTGAGCAAGTTGAAAAGCTTGCGTTTGAGCTTGGTGTACGTGGCCTGATGAATACTCAGTTTGCGGTTAAAGATGGCAAGGTATACCTAATCGAAGTAAACCCTCGTGCAGCACGTACAGTTCCATTTGTCTCGAAAGCAACAGGCGCACCTTTAGCTAAAATTGCAGCACGCGTAATGGCTGGCCAATCTTTAGCATCACAAGGTTTCACTAAAGAAATCATTCCACCTTATTACTCAGTTAAAGAGGTTGTATTACCATTTAACAAGTTCCTAGGTGTAGATCCACTGTTAGGCCCAGAAATGCGCTCAACCGGTGAAGTGATGGGCGTAGGTAAAACCTTTGCTCAAGCGTTTGCGAAAGCGGAACTGGGCATTGGTAATGTTTACCCTGAAGGTGGCCGTGCATTACTTTCTGTTCGTAAAGAAGACAAAGAGCGTGTTGTAGAGTTGGCTTCTCAGCTAATTAAACTAGGCTATCAATTAGATGCAACACACGGTACCGCAGTCGTGCTAGGCGAAGCGGGAATTAACCCTCGCTTGGTGAATAAAGTACATGAAGGTCGTCCTCATATTCTTGACCGTATTAAGAACAATGAATACAGCTACATCGTGAATACGGCAGCCGGTCGTCAGGCTATTGAAGATTCAAAAGTACTACGTCGCGGCGCGCTTCAAGAGAAAGTTAACTATACGACGACCTTGAATGCAGCGTTTGCAAGCTGTATGGCACACAAAGAAGACAACCGCTCGGATGTGACATCTGTACAAGAGTTACATGCAAAAGTGAAAGGGTCTTTGGCGTAATAAGCAAACGTTAATAAATAAGCGTTAATAAGTAATAAAAATAAACCCACTTTAGTTGTGAAGCTAAAGTGGGTTTTTGTTTATTTGCGTTTCTCAGGGCTCGAGCGCTTTGCTTCTTGTCACTCGAGGTCAATACGGAAAGTTCGAGACATTAAATAAATGCCATTGATGTGAATGTGATGATTTTAAATTGTTCACTCATCACTCACTAGTCTTCTCGGCTCCCGAGCGTAATGTCTCCGTAACTCGTATCCACTCTTCTTTTTCGAGTCACGAGTAGCAAAGCGTCCTAGCTACGAGTACCGCTACTTTTCCTTTGTCGCCTTAATCAAATTCTGATAAAACGCTTGCTCAAATTGGGTTAGTGGTGGAATAGTGTCAGTGTTGTTTTTCGGGTGATAATCCGTCACTAATTGTACAAATATAGTCGATGGTTCGCTTTGGTCATTAAGTACAAAACCTGCCATATTGTGAGTGGCAAATAAAGAACCACTTTTCGCGACTATGTTGCCCTTTATTGGCGCTTTTCTCATGCTAGAGCGGTATTTTAATGTACCGTCTATACCGGCGGTTGGCATTAAGCGAATGAAGTCTAGTTTATTATCATTGACTTTAATGAATTTTAATACTGAGTACAGTTGATTTGGAGTCACTCGATTGTTACGAGAAAGCCCTGAACCATCCTCTAAAACTGCATTCGATAAATCGATTTTGGCCTGTTTCTTTAAAATCTGTTTAATTGCTTCGGTGCCATTAGCAAAGGAGCCAGCTTGATTAAAGTAATGTTCACCTAGGGTTTTGGTTAGGTTGTTGGCGTATAGATTATCGGAGTCTTTTAGCATGTGCTCTAGTAGAACAGGTAATGGTACAGAGAGATGCTTAGCCAGTACCTTTGTATTTTGGGCCTGTTCTTCTTTAGCCCTGATAGTTGTAGCTAATTTAATACTGCCTTTAAGCTTTATCCCTTGTTTATCTAAGATTTGATGCAAGGTTTCTGAGGCATATAAAAAGACGTTTTGTATGGCAAAGTTCAGAGGTAATGGCTGTTCTCGTTTCACTAAGCAGCCTGATAAACGGTAATGGTTAGTTGGAGTGGTCGTCAGTTCTAAATCACAGTACTGCTCTTTTTGTTGTTTACGGGTAATTGCAGTTGCTACCGTGCTCACATTAACAGGCTGATGCTTTGGCGTGAACACACGAGTACTGCCATCAGCATTAGTATAAATGGATGCCATCACACAGTTACCATTTAAAGTAATTGCGCTGGAAGGGGTACTGTAACAAACCCCCAAAATATCCCACGGCCAACCGACTGCTTTTTCATAACCAGTAAAAGCACCGTTATCTAGGATAAGATCGCCGTTAATTGTTGAGATGTTTGCATTTTTTAACAGCTGACTAATGTCGGCGGAAGTTAAACTCGGATCGCCAGAAAAGCGTATTACTAGATCTTTATCATGTTGATCTAATTGTGTTGAGTAACGAAAATCATCACCCAGTTCGATTTTAGCGGCCAGTGCGGTTATTAACTTTAATGTACTGGCTGGTGGAAATAGCTGATCACTGTTCTGTCTCAAAAATGTCGAGCTTGGTGATTTGGCGATTAAGCCCACTCGAGCCTCTGATGGCAGAATATCGTTACTTAGGAAATGTGGTTTGATAGGCGGCGCAGCGTAGCTTGAAACTGAGAATAAAAAAGAAGTCGCTAAGACAATAACAGAGGTGAAACGCATAGTTCAATCCATGAAGTGGAGGAGAACAAAGTATAAACAAAAACGCCCACTTAAGCTAAGTGGGCGTTTGTCGTTTTACACAAATTTAACGGCTTAAGCCATCAAATTAGAATGCATAGCGGAAACCAACTTGGAATTGATCTTCAGTTTGGTTTTCACTTGCAGCATCACTGTCAGATAGTAGGTTAAATTGGTATGCACCATATACCGTCGCATTACCGAAGTAGCGAGCGTACTCAACAGCAACAAAATTTAGATTTAAGTCATCGTAGCTATTTTCATCAGCATTGAAGTAGCTATATGTCATGTTTACGTTGTTGTCACCAAAGGTGTAGCCAGCGTAAGCATCAGCGGCATCGAAATCAGACTCATCAGCAGAAGAACGAGCAATTTTACCGCCTTCATATGTTGCTGCTAATAAGATTCCATTATTAGTATAGCGAACCGCTGCCGTGTAAGTGTTGTTATCGCCAGTGCTGATACGATCGTCACCTGCATTGTTAGCATCAGTTTGTGCATAACCTAAACCAAGCTCTAAAGTGTCAGTCAGTTTATATGCACCGATAACGCCAAAACCATCTGCATTTTGAGTGACAGCAGTGCCATCTGAGTCAGAGTCACCTTGAACACTTGCTTGGATTGTCAGTTTTTCAGTGTTAAAAGCGTAACGTAGAACGTTGTTAGCACGGTCAGACGTTGCAACGTTATATTCATTGATGTAACCACTGAATACTTCTGCTATATCGGTGAAGTTCGTTAGGTAAGTAAAAGCATTATCTTGATGACCGTAAGTTAAACTACCAAATTTTTGAGACTGCACACCACCATACATATAACGAGTGTTAATTTGCGCATCATCTCCTTCTGGATCGCTGTTTTCGGTGATTTCCCACTCAGTGAAACCAATGAAAGAGATATCATCATTTAGTTTTTGTTCGCCACCTAAGTTAAAACGTACACGTGATGCATCTTTATAGATGTCGTCATCTTTGCCATCACGAACACCATTATCATCAACAGATTTATTAGCATCAGAGAAGTTAGCACGAACTTCAACACGGCCACCCATGTTTAAAGTAGAAGTGTCATCTTTGTAGATAGTTGCTGCAGAAGCTACAGTTGATACTGAAGCAGCGGCCACTGCTAAAGCTAGTAATGTTTTTTTCATTGTATTAATCCTAATAGTTTAATGATTAAAGTTGGTAGCTTAATGACTACTCTATCACTTTGTTTGTAGACAGATTTGTTACTGAATACATAGGCTTTCTTTTATCCAACTAATATATAGTGCATATATTGATAGCTGACATAAATAATGACTGCATGTTTTATACCGTGTAAGTTCCCATTCAAGATAGTCAAATGATCTCAAAATACCTAAAAATCACACCTTTCATATTGATTTTGTTTTTTTAGTTTTAATTTAGCTATTGTATTTAGTGGGTTATGTCGCTTGGTTGGATTTTGTGATTGGGATCTCAAATTTGTTTTTTTTAGATTTTTGCCGCGAAATTAACTTAAAGTGGTTGTGTTTTAGAAAAATTTAAAGCTTCAAAAGCACTTGTATTTTCAATGAAATGTGATTGAAATCTTATTTTTATAGTGACGAAATAACCAAGTTTAATTACACTAGTTGTCAATTAAATATTCTAACGGCACCTACTCAGCATCAAGTTGAGTGGGTATTTTTTGTCTGAGGTTCGCTCTTTGGAGTTGAAGTCGGAGTGAGGTTTTTAAAATGGATAAAGTCCCAATGACTGTGTGTGGTGAGCAATTACTACGTACAGAATTAGAAGCATTATTAAAGCGCCGCCCATTAATCTCGGCAGCCATTGCCGAAGCGCGCGAATTAGGTGATTTAAAAGAAAATGCTGAATACCATGCTGCTCGTGAAGAACAAGGCATTTGTGAAGCTCAGATTCGCGATATTGAGTATAAGTTGTCTGTTGCTCAAGTAATTGATGTATCTAAAATGGATAATACTGGAAAAGTTATTTTTGGTACAACGGTAACCTTACTTGATATTGATACTGACAAAGAAGTGAAATATACAATTGTCGGTGACGATGAAGCCGATATCAAAGCAGGTAAAATTTCAGTAAGCTCTCCAATTGCTCGTGGTTTAATTGGTAAAATGGAAGGTGATGAAGTGGTTATTTCAACTCCAGGTGGGGATAAAGACTTCGAAATTACCCAAGTGGATTATATTTAAGTATCCAGGGTAATTGTTTGATTAAAAAGCCGCAGTTGATGCGGCTTTTTTGTTTAAGATGGAAGTGAGGTGCGGGGACGCTTTGCTCGAGTAACGAAAAGCTCAAACGTGCTTTAGTTGATGTATCATATGCAGCGCATCAGTGGTTTACTCGCCACTCGACGCGTTCTCGGATCTCGCAACATAAAAAAGATCGCGCTAGGCGATCTTTTATTTGATATAAATTGAAAGTTGCAAGTAAGTGATTACTTACGTGGGATCTCAATTTTACGCTGTTCGCTTTGACGGAATAAAACCAAAACTTTACCAATGGTTTGTACTTTTTCTGCTTTAGTTTCACGAACAATAGCGTCTATAATTAGTGACTTGGTTTCACGGTCTTCAGAAGCGACTTTGACTTTAATCAGCTCGTGATGGTCAAGTGCAAGCTCAATTTCCGCAAGAACAGCTTCAGTCAATCCATTTGCGCCCATTAGCACGACAGGTTTTAAATTGTGAGCTAGTCCTTTCAAATGCTGCTTTTGTTTGGTGCTTAGGTTCATTGTGCGGCCATTTTTTTATAGTATAAGGGTTGAAAACATCTATTTTAGCGCCATCTATTGTGGAAGACTATATTTTCCGTAATAGTTTTTATTAATCGCAACGGCTCTTGTGATGTTTTCTGCAGTAGCTGAAGCTTCCTATCACACTGTGTGGGAAGTGTTGAATAATCAGTAGGAATAAAATGAGTAAGAAAAAACATTCGGCCAGTTCTGGTCGTTGGTTACAAGAGCATTTTGATGATAAATATGTAGCGGAAGCCCAAAAGAGGGGCTACCGTTCACGTGCTATTTTCAAAATTGAAGAGATCCAAGAGAAAGATAAACTCTTAAAACCTGGAATGACAGTCGTAGATTTAGGCGCTGCACCTGGCGGCTGGTCTCAATATGCAGCTGAAATTGTAGGCGATGATGGGCAAGTAATAGCTTGTGACATTTTATCTATGGATTCGATCGTTGGCGTTAGCTTTCTTCAGGGGGATTTTCGTGAAGAAGCCGTGTTAGATGCCTTACTAGAACGGATTCAACCTGATATGGTGGATGTAGTAATGTCTGACATGGCTCCCAATATGAGTGGGAATCTTGCGGTAGACCAACCAAGAGCTATGTATTTAGTTGAATTAGCGTTGGATATGTGTCGACAAGTTCTAGCTCCAGATGGTAGTTTTGTGGTTAAGGTATTCCAAGGCGAAGGCTTTGATCAGTACGTCAAAGATGTACGAGAAATGTTTAAAGCTGTAAAAATTCGTAAACCAGACTCTTCACGTGCGCGTTCTCGTGAGGTATATATCGTAGCTACAGGATATAAACTGTAGTAATCTACTTTTAATTAATAGTGACCGAGAGGCTGACACCTTGAGTGACATGGCAAAAAATTTAATTTTATGGCTAGTAATCGCCGTAGTTTTGATGTCAGTTTTCCAGAGCTTTGGGCCTGGGGACAGTAACGGAAAAGCGATTGATTACACATCCTTTGTAAAAGACGTTGGTCAAGGCCAAGTTCGTGAGGCAAAGTTCAAGGATAGAGAAATTACCTTTGTTCGAACTGATAATTCTCGCAATGTAACTTATATGCCGGTTTATGATGATAAGCTTCTCGACGATCTTATTAACCAAAATGTGAAAGTATCGGGTACTCCACCTGAGCAACAAAGCCTATTAGGTACTATCTTCATTTCTTGGTTCCCTATGATCTTATTGATCGGGGTGTGGATTTTCTTCATGCGACAAATGCAAGGCGGCGGTGGCAAAGGAGCGATGTCGTTTGGTAAGAGTAAAGCTCGCATGATGGGTGAAGAGCAAATTAAGACGACTTTTGCAGACGTTGCTGGTTGTGATGAAGCTAAAGAAGACGTAAAAGAGTTGGTTGATTATTTACGCGATCCGAGTCGTTTCCAAAAGCTTGGTGGTAAAATTCCAACAGGCGTATTGATGGTTGGTCCTCCAGGTACAGGTAAAACTTTATTGGCGAAAGCAATTGCTGGTGAAGCGAAAGTACCATTCTTTACTATTTCTGGTTCTGATTTCGTAGAAATGTTTGTTGGTGTTGGTGCATCTCGTGTACGTGACATGTTCGAGCAAGCGAAAAAAGCCTCACCTTGTATCATCTTTATTGATGAAATCGATGCCGTAGGTCGCCAACGTGGCGCGGGTGTGGGTGGCGGTCATGATGAACGTGAACAAACATTAAACCAAATGCTGGTTGAAATGGATGGTTTTGAAGGAAACGAAGGTATTATCGTGATTGCGGCAACTAACCGCCCTGACGTACTAGACCCTGCATTACTTCGCCCAGGCCGTTTTGACCGCCAAGTTGTGGTTGGTTTACCTGACGTTCGTGGTCGTGAGCAAATTTTAAAAGTACACATGCGTAAAGTGCCGCTAGCTGAAAATGTTGAGCCGTCACTGATTGCACGTGGTACGCCTGGCTTCTCTGGTGCCGATCTTGCAAACCTAGTTAACGAAGCTGCATTATTTGCTGCGCGTGGTAACAAGCGTAATGTTTCTATGGTTGAGTTCGAGCTTGCCAAAGATAAAATTATGATGGGAGCAGAGCGTCGTTCAATGGTACTGACTGAAGAAACCAAAGCTTCGACCGCGTACCATGAAGCAGGCCATGCGATTGTTGGTCGCTTAGTTCCTGAACACGACCCGGTTTATAAAGTATCAATTATTCCACGTGGCCGTGCATTAGGTGTGACCATGTACTTACCTGAACAAGATCGTGTAAGTATGTCTCGCCAGCATTTAGAGTCGATGATTTCTAGCCTTTATGGTGGTCGTTTGGCTGAAGAGCTTATTTATGGCTCAGAAAAAGTATCGACAGGTGCTTCTAACGATATTGAACGTGCGACAGATATTGCTCGCAAGATGGTGACTCAATGGGGTTTCTCTGAAAAACTTGGTCCTTTGCTTTATGCAGAAGATGAAGGTGAAGTATTCCTAGGTCGATCTGTTACACAAACTAAGCATATGTCTGATGACACGGTTCGTTTGATTGACCAAGAAGTTCGAGCGTTAATTGATCGTAATTATGAGCGTGCGAAGAAAATCTTAGAAGATAATATGGATATCATGCATGCAATGAAAGATGCATTGATGAAATATGAAACGATTGATGCTGGTCAGATTGATGACTTGATGAATCGTGCAGAAACAATTCGTGCTCCACAAGGCTGGACTGACAGCGAAGTGAAACCTGCAGAGCCGACTGCTAAGACACCAGACGCTAAAGGTGAAACTAAGCCTGATTCTGAACAATCAAAAGACGACAATGAATCAAAAAATAAAGATTCATAAGCTTTAATAAGCATACTCAAGCCCTGATGAAAGTCGGGGCTTTTTGCTTTCTATCCCATGCCCGATTAACCTACATCTAATTTAAGTATTGCAGAGGTTATTTGGCCTTCTACCTCGCCTAAGCAAATTGTGAGTAATATTCTTACTATGAAATTAATTTCCAATCACAAACAACTTGATCTTAGCCGTCCTCAAATTATGGGGATTTTAAATGCTACGCCTGATTCTTTCTCGGATGGAGGTAAGTTTAATCAACTTGATAAAGCTCTCTTACAAGTTGACGCTATGATAGCGGCGGGTGCGACTATTATCGATATTGGTGGTGAGTCAACGCGTCCTGGGGCAAAGGACGTATCGTTAGAAGATGAATTAAATCGTGTTATTCCACTGGTGAAAGCGATTCGTCAAAAATCAGATGTTTGGATTTCTATTGATACCAGTAAATCGGAAGTGATGAAGCAAAGCATCGAATGTGGTGCAGATATTATTAATGATGTGCGTTCTCTGAGCTTATCAGGCGCACTAGATGTGGTTGCCAAGGCAAATGTCCCTGTGTGTATTATGCATATGCAAGGTGAGCCTAAAACCATGCAAGATAATCCTGAGTATCAAGACGTATTACAAGATGTTGATGATTTTCTAACTCAGCGTATCGATGCGTGTGTTACGGCAGGAATTAAGCGTGAAAATATAATTATTGATCCCGGTTTTGGTTTTGGTAAAACTTTGGCGCATAATTATCATTTACTGGCAAACCTTGAACGTTTTCATGAATATAAATTACCGATTCTTGCCGGAATGTCGAGAAAGTCTATGGTATCGAAGGCCCTTAATAAGCCAACCAGTGAATGTGTTATAGGTAGCGTGGTATGTGCAACACTCGCCGCTCAGCAAGGGGCTCAAATTATTCGAGTCCATGACGTACAAGAAACTCAAGATGCCATGCGTATTCTTGAAATGATCCAAACTAATCAATAATTCAATTTACTTAATGGTGATTCTCCATATTTGCCATTAATAAGCCGTTTGAAGAATAAGGACAAATCATGTCAACGAGAAAATATTTTGGTACTGATGGTGTACGTGGCAAAGTTGGTAACTATCCAATCACTCCAGATTTTGTATTAAAGCTAGGCTGGGCTGCGGGCCGTGTATTAGCGAAACAAGGTACAAAGCAAGTTATTATTGGTAAAGATACTCGTATTTCTGGCTATATGCTGGAATCGGCATTAGAAGCGGGTCTGGCTGCAGCTGGGTTAAAGGCGATCTTAACTGGCCCAATGCCAACACCTGCTGTGGCTTATTTAACACAAACATTTCGTGCAGAAGCGGGTATTGTGATCTCGGCATCCCATAACCCTTATTACGATAACGGTATTAAGTTCTTTTCATCGGAAGGCACCAAGTTAGCGGATGATATTGAATTGGCGATTGAAGCTGAACTTGAAAAAGATATCGAATGTGTTGAATCAGCTATGTTAGGTAAAGCTAAGCGTATGGTCGATGCTGCTGGTCGTTATATTGAGTTTTGTAAGAGTACTTTCCCGAACGAATTAAGCCTGAAAGGTTTAAAAATTGTTGTCGATTGTGCGCATGGTGCGACCTATCACATTGCTCCAAATGTCTTTACTGAATTAGGCGCTGATGTTATTGCTATGGGTTGTGAGCCAAATGGCTTGAATATCAATGACCAAGTTGGTGCAACAGATGTTCGTGCTCTACAGCAACGTGTTATTGATGAAAAAGCTGATCTAGGTTTAGCATTTGATGGTGACGGTGACCGAATCATCATGGTTGATGAACTAGGTAATAAAATCGATGGTGACCAGATTGCTTATATCATTGCTCGAGATGCACTGCGTCGTGGTGAGCTGAAAGGAGGGGTAGTCGGTACTTTGATGACTAACCTAGGCATGGAAAATGGCTTAAAACAGTTAGGTATCCCTTTTGTTCGTTCAAAAGTCGGCGACCGCTACGTGATGGAACAGTTATTAGAAAAAGGTTGGAAAATTGGTGCAGAGAACTCTGGCCATGTAATTTTGCTTGATAAAGTGACAACTGGTGATGCAATTGTTGCCGCGCTTCAAGTGCTTGCTTCAATTGTAGGCAGCAAATTATCACTTAGTGCCTTAGCATCAGGTATGACTTTATATCCACAAGTTTTAGTGAATGTACGTTTTTCAGGTGATATTGATCCGTTGCAGAATCAAGAAGTATTAGATTCAGTTAAAGACGTTGAGTCTAAATTAGGTGATAAAGGTCGAGTATTATTACGTAAATCAGGTACTGAGCCACTGATCCGAGTAATGGTTGAAGGTGAAGATGCTAATCTAGTTGAATCTTCGGCGAATGCGATTGCTGAAAAAGTAAAAGAGAATTGCTAAAACAGCTTAAGGCGGGTGGGGAATCGCAACTGGTCTGTTTATTGTTGTTTTGTCCCTTTTTTAATCGTTTGAACCGCAAGTTATACTTTTTTGGCAATTTTCACTTGTCAGTTAGTGTCGCTTTAGTTAGTATCACTGCGCCTCATTAGGGAGGTGCGCTATTGTTTTGAACAAAAGCAATAGCTCAGAAATTTAGAACATAGGTGGAAAAATGTTAACAGTTCTACTTGTGATTTATCTACTGGTTGCGCTTGGTGTAATTGGCCTAGTGTTGATTCAGCAAGGTAAAGGCGCAGACATGGGAGCCTCTTTCGGGGCTGGAGCATCAAATACAGTATTTGGCTCTGGTGGCTCAGGTAATTTCCTTACCCGTTCAACAGCGATTTTTGCAACAATTTTCTTTATTATTAGTTTGGTTCTTGGTCATATGTCAACGGCGAAGCATGAATCTAAGTTTGCTGCACCACAGTTAAGTGTTGAGCAGAAGACTGATAAAGAACAAGTTGTTACTGATGAAATTCCAGCGCCTAAGAGCGGTGACGAAATTCCTCAGTAATTGTTACTCTGGTAACAGTTATTCTTAATAAGAATATTGCCGAGATGGTGAAATTGGTAGACACGCTAGCATGAGGTGCTAGTGCCTTATGGTGTGGGGGTTCAAGTCCCCCTCTCGGCACCATTTTTTTGTAAAACTTGTAATGTCTATTGTGGCGAGTATAATGCGCTCAGATAGAAAGCAAAATCGGACGCGGGGTGGAGCAGCTTGGTAGCTCGTCGGGCTCATAACCCGAAGGTCGTTGGTTCAAATCCGGCCCCCGCAACCAATCCTTTATAGGATATGCTGTTATAAGTTTCCGTATTAAAAGTCTGACTTTTAATACAACTAAGCATAGAATATATGCTTGGTAATATCAGGGTCCAGCAATAAAAAACCCCGACTTATCGGGGTTTTTTATTATCTGCATAACTTGATTGGTCAAAATAGACCGATCAAATTATAAATTATGCAGATAATGCATGGTGTTTGAATTGGGCTTTAAGCCCTTTTTTTGTTTCTGGACGATCGGCTTTAAGCTTAGCTTCTTGGTTTTGTTAGCTTTTTATTTGTTAAAGCAACAAAATGTGGAGAAGGCTTCATTTCCGGAGAGAGTATGACTGGTTTAGAAAAACAATTAACCGAATTATTGGAAGCGCCAGTGGCCGCTTCTGGTTATGAATTAATCGGCTTGGAATTTATCCGAGCGGGTGAACACTCCACATTGCGTATTTTTATTGATCATGAAAATGGCATCAATGTTGATGATTGTGCAGAAGTTAGCCGCCAAGTAAGTGCGGTGATGGATGTTGAAGATCCAATTACAGTTGCATACAACTTAGAAGTTTCCTCGCCAGGCTTAGAACGTCCACTGTTCAAACCTGCTCACTACCAACAATTCATTGGTCACGATGTTAACTTGGTATTGAAAATGGCGGTCAATAACCGTCGTAAGTGGAAAGGCGTGATTACCGCTATTGAGGGTGAAATTGTCACCATTACCCTAGATGGCAACGAAGAACAATTTGCTTTAAGTAATATTTCTAAAGCTAACTTGATACCAAAATTTTAAGTCTGAAGAGGCGATAACAATGAACAAAGAAATTTTAGCGGTTGTTGAAGCAGTTTCGAATGAAAAAGCTGTTCCCCGTGAGCGTATTTTTGAAGCATTAGAAATTGCTTTAGCTACGGCAACAAAAAAGAAAAGCCCACACGAAATTGAAGTACGTGTTGAAATCGACCGTAAAACGGGGGATTTTGAAACATTCCGTCGTTGGTTAGTCGTTGAAGACGTTGAATTCCCAACCAAAGAGATTTCAATTGAAGCGGCGAAATACGATGACGAAGAGATTGAACTTGGTGGTTACATTGAAGATGATATGGAGTCAGTAACCTTTGACCGTATTACGACTCAAACTGCTAAGCAAGTTATTGTACAAAAAGTACGTGAAGCTGAGCGAGCTCAAATCGTTGAACAATTCATCGATAATGAAGGCGAGCTAGTGACGGGTGTTGTGAAGAAAGCAACGCGTGATGCAGTTATCGTTGATCTCGGTAATAATGCGGAATCAGTGATCTTACGTGAAGATCAACTGCCACGTGAAAACTTGCGTGCAGGTGACCGTATTCGTGGTCTTTTATATGCAGTTAAACCTGAAGCGCGTGGTTTCCAACTATTCTTAACTCGTTCTAAACCTGAAATGCTGATTGAACTTTTCCGCATTGAAGTGCCAGAAATTGGTGAAGAACTGATTGAATTAAAAGCGGCTGCTCGCGATCCTGGTTCTCGCGCTAAGATTGCAGTTAAAACTAACGACCGTCGTATTGACCCAGTTGGTGCTTGTGTTGGTATGCGTGGCGCACGTGTACAAGCCGTATCTGGCGAGCTTGGTGGTGAGCGTATCGACATCGTTCTTTGGGATGATAACCCAGCGCAATTCGTGATTAATGCAATGGCTCCTGCTGATGTGGCTTCAATCATTGTTGATGAAGACTCACATTCAATGGATATTGCGGTTGAAGCAGATAACCTAGCTCAAGCGATTGGCCGTAGCGGTCAAAATGTACGTCTGGCTTCTCAGCTTACTGGTTGGGAATTAAATGTCATGACAGTAGCTGAGTTGAATAGTAAACACCAAGAAGAATCAGTTGCTGCTATCGAAGGCTTTATGAAGCATTTAGATATTGAGCAAGATTTTGCCGAATTACTGGTTGAAGAAGGTTTCTCTACTCTTGAAGAAATCGCTTACGTTCCAGTGAACGAATTACTTGAAATTGATGGGCTTGAAGAAGAGTTAGTTGAAGAGTTACGTGGCCGTGCGAAAAATGCACTGACTACATTAGCGCTTGCTCAAGAAGAATCATTTGAAGGTTTAGAGCCTGCTGAAGACCTACTTGCTTTAGACGGCTTAGAGCGCGAAATGGCGTTTAAACTCGCGGCTAAAGGGGTAGTGACTTTAGAAGATTTAGCGGACCAAGGCACTGATGAGTTAGAAGGCATCGAAGGTCTAAGTGAAGAGCGTGCAGGCGAATTAATTATGGCCGCACGTAACATTTGCTGGTTTGGCGACGAAGAATAATTTTCAGCAAGGAGAAAGCAGTATGACAGAACTGACAGTGAAAGCACTAAGTGAAGAGATTGGTACTCCAGTTGAGCACTTAGTAGAACAACTTGCTGATGCTGGTATGAAAAAAACCAGTACAGACAGTGTTACTGATGATGAGAAGCAACAACTTCTTGCTCATCTAAAAAAAGGCAACGGTTCAACAAGTGACTCAGAACCGACTCGCCTAACTTTGCAACGTAAAACTAAAAGTACATTAAGTGTGTCTGCTGGTGGCGGTAAGAGCAAAGAAGTACAAGTTGAAGTACGTAAAAAGCGTACTTACGTGAAGCGTTCTGCGGTTGATGAAGAAGCTCAACGCGAAGCGGAAGAACTCGCAGCACGTGAAGCAGCAGAAGCGGCCAAGCGTGAAGCAGAGGAAAAAGCAAAATTAGAAGCTGAAGCAAAAGCAAAAGCTGACGCCGAAGCAAAAGCAAAGCGTGAAGCTGCAGATGCCGCGAAACGTGAAGCTGCGGAAAAAGCGAAAGCTGAAGAAGCAAAAGCAGCCGCAAAACGTTCTCCTGAAGACAAAGCTCAACATGACGCTGCTAAGAAAGAAGCAGAAGCATTGAAGCGTCGTCAGGAAGAAGAAGCTCAACGTAAAGCAGAACAAGAAGCACAAAAATTGGTTGAAGAAGCACGTAAGTTAGCAGAAGAAAACGAAGCTCGTTGGTCGGAAGAAGAGAAGAAGAAAAAAGAATCTGAAAACTCTGATTATCACGTAACGACAAATAAACATGCGCGCGCAGCAGAAGATGAAGCTGACCGTCGTAGTGAAGCAAGTCGTCGTAAGAAGAAAAAGCCAGCGAAAAAAGAAGATGACCGTTTTGGTGGTCGCAATGCTCGTGGTGGACGTAATCGTAAAGGTAAATTGGCGAAACCAACTTCTATGCAACAAGGCTTTGATAAAAATGCCACTGTTGCAAAAGCAGAAGTTGTGATTGGCGAAACGATCGTTGTTTCTGAACTGGCAAATAAAATGTCAGTGAAAGGGACTGAAGTCATCAAAACCATGATGAAGATGGGCGCAATGGCGACTATCAACCAAGTGATCGACCAAGAAACGGCAGCGCTAGTTGCGGAAGAGATGGGTCATAAGGTAGTGCTTCGTAAAGAAAACGAATTAGAAGAAGCGATTCTATCTGATCGTGATAACACAACAGAAGCAACCCCTCGTGCGCCAGTGGTTACTATCATGGGTCACGTTGACCACGGTAAAACATCGACGCTTGATTACATTCGTCGTAGCCGTGTTGCATCAGGTGAAGCGGGTGGTATTACTCAGCACATTGGTGCTTACCACGTTGAAACTGACAATGGCATGATCACATTCTTGGATACTCCAGGACACGCCGCATTTACTTCAATGCGTGCTCGTGGTGCTCAAGCGACAGATATCGTTGTTCTTGTTGTTGCAGCAGACGATGGTGTTATGCCACAAACAATTGAAGCGATTCAGCACGCAAAAGCGGCAGATGTTCCTTTAATTATTGCTGTTAACAAAATCGATAAAGAAGATGCCAACCCAGATAACGTTAAAAACGAGCTAGCTCAATACGACGTTATTCCTGAAGAGTGGGGCGGCGAAAACATGTTCGTCCATATCTCAGCTAAAGCAGGTACAAACATTGATGGCCTACTAGAAGCTATCTTGTTACAAGCTGAAGTTTTAGAACTTAAAGCGGTAACCGATGGTATGGCTTCGGGTGTGGTTGTTGAATCTCGTCTTGATAAAGGTCGTGGTCCAGTTGCAACTGTATTGGTTCAAGCCGGTACTCTACGTAAAGGCGATATTGTACTTTGTGGTCAAGAATATGGACGTATCCGTGCGATGCGTGATGAGAATGGTCAAGAGATCACTGAAGCGGGTCCTTCTATTCCTGCTGAGATTCTTGGTTTATCAGGTGTACCGGCTTCTGGTGATGAAGCGACTGTAGTTCGTGATGAGCGTAAAGCCCGTGAAGTTGCAAACTATCGTCAAGGTAAATTCCGTGATGTAAAACTTGCTCGTCAGCAAAAATCGAAACTTGAAAATATGTTCTCTAACATGGAAGCGGGTGAAGTTGCTGAGCTTAACGTAGTACTGAAAGCAGACGTTCAAGGTTCTGTTGAAGCTATCGCTGATTCATTACGTAAACTTTCAACTGAAGAAGTGAAAGTGAACATCGTAGGTTCTGGTGTTGGTGGTATTACTGAAACGGATGCCGTACTTGCAGCCGCATCTAACGCTATCATCCTTGGCTTTAACGTTCGTGCTGATGCTTCAGCTCGTCGTACCGTTGAAAACGAAAACCTAGATTTACGTTACTACTCAATCATCTACCAATTGATTGATGAAGTGAAACAAGCGATGGGTGGTATGCTTGCTCCTGAATTTAAGCAAGAGATCATTGGTCTTGCAGAAGTTCGTGATGTCTTCAAGTCACCAAAACTTGGCGCTATCGCAGGTTGTATGGTTACTGAAGGTGTTATCAAGCGTAGCAATCCAATCCGCGTACTTCGTGAAAACGTAGTTATTTACGAAGGTGAGCTTGAATCACTACGTCGCTTTAAAGATGACGTACAAGAAGTTCGTAATGGTTACGAGTGTGGTATCGGCGTTAAGAACTATAATGATGTTCGTGCTGGTGACCAAATCGAAGTATTTGAAATCGTTGAGATTAAACGTACTCTTGATTAATCAAGTTTCGTTACCTTTCAAAGGTATATGACGAACGGTTGTTTAATACACCATGGGGAGCATTATGTGCTCCCCATTCTTTCTGTAGAAACACTCAAAATTTGAGTGAACAGATGTGAGAAAAGATATGTCAAAAGAATTTAGCCGTGCACAACGTGTTGCACAACAGCTACAAAAAGAATTAGCTTCTATCCTACAACGTGATGTACGTGATTCACGCATTGGCATGGTGACCATTTCTGATGTAGAAGTATCGCGAGACCTAGCTTATGCCAAAGTATTTGTAACCTTTCTATGTGTTGGTGATCAAACGCCAGAATCTAGCCTGGAAGCGTTAAAAGAGCACGAAGTTGCCGTTCGTATGGCACTTGGTAAGCGTATTCGTTTACGTTTAACGCCAGAGGTTCGTTTTACTTATGACAACACTCTCGTTGAAGGTATGCGTATGTCTAACCTTGTAAGTGAAGTGATTAGCAAAGATAACAAACGTAAGAAAGATGCTGGCCGTGAGGACGAAGGAGAAGAGTAATGGCTCGTAGACGTCGTGGTCGTCCTATTGATGGCGTTTTATTACTAGATAAACCAACCAGTATTAGCTCAAATGATGCGTTGCAAAAAGTGAAGCGCATCTATTTTGCTGAAAAAGCCGGGCATACTGGTGCGCTCGATCCTTTAGCAACCGGTATGCTGCCAATTTGCCTAGGAGAAGCGACTAAGTTTTCTCAATTCTTATTGGATTCAGATAAGCGTTATCGTGTGATTGCCAAGCTAGGTGAGCGTACCGATACTTCTGACTCTGATGGCGAAGTAGTACAAACTCGCGAAGTGAAAATCGATCGTGGTTTACTTGAGCGTTGCATTGCCAAGTTCCGTGGTACGACTGACCAGATCCCATCGATGTTTTCAGCATTAAAATATCAAGGTAAGCCTTTGTATGAATATGCTCGTCAAGGCATCGAAGTTCCACGTGAATCTCGCAAAATCACTGTATTTGAGATCACCTTGATTCGCTTTGAGGGTCATGAAGTGGAGATGGAAGTACATTGCTCTAAAGGCACTTATATTCGTACTATCGTTGATGACTTAGGTGAAATGCTAGGTTGTGGTGCTCATGTGACTTATCTTCGTCGAACTGGAGTTGCGCGTTATCCTTATGAGAAAATGGTGACACTTGAGCAACTTGAAGCCTTATTAGAGCAAGCGCGTGATCAAGAGATTGAGCCTCGTGAATTGCTTGATCCATTGTTATTACCTATGGATACCGCGGTAGAAGATCTCCCTGAAGTGAATATGATTCCAGAGTTAGCTGAATTAGCCCAACATGGCCAACCGGTGCAAATTTCTGGCGCACCGACGGAAGGTGTGGTTCGTATGACTATGGGGACAGAGCGTACCTTTATTGGTGTGGCGAATATCGATGATGATGGACGTGTCGCGCCGAAAAGGTTGGTGGTGTTTAGGTAAAGAGTTTAAAAGAGTTTCTAGTTTCTAAGAGATCGAGTCTCGTTACTCGGGCGCTACGCTTCTCGAATTACGGATCGAGCCACGCAGCGCCCGAAAGTCGAACCTCGTAATATTTTTTAGAGGTGAAACTCTTTGCTTTTACGATTTTATTCCCCTATAATCCGCGCTTCGCGTGTCGGCTGAATCAGAGATTGGCTGACACATTTATACACTCACTCTTATTAGGAGAGCATTATGTCTCTGAATGCAGAAACTAAAGCAGCAATCGTTGCAGAATACGCACAAGCTGAAGGCGATACAGGTTCACCAGAAGTACAAGTAGCACTACTTACTGCTTCTATCAACCACCTACAAGGTCACTTCGCTGATCACAAACACGATCACCACAGCCGTCGCGGTCTACTACGTATGGTTTCTCGTCGTCGTAAACTTTTAGATTACCTAAAAGGTAAAGATCTAGATCGTTACTTCGCTCTAATCAAGCGTCTTGGCCTACGTCGTTAATTCGTCGTTTGGTTTAATACCAAGATTAGAAAGCATTTGTTTTATCTATGGCTGCTTGCTCAACAAGCAAAGATAAATTAAACAGATACTGAAAAAAAGGAGCTCCGGCTCCTTTTTTGTGCGTGTAATTTATCTAACCACGATATTATCTCGCGCTGAAATAAGACATTTCTCCCTAAGTGGTTTATACTACGACTCGTTTGTTTTAGTTAACGTGTTCGTCATGCCTAACTTAAAATAAACCTCTGTTGATTCACTTTACAGTCACCGATGTCGACCATGAAGGTCGCGACTAATAACAGCCTTTTCTTGTACCGCCTTTTCACTATTGAGCGAGCTACCATTTGAAAAATCTGCTATTAGTCGCGATTGGTAAAGTAGTCACTGAGTATTGATATACTTTGAAATTATTTAATTAAGGATCTTTACGTGAAAGCAATCGTAAAAAAATTCCAGTACGGTAACCATACCGTTACTCTAGAAACTGGCGTAATGGCTCGCCAAGCAACTGCTGCTGTAATGGCAAGTATGGATGACACTTCTGTATTCGTATCTGTTGTTGCGAAAAAAGAAGCGGTTGAAGGTCAAGACTTCTTCCCTCTAACAGTAAACTACCAAGAGCGTACATACGCTGCAGGTAAAATCCCTGGTGGTTTCTTCAAGCGTGAAGGCCGTCCTTCTGAAAGCGAAACACTAACTGCACGTCTGATTGACCGTCCAATCCGTCCACTTTTCCCTGATGCATTCAAAAACGAAGTTCAGGTAATTGCAACGGTTGTTTCTGCAAATCCAAATATCTCTCCAGACATCATCACTATGATTGGTACGTCTGCAGCACTAGCAATTTCTGGTGTTCCATTTAATGGTCCAATCGGCTCTGCACGTGTTGGTCACATCAATGGTGAGTTAGTACTTAACCCAAGCGAAACTGAGCTTAAAGAATCTAAGCTTGACCTTGTGGTTGCTGGTACGGAAAGTGCAGTATTAATGGTTGAATCAGAAGCAGACAACCTAACTGAAGAAGAAATGCTAGCGGCTGTGGTTTATGGTCACGACCAACAACAAACCGTTATTTCTGCAATCAACGAATTTGCTGCTGAAGTTGCTACTCCTGCTTGGGATTGGACTGCTCCAGCTGAAAATACAGAGCTTAAGAACAAAATTGCTGAGTTAGCAGAAGCTCAACTGATCGAAGCTTACCAAATTACTGAGAAGATGGCGCGTTATGATCGTATCCATCAACTTAGCGACGAAGTAAAAGAAAAGCTTTTAGCTGAAAACGAAGAATTAAATCCAAAAGAAATTCACGCGATTTTCCACGATTTAGAGAAAAACGTAGTACGTAGCCGCATTATTGCAGGTAACCCACGTATCGACGGTCGTGAAAAAGACATGGTTCGTGCACTTGATGTACGTACTGGCGTTCTTCCACGTACTCACGGTTCTTCATTATTTACACGTGGTGAAACTCAAGCGCTTGTAACTGCAACGCTTGGTACACAACGTGACGCGCAAATCATCGATAGCTTACTAGGTGAGAAGAAAGATAACTTCCTTCTACATTACAACTTCCCTCCATATTGTGTAGGTGAAACTGGTTTCGTTGGTTCTCCTAAGCGTCGTGAAATTGGTCACGGTAAATTAGCAAAACGTGGTATTGCTGCGGTTATGCCTTCTGTTGAAGAATTCCCATACACGGTTCGTGTAGTATCGGAAATCACTGAATCAAACGGTTCATCTTCAATGGCTTCTGTATGTGGTACTTCTCTTGCGCTTATGGATGCTGGTGTACCAATTAAGTCTTCTGTTGCGGGGATCGCGATGGGGCTAGTTAAAGAAGGCGACGACTTTGTTGTTCTTTCTGACATCCTAGGCGACGAAGATCACCTTGGTGATATGGACTTTAAAGTAGCGGGTACTAACGATGGTATCACAGCACTTCAAATGGATATCAAAATCGAAGGTATCACTAAAGAAATCATGCAAATTGCGCTTAACCAAGCACAAGGCGCACGTAAGCACATTCTTAAAGTGATGGACGAAGCGATTTCTGGTGCTCGCGAAGAGATCTCTGAATTTGCTCCACGTATCCACACTATGAAAATCTCTGCTGAGAAGATCAAAGACGTTATCGGTAAAGGTGGTGCAGTTATCCGTGCTCTAACGGAAGAAACTGGCACAACAATTGAAATCGATGATGACGGTACAATCAAGATTGCTGCGACTGAAGGTGAAGCGGCAAAAGAAGCGATTCGTCGTATCGAAGAAATCACTGCAGAAGTAGAAGTGGGCCGTATTTACTCAGGTAAAGTGGCTCGTCTTGCTGACTTCGGTGCATTTGTAACGATTCTTCCTGGTAAAGATGGTCTGGTACACATTTCTCAAATTGCTGACAAGCGTATCGAGAAAGTATCTGACTACCTATCTGAAGGCCAAGAAGTTCAAGTTAAAGTACTTGAGATTGACCGCCAAGGCCGTGTTCGTCTAAGTATGAAAGAAGCGGTAGAAACAACTGAGGCACCAGCTGAACCATCAGCTGAGTAAGTTGTCTTAATTTAGACGCTGAGAAAGAGAGGGGCTTCGGCTCCTCTTTTTTATGCTCATTTAAAAGATTATTTGAACTTAATTGGTTCTTTAATATGAGTATACTTCATTCCTGTTCTACTTTATAAGAAGTGGTGACTAGGAGAAACAACGTGTATATTGGTGACGAACACCATGTCACTAAAGTGATATCCGAATATACGAGAACAGTTATACTGCAGAGGAGCACGTTATTCGTGAAATATGTTAAATGGTTTAGCCTTATTGCTGCCTTCTTTTTAATGGGTTGTGCAAACCAAGGTAACTCTTCAAATTCATGGGTATATCCGCCGATGGCGATTCCATTGCAGCCTTCTATTCAACAAGAAGTTCAGATCGCTCGCTTAAACCAATTACTAACCCGCAAAGATGTGAGCCAAAATGTACGAGCTCAAATGTTTGCTGAACGTGGTCGTTTTTTAGATAGTGTTGGTTTAGCTGATTTAGCACGCCTAGATTACGAGCGTTCTCTAAAACTCAATCCTGCACAATCGGAAGTTTTTAATGTTCTCGGAGTATATTTTACCCAAATGAGTGATTATGACTCTGCCTTTGATGCGTTTGATTCAAGTCTAGAGCTGGATCCAAATAATCAATATGCTGAGCGTAATCGTGCGATAGCTTTGTATTATGCAGGACGTCATTCTCTGGCGCTGCAAGATATGACTAGTAACTACGAGAAAGATACTTCTGATCCGTATCGCGCACTGTGGCTGTACTACATTCAGCGTGAAGATAATGTTGAGCAAGCGACAGCCGCTCTAAAACAACGCTATCAACAAAAAGATGAGCAATGGGGCTGGGATCTTGTTGGCATGACACTAGGTGAATTAAGTGAGCATGAAGTCTTAGAGTCGGTAGCCATGACCACACAAAATAATGTTGAGTTGGCGAAAAAACTGACAGAAGTGTATTTCTATTTAGCGAAGAATTATCAGTATAAAGGTGATTACTCTAATGCGATTGCACTTTATAAGCTGTCGATTGCGTTAAACGTCTATGAGTTTTCTGAGCACCGCTACGCTTTCTTAGAATTAGGTCGTATCTTTAAGTCTATTCAAGCTGAACGCGCTGAGGAGACTCAAAAAGATAACCAAGATCAAGGCAGTAAGGCGAATGAAGCTCAAGAAGATGAGTCAACACCACCGCAAGAATCGAATAATCATCCGCTACAAACTTATCAAGCACCAAAACTGAGTGCTTAATACTCTTCGTACTTGAAGTTGCAGCTTTGTTGACGGCGTTCATTCACTTGCCGCCTCGCTGCAACTTCAATTACTTTGAGTATATAACGGCTGTAAGGGGGGGAGGTGTTAGTTTTGAACTAATCCTGCCAATTGATGCCAGTAGCCGTTACATTGTTTACTATTGGTAATAATGCGCTTTTGATTATCTTCATTGGCTTTAAAATCAGATAAAGTTGTTAAAGTTTCAATACCTAGAGGACTTAAACGTACTACATCAACCAATCCTTGCATACTTTGCAGATCATTGCCTAGGTTATAACAATAGCCAGATTGAGTTTGGATGCCATTTAAGTTGAACACCTCTTGGCCTTCTTGGCTGCTAACTTGAATACCGGTTGGGTATTTAATGCAGCAAGTCTCACAATCATCTTTGGCCTTATCTTCAGCGCGAGCAGTAAAGCAGCGAGCAGAGTAGGCTAAAGGTAAGTATCCGTAGCTGAACACTTCCACTTCAAATTGGTCACGAATACCAATTTCATCGCATTGCTCTAAAGTATGGCGTAACCAGTCGCGAGATAATTCCACCGGCATACACCAGCGAATCATACCTTGCTTGGCAAAGACTTTAAGCGTGTGAGCATTATAAGTATTGATCGCAGCCCCGACCACGAAAGGCACTTTCGCTTCATATGCCAGTTGAATGCCAGACACATCGTTAGCTTCAATCGTAAAATCACCGTTATCGATGTATTTCTTCATGACATTGACTTCACTTGGCGCTTCTAATAACGCCATGGTAGACAATACTACTTGTTTACCAGATAGAGCTAAGTCTTTGGCGATATCAAACCACTGTGCCGGTTTCATCTCACGACGTTTCGAACATACAGCTTCGCCTAGGTAGATAATATCGGCTTGGCTATTTTTCGCTTGTTGGTAAAAGCGTTCTACATCGGCTTTTGGCCAAAAATAAAGAATAGGGCCAAGTGAGTACTGTAAGTTTTTTGCTTGAGTCATTGTCTTGTCCTATCTACTGCCATTTACGATGGTAAGCACCGAGTGTGGTTTGTGTGCCTTCGGATACATTGGCCAAGGCGGCATTCCATTGAGGTTCAACTTGATACGCTTCAGGGTTCGCAAGGTAGCGGTCGATAGCGGCGCGCCAAGTGCGAGTGACTTGTTCCACATAAGCTGGACTACGTTGACGACCTTCAATTTTCACAGAAGCGACATTGGCAGCAAAAAGCTCAGGCAACATGGATAATGTATTAAGACTGGTTGGCTCTTCTAACACGTGATAACGCTGATCTTCGCCAGTAATATTGATATCAAATCGGCCTTTGCAAAGGGTTGGGTAGCCTGCATTTTCACCTTCGCCATATCGGTCAATAAGAATGTCATTAAGGCGAGACTCTAAGCCATCTTGGGTTTCTTGCCAGCGAACATATTTGGCAGGCGAGCAAGCGCCGACCGTGTTTGGTGATTCGCCGGTCAGATACGAGGATAAGTAGCAACGGCCTTCCGCCATAATGCATAGGCTGCCAAACGCAAACACTTCAAGCTCAACGCCTTGTGGAATATTACGTGAGAGTTGTTTTACTTGATGTATTGAAAGCACGCGAGGCAGTACTACACGTTTAACATTAAAGTTGTTGGCGTAGAAATTAACCGCTGCGCTGTTGGTCGCTGAGGCTTGAACCGATAAGTGCAATTCTATGTCTGGATATTTATTTGAGGCGTAGTCTAGTAAAGCAATATCCGCGATGATCAGAGCATCGACCCCAATATCGACCGCTTGATCGACCGCATTGGTCCAGCGTTCAAAGCCACTTGGGTGAGCAAATGTGTTTAACGCAACATGAATTTTTTTATTATGATCGTGTACGTATTGAACCGCTTTATCTAGCTTCTTACCGTTAAAATTAAGGCCGGCAAAGTGACGAGCGTTGGTGTCATCTTTAAATCCAATGTAAACGGCATCCGCACCACAATCGATGGCCGTTTTGAGTGCCGGTAAATTACCCGCAGGGCAAAGTAGTTCCATCCTTCTATCCCTTGTAAATTGTAGAATGGGCGTCATTTTATGGGATCTATCACTGTGGGAATTGATGTAAGGCAGGTTTCAGTTCGATACCTCTACCTATAAAGTGGTTTTTTTATAAAAATGTGAGCTTTTTTGATTCAACACAGGTTCGCCGAAGAGTAGCCATGTAAAGTAAGACTCTTTATCATGGAGGTATTATGTTCTCACATTTTCGTACTCAAACTGTGGCTAATGCCGCGTCATTATTCGCTATTCCTAGCAAACTCATTCCGCAATCCATTCACAATAAAGTGCTATTAGAAGGGCTAAAGCGTGTTTTTCATGAAGCGCTAGAAGATGGTGATTTTGAGTTTTTGCAAGAACGTTGGCTAAAGGTGTCGATTAGCGATATCGGTTTAAGTTGGATGATCAGCTTTGATGATGGCAATTTGATTGTGTCAGATAAACCTCAACAGCAAGACGTCAGTTTTTCAGGTTGCTTGAACGATATGGTTTTGATTGCGGGTCGCAAAGAAGATCCTGATACCTTATTCTTCCAACGACGTCTAAAAATTGAAGGGGATACCGAACTTGGGCTAGAAGTGAAGAATTTAATGGATAGCTTAGATTTAGATTCACTGCCTAAACCGGTCACTCAAACGATGCAGAAATTAGCGAGCTTTGTTCAGCAAGGCCTAATGGAACAGCCCTCACAAACTGCGGTAGCCTAAACTCTAATCTTGACGTTCTTGAGTGTAGAAGTGCCTGACTATAGAAGTTCTTTGGATATAAATGTCTGCTTTTTGAGTTTGCCCACAATTGATGTGAGAAAAGTGAGAATGATGGCGTGATTCGGTATAGAATTCACTCCCTATTTTCATAATCATAATGAGAGTCACCATGCAAATTCGTACCGAAGTTCCGGCTGATATTTTAACGATAGATGCATTACTGAAAGCGGCCTTTCCAACGCCAGCAGAAGCTAAGCTCGTTCGCGCTTTACGTGAAAACAGCCGCTTTACGCTTTCATTAGTCGCTTGTAGTGATGAAGGCGAAGTGATTGGCCATGCTCTATTTACGCCAGTGACGGTCGATGGTGAAGACTATGGTTGGCAAGCTTTAGCACCAGTTGCGATAAAAGAATCTCATCGCGGCCAAGGTATTGCAGAGCAGTTAATCCGCTCGGGGTTTGACTCGTTACTTGAATTTGGTTATTCCGCTTGTGTGGTACTGGGTGAACCTAACTACTATTCACGCTTTGGTTTTAAAAATGCTGAATTGTTTGGTTTAGTTTCTATTTATAATCAAATGCCGGAATTTACCCCGGGTGCATTTCAGGTTATCGCATTAGATGATGGCGCTTTAGAAGGTAAGTCTGGCTTGGTAGAATATAGCCCTGAGTTCCAAGGTTAGTAATATCATGTTTGACGATTCCAATTCAGTGCTACATCAACCAGAATTACGCCAACAAAGCTATTTAAAGGAAATGGGAATTTCAACCTTTGAAGTGGCCCATCCAGATAAGTTAGAAGGTTATCAATCTCCCGGTATTAGCTTGCCAAATGACTGCGCTTTATTGCTGGTGGCAGAAACTTGTCCGCAAGGTGAAGATGCTACGCTGTTTATTAAAGTGTTAGCCAGTATGAAGTTACAGCCAGAACAAGCCTTGCATTTAACTCCCGGGCAATTCGCTCAATTACAACAGCATAATCTCAATTGGGTGTGGTTTGCCGGATGTGATGATTCAATCTCAAGTAATGATGATTTGCCCCAATGGGACTCTGTGAAGTCGCTGCATTCTCCCGTGCTTAGTGCGATTCATGGTAATACTCAAAACCGACGAGATCTTTGGCAACAGATTTGTTCTTATGACTAATAACCTTCGTATTACACCGCTGCAAACTGAGCACCTAGATGTCGTGTGGCAAATTGAGAAAATTGCTCATAGCCACCCTTGGTCGGAATCGATGATCCGCGATCTATCTCATCAAAATTCAGCCAATTCTAGTAAGTATCAATTTGCATTATGGGCCGATGAGCAATTGGTCGGTTATTTGTACAGCCAAAATATTGTTGGTGAAGTGACATTACTGACTATCGCGGTGGATCCTCGTCAGCAAGGTAAAGGCTATGGACGGGCATTGATTGAGCATTTAATCGAACATAGCGAAAACGTCAATGCTGAGAGTATTTGGTTGGAAGTTCGAGAAAGTAATCGTGGCGCGTATCATTTATACGAGTCGCTTGGCTTTAATGAAATAGATCGTCGCGTCAACTACTATCCTTCAACAAAGAGCAGTAATGGTAAAGAAGATGCCATCATCATGAATTTGATCTTGGATGATAATTTTAATCCCTTCGCTTAACTCGTTATTAAAAAGCCTGAAACTGTGATGAGTTTAGGCTTTCAACTAGAGTTATCACAAATTTTGCGTATAATTCGCCCATCTCACATTTGTGATCCTATTATCTATCATATTGACGTTATCAGTATGAGTATGAACAAAGTATAAGGTTTCCTTCATGTCATTCCTTTCAGAAATTAGTAAGCGTCGTACGTTTGCGATCATTTCTCACCCGGATGCGGGTAAAACGACCATCACTGAAAAAGTATTATTATTCGGAAACGCTTTGCAAAAAGCTGGTACGGTTAAAGGTCGTGGTTCAAGCCAACATGCCAAATCTGACTGGATGGAAATGGAAAAGGAACGTGGCATTTCGGTAACCACTTCTGTCATGCAGTTTCCATACAACGACTGTCTAGTAAACCTACTGGATACTCCAGGACACGAAGATTTCTCGGAAGATACTTACCGTACGCTAACCGCAGTGGATTCTTGTTTGATGGTTATCGATGCAGCTAAAGGTGTCGAAGACCGTACTCGTAAATTGATGGAAGTAACCCGTTTACGTGATACGCCAATTGTTACCTTTATGAATAAATGTGACCGTGATACGCGTGATCCAATGGATTTGCTCGATGAAGTAGAAAGCGAATTAAAAATGGCTTGTGCACCGGTTTCTTGGCCGATTGGTAGCGGTAAAGAATTTAAAGGCGTGTATCACATTCACCGTGATGAAACGATCCTTTACGCTACAGGTCAAGGTCACACCATTCAAGAAGTTCGCACTATTAAAGGTCTCGATAATCCTGAACTTGATTCGGCGATTGGTGAAGAAGTCGCTGAGCAATTGCGTGAAGATCTAGAACTAGTGATTGGTGCAGCTCACGAATTTGATCAAGAACTTTTCTTGAAAGGCGAATTAACACCAGTATTCTTCGGTACCGCTCTGGGTAACTTTGGGGTCGATCATATGCTAACTGGCCTAACCAAATGGGCCCCTGCGCCACTTGATCGTGAAGCGAATGAGCGTACCGTAGAAGCGAAAGAAGAAAAATTTTCAGGCTTTGTATTTAAGATTCAGGCAAACATGGATCCTAAGCACCGTGACCGTATCGCTTTCATGCGTATTGTATCGGGTACTTATACTCAAGGCATGAAAATGAATCATGTTCGTACCGGTAAAATGGTTAACATTTCTGATGCCGTAACCTTTATGGCTGGTGACCGTGCTCGAGCTGAGCATGCTTATGCTGGTGATATTATTGGTTTACACAATCACGGTACCATTCAAATTGGTGATACCTTTACTCAAGGTGAAGCATTGAAGTTTGCTGGTATTCCTAACTTTGCGCCTGAATTGTTCCGCCGAATTCGCTTACGTGATCCGCTAAAACAAAAGCAATTGCTAAAAGGTTTAGTGCAACTTTCTGAAGAAGGGGCAGTACAGGTATTTCGTCCATTGCAAAATAATGATCTGATTGTTGGTGCAGTAGGTGTACTTCAATTTGATGTCGTTGTTGCGCGTTTAAAATCGGAATATAACGTAGAAGCGATTTATGAAAGCGTAAATGTTGCAACTGCCCGTTGGGTTGAGTGTGATGATGAGAAGAAACTTGATGAGTTCAAACGTAAGAACCAAACTAACTTAGCGTTGGATGGCGGTGATAACTTATCTTACGTTGCGCCAACGATGGTTAACTTAAACTTAGCCAAAGAACGTTTCCCAGATATTGAGTTCCATGCGACACGTGAACACTAATTGGTAATCACACTTAGTGAGCAATATTGAAGTTATAATGAAAAGGGTTGGCGTAGTGTCAACCCTTTTGCTTTAATTGTTTCGAAACACGAAACACGAAACACGAAACACGAAACACGAAACACGAAACACGAAACACGAAACACGAAACACGAAACACGAGGGTGATATGTTATTAGCAAAATTAAAACACTGGCTGGCACGCTATGACGCATGGTGTGAAGAGCTCGGTTTAACACCAGAGCATAAACGTAGTTGCTGTGCTTATCGGCCTGATCCGACGCATACTACAAAGCCGACCGATAAAAATGACTTTAATGCCTAATTACACTTTTATAGATACCCATTGCCATTTCGACTTTCCTGTTTTTTCTGATCTCAATAAAGAGTTATCTAAAGCACAAGAGGCCGGGGTGTGTAAAATTGTCATTCCTGCGACTCAGCAATCCGGTTGGGAACATTTACAATCGCTGTCAGCGCAATACCCCTCGATTTACTATTCCCTAGGCTTGCATCCTTATTTCTTAGATCAGCACAGTTGTCTAGAGCAAAACTGTTTTTTAGGCCAACATCGTCTTTTAGACCAACAGAGTGAATCCTCGCTTGAGCAACTTGATAAGGCGTTAACGAAAAGAGATCTTAAGTGTGTCGCGATAGGGGAGTGCGGATTAGATTTTATGCTCGATGCGTCACTGTTAACCGAGCAAAATATTCAAAAGCAATACCAGCTCTTTGATGGTCAACTACAACTGGCGATTAAACATAACTTGCCTCTCATTATCCATTCTCGTAAATCTCACGATAAGATCTTACCGCGATTGCGTAATAACCCTCCACAAAAAGGTGGTGTCATTCACGCTTTTTCGGGAAGTTATCAGCAGGCATTGGAATATGTGAAATTAGGCTTCTATATTGGAGTAGGTGGGGTAATTACTTATCAACGGGCAAATAAAACTCGTCAAGCAATTGCTCAATTACCATTAAACCGTTTAGTGCTTGAAACCGATGCACCTGATATGCCAGTTTTTGGGTATCAAGGTAAAGCGAACCATCCAGTGCATTTGTTAGACATATTTGACTCATTATGTGTATTACGTAAAGAACCAAAATCCGAGATTGCCAAGCAACTTTGGTTTAATAGTTGTCAGTTATTTCAAATTTAGTGATAAATTTGATGAACACAATGCAACCGTTTGCTTTTCTGTCAATATAAAAAAGCCAAACGTTTAGTGATGTAGGTCACGTGATATTATGTTTTTCATTTAATTTTCATGAATAAGTGTGATTTTGGTATTACTTTGTTACCTGTTGTCAGAGTATAATCGCCTTCGCTTTTTCGAGCTCCACTTTAAATAACTCACTTCAGAATAAGGAAGCCATATACCATGAGCCTGGTTATGAGCATTGTCGGCATGTTTGTACTGATTGCAATTGCAGTACTCCTTTCCGACAACCGCAAAGCAATTAATTTAAGAACCGTAGGTGGCGCATTTGCCATCCAATTCCTACTTGGCGCATTTGTATTGTATGTGCCGTGGGGTAAAGATGTATTAAACGCTATGACTAATGGCGTTCAGTATGTAATAGACTTTGGTAATGAAGGTATCGGGTTCCTATTTGGTAACCTAGTTAACTTCTCTGTTTCGGGTATTGGTTTTATTTTTGCTTTTAAAGTACTACCAACTATCATTTTCTTCTCTGCGCTTATTTCAGTACTTTACTATGTTGGCATTATGCAATTTGTCATTAAGGTATTAGGCGGTGGATTACAAAAGGCACTGGGTACTTCTCGCGCAGAATCAATGTCTGCAACAGCTAACATATTTGTCGGTCAAACAGAAGCACCATTAGTGGTTCGTCCATTTGTTCCTAAGATGACTAAATCTGAGTTATTTGCCGTAATGTGTGGTGGTTTAGCTTCTGTTGCTGGTGGTGTAATGGCGGGTTATGCAGCAATGGGTGTTCCTCTTGAATACTTAATCGCAGCATCGTTTATGGCAGCTCCTGGTGGCCTACTGTTTGCAAAAATCATCAAGCCTGAAACCGATGAGCCAATTGATCAACTTGACGATATCGAACAAGCTGATGAAGACAAACCAGCTAACGTTATCGATGCAGCAGCAAACGGTGCATCATCTGGTTTACAACTTGCATTAAATGTAGGTGCGATGCTATTGGCTTTCGTTGGTCTAATTGCATTAGTGAATGGCGCCCTTAGTGGGGTAGGTAACTGGTTCGGTATGCCCGAACTAAGTATGGAACTTATCCTTGGTTACTTATTTGCTCCATTAGCATGGTTAATCGGTGTTCCTTGGTCTGAAGCAACTATTGCAGGTACTTTCATCGGTCAAAAAACTATTTTGAATGAATTTGTTGCTTACTCTAATTTTGCTCCTTACTTAGCTGAAGGTGCACAAGTTGCCTTGTCTGAGAAGACCAAAGCAATTATTTCATTTGCTCTATGTGGTTTTGCTAACCTTTCTTCTATTGCGATTCTTCTAGGTGGCTTAGGTGGTTTAGCACCAGCCCGTCGTTCTGAGATTGCAAGTATGGGTATGAAGGCTATTGCTGCAGGTACGTTATCTAACTTAATGGCAGCAACGATTGCAGGTTTCTTCTTAACGCTATCTGCAATGTAAGTTAAGGTTTTTATATAGACGCCATTAATATGTAGTGTAAAGCCGTAGCATGAACTTGCTACGGCTTTTTGCGTTTTAGCATTACAGATTAAAGTCATAACCTTTATGTATATATTAAGGCTTTTTGAGATACAAACCGTTTGCGTTCAGGATAGTGACTGACCTCACGGAATAAATCAGTATAATCACCAGTAAATTCACACTAACAATGTATGTTCATTGAGTTTTGTTCATCGAGCTTATTAAGGATTCAATAAGTTTGTTAGTGAGATATGTTCACAACACATGATGTGTTTGCAGCCAAACTCCGGCTTTACTGGTGAATTGGTTGTGCGGTGACAGGGATTGCAATTAGCGAGCTATGCTAATTAAATTAATTAGTTGACGAGCTAAGTCTTCAAGGAACCAAGTCCGTTCATTTCTGACAACTTGGCTCTGACGATCTTTTAAAACACATTGTTTTTGAGGAGAGTACAGAGAATCACACTACACTTTAAATGAGTTATTTATATTTGAAGTAGTGTGAAAGCAACAGTTGTCATAATAATTTTTTGATATCGGAGATAGAAATGAGCGATTTACAAGCAGCAGCTTTACGTGCACTAAAATTAATGGATCTCACCACACTAAATGATGATGATACCGATGAGAAAGTGATTGCCCTTTGTAAAAATGCAAAGTCACCGGTTGGCAATACTGCTGCCATCTGTATTTACCCACGTTTTATTCCAATTGCGAAGAAAACGCTGCGTGAACAAGGTACGCCTGAGATCCGCATTGCAACTGTGACTAACTTCCCACATGGTAACGATGATATTGAGATTGCAGTTGCTGAAACCAAAGCCGCTATTGCTTATGGCGCAGATGAAGTGGATGTAGTTTTCCCATACCGTACATTAATTGCTGGTGATGAAAAAACAGGTTTTGATCTTGTTAAGCAATGTAAAGCCGTATGTGGCGATGTATTACTTAAAGTGATCATCGAAACCGGTGAACTTAAAGAAGAAGCTTTGATCAAACGAGCTTCAGAAATTTCAATCGAAGCAGGCGCTAACTTCATCAAAACTTCAACCGGTAAAGTGCCCGTTAACGCAACGCCAGAATCAGCAGAAATTATGCTGAAAGTGATTCGCGATATGGGCGTAGCGAAAACCGTTGGCTTTAAGCCTGCTGGTGGCGTACGTACCGCTGAAGATGCTCAAGCTTATCTTGCGATGGCCGATGAGATCCTTGGCGCTGATTGGGCTGATAACATGCATTACCGTTTTGGTGCATCCAGTCTACTAGCCAACCTTTTAAATACGTTAGGAAAAGGTGAAAAAGCGGCGGAAGGCGGCTACTAATCTTACCTAATTGATAGTAATAACTTTGGTTGCGAAAGTAACCAAAGTTATTACTTTTCCCTCTCGTATATGAATGGGTGATAGCTATGTATCTTCCTCAAGAAATTATTCGAAAAAAGCGTGATGGTGAAGTATTGACGGCTGAAGAAATTAACTTCTTCATTCAAGGCGTTGCCGATGACACGATTTCAGAAGGTCAAATTGCTGCATTCGCAATGACCATTTTCTTCAATGAAATGAATATGGATGAACGGATTGCATTAACGTGTGCGATGCGAGATTCCGGTATGGTGATCGATTGGTCACACATGAACTTTCCAGGCCCAATCGTCGATAAGCATTCAACTGGAGGCGTCGGAGATGTGACCTCATTAATGTTAGGTGCGATGATCGCCGCTTGTGGTGGTTTTGTCCCTATGATCTCTGGCCGTGGTCTAGGACATACTGGCGGGACACTGGATAAATTAGAATCAATCCCAGGTTATAACATCATGCCTTCCAATGAAGTTTTCGGTGATGTAACCAAAGAGGCTGGCGTAGCGATTATTGGTCAAACGGGCGATTTAGCACCTGCTGATAAACGTGTTTATGCCACGCGAGATATCACAGCAACGGTTGATAATATCTCTCTGATTACTGCTTCTATCTTATCTAAGAAGCTGGCAGCAGGTTTAGATTCACTAGTTATGGACGTCAAAGTCGGTTCTGGTGCATTTATGCCAACTTACGAAGCTTCAGAAGAGCTCGCTCAATCTATTGTTGCGGTGGCAAATGGCGCAGGCACTAAGACCACTGCTATTCTTACAGATATGAACCAAGTATTGGCGTCGTCAGCCGGTAACGCTTTAGAAGTGAAAGAAGCGGTGCAATTTTTAACGGGAGAGAGAAACTCTCGTGGTGAAGTGCGTAACCCTCGCTTATTTGAAGTGACAATGACCTTATGTGCTGAAATGTTGGTGCTTGGCCATTTAGCTGAGAGTACTGAAGATGCTCGAATTAAATTACAGGCGGTTTTAGATAACGGCCGTGCAGCGGAATGTTTTGGCAAAATGGTAGCTGGTCTTGGTGGCCCGAAAGATTTTGTACAAAACTACGATGCTTATTTACCTAAAGCTGAAATCGTTAAGCCAGTCTACGCAGAGCAAGCGGGTACAGTAACCGCTATGGATACTCGTGCGATAGGTATGGCGGTGGTATCAATGGGCGGTGGCCGTAAAGTGGCATCGGATAGCATTGATTACGCGGTTGGCTTTGACCAATTTATCCGCCTAGGTGAGCAAGCCAATAGCAATACCCCATTAGCGATGATTCACGCAAGAAGTGAAGCACAATGGCAGCAAACGGCTAAGGAATTACAACAAGCGATCACGGTGTCTGATGAAACTTATCAACCGACACCAGAGATTTATCGTCAAATTCGAGCAGAAGATCTATAACGATCACTGTTTGGCAGGAGTATCAACTATGAAACGTGCGATTATTTTAGTATTGGATTCTTTCGGTGTTGGCGCAACGCAAGATGCTGATAAGTTTGGTGATGTAGGTGCCGATACATTAGGTCATATTGCTGAGCAATGTAATAAAGGTTTAGCGGATAATGAAAATCGCAGTGGTCCTTTACGTCTACCTAACTTATCGAAATTAGGTTTAGGAAAAACCGCTCAAGAATCAACAGGAACTTTCCCTATTGGGCTGGATGAAGACGCCGAAATCACTGGCGCTTATGCTCACGCAGCGGAATTATCTTCAGGTAAAGATACACCATCTGGGCACTGGGAAATTGCTGGTGTGCCAGTGCTGTTTGATTGGGGGTACTTTACCGATGAAAAAAATAGTTTTCCTCAAGAGCTACTCGACAAGATTGTTGAACGCGCTAACTTGAAAGGTTATCTAGGTAACTGTCATTCATCGGGTACGGTGATTTTAGATGAGCTTGGCGAAGAGCACATGAAGAGCGGAAAACCTATCTTTTATACCTCTGCCGATTCAGTGTTCCAAATCGCTTGCCACGAAGAAACCTACGGCCTAGACAATTTACTAGAGCTATGTCAAATCGTACGTGAAGAGCTTGAACCTTATAATATTGGCCGTGTTATTGCTCGTCCATTTATCGGCAATAAAGCAGGTGAATTTGCTCGTACTGGTAATCGTCGTGATTTATCCGTTGAGCCGCCATCAGCAACCGTGCTGCAAAAACTGGTTGATGAAAAAAATGGCGAAGTGATCTCAATTGGTAAGATTTCAGATATCTACGCAGGTTGTGGTATTACGAAAAAAGTAAAAGCAACAGGTTTAGAAGCATTGTTTGATGCAACACTAGAGCAAGTGAAGACTGCGGGTGATAACACTATTGTGTTTACTAACTTTGTTGATTTCGACTCATCTTACGGCCACCGTCGTGATGTAGCAGGCTATGCGGCGGCACTAGAGTACTTCGACAAGCGCTTACCTGAAATTCAAGCAATGCTGCAAGAAGATGACGTACTGATTTTGACCGCTGACCACGGTTGCGATCCAACGTGGCCGGGAAGCGACCATACTCGAGAACATATCCCGGTCTTAGTGTCAGGCCCTAAAATCCAAGCAGGTTCACTAGGTCGCCGTGATACTTTTGCCGATATAGGCCAAAGCCTAGCAGAATACTTCGGTACGTCTGATATGGAATACGGTAAGTCGTTTTTATAGACGAATCTCGTTGCTCGAATGCTCGTAACTCGATAGCAACGGCATTCGATTAAACAAACTTCTAAAAATTAATTGTCAGAGTGCTTTGTTCTAGAAGCAAAGCACTCTAGTTACGAGAAGCATAGCGCACGAGCTACGCCCCTCATTAACGATTAAACAAAAATATATATAAAGGATATACAAACATGGCAACTCCACATATTAATGCTGAAATGGGTGATTTTGCAGACGTAGTACTTATGCCGGGTGATCCACTTCGCGCGCAGTACATTGCAGAAAACTTTTTAGATAACGCAATTCAAGTGTGTAATGTACGAAATATGTTTGGTTACACAGGGACTTACCAAGGTCGTAAAGTGTCTGTAATGGGCCACGGTATGGGTATTGCGTCTTGTTCTATCTACGTAACTGAGCTAATTAAAGATTTCGGTGTGAAGAAGATCATCCGCGTGGGTAGTTGTGGTGCAGTAAGCGACGGCATTAAATTGCGTGATGTTGTGATTGGCATGGGCGCATGTACCGATTCAAAAGTAAACCGTCTACGTTTTAAAGATCACGACTTTGCAGCGATTGCTGACTATCAAATGGTAAAAAATGCAGAAGAAGCGGCAAAAACTCGTGGTATTGACGTGAAAGTCGGTAACTTATTCTCTGCAGATTTATTCTACACACCAGATCCAGATATGTTCAAAGTTATGGATAAGTACGGCATTTTAGGTGTAGAAATGGAAGCCGCTGGTATCTACGGTGTTGCAGCTGAATACGGCGCAAAATCAGTAGCGATTTGTACGGTATCTGATCATATTAAACACGGTGAGCAAACTACCTCCGATGAGCGTGCGACTACCTTCAATGATATGATTCATATTGCTTTAGATTCTGTATTACTTGGCGACAAGTAAGCATTCATCTCTGTCTAATACTAAAAAACCTCTTGATAGTCGACTATCAAGAGGTTTGATTTTTTAGACCCGAGACCCGTCTATAAATCTTTAAGTAAAATATTTTCCACTTGATCTTTGGGCTTATAAAGTAATAGTAAGCACAATAGAATGCCACTAATAAAGCTTAATATCAGCATCATATACATTAAGTGATCACTATTACGATAGCGGTGATCGGATATCGCTGTAACCTTGCCTTTTTCAAAGGTAATACGCATAAACCCGACGATCGTATTTTCATGAAAAATTGGTTTTACTAATTGCTCTCGACCGATAGAAGCCGTTTTTAGCGGTGTATCTAAACCAAGAATTTCTCTAACCCCTTTTGCTTTATCGCTAGCAACCAATTTGATCCCTTCGGCATTATAAATAGTGGCATCAAACACTAATTCGTCTGAGGCTATTTGGTTGGCCAGTTTGAGTAAATGGTCTTGGTCATCATTCGCAATTAAGTCAGTTGCGGTTAATGCGGCTTGTGATATTAAAATATTGGTTAGGGTTTCAAGCTGCTGACTTTGGATATGTTCGTTATCACGGCTGATCACAAAGCTATTAATGATAGTATAAGCAAACATTCCACCTAGCAGGATGATCGCAACAAAGCGTAAAAAGACACGCCAAGAAAATAGCGAAGTTTGCATCAAGAATTTCCTTTATAACGTAATAATTAACGAAAAGAAGTGAATTGTTAGTTTGAGACTTGCGTTAATAAATTGCAATAGGGTAAGTTGCTATGCAATATTGTGATACAACGCATAAAACCCAGTTACTTGAGGGTAAACTTGACCATTGCTGTTTGGGTAATATTAATACCGCAATGACATAAATTCTAATTATTTGGATAAAAAAGGCAAAAACATGGACGTGTCAGCATCTTTCCACATTCCGCAACGCAGTTTAAAAATTCAACGAAGTATGTCGTTGGTGAAGCGATTACCAGAATCTCATTTGTATTCGAGTTTAGATAAACAAAAAGCTCAGTGGATCATTTTTGGGGAGCATTTATCGATTGGTTATTTTGACCGAATTGACGTATTTACTGGACGTTTTAACCCTGTGCTTGATTCATGGAAAGTCGGGCATTATGAAGTCGCTTTAATGGGCGGCGAGCTTATTCCTGAAATGATAGAATTTATTCATGGGCTGGGTTTAGATTGCGCGTCTATCAGTGTACTGCCTGAATTAACCAAACCAGGCTTAATTGTGATGGATATGGATTCCACGGCAATTCAAATTGAATGTATTGACGAAATTGCCAAGCTAGCCGGTGTTGGTGATCAAGTATCTGAAGTTACTGAGCGAGCGATGCAAGGTGAGTTAGATTTTGAAGAAAGTTTAAGAGAACGAGTTGGCGCATTAGAAGGCGCGGATGAATCGATTCTAGCTCAGGTACGTGAGAATTTGCCTCTAATGCCAGATCTAGCAGAGCTTGTGACGACCCTAAAACAATTAGGCTGGAAAACCGCGATAGCTTCAGGTGGTTTCACCTATTTCTCAGACTACTTAAAAGACACACTAGGGTTAGACTACGCCCAATCAAATACCTTAGAAATTGTTGATGGTAAGCTAACCGGCAAAGTTCTCGGTGATATTGTTTCAGCAGAAACCAAAGCCGATATCTTAGTAACCCTTGCCGATGAATATGACGTCGAACAACACAATACGATTGCAGTAGGCGACGGCGCGAACGATCTCGTTATGATGGCAACCGCCGGTTTAGGGGTGGCTTATCATGCGAAACCTAAAGTTGAGCAACAAGCTAAAACCGCGATCCGTTACGCTGGCCTTGGCGGGGTGCTGTGTATTTTGTCGGCGGCATTAGTACAGCAAAAACGTGTGAGTTGGAAAGCGATTCCGTAGTAACAGCAAATCGAGAAGCGTATTGCGAGTTCGCTGCGCTCGAGAGCCCGTTGTTCGGGTTTCGGGCGTTTCACTTCTAGTGGATCGGGAAAGAGTTTTCCCAATAGATAAAATAAATCGTCATCCTGAAAAGCGACGTAGGAGCGCAGTTCAGGATCTCCTTCCACGATTTGAATCTCAATTTGTTGTAGGAGATTCCGTATCTTCTTCGCTTAGGCTCATGTACGGAATGACGGCGGGGTAAAACCGAGCCACGCATATTCATTTATATTCAATTAATCGATATCTTCAATTAACTTAGGTACTTTTCTTCATGGCGAGTAAAGCAAAACGAGCATATGTCTGTAATGACTGTGGTGCGGATTTTCCACGTTGGCAGGGGCAATGTAATGCCTGTGGTGCATGGAACACAATTACAGAAGTTCGATTAGCGGCTTCGCCTCAAGTGGCGCGTAATGAACGTTTATCTGGTTATGCGGGGTCGCAGTCGGATGCACAAGTTCAGAACTTATCCGAAATTGACTTGCAAGAAGTCCCACGTTTTTCGACAGGCTTTAAAGAGTTTGACCGAGTACTAGGTGGTGGGATAGTTCCCGGTGCCGCGGTGTTGATTGGGGGGAATCCCGGCGCAGGTAAAAGTACTTTATTATTACAAACCGTGTGTCGTTTAGCGGCGCAAATGCCAACCTTATATGTCACGGGTGAAGAGTCTCTACAACAAGTGGCGATGCGTGCTTCACGTCTTGGTTTGCCAAAAGAGCACTTGAAAATGCTGTCGGAAACCAATGTCGATAAGATTTGTCAGATCGCAGAAAAAGAACAACCGAAAATCATGGTGATCGATTCCATTCAGGTCATGCATGTTGCCGATGTTCAATCATCGCCGGGGAGTGTTTCCCAAGTTCGTGAATCGGCCACCACCTTAACTCGTTATGCCAAGCAAAATAATGTCGCGGTATTTTTAGTCGGCCACGTAACCAAAGATGGCACCTTAGCTGGCCCAAAAGTACTAGAGCATATTATTGACTGTTCTGTACTACTTGATGGTAGTGCGGATAGCCGCTTTAGAACTTTGCGTAGCCATAAAAACCGTTTTGGTGCAGTTAATGAATTAGGCGTATTTGCCATGACGGGCCAAGGGTTAAAAGAGGTGAGTAATCCTTCGGCGATCTTTTTGTCGCGTGGTGATGAAGAAACCTCCGGCAGTTCGGTGATGGTGGTATGGGAAGGCACTAGACCGTTGTTGGTCGAAATTCAAGCGCTGGTGGATTATTCTCAACTATCCAATCCACGACGCGTGGCTGTCGGTCTTGATCAAAACCGTTTATCCATGCTACTTGCGGTACTGCATAAACATGGCGGTTTGCAAATGGCGGATCAAGATGTATTTGTTAACGTCGTCGGCGGGGTGAAAGTTGCAGAAACTAGTGCTGACTTAGCATTACTAATGGCTCTGCTATCTAGCTTTAAAGATCGCCCACTACCAAAAGATGTGGTGGTGTTTGGCGAAGTAGGTTTAGCCGGCGAAATTCGCCCAGTGCCAAGTGGTCAAGAGCGTTTAATGGAAGCGTATAAACACGGCTTTAAAAAAGCGATCGTGCCAGCCGCGAATATGCCAAAAGGTGGAATTGCAGGCATGCAGATCCATGGAGTGAAGAAGTTATCAGAAGCGATAGATGCGTTTGATGAGTTGTAAAAACGAAGCTCGGACGCTGCGCTTATCGTTGCTCGGTACTCGATGTGTTCTTTCGATAAATGAGCAGCGTAGCGTCCGAGACACGATAGACGCTCTTCGTTAATCCATCCCCCTCAAATATCCCAACCCTAATTGATTCATCTGAGTTTCAATCCAATCGACTCTCTGCCAGACATAAGGCGTTGGGCTTTGGACATGAAACTTATAGGGATTGGGAAGCACTGCGGCTAATCGAGCCGCTTGTGACATAGAAAGTTGGCTTGCTGGAATGCCATAATAATGTAGGCTGGCAGCTTGTACACCAAAAATGCCTGGGCCAAATTCGACTATATTGAGATAAATCTCTAGAACTCTAGATTTCCCCCATTCCAACTCAATCAATAAACTAAGGTAGGCTTCCAGTGCTTTGCGGAAGATATCTTTACCTGGCCATAGGTATAAGTTTTTAACGGTTTGTTGAGTTAAAGTACTGGCACCACGAAAGCGTTCACCAGAAATCATATCTGCAATGGCTTTTTGAGTTGAAACAAAATCAATACCGTAGTGTTGTGGAAAACGTTGATCTTCTGAAGCCATCACGGCCAGTTGCATATATGGAGAAATATTGTCTAAATTTACCCAATCAGTAGGGGAGTAATGACGGTATTGTTCTGGTGGAAACCAAGCACGTTGTACTTTCCAGCTCCATACGAATGGATTAATGAATTTTAGAGGCAAAGTAATGACGATGGTAAAAACGAAGAAAGAGATTAATATCCGTATTAACCATTTTTTAAACCACTGACTCATGCGCTTCCTTTGCTTGAATGTGTTTAAAGTAGAATAATGTGAAATAATTAGAATAGCGAGAGTTTGAGAAAAAGCTAATCGACCAATGACGAAATAATCAATATATACCCTAGCACCTTGAAGTTACTTGGGTATAACTAGCAAAAAAAGATTTTTTATCCAAATGCACACAGGGGATATCAGTCTTGACAGATTGTGTTATACTCTGCGCGAACTTTATATCCTATTAATAGAGTAAGACAATGACTGACTTATCAAAATACAGAAACATTGGTATTTTTGCCCACGTTGATGCGGGTAAAACGACTACAACTGAGCGTATTCTTAAGCTTACAGGTACCATCCATAAAAGTGGTGAGACGCACGATGGCGAATCAACGACTGACTTCATGGAACAGGAAGCTGAGCGCGGTATTACAATCCAATCAGCAGCTGTAAGTTGTTTCTGGAAAGATCACCGTTTCAACGTTATCGATACTCCGGGGCACGTTGACTTCACCGTAGAAGTATATCGTTCTCTTAAAGTTCTAGATGGCGGTATCGGTGTATTCTGTGGTTCTGGTGGTGTTGAGCCTCAGTCAGAAACAAACTGGCGCTACGCGAACGAATCTGGCGTTGCACGTATTATTTTCGTAAATAAGCTGGACCGTATGGGTGCAGATTTTTACCGTGTTGCAGATCAAGTTAAGAAAGTATTGGGGGCAACTCCATTAATTATGACTCTACCAATCGGTATCGAAGATGATTTTAAAGGCGTTGTAGACGTTCTTTCTCGTCAAGCTTACATCTGGGACGAAACTGGTCTTCCAGAAAACTACACCATTGAAGATATTCCTGCGGACATGGTTGACGATGTTGAACAGTATCGCGAAGAACTAATCGAAACGGCTGTTGAGCAAGACGACGAGTTAATGATGGCTTACATGGAAGGTGAAGAGCCTTCTATTGAGCAAGTTAAAGCATGTATCCGTAAAGGTACTCGTGACCTAGCGTTCTTCCCAACATACTGTGGTTCAGCATTTAAAAACAAAGGTATGCAACTAGTACTTGATGCTGTTGTTGATTACCTACCTTCTCCAACTGAAGTTAATCCTCAACCTCTTATGGATGAAGAAGGCAACGAAACTGGCAACCATGCCATCGTTTCTGCTGATGAAACTTTCAAAGCGTTAGCATTTAAAATCATGGATGACCGTTTTGGTGCCCTAACTTTTGTTCGTATTTACTCTGGTAAATTGAACAAAGGTGACACTATCTTGAACTCGTTCACAGGTAAAACTGAACGTGTTGGTCGTATGGTTGAAATGCAAGCTGATGATCGTAAAGAATTATCTTTCGCTCAAGCGGGTGATATCATTGCTATCGTTGGTATGAAGAACGTGCAAACTGGTCACACTCTATGTGATCCTAAGAATCCAGTAACTCTGGAACCAATGGTATTCCCAACTCCAGTAATCTCGATTGCTGTACAGCCTAAAGATAAAGGCGGTTCTGAAAAAATGGGTATTGCAATTGGTAAAATGGTTGCAGAAGATCCATCTTTCCAAGTTGAAACTGATGAAGATTCAGGCGAAACCATCCTTAAAGGTATGGGTGAGCTTCACTTAGACATCAAAGTAGATATCTTGAAGCGTACTTACGGCGTAGACTTAATCGTTGGTCAACCTCAGGTTGCTTACCGTGAAACTATCACTAAAGAAATTGAAGATAGCTACACGCATAAGAAACAGTCTGGTGGTTCTGGTCAATTCGGTAAGATCGATTACCGTATCAAGCCTGGTGAGCAAAACTCTGGCTTCAAGTTCACATCAACAGTTGTTGGTGGTAACGTACCTAAAGAGTTCTGGCCTGCAATCGAAAAAGGCTTTGCTGGTATGATGGACCAAGGTGTTCTCGCTGGCTTCCCAACGTTAGACGTTGAAGTTGAACTATTTGATGGTGGTTTCCACGCAGTCGATTCATCTGCAGTAGCATTTGAAATTGCAGCGAAAGGTGCATTCCGTCAATCTATGCCTAAAGCTGGTGCTCAACTTCTTGAGCCTATCATGGCTGTAGACGTGTTCACTCCAGAAGATCACGTTGGTGATGTAATCGGTGACCTTAACCGTCGTCGTGGTATGATCAAAGACCAAGAAGCTGGCGTTACAGGCGTTCGCATCAAGGCTGACGTACCGCTTTCAGAAATGTTCGGTTACATCGGTTCTCTACGTACAATGACTTCTGGTCGTGGTCAGTTCTCTATGGAGTTCGCACACTACGCACCATGTCCTGCAAACGTAGCAGAGCAAGTAATTGCTGACGTTAAAGCACGTAAAGAAGCTGAGAAGAAGTAATTCTTTTTCGCTGATTAAAGCTTAATAAAAACCCGCTATTGATAGCGGGTTTTTTTATGTTTGGAAGAAGTTCCTAGATGCTAGTTCCTAGTTTCTAGGAAAAGCCTTAGTGGCACTCGATGTTCGGGAAGGGGCACTGTTAGTGGCTCGAAAAGCGCTCGTAACTCGCAACTATCCTTTCAAATCAATATAGATCTGTTCAACTTTTTCTCTTGCCCAAGGTGTGCGGCGCAAAAACTTTAAGCTTGATTTAATGCTTGGATCTTTTTTGAAGCAGTTAATGTTTACCATCTGACTGAGTTGATCCCAACCGTAATGAGCAACCAGTTCGGTGAGTAATTTTTGAAGTGTGATTCCATGTAGAGGATCGTTGTTTTGAGTCATGTTAGGAGAAACCTACTATAAAATAAGATGCGCCGAGTATAGCAAGTAGGGGAATGAATATAAGCATATTTTGAATAATATGATATTGACAGTAAGCGAAAGGATGGAAAGACTTAACCCGAGACCCGAGACCCGAGACCCGAGACCCGAGACCCGAGACCCGAGACCCGAGACCCGAGACCCGAGACCCGAG
>NZ_JBLWZK010000009.1:0-74149 GCF_048266485.1 Vibrio sp. | reverse complement strand
ACCCGAGACCCGAGACCCGAGACCCGAGACCCGAGACCCGAGACCCGAGACCCGAGACCCGAGACCCGAGACCCGAGACCCGAGACCCGAGACCCGAGACCCCGAAACTTACTCTTCCCAAACAATAAATTTATCACTTGGCCAACTGGCTCCAACGTCGTGATATTTTTTCTCTAGTATATGACGCTTTATTTTAAGGGTCGGCGTTAGAATGCCATTTTCGATACTCCACGGTTCTTTGATCATTAAAACCCCTTTGATCTTGGCGTGAGACTCTAAACCATCGTTGATCTGATTGATGATCTTAACAGTTTTACGCTCATAGCGCTCACGATCAAAATTCTTAAATGAATGAGGAATAACCAGTAAAATTGGTGCCGGTAAGCCTAAGCCAATTAAGCACATCATTTCGACTCGAGAGTGCTCAAAGATTTTTTTCTCAATAGGCACAGGTGAAACGAACTTACCTTTGGCGGTTTTGAAAGTGTCTTTTTTACGCCCTTCAATCGATAAATACCCTTCATCATCTAGGCTACCGATATCACCGGTATGCAGCCAACCTTCATCATCAAATGATTCTTGTGTCGCTTGATCATTTTTATAATAACCAGCGAATAAACCTTTACCGCGCACCATAATTTCTTGGTCATCGGCAATACGAACATCAACCCCTGGGCCGACTGTGCCGACTGTTCCAATTTTATCGGCACGGTATGGATAGTTGATGGTGCTATAAGCGAAGGTTTCTGTCATGCCCCATGCTTCGGTAATATTCATCCCAACACTCCGATACCAGTGCAATAGTGATGGAGAAATCGGTGCAGAGCCACAACCTAGAACGCGAGCATTTTCTAGTCCTAAACCTGAGATGATTTTTTTCTTCACAATGCTATTTAGGAAAGGGATTGCAAGTAGGATATTAAGTTTCTTCTGCGGCATTTTATCCAAAATACGTTGTTGGAAAACTGTCCATAAGCGAGGTACAGAAATAAACAGAGTAGGCTTGTGAGCTTTAACATCGTCAATAAAAGTATCAATACTTTCGGCAAAACTGGTTGGCACACCACCTAATATTGAGGAACCGAAAACATAGACGCGTTCGGTAATATGAGCGAGTGGTAAATACGAGAATAATCGGTCATTTTCTTGTAAACCAATATGCTCAACAATTTTTGATGCACACCATGCAAAGCCACCATAAGTGAGCATTGCGCCTTTAGGTAGACCAGAGGTACCTGAAGTGTAAACTAAAGACATCAGAGTATCATCGTGGTGCTGAGGGCGTTCTGTGCTAGGTTGATGGCTATCAATTAAACTATTGAATTCATATTGGCAGTTTGGCGCACTATCGTAAGGTAAAGAGATAGAGATGAGTTGTTGGTGTTTGCCTAACACTTCTAGCGTGGCTACATCATCATCGAGTTTTCCTACAATAATCGCTTTGGCTTCACTGTGGGTCAGGCAATGTTCTATGGTGTCACTGCCAGCAGTTGGAAAAATAGGTACGCTTATGTAGTCGCCTAGCATTAAGGCTAAATCACAAATAAACCATTCTGCACAGTTCTTCGAAAGCAAAGCGACTTTATCTTTAGGCTCTAGCCCTAAACCTCTTAATGCCGATACTAGGCTCAACGCTTGATCAGCCACTTCAAAGAAAGTGAATTCTTTAACTTCACGGTTAATCGGCTGAGTGAGATACACATCATTAGGTCGCTCATCTGCCCATTTTAAAATCATTTCATGAGGAAATTGCGTGGTTGATGTTGGTTGTTGGTTGAGTTCAGTCATCATTTCCGCCTTATATAACAAGTTATTAACACTTTTAGGCTATTAATGATTAAACCACAATAAGACAAAGGTCCAACCAGTAAAATGTTGTGAACTGAAGCATCAATTTGATTGTAACTATTTCTGTCAAATAAAGTTTTGAGGGGGCATATCAACCGAGTGCCTAAATGTAGAGATTAGAGACTAGAGTCGATAGCTAATGTTCTCGCGACATTTTCGGCAAGGTTAGCCATGTTCACTTCTGCTTCGGCAAAAGCGGTTTCTAAATCAAAGGGTCTTGGAATCGCAGCAAATACCGCATCAATACCATGATCGTAAACCGCTTGGTAGTTATCGCCGACACAACCGGCTAGTGCGATCACTGGAAGATCAAATTTCTTCGCTGCTTGAGCAATCCCAACTGGGGTTTTGCCGTGGGCGCTTTGCCAATCAATTCGACCTTCACCGGTTATAACAAGATCGGCATCTTGTAGGTGATCTTCAATCGATAGCGTTTCTAATACAATGGCGATCCCCGGTTTTAAGGTGGCAGAGGTAAATCCTAAAAACGCCGCCCCAAGCCCACCAGCGGCACCTGCTCCGGGTTTGTCTTTCACTTGGCGATCAAGTTGAGAGGCAATTAAATCTGCATAATCACTTAAAGCGTTATCGAGTAACGTGGTATCTTCTGCTGTTGCGCCTTTTTGTTTGCCAAAGGTCTCCGTCGCCCCATGCTCTCCACACAATGGATTATCCACATCGCTGGCAATGACAATCTCACAATCGGACAATTGAGGATGTAGGTTATCTATATTGATTGATTTAATTTGCGTAAGACCAATGCCATTACCTGAAATCACATGGCTATTGCTGTCGAGAAATTTAACCCCTAGCGCTTCTAACATACCCATACCGCCATCATTAGTGGCACTGCCGCCTAAACCAATGATCAACTTCTTAGCGCCATTTTCTAGCGCGTGTGCGATCAGCTCACCAGTACCAAAGCTGGTGGTGATTTTTGGATCACGCTGTGCAATTGGTACATAATGTAAACCACTTGCCGCAGCCATTTCAATCACAGCAGTGTGGCTTAATTCGCCACCTAGTCGACCATAGAAAGCATCCACTTTATGGCCTAGAGGTCCAGTGACTACGCAATCAATTATCTCACCTTGTGTTGCATCGACTAAAGATTGCACAGTCCCTTCACCGCCATCCGCCAGTGGGATATGTACATACTCAGCGTCTTTCCAAACTCGCATCAACCCGATTTCAATGGCTTGGCAAACTTGCTTAGCGGTTAAGCTTTCTTTAAACGAATCAGGAGCAATAATGATTTTCATACTAGGACCTCAAAGTATTTATCTATGCTTTATTATCGATAAATTCGAGAGAAATTACTTTGGACAATTAACCAAATTACATGCCGATAAATTGTACTGATTTTGTTCATTTGACTAATTTTTCGAACATTGTGTGATCTGGCAAGCAATATAGAGTTCGACTAATCCGGTGAAGTTATGTGGTGATATTTGAGTGATGCTTTCAATTTTATTTAAGCGATAGCGTAGAGTGTTTCTATGGATATATAGGCTATTAGCGCATTGGGATAGGTTGCCTTGATGTTCAAATAAACTGTATAAGGTTTTGATTAATTGACCTGAGCGATCTTGGCTTTTGAGTTTTACAATAGCATTACATAATTGTGCACCTTGCCAATTTTCTTTTAATGGTGACAGTAGCACTGGCATGCGGAGATCTTCAAACAGATACTTAGTTTGTTTCGGTTGGTAGTGTTTGCCTAGTGCGAGTACTTGTTGTGCACTTTGAAACGATAGCGGCATGTCCATGATCGATGGAAAGTATTCACCTAGTGCAATATGAAGCTGGTGTATATCGTGTTGTTGAAGTGTATGAATGAGCTGATCAATGCGCTTACTTTCAATGGTGTAATCCCAGCATTTAGCTGCTTGTTGACATGGTTTGAGAACGAGGATTTGATTCATCGCAACGACGGCGACTAGGTTATTGCGCTCAGGATATTCAAGCAGTTCCACGATTTTTCTGATGGTATCGAGTTGGTTGCGATTGGAGGTCTCGCTGATTTCAATTAACACCGCAACGCGTGGCTGTTCTATATCAATCGACAAGCGTTGTGCCCAGCTTTCTAGTGCTTCTTTGGTTAATTCATTATTCACCCAAGAAGAAATAAATTCTTCAATATGGCGTTTATCCCACTGCAATTGTTCAATCAAGAGTGAGCGCTCGATGATCATTTCTGAAGTCATTTTGACTAAAGCCGCATAGTTGCGGATCTCATCAGGGTTTCCTGTGATGCCGACCACACCAATAATAGTGTCATCATGTTTTAAGACTAGGTTGATACCCGGTTTAACGCCTTTTAAATTCTGACTGGTTTGTTGAGTAATTTCAGTAGTGTCACCATGTTGGATTGCCAGTAGGGCGCCATCGTGCAACTGCCCAATTCGTTCTGATTCTCCGCTACTGATTATGATGCCACGATCATTCATAACGTTGATGTTGGTGTCGATGATTGCCATAGTGCGATCAACGATTTGTTGGGCAAGTTGGGTATCTAGGTACATAAAAAAGCCGATAGGAAAGTACGTATAATAAAACACTAACCTAGTCGGCTTATTTCGTCATGATGGAATGATAAATTTGTGAATATGCACAAATAATGGCTTAACTTGCTAAATGAAAAGCCTGCTTTAATTCTTGTAAATATGCGTCATCACGACACATACTTTTACCTGGTTCATCGGAAATCTTCGCCACTGGTTTACCTTGGCAAGCGGTGAGTTTAAGTACGATGTTGAGGCTATTCACATTCGGAATATCGCAGGTTAATTTAGTACCAATGCCAAAACTGGTTTGAATACGCTGGGCAAAATGTTGGTAGATCTCTATAGCTTTAGCAAGTGATAGGCCATCTGAAAATACTAGCACTTTCGATTTAGGATCAATCCCCAGTTTCTCATAGTGAGCAATTGCTTTTTCCCCCCATTCAATAGGGTCACCGCTGTCATGGCGTAAGCCAAGAAATGTATTGGTAAGGCTTGGTGTGAAGTCGCGTAAAAAGGCATCCATGTTTATGCAATCGGTCAGCGCAATACCTAATGTATTCGGGTATTCCTTTATCCAATTATGTAATGCTAGTTGTTGCGAATCGGCAAGCTCTCCCGCTAATTGTTGATGTGCTTGAAACCATTCATGTGCTTGGGTGCCAACTGGCTTTAATCCTTTGCTAAAGGCGAGATAGTAATTGGATGTACCATCAAATTGAGGGAAGTGCTCGATTAATTGGTCGACAATATTGGCCTGTAACGCTTTAGAGAAACGGCGACGTGTACCAAAGTCGATTAAAGAAAAACCAGACATATCTAAGGTTGGGTGATCTTGTTTGAGTAATTTCAGCTTGTGGTGCAAATGCTGACAAGCTTGCTCAACACTGGCTTGTGGGTAACGACGGCGTCCTCGAATTTCACTGATAATCGCCAACAATGGTACTTCCCATAAAATTACATCTAACCATTTGCCACGCAGTGTTATTTGTAGCTGTTCACCATCTTTACGAACTTCAACGTTACTTTGCTGGAAATGAAATGTCGCTAAGTACTCAAGGTAGTCAGTTTTAAAGAAGGGGAGTTGCGCAAGGTAGTCTAGTTCTTCGGGCTGAAAGCGCAGTTGGCATAAGTGATCGATTTGCTGCAACACTTCATCGAAATATGGGCGTAAATCTTCTTGACTTCGGCAATGAAATTCAGCGACCACTTCAACATCAGGGTACTGGTGAAATGCTGCTTGCTGCATATGCAATTTATAAGCATCGGTATCCAGTAGTGATGTAATGATCGGTTGCGAGTGAGACGTATGGGAAGAAATGGTCATAGACAATATTTAATAAGGAGATTATCAGAGTAGTGTACTCGATCTCGCTCCAATTGAGAAAGTTGTGCATAAAAATAGACTTGTACAGCGACTAGAGTATTTGGCCTATAATGATCCAAAAGCTTTTAGAACATAGTAGCCTTTCCTTATCTTAGATGTAAAAAATCCCGCCAAAGTGACGGGATTTCAATTGGTTAAACTGTACAGCTTTTTATAGTGTCCAGGTTGATAGGCATTTGACCTAGCATAGTCCTAAAGCTATTTTGCTATTATCAAACACCAATATAATTAGTTGTTTGAATGCAGCTCGCTGTTTAACTCAACCGCAGATTTATTGGTTAAGCATTCAATCTTGCCGGTTACTGAGTTGCGACGGAATAGTAGGTCTGGTTTGCCAGCGAGATCGCGCGCTTTGGCAACTTCTATTTCATTACCAGAAGCATCAAGCATAGTCACTTTAGTACCAGCTGTGATGTAAAGACCTGACTCAATCGTACAACGATCACCTAGTGGGAAACCAAGACCTGCGTTGGCACCTAGTAGGCTGTTCTCACCAATTGAGATGACGACTTTACCGCCGCCAGATAGCGTACCCATGATTGAAGCACCGCCACCGATGTCAGAACCTTCGCCAACCATAACGCCAGCAGAGATACGACCTTCAACCATGCTCACACCAGCTGTGCCCGCATTGAAGTTGATGAAACCTTCGTGCATCACAGTCGTGCCTTCACCCACATGGGCGCCAAGACGTACGCGTGATGTATCAGCAATACGAATACCGGTAGGAACAATGTAATCCACCATTTTCGGGAATTTATCAACGCAATCGACAGTGAGTGTTTCGCCATTTAAGCGAGCTTCAATTTGACGGCTCGCTAATTCTGGTAGATCGATTGGGCCTTGGTTAGTCCATGCGATGTTGTGCAGCAGGCCAAAAATACCATCAAGTACGATGCCATGTGGCTTAGCTAAACGATGTGAGATCAGTTGTAGTTTTAAGAAACCTTCTGCCACAGAGCTTGGTTGCTCATCATTTGCAAGTACGACTAATACTAATGGTTGAGAAGATTGAGCGGCTTTTTCTGCAAAATCAGCATTAGCAATGTCGCCGTTTGCTGCAAATGCATTCGATAGTTCACCAGCAAGCTCATTGCTGATTTCAATCGCTTGGTTGCCTTCTGAGTATCCTGAAACTTGCGCAATTGCCGCAACAAGAGCGTCTGATGGGTTTAATACCGGGCTTGGGAAAAATGCTTCGATGATTTTACCATCACGGTTTTTGGTAGCCGTACCAAAGGCAAGTGCGAAATGTGCCATTACTGAATAATCTCCATTTATAGGGGGTTAAGATAAAAATTAAGTCCAATGCTAAGAAAGTATAATGATTAGCGATTTAAAACAAACCTTAATTTTCTAAGGGCATATTCTTTATTAGGCTGCTACTTGCTTCTCGTTAGGCAGCCTGCTCTAAAGCGGGAGGTGTTAAGTAATACTGCCAAACATCATGGTATAGGCTTAATGATCGATTTCTCAGCTGGTCTACTTTGGCTTTTTCAAAGGTATTGAGGTCGCGGTTTTCGAGCATTGCGGTGCGTTCAATATGCTGAATTTTTTCGTATAGACTATGCTCTTCGCCACTTTTAATCTTGGCTATTTCGTCTAGGTGGAATTGTACTTCAGCAACTAGGCCTGAATGGGGCATTTGCACGAGGACTTTAAGATCTCGATAGCCAGAAGGCGTGGGAGTTTTAAAGCGGTTTTTTACTTGTAGTACGCTCGCTTGTTGGTGAAGTTGCTGATAAGCCTTAACTAAGCTCGGTAAGTCTTGTGCGACAATGGTTGCTCGAGCTAAATCGGTAATTCTATCGGCTTGTCCGTTGAGCTCTTTTTCGACTTTTTCCTTAGCTCGTTGTTGGGATTTAACACCGGCAAAGGTAGGTTGTGTTTGGGTATTTAAGGCGATACTTTTACATAGTACTTCTAACTCATGTTGAGCTTGTGGTGCTTGTGAATAGAGGTTCTCGAAATCAGCAATGGGTTGTCGAATGGTCGCTGAATTGATATCAGGAATGCTGTATAAGCCGCTGAGTGAGTGTTTAAAGGCTTGAGGACAAGCTTGATTGATTTGTGGGCGGGATTGCGATGATTGCGCTTGATTTAGCTGAACTGCAAATGCAGGCGTGCGGCTGAGTAGCAGCAACATGATCGTTGTTGTACGTAAGAAAAACTTCATTAGCAACCTCTATCAGACAATAAAACGGTGTAACTAAAGGGTGTATTTTGTCTTTAAGTGCAAACGAATTGTATTAGCTCGTAATAGATAGCTTGGGGCAAATTTTGATAGTTACAATAGCAGTTTTTAAATTGGGAAATGTTATGACAATTTTAGCTTTGGCTTCAATCTGTTAGCTAACTGTAAGGGAATGTAAAAAACAGCCAGTTGCGATGAGGTGAACTGGCTGTTTAATCTGGATAGTCAACTTCAGGTTTAAGCGGCTTCGCTATCTTTATCTTCGGTTGCTTTTGGTGCTTTGGCTTTTTTTTCAGTAGGGCGACGTTTCGCACCTAGTGCAAAGAGTACTTCATCTTTGTTTTGAGCAAGAAACATAGATAACTCTTCTTTTTGGTTATCATCTTCAATAATCTTGCTGTTTTCTAACAAAGTGAAAAGCTCGTCCGCCATATCCAACATTTTGTCATAAGCGTCAGCTTCAGCCTTGGAAGTAAAAGTCATCTTTTCTTCTCCGTTGCGTTCCACCACGTACTTGACGATTACAGCCATGGTTATCCTCGTATGCAATTTTTGAATGAATTTAACTGTTTTTTTATACAGTTGTTTGTAGCTAATGTCCAGCGGTTATCAGTTATTTGGCGCTACTTTTCAATGATTCGAGCATTTTCCAATCAATGCAAAATTGCATGAAGGTTTTGAGCAGTGGGCTTTGGTATTTTTCTTTATGGACTAATAGCCAAAAGCGGCGCGTCATATCAAGAGGGACTTTAAGTTCTACTACACGATTATGTTCAAGCGCTGATTGTGCCGCTAAACGAGATAAACAGGCTAAACCTAGGTTGGCAGCGGTCGCATTAATAATTGCTTCCGTAGTGTTTAATTGAAATGATTCGGTCCAGACTTCAATGCGTGGCGCTACAGTGCGTAAGAAGAACTCGCGAGACCCTGATCCTGCTTCACGTAGAAGCCACTCTGTATTTTCGAAGTCTCTTGCCAATACAGAGTCTTGTTGTGCTAAAGGATGATTAGGTGAGCAAATGATACACATTTCATCTTGGTTCCAAGGTTGCATTAACAGTTGATCAGATTGAACCTTACCTTCGATTAAACCTAGATCGAGCTCGTAATCGGTTAACTTGTCACAAATTAAACTGGTATTGGAAATCAATAAGCTTTGTTGTTGGTGTTGCGAATGCTGACGAAAATCACGCAGTAAGTAAGGAACAACTTGGTTGCCAATGGTATCGCTGGCACCGATCTTTAATTGGCCGTGCAGCGCTTGATCAAAGGTGAACATGTGTTGAATATCTTCGCTTCGATGTAGCAGTTCATCAGCTAAAGGCAGTAGGCGTTTACCTTCTTGATTTAATATCAAACGGTTATTTACACGATCAAACAATACGAGGCCGAGTTGCTTTTCAAGTTCACCGAGTGACAAGCTTACCGCGGCTTTAGACAGGAATAATTTTTTAGCTGCTGCAGTTAAGGTTTCCTGTTGAGTTAAAGCGGTAAAGACTTTGAGTTGCTTGAGGGTGACATTACTTGCCATAAAGTGCTATTCCGTTTTGTTTTATTTAACGTGTGTTAAATTTAATTAGATATATTTAAACAATGAGCAAGTTTATTATTACTGCATCGGTAACATATACCCCGTGAGGTAATCATGAATCAGACATTAAAAAATTTAGTAAGTGGTGCTCCAACCCCAATGGCAGGCTTGGCGCTCGGTATCGCTAGTTTAGGTTGGTGTTGGGAAAACGCCCTAATACTTAACGGCAATGCTCAACATTGGAGTGCTGGGATTGCTGCCATTTTATTAATTATTTTAACGGTTAAGTTTATTTTTCATCCAAAATTGATTGCCAATGATCTTGCCCACCCAGTTGTCGGGAGTGTTGTTCCGACATTTTCAATGGCAACTATGGTGGTATCAAGTTCAGTTGGCCATTTTAACCCAGTTTTAGGTGACAGTTTATGGGTATTCGCGGTAGCGCTGCATATTATTTTTCTTACTGCATTCATTTACCATAGAGCAAAAGAGTTTGAAGTTCATCATATGGTGCCTAGTTGGTTTGTTCCTCCAATTGGCATTATTGTGGCAGATGTTGCGTACTCAGGTAATCCAGTACTTTCTTGGATTGCTTATTCAGTATTGATTTTTGGTATCGCATGCTACGCCGTAATGTTGCCAGCTATGATTTATCGTTTTATTTTCTGTCAAGAAGTACCTGATGCAGCAAAACCAACCTTGGCAATTATGGCGGCACCAGCAAGCTTATCATTGGCAGGTTATCTAACCTTTACCTCTGATCCATCATTATTGTTGGTGATGGTTTTGATGTCGATCGCTATCTTGATGACGATTCTTATTTATCTTTCATTCTTTACTTTGCTTAGACTACCATTCAGCCCAGGTTACGCGGCTTTTACTTTTCCAATGGTGATCGGTGCTACTGCGCTATTTAAAACATCTTATTGGATGTCAACCATGGAAGTACTAACTCAATATGCCCATCAAATTCAGGTTCTTGCGGTGATTGAGCTAGTGATCGCTACCTTGATTGTAGGTTATGTAGCATTGCGTTACTGGATGTTTTATACCCCACATAAAGTATTAATTTCAGCGAATAATACTCACCCTCTAGAAAGCTTATAATTGAAAGAATAATTTCAGCTAAACATTTCAATTAAACAAAGCACTTATGCTAACCTGTGGGTATCTAAACCCGTAGCGTGAGTGCCTTGTGTTTACTGTTTACCATTCCAATCAAGTCGATGTTTTAAAGTCTTTACTGGTTGAACTTATCCGTTTAAACCCATTAGACAATCCATTCCAAGCTGAACAAATTTTGGTACAAAGCCCCGGTATGTCGCAATGGCTGAAAATGGAGCTTGCCAAAGAGTTTGGTGTGGCAGCGAATCTCGAATTTCCTCTTCCTGCGACTTTTATTTGGAATTTGTTTACCCAAGTTTTGCCTGATGTTCCCAAGCGTAGTGCATTTAATAAAGATGCAATGACTTGGAAGTTAATGCAAATTTTGCCGACGCAACTCGAACGTGAAGAGTTCTCCCCCCTAAAGCGCTATTTAGATCATGACGATGACCAATCTAAGCGCTATCAATTATCTGAAAAAATTGCCGATATTTTTGATGGTTATTTAGTGTATCGCCCTGAATGGATTGCTGCGTGGGAAGCTGGAGAAACCGTTAAAGAGCTCAATGGTGAACACCCGTGGCAGCCTATTTTATGGCAAGCTTTATACGATCAAACGGTCTCGCTAGGTCAATCGCCTTATCATCGCGCCAATTTGTATGAACACTTTATTGATATGCTGGACACCTATGTTGGCGATTTAGGCCAGCAAGCGAATTTTCCGAAGCGTTTATTTGTGTTTGGTATTACCGCATTGCCACCTCGTTATATGGATGCGCTGCGTGCTCTGGGCGAACATATTGATGTGCACTTAATGTTTACCAACCCCTGTCGTTATTACTGGGGGGAAGTTCGCGACCGTAAATACCTCGCCAAACTGGCCGCTAAATCTCGTCAAATAATGCATAGTGAGCAATCATCGGATTGGCTCAAAGGTTCAATTGAGCAAAATGTGTTAACTGAGTCTGAAACCTTGCATACCAAAGATGCGGTGGGAAATAGCCTGCTCGCCTCAATGGGTAAGCTAGGGCGCGATAATCTGTATTTATTATCTCAGTTGGAAGCCAATGAAATTGATGCGTTTGTCGAAGGTGAACCCGACAGTTTATTGCATGCGATCCAGCAAGATATTTTAGAGCTGCGCGAACACCAAGATGATGATCTATCCGCGACGACAAGTCGTTATAAGCCTGTAGTGTCAGATGATGATACCTCAATACAACTGCATGCTTGCCATAGTCCAATGCGTGAAGTTGAAGTGCTTCATGACCGTTTATTGGCGATGTTTGATGCTGATCCGAATCTAAACCCACGCGATATTATTGTGATGGTAGCGGATATTAACGCCTATAGTCATGCGATTCAGGCCGTCTTTGGTAATGCTTCTGGCGAGCGTTATATTCCTTATTCGATTTCTGACCGTAGCGTTGACCAAGAAAATCCAATTCTACAAGCTTTTATGCGTTTGATGTCGTTGCCTATGCGCCGTTGCCAGGCGACCGAGTTGCTTGAGTTATTAGAAGTACCTGCGGTGATGCAGCGTTTTGCGATCAGTGATGATGAGTTTGAACGAGTCGCACAATGGATCCAACAAGTGGGCATTCGTTGGGGACTCGATGAAAAAACTGCGCTGCAATTTGAACTGCCGAGTCATAAACAAAACACTTGGCTATTTGGTATCGAGCGAATGTTACTCGGCTATGCCATGCCAGAGTCAGCCGGTTTGTATCACATCGGTGAGCAACAGATTGCCGCCTTTGATGAAGTTCAAGGACTAGATGCAGAACTTGCCGGTAAATTAGCGAGTTTTGTTCGCTTATTGCAGCAATATCGCGACCGCTTGTCTCAAGCGCAGCAGTTTTCTAGCTGGCAGCAGTACTTGTTATCGATGCTAGATGACTTTTTTGAGGTGGAACTAGAAGGCGAAGTGGTACTTGGCTCAATTCGAGAGTGCATTCAACAACTCAGCCAACAATTGCACGATGCAGGAATGACTCAAGATGAAGAAATTTCGCCGCAAGTTCTCGAACAATATCTACAAAATCATCTTTCGAATGCCAGAGTCAGCCAGCGTTTCTTAGCCGGACAAGTCAATTTCTGTACCTTGATGCCAATGCGTTCAATTCCTTTTAAGGTCGTATGCTTGTTGGGGATGAATGATGGTTTATATCCGCGCAGTGTCGCGCCAGAAGGGTTTGATTTGATTAATGGACGTACCCGTCATGGCGACCGTTCTCGTCGTGATGATGACCGGTACTTATTCTTAGAAGCCTTGTTATCAGCGCAACAGTATTTGTATATTAGTTATGTGGGACGTTCGATCCAAGATAACAGTGATAAAGAGCCATCGGTGCTGGTGGCGGAATTACTGGAATATTGCCAGCAAAACTACACACTTGCTCAGCATCAAGAATTACCGAGCGATCAATCAGGGCGAGCGTTAGTTGCACATTTAACCCATGTTCATCCTTTAGTGCCTTTCAGTATCAAAGCGTTTGATGGCAGTGATTCCGCACTCGCTAGTTATGCCAAAGAATGGTTGCCTGCCGCGCATCAAGCTAGCCAACAGCCAAGTGAAACTCAGACACTGCCATTTATTCAGCCATTAGAGCCGTATTATTTGCAGCTGGATAAAGAGGCCAATGGGCAATATTGGTTAGAACTTCAAGAGTTGCTGCGTTTTTGGCGCTTGCCAGTGAAGTATTTCTTCAATCAACGTTTAAAGAGTTATTTAGATATTAGCCCATTATCGGTTAATCAAATTGATGATGAGCCTTTTGCCATTAATGGACTAGATAACTACTGGTTTGGCGAAAACTTACTAGAGCAATGGCTGCAATCAGAAATGCCGACTCTAGAAAGCTTTGAAGATGGCGCTAAAGTATATTTGCAGCAACATCAAGCCAAAGGGCAATTGCCATTGTCGGGTTTTGGTGAATTGGCCGCCCAAAGTTTATTGGCAAATATTCAACCTTTAGCAGTTAGTTTATTGCCTTATCTCACTGTGCCTAAAGCGGATGTTGAGATCGCGCTTGAGTTTGAATTAACACTAGGTGGGTACAAGCAAACTCATCACCTAGCTGGTTGGCTTGGTGGTCAATATCAGCAGGGCATGTTGCGCTATCGTAGTGGTGGAATTCACAGCGCGAACTTATTGGGTTACTGGATTGAACATTTGTGCTTAAACGCGAGCGGGCACTCACTTGCTACTCATTTGTTCGGTGTTCGCAAGGGGCAAGTTCAGCAACTTGAATTACAAGCTTTAAGCTCACAGCAAGCCAAACAATATTTGCAATCTTTACTGGAAGCCTACTATCAAGGTATGGATGAGCCACTATGGTTTGTTCCAAAGTGCGCCTTTGCTGGTATCGAGCAAGGTTATGATAAGCAAGGGCAATGGCTTGGTTTTGCGGATGAAGAGATCAAACAAAAAGCGTATCAAGCAATGGAAAATACTTTTAACGATAGCTTTGTTTCGGTAGGTGAAGGCAGTGACCACTATATTCAACGAGTTTGGAAAGAGTGGAATAGCGAGCTTGCTGAATCATTACTCGAAAAAGCGCAGCAGTGGTTATATCCATTAATGGAACATTGCCAAGATCGCAGTGAAGATGAGTCGTAATGAATAAGCGGATGAATAAACAGACGAACGGCTTAGAAAAAGAAACGCCGCCAGCAAGTCATTATAGTGTAGGGCGCTTGCTTGGCGGCGGAGAGTCGAGGTAATAGTGTTGTTTCTGTCTACTTTTTTATCATTAGCAACATTGAAGTAGGAACAATGTCGGTAACGTAAGTAGATCGTTATTAGATTAATATTGGTTTACAAGCCATTGGCCGTGGCTCGATATGGCAGGAATAGTAAGCCGATCATGGCATAAAAAATGTGAGTACATTCTCACAATCTGTTTTGTTTTGCAGTTCAAGACAATTCATGGCGCAAAGTGAGAAATTCCTCACGAAACATAAGAATTCTAATTAGGACAAAGTTAATGGCGCAATCTCTCAACAGTATGACTTTTCCACTGCATGGTGCTCGCTTAATTGAAGCGTCTGCTGGTACTGGCAAGACTTTCACCATTGCGGCGCTGTATCTACGCTTGTTGCTTGGGCACGGTAAAGAGGGCGCAGCGCATCAAACGCCATTAACCGTTGATCAAATTCTTGTGGTGACTTTTACCGAAGCGGCCACCGCAGAGCTGCGTGGTCGAATTCGTCAACGCATTCATGAAGCGCGTATTGCGTTTGCCCGTGGTGAAACTACCGACCCAGTACTTGAGCTGCTATTAACTGAAACAACAAATAAACAATCAGCGATTGAAATCTTGCTGCAAGCCGAGCGTCAAATGGACGAAGCGGCGATCTTCACGATTCACGGTTTTTGCCAACGTATGCTGACTCAAAATGCTTTTGAATCGGGTAGTCGTTTTCAAAATGAATTTATTACCGATGAAAGTCAGCTAAAACTGCAAGTGGTGAGTGATTACTGGCGTCGTCATTTTTACCCATTGCCGACGGTATTAGCCGCGCAAATTCAATCGTTATGGAGTCGTCCTGAGCAACTATTGCGTGAAATTGGCAACTACCTTTCTGGCCCTGCCCTAAGTTTTCCGAGCATTAACCTGGATGTCGATCTGCCGGTGCTTTATCAGCAGCATCTAAATCGCATCGAAAAAGTGAAATCGCTGTGGAATGCCAGTCGCAATGATTTGTTTAGTTTGATTGATAGTTCCGGCATTAAACGCAATCCATACAATAAAACGCGTTTGCCAGCTTGGTTAGATGAAGTGCATGAATGGGCGGCTAGTGAGCGAAACGATGGTCAAATGTGCGATAAATTGATTCGTTTTTCTCAAAGCACATTAACGTCGGTCACCGATGCCAAAAAAGGCCCAGTAGCAGAGCATGCTGCGTTTGAGGCAATTGATGAGCTACTCGATAACCAGCCGGAATTTGAGCTGATTTTTAAATACCAAGCGATTCAAGGTTGTCGTCAGTTATTGGCACAAGCCAAACAGCGTCAGGCACAACTTTCTTTTGATGATCTACTCAGCCAGCTTGAACAAGCGATAGTGCAAGATGAAGAAGGTTTATTGACGAGTCGTATTCGTCAGCTTTATCCCGTGGCGATGATCGATGAATTCCAAGATACCGATCCGCAGCAATATCAGATATTCCGTCAAATCTATTTAGACTCGCCACAAAGTGGTTGGTTTATGATTGGCGATCCGAAACAGGCGATTTATGGCTTCCGTGGCGCGGATATTTTCACCTATATTCAAGCGCGTAATGAAGTGACTGAACACTACACTCTGGATACCAACTGGCGTTCAAGTGAAGCGGTGATCCAAGGGGTAAACGGCATTTTCAGTTTTGATGACAGGCCGTTTCTCTACGATGATGACATTCCATTCTTGCCAGTCAAAGCCAGCCCGAAAGCTGATAATATGCATTGGACGATAAATGGTAAAGCGCAGCCAGCGATTGGTTTATGGTTACATCAACCCGATGCTGGGCAACCCGTTGCGACACAAGATTATAATCATCAGATGGCAGAATATACGGCTCATCAAATCCATCATATTTTGAGCGCTTCCCAGCAACAAAAAGCACAATTTATTGATAAAAAATCCCAAGCGCATCCGATTCAAGCCGGTGATATTGCGGTGTTGGTGCGTACGGGTCGAGAAGGTAAATTAATTAAAGAAGCATTGGCGAATCAAGGTATTGCCAGTGTTTACCTTTCTAATCGTGATAGCGTGTTTGATAGTGAAGTGGCACAAGATGTATTACGCTTATTGATGGCGGTGTCCAGACCGAGTGATGAATATTCACTGCGCGCCATTCTTGCCAGTGATTTGTTTGCTTTAAATATGGCGCAGCTCGATCAGTTTAACCATGACGAAACTGCTTGGGAGAACGTGGTTAATGAGTTTGAGCAGTACCATCAACTGTGGTTAAAGCGTGGCGTTCTACCTATGATGCGCGCGGTGATCAGCCAGCGACAAATCGCCGAGCGTTGGTTATTGGAAACGCATGGTGAACGCAAATTAACCGACTTGCTGCATTTATCTGAATTGGTGCAACAAGCTAGTTTATCGCTAGAAGGTGAAAGTGCGCTGATTCGTTGGTTGGCTGAAAATATTGAACAGCACGATGGCGAAATTAGCGAGCAAACTCAGCGTTTAGAATCTGAGCGTAACTTGGTGCAAATCATCACCATTCATAAATCAAAAGGTTTGGAATACGATTTAGTGTTCTTACCGTTTGCCAATAACTTTAAAGCTGCCAAGGTAGCCAAGTATTATCAGGTCGATAAGCAGCAAACTATTTTAGATTTATCCAAGCCTGATGACGGTTTAGCGTTGGCCGAAAAAGAACGCTTAGCCGAAGATCTACGTTTGCTTTATGTTGCTCTTACTCGCGCGGTGTACGGCTGTATTATTGGTCTTGCACCACTGAAAAAAGGCAACAGCAAAAAGGATGAATCAACCGCTCATTTAAGTGCGCTTGGCGCGATCTTGCAACATCATCAAGCTAAAGAAAGCGCCGAACTAATGGCAGCCTGTCAGCAATTGGTTAAGGATGTGACGAGTGTTGAAATGCTGGATTTCCCGCAACCGCCAAGCGAACGTTTTGCGCCGATTCAAACCGAACAACCTAATTTACAAGCTAAACGCTTTAGTGCCTCGATTGATCGTCAATGGCGCATGACCAGCTATTCAAGCTTAGTAAAACAAGGTCATCATGCAGCGCATAGTCAAGGTGATACGGCGGATTTTGATGTAGCAATCGATGCGCAAAAACCGATAGATTCGGACGCGGCGGAAAATACCAACACAGTAGAAGTTGGTGTCTCTATTGAGATTGAAGAGCAAAACAGCGTCGACCCTTGGTCTATGTTTGAATTTCCACGAGGCGCACGACCGGGTACTTTCTTGCATACGATTTTCGAAGAGATTGAATTTACCGAGCCGGCAACCAGTCCGGAAAACACTCAGATCATTACCGATTTATTGCAACAAGAACAATACGACCTGCAATGGCTGCCCGCGATTCAAGCGATGATCACTCAAGTGATGCAAACACCTTTAGATGGAAATGGACTGCGTTTGGGAGAGAAAGTACCCACTCAAAGGCTGGTGGAAATGGAGTTCTTACTCCCCGTTGAATCTCTATTATCTAGCCAGCTTAATCGCTTGGTAAAAGATCATGATGAGCTATCAAACGTTGCCGGTGAGCTAGGCTTTATGCCAACCAAAGGTATGCTGAAAGGCTTTATTGATTTGGTGTTTGAACATCAAGGTAAGTATTACATTTTAGATTGGAAATCTAACCACCTTGGTTATTCGATCGAAGATTATCATCCTGACAACCTTAATCATGCAATGATCGATCACCGTTATGATTTCCAGTATCAAATTTATGCTTTAGCACTGCACCGTTTCTTACAAAGTCGACTTGTGGATTATGATTATCAGCAACATTTTGGTGGCGTGTACTATCTGTTTTTACGTGGCTTTGCTGCTGAGGGACATGATATTGCAGGCGCTCAAAAAGACGCCCCGAAAGGAGAGAGTGATCCTCTATATGGCGTATTTTCAGCCAAACCAAGCGAAGCTTTCTTGCAGCAATTTGACCGCTTATTAGATGGAGAGTCGGCATAATGATTCAGACTATCAACTCGTCGACGGTAGAAGGTAACTCAGCGCTAGACTTGCTGTTATCTCTTGAAAAACTTGGTGTAATTCGAGCCATTGACGCTCAGTTTGCTCGCTTTATCCATCAACAATGCCTGCTAGCTAATCACGACGCTAGTCTGGATTGTCGCCACCAAGCGGATCATATCGCGTTACTCGCTGGCCTTGTTAGTTATGAGTTTGGTCGCGGCCATATTTGTTTGCGCTTAAGTGAGCTCGATCTTCAACAAACTTTATCTTTACCTTTTTTGACTCGCCAACATCCAGAATTAGCAAGCCGCTTTGCCGATCTATTCTCTCAATTACAAGGTGTTGATTGGTTGGCGTTAGTTGAAAACTATGCTTCCCAATCCAATGCTGTGGTGGGATTAGCACAAATAAACCAAGCCAGTTTGCAGCCACTACCGCTACCATTAGTGCTTGAACAAGACCGCTTGTACCTAACTCGTTATTGGCATTATGAGTCACAAGTTGCAGATGGTTTTATGGCGCGCGCGAAAACTTTAAGCGCTGAACCCGATGCATTTGCGGCGATGAAACAAGCGCTTAATGAATTATTTGATCGTGACTACCTTTATCTTTGGGATGGATTACAAAGTGGTGAGCATACGAGTTCAATTGAGCGTCAGCGTTTGGTGTGTGAAATGCTTGATGTGGTGCAAACCGATGGATTAGATTGGAGCCGCATTGACGGCGTGTTAATTCAAGCAAAGCAAGTCGATCAGCTTAATGAACTTGATACGCTAGTGCCTTTATCTGTGTGTTTGAACTGGCAAAAAGTGGCGGCGGCTGTGGCGTTAACTCGTCAGTTCTCGGTGATTTCTGGTGGACCGGGAACCGGTAAAACCACCACGGTTGCCAAACTATTGGCTGCATTAATTACTCAATCTCAACAGCAATTAGTTTTACAAGAATCAGCTTCACAAGCAGCGATTAGCAAACAAGCTCCAATCATTAAATTAGTTGCGCCAACTGGTAAAGCGGCTGCACGCTTGACGGAATCTATTGGACTGGCGATTGAACAATTACCAGTAAGTGATGAAATCAAAGCGATGATGCCAGCGCATTCTAGTACCATTCATCGCTTGTTAGGTGCGAGACCCAATACGGTTGAGTATAAATACAATCAATCGAACCGCTTACATTTGGATATCCTAGTGGTCGATGAAGCTTCTATGGTCGATTTGCCTATGATGTTCCGGTTGCTGCAAGCGTTACCAAGTCATGCACGTTTGATCTTATTGGGGGATAAAGATCAGTTAGCCTCAGTTGAAGCTGGAGCGATTTTAGGTGATATCTGTCAGTTTACTTCATCAGGTTATCAAGCTGAGTTTGGTCATCTTCTTGCTGATCTAACGGGGTATCAAACCTTAGCTGAACCTCAGTCCGCAATCAAAGCTAATGCTATTTCGGATAGTTTGTGCATGCTGCAAAAAAGCTACCGCTTCCATGCGAGATCTGGAGTAGGACAATTGGCAAAAGCGATTAATGCGGGCTCAGCGAAACAAGTGGAGAAGGTGTGGCAGCAAGGCTTTGAAGATATTCATTTGCATGTCATTAAAGCAAATTCATCGACAGACAGCTCTCCAGAAAGTCTCGATCTTGTGCAAGCACAAAGCGCGCTATGTCAGATGATGACGGAAGCTTATTTACCTTATTGCCAGCAGCTCAATCAAGCGGTTAATTCAGGAGGTGGTTCGGTCATTCAAGGGGATTTGTTTGCCTCGGTTGAAGCGCCAACCAAAGCCATGATGGAGCAAAAAGCTCAAGCAATATTAAAAGCCTTTTCTCAAGCGAGATTATTATGCGCAGTGCGAGAAGGGGAGTTTGGCGTAGAGCGTATGAACCAATTGGTGGAAGGGTCACTGGCTCGTAATAAGCTAATCAATCCAGTTGAAAATGAACATTGGTACGTCGGTAGGCCAGTCATGATTAGCCAAAATGATAGTGCGTTAGGGTTACATAATGGTGATATCGGTATTTGTCTATTGGATGAAAGCGAGACGACACCACGGCTACGAGTATTTTTTGAAATGCCCGATGGACGAATTAAAGGCGTATTGCCGAGTCGAGTACCAAAGCATGAACTGGCGTTTGCGATGACGATTCATAAATCACAGGGTAGTGAATTCACTCATACCGTGATGTTACTGCCAAATAAAATGAATCAAATATTAACTCGAGAGCTGATTTATACTGGCGTGACGCGAGCCAAATCGTGCTTAGATTTATTTGCCAATCCAGCGATCTTAGCGCAAGGTGTTAGCGTAAAGACCCTACGTTCTAGCGGGTTAAGTGATAAGCTAATAAAAAACTAAATATAAACAATAAACAAAATAGTGAAGGTGAAGCATGTTTTTTGGCAACGTTGAACGCTTGGAGTGGAGTTCTATTCTCCCAGACACATTTTTAAATTATATCCACCAAGCTTTGAAAATCGCACAAGATAATCAAGAAAATGGCCGTTATGATATTGATGGCGATAACGTTTTTTGTTTTCTAATGACACCTGAAACAGAAGCGCGTGAAGAGCGTAAAACTGAAATTCATCGTGATTATTTGGATATTCAAATTCTTTTAGAGGGTGAGGAAACTTTTGGTTATTCGATAGAAACCCCACAAGCTTTACTTGATAAGCCAGACTACACCAATGACGTACTGCTGTTTAATGAAGTAAGCAATGAAAGCTTTATTTCGTTAAGAAAGGGCGATTTTATTATCTTCTACCCAGGTGAATCTCATCGTCCACAATGTGCAACACGTGAGCCAATGGTGGTAAGAAAAGCAGTAGTGAAAGTGCATAGGGGTTTGATATAGCACGTTACTCGGAAAATACGTGTCTCGTTACTCGATGATTCTAAGTAACATTCGAGTAACGAGCTACGCGAAGCCTAGACTCGTCTCTTGCTTTCCTAGCAGCGCAGCGAATCTAGGGACTAGTCCCCTAGAAACCTATTTATATCTTCAACACCAATATCTTCGACTTACGTTGGTAGTTATATAAACCACGCTTTTCCATTGGTAGTGAATCCACGCCGACTTCTTCAAAACCTTGCTCACGAAACCAGTGTAGGCTGTGGGTAGTTAAAACAAACAGCTTATTGATGCCCATGTTTTTGGCTTCTTGGCTCATGTGTTTTAGTAACATCACTCCACGGTCGCCATCACGATAATCAGGGTGAACTGCGACACAAGCCATCTCTGCCATTTTATCTTCGATATATGGGTAAAGTGCTGCACAACCGATGATTAAACGGTCTTTCTCGATAATAGTAAATTGATGGATCTCTTGCTCTAGTTGCTCACGTGAGCGGCGTACTAAAATTCCTTGCTCTTCTAAAGGCTGAATTAAATCCAGAATGCCGCCAATATCATGAATTTGTGCATTGCGTGTTTGTTCGGCACTGGCCATTACTACTTGAGTACCTATGCCATCAAAAGAAAATAGCTCTTGCAGTAGTGCACCATCTTCTTTGTAGCTAACCAAGTGACAACGAGGTACGCCAGCGCGACACGCGGTTAATGCGCCACGTAAAAAACGGAAAGTACCGCTGGTGTAGCCAGTTTTGGTATCTTGTTTTTGTTCTATTTCTTGCAATAGTTTTTCTGCACAGCTAGGGAATAGTTCAGGAATCACTCGGCCATCTTGCGCTAAAATCCCTTGTTCAGAACAAAAGCCAATCAGCTTATAAGCTTTTAATCGAATCGCTGTTTGAGTGGCGACATCTTCATACATCAAGTTAAAGCTTTCACCTGTTACTGAACTGGCAATTGGGCCGACTACTACAATGGAACCCATATCCAACATACGATTAATCGCATCGGTATCGATACGTCTTACTTTACCACTGTGGCAATAATCAACCCCATCATCAATGCCTAATGGTTGGGCGATCACAAAATTACCACTAACCACATTGAGTTGAGTACCTTGCATCGGTGTATTGTTCAAGCTCATAGAAAGACGGGCGGTTAAAGCCAGTTGTAATCGGCCAGCGGCTTGCATCGCAAGGTTAAGCGCAGGCTCATTAGTGATCCGAATGCCTTTATGGTATTGCGATTCATAATGATTATTTTGTAAGTTGTCATTGATTTGCGGGCGTGCACCATAAACCAGCACAATACGTACACCTAAGCTGTGTAATAGTGCGATGTCATTAATGATGTTATCGAAATTGGCATCGGTAAAGACTTCACCACCGAGCATAAAGACCATGGTGTTGCCGCGGTGGGCGTTTAGGTAGGGGGCGGATTGGCGGAATCCTTTAACTAAAGCTGTACTACGTAACTTCACAACACCTACTCCTTGATTTATTATGCTTAAATAATGACTAATAATTCACTTTATGGCAATGGTTATTTTTATTAAGAGAGATTAAATTGTGAATTTGTTATCGTTCTGACAACTGCTTCAAATCCCACGCTACTCTGGTGTGAAATGAATGTGTATCAATCTATCGTTTCTTGCTTGTATGGTGAGGGGATTTTTGTCATTCTTCAATCCGTTTATTTTATCTAATTGGTGATTTTTCGTGTTTAACTCGCTTGCTGTTTCTCGCCCATTTTTTTCTTCTCAGGCAAAGCCTATTTTGACTCGTACTTTGATGCTGACTTCAGCGTTAATCTTATTTGGTTGTGCCCAACCGACTGAGCGTGGTCAGCAATATTTGGATGGTAAATTAGATACCACCTTAGAGCATGTTGATAAGATTGAAACCGACGCGCCACGAGATTTTAATACCTTCGCGGCACAAGCGGAAAAAGTAGAAGAAACCTCACCATCTCTGAAAGCGAAATACCAAAATTTATACGCGCAATTAAAGGTATGGGCGCAAGAAAGTGGTGATACGAGTGAGTTAGCTAAATATGGCGTTAATGTTGAGCAGTTAGCGGGCGCGGATAAAAAGGGCAATATTCTGTTTACCGGCTATTTCTCTCCTGTGATTGAAATGCGTCATACGCCAGATCATTTATTCAAATACCCAGTTTACGCCAAACCTCAATGTGGTTCAGTGTGTCCTACTCGCGCGCAAATCTATGAGGGTGCACTCGAAGGAAAAGGTTTAGAGCTTGGTTATGCATCCAATATGATCGATCCATTTTTGATGGAAGTACAAGGAAGTGGTTTTGTTCATTATGCCGATAACGATGAACTGGACTACTTTGCTTATGCTGGTAAAAATAACCACCCTTATGTGAGTATTGGGCGAATTCTGATCGAGCGCGGCTTGATTCCGAAAGAAAGAATGTCGATGAAAGCCATTAAAGAATGGGTGGCGGAAAATGACAGAGAAACCGTACAAGAAGTATTAGAACAAAACCCTTCTTATGTATTCTTTGATCGTCAAGCGACGGCTGATGTAGTCGGCGCGGCGGGCATTCCTTTGTTACCAATGGCATCGGTTGCCGGTGACCGCAGTATTTTCCCAATGGGAACCCCAATTCTAGCTGAAGTTCCTCTACTGGATGCCAATGGCAAGTGGACAGGCGTTCATGTGCTTAAACTATTGATCGTGCTTGATACCGGCGGCGCAGTGAAAGGCGGTCACTTAGATTTATATCATGGCATGGGCGCACGTTCCGGTATTGCCGCAGGTCACTATCGTCACTTTGGCCGAGTGTGGAAGTTAGATTTAACCGCGCCACCGTTGCAGATTCCAGCGAATTAAGAGCGAGGCTCGAAGCTCGGGCGTTTCACTGCTCGTTGCTCGACAACGGTAACGGGTGTGCTTTAATCTTTTTCTAGAAACGAGTCACGAGAAGCGAAGCGCTCTAGCTCCACGTATCCTTATCCTCTATAATACGCGCTCTTTTTATTGCGTTAATTAAGGTTCACCATGAATACTCTTCCTCCTGCTTCTGATAGCTACAACCAACGCTTTGGCGGCACACGTCGTTTGTATGGTAATAGTGAAGTAGATGTTCTGCGCGCCGCTCATGTTTGCGTGGTAGGTATTGGTGGCGTGGGTTCATGGGCCGTTGAAGCATTAGCGCGTACTGGTGTCGGTGAATTAACGCTGATCGATATGGATGATGTTTGCGTTACCAATATCAACCGTCAAATTCACGCCTTAAATGGTACGGTTGGGCAGAGCAAAATTGAAGTGATGGCTGAGCGTGTTGCTTTGATTAATCCTGAATGCAAAGTTAACTTGGTGGATGATTTTATTACGCCAGACAATGTTAGCCAGTACATCAGTAAAGACTTTGATTACGTGCTAGATGCGATTGATAGTATTAAACCGAAAGCGGCATTATTAGCTTATTGCCGCAGTAACAAGATCAAAGTAATCACCACTGGCGGTGCTGGTGGACAGGTCGACCCGACACAGATTCAAATTACTGATTTAACTAAAACGATTCAAGATCCATTAGCCAAGAAATTAAAAGATACGCTGCGCCGTCATCATAATTTTAGCAAAAATCCGCAACGAAAATTTGGTATAGATTGCGTGTTCTCAACCGAGCATCTGAAATACCCTCAAGCAGATGGTAGTGTATGTGCGACCAAATCCACCGCTGAAGGTCCAAAACGTATGGATTGTGCCAGTGGTTTTGGCGCTGCTACCGTAGTAACTGCTACTTTTGGATTTGTTGCGGTATCAAGGATTGTTGAGAAGTTGATTCAGAAGTATAAAGTAGTTCCTAGTTCCTAGTTCCTAGTTCCTAGTTCCTAGGAGAGCGAGTCTCGTGGCTCGGGCGCTTCGCTTCTCATGACTAGGAAGAGAAAGTGACATTGTAAATTATTAATAATAAAAATATTTTCGTCATCCTGAAAAGCGACGAAGGAGCGTAGTTCAGGATCTCCTACCACGATTTGAGACTCAAAGTGTTATAGGAGATTCCAAACAGTTCGTGCCTCACTTTTGGAATGACGGAATTTAGAAACACGAGACCCTATTATGACTCACCCATTTGGCAACACCATTACTACAGATACGATCATAGAAATCATGTCTGGCTTTTCGAGCTGGGAGGATCGCTATCGTCAGGTGATCATGTGGGGGAAATTACTACCGAAAATGGATGATGAGTTAAAGCAAGAACAGCTTCTCGTTTCAGGTTGTGAGAGTAAAGTATGGCTATTGTCGGAATTTGATGGTCAGCGTTGGCATTTTCAAATTGATTCAGATGCACGAATTGTGCGTGGTTTAATTGCCTTGGTTTTGGCGGCTTTTTATTTGAAAACCACTGCTGAGATTAACGCTTTTGATACACCAGACTATTTTTCACAACTGGGGCTGATTGATCATTTAAGCCCATCACGTGGTAATGGGCTTAAAGCCATTGTTGAGCAAATTCAGCAATTGGTAGAGTCATACCAATCTCACTAATTATCTGATCATTCTTACTTGTGAAAAGCCTCGATAACTGCGTTATAAATTTTGATTGTAGAGCAACTACTTATCGAAAATTTATGTCTTGTTCTCAAGGCTTTTTCCTTCGTAATCTCTGCTCAGCTAATTAATTTGATTGGTATAAATAAATCGACGAAATTAAAGCAGGTCGATAGCTTTATTTAGGCCAGCTAACAACATATCAATATCTTTGTCGTTGTTATAAATCCCCAAAGAAACTCTCACCGTTCCGTTGATCCCTAGTACGTCCATTAGTGGATGCGCACAATGATGACCGGAACGTACTGCAATGCCTTGTTGATCGAGTAGTGTCGCAATATCGTTGTGATGAATATCTTCACCATCAAGCTGTAAGGTAAAGCTCACCACACTGGCATTAGGTTGTAAGCCAATAATTCGCAGGCCATCAATGTTATTTAACCCAGCGATGAGTTGGTTGAGTAGTTGCTGATAGTGAGCTTCTACTTGCTGTCTATCAAATTGATTTAGCCATTCAATTGCGGTGGCTAAGGCTATTGCTCCTGCCACATTTGGAGTACCGGCTTCAAATTTTCCTGGTAGGGCAGAATAAGAGGTTTGCTCAAAACTCACTTTCTCTACCATTTTACCACCACCATGCCATACCGGCATTGACTCTAAAATAGACTGCTTGCCATATAGTGCACCGATTCCAGTAGGAGCGTAAAGTTTGTGTCCAGAAAAAACATAGAAATCACAGTCAAGTTCTTGAACATCAATACTTTCATGCACAACGCCTTGTGCGCCATCAATTACGCAAATCGCATTAAATTGGTGAGCAAGTTGAATGATTTTCTCAATAGGTTGGCGAGTCGCGGTGACATTGGTGATGTGCGCCGCGGCAACAATTTTGGTCTTCTCAGTTAAAAGGGTTTGGTAGGCTTGCATATCCCATTGGCAATCTGAGGTCATTGGCACTTTAACTACTTTAGCGCCAGTTTGTTGTGCGACGATCTGCCATGGTACGATATTAGCGTGGTGTTCCATTTCTCCAACTAAAATCTCATCGCCTGCTTGTAAAGTGCTACGAGCATAAGTTTGTGCGATTAAGTTTATCGCTTCGGTTGCTCCGCGAGTCCAAATGATTTCTTTATTCGAATCCGCATTAATAAAGTGTTGCACACATTCACGCGCTTGCTCAAATTGAGTGGTTGCTTGCGCCGTTAAGCTGTGACTACCACGATGCACGTTGGCATTTTGCTTGGCGTAATAGTGACTAATGGCATCAATCACACATTGAGGTTTTTGTGTGGTTGCGGCGCTATCAAGGTAAACCATTGGCGTATCATTATTAAGAAAAGGGAACTGCTGGCGAATCGCCTGAATGTCAAAGTGAGTCGAAGAAGACATTAAATAAACCTGTTACGTCAATGAAGTGGGCGAAGTATAGAACATATTAGAATGGGCTTAAACTTTTCTCGCAACTCGCAACTCGCAACTCGCAACAGCTACGCCTTACTCTTCTAATTGTTTCACTTTCTGAAATAGCCGTTGATGGTTTGGAACTTCAATATTATAGCGTTGTGCTTGTTTGACTAGAAAACCAGTGATGAATTCAATTTCAGTGGTGCGCTGGTGGTGAATATCCTGATGCATGGATGAAAAATTATCGCCAGTGGCAAGCATCACTTGTTTAATGGTGGTGGATAATTCGTTTAACGATGGGGTATGTCCAGCCGCTTGCATCACCTGCTGGCACTCATTAATTAAGTTATCGACTTCCGTTTTATATTGCGCTTGCAGTAATTCACCGTTCTTGCATTGGTAAATTGCGGTCATAGGGTTAATAACACAATTGATGGCTAATTTTTGCCACAGCGCGTCATTAATATGGTTGTGCCACATTACCTTAGGTAGTGCAGAATCTAGCTCTTGAATAATCGAGTCTAGTTGAGGTGTTAACTTGGTTGCTCGGTATGGACCAATCAAGGTTTGACCAATGCCGGTATGTTTTACTTGTTGTGAGTTTGGCTTAAAAGCGGCTTGAGTAGTGGTGGCTAAAAATAAAGGGTGTTGATTCCACTGCTCGCTAAGTTGGTCAAGTGCCCCCATGCCATTGTGAAGAAAGATAAGCGGTATATCGGCAGATAAGTAGTTAAATAAAGGCTCTATGGCTTGTGTTACTTGAGTGGATTTCACTGTGATGATAATAGTTTGGCAAGTGCTGAGTTGAGTTAGGCTATTGGCGGGAATCTCGAATTTCGCTTGCTCATCAAGAGCGATCGAAATGGAACGATGTGAGTGATCGCGAGTGATCGCAAGTACATCGTGACCAGCTTGCTGCAATTTAGTTGCCCATAGTGAACCTAGTGCGCCAATGCCAATGATACCAATCTTCATTCGTTTTCCATTTCTATTTACTCTATTCGAAGCTTAGTTTATCGCAAATAGCAAAATGGCGCAGACTGAATATTCAATCTGCGCCATAAGTAGCTTAGCAATAGTTTTAATCAAGCAACTGAGTTGCCAGTGATTAGAATTTGTAAGTTACGTCGAAGTAGTGAGAGATGCCTGTCGATTCTAGATCGTTAGTGTCTTTGATACCGTAGACATTATAGTAAGCTTTTAAGCCATAGCCCACAGCAAAGCGTTCACTATGCCAGTATAGACCGTTAAACCAAGCACCGCCGTTTGAGGCAGTTGAATACTTATCTTTCATACCAAATTGGTAATCGATGTAGCCTTGGTATGATAAGAATGAACCATTACTGAATGAGTAGAAAGGCTTGAACCAGTTTGTTGAAACCTGGTAACCATTCCAGTCGTTCTTGTTTGAATCGTAAGTAGCATAAAGGTTAAGACCCATCTTGCCAAACCAAGGCATGTTGATATCAGAACCTAGACCGATTTTTTGTGTGTTAACACCAAAAGTTGTGTCACGACCACCATCCCATTCAAACAGTGAAGCAACGTAAAGTTCTTGCACTGGGCCAACTGATAGATCGTAGCCAGTCATTGCATCAATTGACATTCGAGGAGCAAATTTCATAAAGATTTTATCTTTTTGTCCATTTGCTTTATCTGTATCGTCAGAATCATCATTACTTAATAGGTTAAAGATATCGACATAACCGTATAGGTCAAAGATACCAGAGCGGCCGCCAAATTCCATTTCTAAGTAATCATGAGCGTTAGAGCCAGAACTAGCTTCCGGTTTTTCTCCAACAGAATACATTAGGTTAAAGTTGAGAAACTTATAGTCATTCTTATGAATGTCATCTGAATAGTCTGCAGCTAAAACAGGCGTTGAAGCAGCAGCAAGACTAAGAGCTAAAAGTGTTTTACGCATGATAGTGGGCTCTCTTTTATCTGGTTAAATTTATAGGTACACCGATTAAAGGTGTGGACTTTTCAATTGGCGCAGATAATAGCGGTTTCAATCTCATTTGTAAGTGATAAAACCTGCAAACCTAAATATTTATTGAGACATAACTCACATTAGAAAGATCTTTGATGGAACTAGATGCTGAAATCTGTACAGGTTTTTGAATGTGGAACAAAAAACGCCAAGATAAGCGGTTGCTTTGGCGTTTTTTATACTTTTCTAGTTGGTAAGGTTATCGCTGGGGAAGTTATTGTTGATTACGTGCCTTTTCCAGTAAATCGTGGAAATAATAACGTAATGTGTACAGCATAATTAAACTTGGGATCACCATTATCGCGGTGACAACAAAAAACAGAGGCCAACTATTTAAGCTATCCACCAGTTCACCACTGAATGAAGCTAGAGTCGTACGACCAAAGTTACCCAATGAAGCTAATAATGCATACTGAGTTGCCGAGAAAGCTTGTCCAGTTAATACTGTTAAGAAAGAAACAAATGCTACTGTCGAAAATGCCGTAGTGAAGTTGTCGACTAATACCGTCGCAAGTAGTAGGTGTTCATTTGGGCCGACCGAAGCAATCCATGCAAACATTAAGTTACTGCTTGCCATGGCAATACCGCCTATCATTAATCCTTTCACAATACCAAAGCGAACGTTGAACATACTGCCAACAAAGGTAAACAACATCGTCGCGCCCCAACCGATCAGTTTGGAATATTCGCCAATTTGTTCGTTGGTAAATCCGATTTCTTTATAAAAGACAATCGACATGCGACCAAGAAATGCTTCACCGATTTTGAATAAGAAAACAAACAGTAACAAAGTGATCGCAACACCAACGCCATTACGACGGAAGAAATCTAAGAAAGGTTCAACGACGGTTACCGTAAGCCAAGCCGCCACTTTTGAATTGACAACTTTTGCATGGCGTTTTTCTGCTTGATGTTGAAGTTGATCACGTTGCGTTTCTGGTTCGCCAGTCAATAAAGTAAACAACATTAATAATACGATGACTAAAGTCATGCCGTAGTAGACATCATTCCAACCATAAGCATCAGCATTGGAAAAAGCGAGATAGCCGGGCAGAGAGTAGCCTGTCCACCAACCAATCACGGCCATTGCAGAAGCTTGTGGTAGTTTACTGTTGTTACTCTTAGGAAAACTATCAATACGAAAAGCATCAATGGCAATATCTTGAGTGGCGGAAGCGGTTGAGATCGCCAATGCAAACGCAGAAATTAAAATTAAGTTATTACTAGGATTAAGACCGGCCAAGAAGAAGGTGCAAATCAGCATGATGGTTTGGCATAAAAAGATCCAACTACGTCGTTGGCCTAGCCATTTGTGTAGTAGTGGGATTTTCACTCGGTCGATTAACGGAGCCCATAAAAAATTAATCGCATAAACCGCAAAAACAGCGCCAAAATAACCAATGGTTGTACGGTTTAGCCCTGCATCAGCTAACCAACCGGACATGTTTGAGCCAATTAATACCCAAGGAAAGCCGCTAGAGCAACCTAACATGAACACCCACAATAAACGTTTATCTAAGTAGGTTTGTATGGTTGCCTTCCAGGTCATAGAGGCCATGAACTTCTCCTTGGTTATACTCGGCTATGCAAATAAATTACTGCAGCATAGAAAAATTAGCCATCAAGTTAAGATGGCTAAATAAATTATTGTTTTATCATTATTTTTAGGTTTGTTATTTTACTGTGACTTTAGTGATGAAAATCGGTGTCACGGGAACGTCTTTCATCATGCCTAATGAGCGAGTTGGTTTTTGGCCCATTGCTCTTACGACATCAAAACCTTCAATGACCTTACCAAAAACGGCATAACCTGCAGAGTTACGTGAGAAGTTTAAAAAGTCGTTATCGTTCAAGTTTATGAAAAACTGACGAGTGGCTGAATTTGGATTATTAGTACGTGCCATTGCTACGGTTGCGGTTAAGTTTTCAAGTCCGTTGCTGGCTTCATTACGAATTGGTGCATAGCTTGAACGTTCATTCATGTCTTTATCAAAACCACCACCTTGCGCCATAAAGCCAGGGATTACACGGTGAAATTGAGTGCCCACATAGCTTCCATCGTTAACATATTTTAGAAAGTTTTCTACTGTAATTGGCGCTTGTTTTTGGTTCAGTTCAATCGTGAAATTACCAATGGTAGTTTCAAACTCAACGTTTGGCGCTGCAAAGCTTGTCGTACTAAATAACATCAATAATCCAAATAAGATCTTTTTCATTAAAAGTTACCTTTCATGTATTTTGTTAATTCTGAATCTTTGGCAATGGTCGTCAATACACGGCTTGATACGCGGTTAATCACTTCTTCGACATCGGTTTTATCGGCAGTAAATGAGCCTGACTTGGTACCTGTACCAGTATAGGTACGAACGAACTTACCGTTTGGTGTTTCAGCAGTGATTTTTAGTGTCACTTTACCTTCGATATTGTATTTCATTGGAGATTGGTTAACAGTTGCGACTGCATCAACGACTTGTACATTAACAATGTTGTTGCTGTTTTTAGTCATAGTAAAACCTTGCGAGAAGAACTGTTGATAAACGGCTGCTTCATAGGCTCTTCGCACATTTTGTTTTGCGTGCATAGGTTGAGCTTGTTCTTCACCATCATGCTTGATTACGGCAATAAATTGCGCACTGCGAATATCTTGGCTAGTGAGGGTAAAGGCTAAACCATCAGCAACTTTACTTGAGCTAAGTGTTGAAGATGGCGTAAGGTTAATCAAATCAGTCTGAGAAACACTGGCACAAGCCGTTAACACCAAAGCAGCGCATAACATAATCAGCTTCTTCATCTCATATATCCTTATTTAGTATTCAGTTTTTTATTTAAATCGTTGTTTTTGATTGCTTCTATAATGACGAATTTATTATTTTCCGCCACGATTGTCACTTGTTGAGCACCAAACAAGCGTGATAACTTGGTTGGATATTCTAAGTGTCGATTCCCTACGACCAGCAATTTACCATTATGGTTCAATGCCTCTTTGGCATCGCAAAACATTTGCCAAGCGATATGATCGGTAATGGTGTTGTTTTGATGGAAAGGAGGGTTGCACAATACAAGGTAACTACTGTTGTCTTTCATTCCATCTAAACAGTTATTAGCGATAACTTGAATGTTTCTATCTGGGCCGAGATTTTGTTCTAAATTCTTTTGTGCTGAGGCAACCGCCATAAAACTTTCATCAATGCTGGTAATTCTTGCTTGAGGGTTAAGTTGACCGGCTTTAATAGATAACACTCCGTTACCACAACCAAGGTCAATGATGTGTCGTAATTCTTTATCGACTGGAATATGTTCCAGCATGAATCTTGCGCCAAGATCTAATCTTTCACCTGAATAGACATTGGCATAGTTGGATAAAATGATATCTTCATTGTCTACCTGCCATTCACATTCTACTGGTATCGGAATGATTGGTTGGCAATTGGCTTTCGAGAACACTAAGCGATGTTTTTTCCAAGCCAGCGAGGTTTTGGTTTCGCCTAAGTGTTTTTCAAACAAGTTGAGGGTAGAGGTATGGATTTCTTTGGCTTTATTTACCCCTATCACCGGGCAGCCTTCTGAAATGGCGTTACGTAACTGATAAAGCTGCCAGGTTAGTAAGCGATTACTTTTTGGTAGTTGCATTAATACCAAATCAACTTGCTGAGGGATCGCTTGCAAGCAATTTAAAAATTGGATTTTAGGGCATTTATTTCGTTGTAAATTTCTCAGAGTACCTTTGTGGGAAATAAATGAATCACTCATCATAGTGACGTTATGTTGCGTTGAAAACCAACATGAGAGCGCACCAAAATGATCATTGAGAATGAGGATGTTTTGACCCGTAGGGAGAGCCATATCTTCTACATGATTAATCAAATATTCATCGCCAGCATCCCAAGCTTGTAATGTTTCATTGGCACGTTTAGGAAAGCGGGACAAGGTTAAGGTGCGATCATGTAATGTTAATTCAGTCTTCATACTTTATCTTTATTTTGTGTCTTAAGGCACTTGAGGTGTTGTATTGTCGCAGAAGGTGTTTGAACAAGATAGTAGAAACATAATTATGAATGTCATGGTTACATTAATTCCATTGAGTTTTGAACCGTTTTCATGGCATCTTGAAAGCAATAATTAGAAGGGTGAGTAACATGATTCAAGATCTTATCGAAAGAAAACTACAAGCGGCTTTTAATCCTATTCATTTAGATGTTCAAAATGAAAGTTATATGCATAACGTACCACCAGGTTCTGAAAGTCATTTTAAAGTGGTGGTGGTGAGTGAGAAATTTGAAGATAAAAAATTGATTGCTCGTCATCGGACGATTAATGCCGCACTAAGTGATGAGCTAGAGAATCATATCCATGCTTTATCGATTCATGCTTATACTCAATTGGAATGGCAACAGGTGAGTGGAGCTGTACCTGACTCACCAAAATGTGCGGGGGGCGGTAAATAAATACCGATGATCGTAAAATCCCTTTTTTGGTAAGGGCTTATTTCGTTTGAGAAGTAAAATGTTTTGAACAAACGGATAACAATAATTGTGGTGTGCTTCAAATATATACAATTTTGTATTTAATCCCGTTAACTTAGCTGTAAAAAAATAGCTGAATACCCCTAATGAGAATGGCAAGGCGTTCATAAAAAATGCTAGAATACGGCACCTAGAAGAGCTTATTGATAAAATTAGGCCTTTTTATATGGATGTTGCGACTCTGATTTTTACTTAAAAATCAGAGGCGGACACAAAAAAGTCGTGTCTTTAAGTTACGCAATTAAAAGAATCTTATTTCCTTAAAATAAAGTAGTGCAAGCGCGTATGATTACAATAAAAAAGGGCTTGGATCTTCCTATTGCTGGAGTTCCTGCTCAGGTGATTAATGATGGTAAGTCCATCAAAACAGTCGCCTTGCTTGGCGAAGAGTACGTGGGCATGCGTCCAACAATGCATGTTCGCGTTGATGATGAAGTGAAAAAGGGGCAAGTTCTTTTTGTAGATAAAAAGAATCCTGGCGTTCAATACACTTCACCTGCAAGCGGTAAAGTTATCGAAGTGAATCGTGGTGCAAAACGTGTTCTTCAATCTGTTGTGATTGAAGTTTCAGGTAGTGACCAAGTGACTTTCGAAAGCTACACTGCCAATCAACTAGCGAAGCTTGACCGTGAAGCGGTGAAGACTCAACTTGTTGACTCTGGTATGTGGACTGCATTGCGAACTCGTCCGTTTAGCAAGGTTCCAGCAATCGATTCGACCACTCAGGCAATCTTTGTTACTGCAATGGATACTAATCCACTTGCAGCAGATCCTGCCGTGATTATTAATGAGCAAGCAGAAGCCTTTACAGCGGGTCTTGATCTTCTATCTGTATTAACAGATGGCAAGGTATACGTGTGTAAAGCGCCAACAACATTGCCACAATCTTCTCAACCTAATGTAGAAGAGCATGTGTTTGCAGGTGTTCACCCAGCTGGTTTAGCGGGAACTCACATGCATCACTTGTACCCAGTGAACTTAGAAAATGTTGCTTGGAGCTTAAACTACCAAGATGTTATCGCGTTCGGTAAGCTATTCCTTACGGGTGAAATTTACACTGATCGTGTGGTTTCATTAGCTGGTCCTGCAATCAAAGAACCTCGCTTAGTTCGCACTTGTATTGGTGCAAATCTAGAGGATTTAACTGAAGGTGAAATTTTACCAGGTGAAGCTCGTGTAATTTCAGGTTCAGTATTATCAGGTACTACAGCATCGGGTCCTCATGCTTACCTTGGTCGTTACCATACACAAGTATCGGTTCTTCATGAAGGTCGTGAAAAAGAACTCTTCGGTTGGGCAATGCCTGGCGCGCATAAGTTCTCTGTAACTCGTGCTTTCTTAAGTCACTTATTCCCAAATCGTGTGTTCAATATGACTACTACGACAAATGGTAGTGATCGTTCTATGGTACCGATTGGTAACTATGAGCGTGTAATGCCATTAGATATCGAACCAACATTATTGCTTCGTGATATCTGTGCTGGGGATTCTGATAGTGCACAACGTTTAGGCGTTTTAGAACTGGATGAAGAAGATTTGGCGTTATGTACCTTTGTATGTCCTGGCAAATATGAATATGGCGATTTACTTCGCGATTGCCTAGACAAGATCGAGAAGGAAGGTTAATTCATGGGCCTTAAGAAATTTATAGAAGATATTGAACCGCATTTTGAACCTGGTGGGAAACATGAGCGTTGGTTTGCTTTGTATGAAGCAGCAGCAACGCTACTTTACACCCCAGGTACTGTAACAAAACGCAGTTCTCATGTTCGTGATAGTGTTGATTTAAAACGTATTATGATCATGGTTTGGTTAGCGGTATTTCCAGCAATGTTCTGGGGTATGTACAATACTGGTCATCAAGCGATTGTCGCGCTTAATCAGATGTATTCTGGTGAACAATTTGCCACAATTATTTCTGGTGATTGGCATTACTGGTTAACTGAAATGCTCGGTGGCACACTGACTGACCAAGCCGGTTGGGGCAGTATGATGTTGCTCGGCGCAACTTACTTCTTGCCTATCTACGCAGTTGTTTTCGCAGTAGGTGGTTTCTGGGAAGTATTATTCTGTATGGTTCGTAAGCATGAAGTTAACGAAGGTTTCTTTGTTACTTCTATCTTGTTTGCGCTAATCGTGCCGCCAACATTGCCACTATGGCAAGCTGCATTAGGTATTACTTTCGGTGTTGTTGTTGCTAAAGAAATCTTTGGTGGTACTGGTCGTAACTTCCTAAACCCAGCGTTGGCTGGTCGTGCTTTCCTATTCTTTGCATACCCAGCACAAATTTCTGGTGATACAGTTTGGACTGCGGCGGATGGCTTCTCTGGTGCTACGGCGCTTAGCCAATGGGCTCAAGGTGGTCACGGTTCATTAGTAAATACTGTAACAGGTCATTCAATTTCTTGGATGGATGCATTCATCGGTAATATCCCAGGTTCTATGGGGGAGGTTTCTACCTTAGCTCTAATTCTTGGCGGTTTGATGATCGTTTATATGCGAATTGCATCATGGCGAATCATTGCGGGTGTAATGATTGGTATGGCTGCTGTATCAACAATCTTTAACCTTATCGGTTCAGATTCGAACCCAATGTTTGCTATGCCTTGGTACTGGCACTTAGTGCTAGGTGGTTTTGCATTCGGTATGATCTTCATGGCGACAGACCCTGTATCAGCATCATTTACTAATAAAGGTAAGTGGGCATATGGTGCATTGATCGGTGTGATGTGTGTACTTATCCGTGTGGTTAACCCTGCTTACCCTGAGGGTATGATGCTAGCGATCCTATTTGCTAACCTATTTGCACCTCTATTCGATTACTTTGTCGTTGAGAAGAACGTCAAGAGGAGACAAGCTCGCTATGGCAAATAAAGATTCCATTAAAGGTACCCTAATTACCGTTATTGCTCTGAGCCTTGTGTGTTCAGTTGTAGTATCAACGGCAGCGGTACTATTAAAACCAAAACAAGTCGCAAATGCTAAACTTGATGTTCAAAGCAACATCGTAGCGGTTGCTGGTTTTGATGCGAAAAATGCAAACGAAATCCAATCTATCTACGATGAAAGTATTGAACCTCGTTTAATTGACTTCTCTACTGGAGAATTTGTGGAAGGTGACGCAACTCAATATGATATGCGTGCTGCAGCAAAAGATCCAAGTCAATCGACTAAGCTATCAGCTGATGAAGATATCGCTAAAATTATGCGTCTTCCAAATAAAGGCCTGGTTTACTTAGTGAAAGACGGCGAACAAGTTAAGGAAGTTATTTTACCAATTAATGGTAGTGGCCTTTGGTCTATGATGTATGCATTCGTTGCTGTTAAAACAGACGGTAACACAGTAAGTGACATCACATTCTATGAACAAGGTGAAACTCCGGGACTTGGTGGTGAAGTTGAAAACCCGAAATGGCGTGCTCAATTTGAAGGTAAGAAATTGTTTGATGAAAACAATCAGCCTGCAATTAAGATCGTGAAAGGTGGAGCACCTGAAGGATCTGAACACGGTATTGATGGTTTGTCTGGTGCAACGCTAACAAGTAATGGTGTTCAGCACATTTTCGACTTCTGGTTAGGTGATAAGGCCTATGGTCCTTTCCTAGCTAAAGTACGAGCAGGAGAACTGAACTAATGAGTGCAAAAGACTTAAGAAAATCTATTGTTTCTCCAGTATTAGATAACAACCCGATTGCACTACAAGTGTTAGGTGTTTGTTCTGCACTGGCAGTAACAACTAAGTTGGAAACCGCATTTGTTATGACATTAGCTGTAATGTTTGTAACCGCATTTTCTAACTTGTTCGTATCTCTAATGCGTAACCATATTCCTAATAGTGTTCGTATTATTGTACAAATGGCGATCATCGCATCGTTAGTAATCGTGGTAGACCAAGTATTACGCGCATACTTCTTCGATATTTCGAAGCAGTTATCGGTATTTGTTGGTTTGATCATTACTAACTGTATCGTAATGGGTCGTGCAGAAGCATTTGCAATGAAAGAAGCACCATTCCCGTCATTTATTGATGGTATTGCGAATGGTCTAGGCTATGGCTTTGTATTGATCGTAGTCGGTTTCTTCCGTGAGCTTTTAGGTTCAGGTAGTATCTTCGGTATGCAAGTGTTGCCATTAATTTCAGACGGTGGTTGGTATCAGCCAAACGGTATGATGTTACTTGCGCCTTCTGCATTCTTCATCATTGGTTTCTTAATTTGGATTATCCGTACAATGAAACCAGAACAAGTAGAAGCTAAGGAGTAATCGCAATGGAACATTATATTAGCTTACTCGTTCGTTCGATCTTCATTGAGAACATGGCATTGTCTTTCTTCTTAGGCATGTGTACGTTCCTAGCGGTATCGAAAAAAGTAAAAACCTCTATCGGTCTTGGTGTTGCGGTTGTTGTTGTACTAACTGTATCGGTACCAGTAAACAACCTAGTTTATACCTATATTCTGAAAGAAGATGCCTTGGTTCAGGGGGTAGATTTAAGCTTCCTAAACTTCATTACTTTCATCGGTGTTATTGCCGCCTTAGTGCAAATATTGGAAATGGTTCTTGATCGCTTTTTCCCACCTTTGTACAACGCATTAGGTATTTTCCTGCCGTTAATTACTGTTAACTGTGCCATCTTTGGTGGTGTGTCGTTTATGGTTCAACGTGACTATAATTTCACAGAATCAATCGTATATGGCTTCGGTTCAGGTTTAGGTTGGATGTTAGCTATCGTTGCGTTAGCAGGTATCCGTGAGAAGATGAAATATTCAGATGTACCTCCAGGTCTACGTGGCCTAGGTATTACTTTCATTACCGCGGGTCTTATGGCGTTAGGCTTCATGTCTTTCTCTGGTATTCAACTTTAGGGTAAACGCCCCCAAACATAAGGAATAATCGATGGATACTAATGTTATTCTCCTTGGCGTCGCGATGTTTACTCTGATCGTTCTAGCTTTAGTCTTAGTGATTTTATTTGCTAAATCTAAACTGGTTCCAGATGGTGACATTACGATTTCTGTAAATGGTGATCCTGAAAAAGCCATTGTTACGACAGCAGGTAGCAAGCTACTTGGCGCATTATCAAGCTCTGGCATCTTTGTGTCTTCAGCTTGTGGTGGCGGTGGTTCTTGTGGCCAGTGTCGTGTTAAAATTAAATCTGGTGGTGGTGATATTCTACCAACCGAATTAGATCACATATCTAAAGGCGAAGCCCGTGAAGGTGAACGTTTAGCTTGTCAAGTTAACGTGAAAACTGACATGGAAATTGAGTTGCCTGAAGAAATTTTTGGTGTGAAAAAATGGGAATGTGAAGTTATTTCTAACAATAACGAAGCGACCTTCATCAAAGAATTTAAGATTGCGATCCCCGATGGTGAGTCTGTGCCATTCCGTGCCGGTGGCTATATTCAAATTGAAGCGCCAGCGCACCATATTAAATACTCTGACTTTGATATTCCTCAAGAATATCTTGAAGACTGGGAAAAGTTCAATTTGTTCCGCTACGAATCAAAAGTAGAAGAAGAAACTATCCGTGCATACTCGATGGCGAACTATCCAGAAGAAGAAGGTATTATTATGCTAAATGTGCGTATTGCTACGCCGCCGCCTAATAATCCTGATGTACCACCAGGTATCATGTCTTCTTACATTTGGTCTCTGAAACCAGGCGATAAGTGTACGATTTCAGGTCCATTTGGTGAGTTCTTCGCGAAAGATACTGATGCGGAAATGGTGTTTATTGGTGGTGGTGCTGGTATGGCTCCAATGCGTTCACATATTTTCGATCAGCTTAAGCGTCTGAAGTCGAAGCGTAAGATGAGCTTCTGGTATGGTGCTCGTTCTAAGCGTGAAATGTTCTACGTAGAAGATTTTGATGGTCTAGCTGCTGAGAATGATAACTTTGAATGGCACTGTGCATTGTCTGATCCACTTCCAGAAGATAATTGGGAAGGTAAGACTGGCTTTATTCACAATGTTCTATACGAAAGCTACTTGAAAGATCATGAAGCTCCAGAAGATTGTGAATACTACATGTGTGGTCCACCAATGATGAACGCAGCCGTTATCGGATTGTTGAAAGATCTTGGTGTAGAAGACGAAAACATTCTATTGGATGATTTCGGCGGCTAATCACTAAGCCTCTGATAATAATGGCTGACTTACTTAAGTCAGCCATTGTTTTTTAAAGCGAATAGTTTTTTAGAATCATTAGAAATGGATATATCTGACAAGCATTTATCGCTGATTTCTAATGTTTTTATTAATACCTTTCAAAGGAGTAAGCAAGTGAAATTACGAATGATTCAACTTGCTAAGTCAATGCAAACTTGGCTTTTTATCATTGTTTTTGGTTTATTGTTAACGGGGTGTTCCAAGCCTGCAGAGCAAGTGCATTTATCCGGTCCCACGATGGGAACTGGCTATAATGTTAAATATATTGTTCAAGACGGGCAGCTAAAGCCTGAGGTTTTACAAAAAGAAATCGACAAAGTATTAGAAAAGGTCAACGATGAAATGTCGACTTACAGAGAGGACTCTGAATTAAGCCGTTTTAACCAACATACGAATAATGAACCTTTTCCTGTCTCTAGTGATACGGCAGCGGTAGTACGTGAAGCGTTGCGCATTAATAAGCTAACTGAAGGCGCGATGGATGTAACGGTTGGGCCTATTGTGAACCTATGGGGATTTGGTCCAGAAGATCGCCCTGATGTCGTACCAACCCCTGAAATGTTATCTGAGCGTCGTAAAATAACGGGTATTGAACACCTCAGCGAAACCGGTGATGCTTTAATCAAGGATATTCCAGAGTTGTATGTGGATTTATCAAGTATTGCGAAAGGCCGTGGTACGGATGAAGTTGCCGATTATTTAGAATCTGTTGGCATTCATAATTACATGGTTGAAGTGGGCGGTGAAATTCGTGTTAAAGGTAAGAACCGTGATGGTGTATCATGGCGTATCGCGGTAGAAAAACCAGTTGTGAATCAGCGTTCAGTGGAAAATATTATTGAACCGGGTGATATGGCGATTGCGACTTCAGGCGATTACCGTAACTACTTTGAAGAAGATAGTGTTCGCTATTCGCATATTATTAATCCGAAAACAGGTAACCCAATTAGTAATAAAGTGGTTTCAGTGACGGTTTTACATCCCTCTTGTATGACCGCCGATGGTTTGTCGACTGGCTTGATGGTATTGGGTGAAGAAGACGGATTGCGTATTGCCAATCAAAATAATATCCCTGTTTTATATATTGTAAAAACAGAAGATGGTTTTAAAGAATTCAGTTCAGATGCGTTTAAGCCGTATTTGAAAGACACACATTAAACGAGGTGCTTTATGGCAACTTATGGAATTACATTTTTAATATTTTTGGCTGTCATTGTAGCCATGTCAGTAGGCTACATTTTTCAAAATAAAGTGGTAAAAGGTAGCTGTGGTGGTTTAGGTGCGGTAGGCGTCGATAAGGTCTGCAATTGCCCTGAGCCTTGTGATGCACGGAAAAAGCGTGAAGCGAAAGCAGCCCTAAGAGCTGAAAAATTAGCGAAATGGGAAAGTGATCGAATCATGTAAAATGATTTAATATCGATATTTCTATTTCAATGCCCCTTCTTACAAGAGTTGGGGCATTTTTATTGTTTGGTAGTTTTGACAAATAGCGCTATTATTTAACTGTGTTTTTATACAGTAATTGTGCTAATTGTATTGATGGCTAGCTATTGTGATGGTGGATTGTAATGATGGCTGATCGTAAAATTATTCATATTGATATGGACTGCTTTTTTGCTGCAGTGGAAATGAGAGATTTCCCTCAGTACCGCGATGTCCCATTTGCGGTAGGAGGAAGCAGTAAGCAGCGTGGTGTGATCAGTACTTGTAACTATATCGCGCGGCAATATGGGGTGCGATCAGCACTATCCACAGCAAAAGCTTATCAGTTATGTCCACATTTAACTTTGGTGAATGGACGAATGAGTGTTTATCGCCAAGTATCCAAGCAGATTCGAGAAATATTTTCCCGTTATACTTCAGTGATTGAACCACTATCCCTAGATGAAGCTTATTTAGATGTCACCAATAGTAAAATACTACATGGCTCGGCGACCTTAATTGCGGAAGCCATTCGGGCCGATATTGAGCGTGAACTCAATCTAACCGCATCAGCTGGAGTTGCTCCACTTAAATTCTTAGCTAAGATAGCTTCTGATCTAAACAAACCTAATGGTATTACTGTTATTCCACCAGAGAAGGTTCAGCAAACGATTGATGGCCTAGTATTAGAGAAAATTCCGGGTGTTGGTAAAGTAACCATTGAGAAACTACATCAAGCTGGTTTGTATACTTGTTTGGATGTTCGACAATCTAATTATCGTGATTTATTAAGTCAGTTTGGCTTGCTGGGCGCTTCTTTATGGAAGAAAAGTAATGGTATTGATAATCGTGAAGTGGTTGTTGAACGCAATCGTAAATCGATGGGAGTTGAAAGAACCTTTAGTGAGAATATTTCAAGCTTTGATGAATGTTGGCAAGTTATTGAGCAAAAGCTCTACCCAGAATTAGATAAGCGATTACTTAAAGTTTCACCATCAAAAGCAATTACTAAACAAGGTATTAAAGTAAAGTTTTCTGATTTTCAACAAACAACAATTGAGCATAATGCTCAGTTATTTAAGCTCGAAGATTATAAGGAATTGCTACAAGAAGTGCTGACTCGTCAAAAGGGACGTGAAATACGTTTGCTTGGGGTTAGTGTGATGCTAAAGCCAGAGGAGCTAGAAAGGCAACTGTGTTTGATTTAACGATTCTCGAGTGGCGAGTCTCGTTTCTCGAGGGCTAATCGAGAAACGAGAAACGCTAACCGAGCAACGTATTTACTCTTTTTCTGGAATATTTTCCAAAATGGCAATCATTTGCTCCCAGTAAAGTGCCACACTGGCGATCTCTACTTTTTCATCTGGAGAATGTGGAAACTTAATGGTTGGGCCAAACGAAATCATATCCATATTCGGGTATGGTTTCTTAAATAGACCACATTCAAGACCTGCATGGATTACCATAATGTTTGGTTTACGGCCATAAATGTCTTCATAAACTTCTCGGAAGATATGCATGATTTGTGAGTTTGGATCCGGTTTCCAACCAGGATAAGCACCATCAAATTGAATATTGGCGCCAGCAAGTTCCGCTAACGATGCCAAAGTACCTTCAACCATTTCTCGGCCAGAATCAATCAATGAGCGAACTAGGCAAAGAATGGTGATTTTGTTTTCTTCTGTCGTGATTACGCCTACGTTGAGTGATGTTTCCACCACACCTTCAATATTATCATCCATGCGAATTACGCCATTTGGACAGCTATTTAATGCGGCAATAAAGCGTGATTGAACAGATTGAGTCAATGGTGAGAATTGGCTGCTAGCTTCAGTAATTTGACTAGTTAGTGCGGTTTCAATTTGACCAAGTTCTTGTTGAACTAAAGCCGTGTATTGATTGAATGCCTCGGTCAGTTCAGCTTGTTTTGTTATTGGTACGGTGATAATCGCGGCAGCTTCACGTGGAATGGCATTACGAAGACTACCACCCTGGAATTCAATCACACGTAAATCTAAGTTTTTCGCTTGTTTGAATAGGAAGCGAGCAAGAAATTTATTGGCATTACCGCGACCAGTGTGAATATCACAACCAGAGTGACCTCCTTTAAAACCTTTAACGGCAAGTTTTAGTGTAGTGTGATCGTTTGGGGTTGCCTCACGCTTTAGATCAAAAATAATGGAAGCGTTCACACCACCAGCACAACCCATATAGATTTCGCCTTCTTGCTCTGAATCGGTGTTGAGCAGGATATCTGAATCAAGCCAGCCTTCTTGTAGGGCAAAAGCACCTGTCATGCCGGCTTCTTCATCAATGGTCAGCAGCACTTCTAATGGGCCGTGTTTAATGTCTGTCGAAGCGAGGACTGCTAAGCATGAAGCCATACCCATACCGTTGTCAGCACCTAGTGTCGTCCCTTTAGCCGTTACCCATTCCCCATCAATGTAAGGTTGGATGGGATCTTTAGTGAAGTCGTGTGTTGTGTCTTCATTTTTTTGCGGCACCATATCAATATGCGCTTGAAGAACGACTTTCTTTTTATTTTCCATTCCCGCGGTTGCAGGTTTAGTAATAAAGATATTACCCGCTTCATCACGTTTAACAGGTAAGTTTTGTGAGGTTGCCCACTCCACGATGTACTGAGCAAGGGCTTCCTCATGTTTTGATGGATGAGGAATGGAGCAGATTTTATCGAAAAATTGCCAAACAGGTTGAGGGGATAGTTGACTGATTTCAGAATGTTGATTCGACACAAAAGACTCCTAACTGAATATTGCTACCTTTTATGGTGTTAAAAAGATAGTAGAAATATACCCTTGGTACTTGAAGTTACCGCTTTGTTGACAGTGTACTTTCGCTGTACTGCGGAGGTAATTACTGCGGGTATGTATAGTATAAGTAGAATAATGCTACTTGAAAGGCGGGATGTACAGCATAGAGATAAGATAAATACCTTCAATTGAGGTGTATCAAACTTTAAGGCTTAGTCGTTTTTACTGTTGTGTAATTTTATTACTAATTTTAGTGATTGTTATTGTGTATTTTTCGATTAAATTGTAATTGCAAATATAGTTCGTAATTTAATTACTTATCGTGTATTATCTCGTCACTTATTTAATGATAGTAAACACGAAGTGATTGCTGCCTTAGATGTGTGCAAATATTGAGTGATTGATAGCAAGTGGTATCCATTACTTAGGGTACTCGTTATTGAAGAGATCCGATGTTTGTTTGTATTACCCCTTATTGTTTGGAATAGATGGGCCGCTAAGGTTACAGCATTCTATCGCCACCTATTGTTTAGGTGGTTTTTTTTTATTCGTATACTCAAGTTATTTGCATCTGAAGCCACTTTTGGTGAAAGCATCGAGGTATCTCGAGCAAAAATCATTAAAATTGATATTTGTATCAGATACAGTTTGCTTTCATTATCATTATTTGGAAAACTACACGCCTTTTCATTCAAACGATTGCGCAACCGTTTAGATTTTGCTGCTACGCACATTTTAGGAACATCACATGTTAGAAAAGTTATTTAAGTTATCGGAGCACGGTACTAACGTGAAAACCGAAGTCTTAGCCGGCGTTACGACGTTCTTGACGATGGCTTATATTATTTTTGTTAACCCTGCAATTTTATCTCAAGCTGGAATGGATCATGGCTCAGTCTTTGTGGCTACATGTCTTGCTGCAGCAATTGGCTGTTTCATTATGGGCTTCTATGCAAACTACCCAATTGCTCAAGCGCCAGGTATGGGGCTAAATGCTTTCTTTACCTATACGGTTGTACTAGGAATGGGACACACTTGGCAGGTCGCTTTGGCAGCAGTATTTTGCTCGGGTATCCTATTCATCATATTAAGCTTATTTAAAATACGTGAGCTTATTATTAACTCGATTCCTATGTCATTACGTTTAGGTATTTCTGCTGGTATCGGTCTTTTCTTAGCGTTAATTGCATTAAAGAACGCAGGTATCGTAGTCGGTAGTCCAGCAACATTGGTGACCGTAGGCGATTTAACCTCGATCCCCGCTATTTTAGGCGCATTAGGTTTTATATTAACCATCGTATTCGTTCATCGTGGCTTCAAAGCGGCGGTAATGATTGCTATTTTGGCGATTACTGCAATTGGTGTGATTTTAGGTGATGTGGCTTATGGTGGGATTGTTTCAATGCCACCAAGTATTGCTCCTACTTTCTTACAGCTTGATTTCTCTGCGATTTTAGATGTGGGAATGATCTCAGTTGTATTTGCTTTCTTGTTTGTCGATTTATTTGATACCGCTGGCACATTAGTCGGTGTAGCAAATAAAGCGGGCTTTATTGGTAAAGATGGTAAGATTCCTCGTTTGAATAAAGCGCTTTTATCTGACTCAACGGCTACTTCGATTGGTGCATTATTAGGTACGTCAAATACTACATCATTTGTTGAGAGTACCGCTGGTGTCGCGGTAGGCGGTCGCACAGGCTTAACAGCAGTTGTCGTTGGTATTTTATTCCTTCTTGCATTATTCTTCTCACCATTAGCCGGAATGGTTCCAGCCTATGCAACAACAGGCGCATTATTTTATGTGGCTATCTTGATGTTATCTGGTCTTGTTAATATTGAGTGGGACGATTTAAGTGAAGCGGCACCAGTGGCCGTAGTTTGCTTATTAATGCCATTAACCTTTTCGATTGCTGAAGGTATCGCAATGGGTTTTGTGACCTATGCAGCGATTAAACTACTTAGCGGTAAAGCGCGTGAAGTGAACATTGGCGTTTGGATTCTAGCCTTAGTATTCTTGTTGAAATTCATTCTTACGGGTGCTTAATTGCACTTTAGAAACAAAAACAAAGCAGGTTTTATATTATGAGTAATAAATTCGTGATCACTTGGGACAATATGCAAATGTATTGTCGTCAATTAGCGGCCAAGCAAATGCCAGCTGAACAGTGGAAAGGTATTGTTGGTGTTAGCCGTGGTGGTTTAGTACCTGCAGCTATTTTGGCTCGTGAACTTGGTATTCGCTATGTTGATACGATTTGTATTTCTAGCTACGACCACGATCACCAGCGTGAGATGAAAGTCTTAAAAACGATTGAAGGTGACGGTGATGGTTTCTTGATCGTCGATGATTTAGTAGATAGTGGCGATACTGCTCGCCATATTCGTAAGATGTATCCTAAAGCTAAACTTATTACGGTATGTGCTAAGCCTGCTGGCCAAGCTCTTGTCGATGAATATATTGTTGATATTCCTCAAGATACATGGATTGAGCAGCCTTGGGATATGACGCTTCAATTTGAAGAACCAGTCAATCGTAAGCAAAAATAACCCAATATTTTATTAAGTGATAAAAACCCTGCAATTTGCGGGGTTTTTTGTTTTTTTGCGATGAATTGATTGGCATAACCTAGGTGGTAAGCGTTATTCTACCCATTCGAGCTATTGATTTTTATTTGAAGGATTTTATATGACCGCACTCAAACATGATCAATCCAAGCAGCGTTATGAAGTTGAAGTGATAGCGAATTATTGGGCACATTTAGATTACCTCCAACATAATGATGTTTTAACGATTACCCATACTTTTGTACCTGATGAATTACGCGGACAAGGTTGTGGCAAAATCTTAATGGAAACTGTGCTGGCTGATATTGATTCGCATAATCTAAAAGTCCGACCGGTTTGTAGTTATGCGGTGGTATATCTAGAGCGTCATGCTAAATGGCAGCATTTGCTGGCGAAATAATGATTGAAAAAGCGAGTGGAGATATTCCTTGGAACCAAGTAAGAATTTATCTGAATCACTGTTTAAAAAGCATCAGCATGCCAAAGAAACGTCAAGTTTCATCAGCTATCTATCGGAAAGTCAGGCATTATTGGATAGTAATCAAAAACGTAGCAAAAGTGCCTGGTATCGAGCTTTGCGGCGTATGCAGTGGATTTGGCAGGGGTTAGACCCAATTGAAATTGAATCAGTCCTTGCTCGTATCGCTAGTTCAGGTAACAAACATAATCATCCTGATTGGCTTGATACTGTAGCTGGATATCGTCCAGGAAACTGGTCATATGAATGGTCGCAACAAGGTGCGATTCATCAGAAAAAGGCAGCTCAACTGAGTGGCGAGGTAGCTTCGAATGAATACTTTATTGCTAGCTTATGCTTTAGCGTTGCCAGCTATCCACACCTTAAGGGGGATAATCTCTCTATTCAGGCTCAAGTGCTTGCCAATAAAGCTTATTCTGATGCGATGGAACATAGCCCTTATGTCACAAAGCAACTGAAAGTCCCATATAAAAACAAAAAGATCATGGCTAATCTTCATCTACCTCACACAGAAAAGTCGCTACCTGTTGTGATCGTGAGTGCGGGAATTGATAGCCTACAAACCGACATGTGGCGTTTATTTCGAGACTTTCTTGCCAAACATGAGATAGGCATGCTTACGGTCGATATGCCGGGTGTTGGTGCCAATATTCATTGGTCAATGACCGAAGATTCAAGCTGCCTACATCAAGCAGTACTGAATGAGTTGCCAAATATCCCTTGGGTTGATCACTATAAAGTTGGCTTAGTCGGTTTCCGATTTGCTGGCAATGTGATGGCAAGGCTTTCATTTATCGAGCAAGACAAAATAACAGCGTGCGTTGCTTTAGGTGCACCTATTCATGATCTACTGTCTGATGCGAATAAATTCAGCATAATGCCGAAGATGTACTTGGATACTTTGGCATCTCGCATGGGTAAAAACGCCGTGGATATTACGAGTTTTTCTAAGCAAGTTCGTGCGTGGTCATTGAAATCACAAGGTTTGCTTGCTGGGAGAAAAACAACCGTACCAATTTTAGCGTTGGGATTAGAAGGCGATCCGGTAGGTTCTAAGATGGATAATCAGAGTCTGGCAAGTTTTAGTCATGGTGGTAAAGCGATTGAATTGAGAACAAAGTCAATTTCACAGGGTTATGATCAAGCGCTCACTTCTGCAGTCGACTGGTTGAAAGTAGCACTCAAAAAGTGACATTTGTGATCGAATAGTGAACTATAGATAACTGAGGTCAATGGATTATTGATCTTCTTAAATTATAATAATGTATGGAGAATTCAATGACTGACGCTTCTGCACCAACTCACTATCGTTTAATGACCGCTTTGAAAGCGATTGGCCCTTATTTACGTGAAGGTGAATGTAAGTCAGGGATTTACTTGTTTGATTGCTTGTCTGTCTGTGTGGATGATAAAAAGTCACCAGAGTTAAGAGAGTTTTGGGGCTGGTGGTTAGAGTTAAGTAAGCAAAATGATAACTTTATCGCCAACTATACCTTGGGTAAATACGATGAAAAAGGTGATTGGGTTGATATGGCTATCCCTAAAAAAACACAACTTGAAGTGGAAAGGACATTAGACGAATTTCATAAAAAGCTCGTTTCTGTATTGTCTGGAAATTACAACTACACGGTTAATCTTCATAAAAATTCGGTTGATACTCTGTAATTAGCCGAAACATTATCCCGAATAGAGAATATTGTAGGGCGTGTTTGTGGATTATCCGCAACACGCCTTATGTTTTACTTGTGAAATGGCGTTTGTATTGATACAACATCAAGATATCTTTTACTTGGGTATACCCTTTTATAATTTTCATTTTTGACAGGAAACACATGTCAACTCAAGCCTCTTCAAATCAAAACGGAAACAACAGCCAACTGGAATCTCAAACCATAGTGGTAAAACTGGGAACCAGCGTGCTGACCGGCGGAACTTTAGAAATTAATAAAGCTCGTATGGTTGATCTTGTTCGCCAATGTGCAGAGTTAAAAAACCAAGGCCATCAAATCGTAATTGTCTCTTCGGGGGCAATTGCTGCAGGACGAGAGCATCTTGGTTACCCTACATTACCCAACTCAATGGCAAGCAAGCAATTATTGGCCGCCGTTGGGCAAAGCCGCTTGATTCAAGTTTGGGAATCATTATTTGAATTGTACGGAATTAAAATTGGCCAAATGCTTCTTACTCGTGCTGATTTGAAAGACCGTGAACGTTTTCTGAATGCGCGAGATACCATTAATACCTTGATTGAACACGGCATTGTACCCGTGGTTAATGAAAATGATGCGGTAGCAACAGCCGAAATTAAAGTTGGCGATAATGATAACCTTTCGGCATTAGTTGGTATTTTATGTAGCGCCGATAAATTATTGCTATTGACTGATCAGTCGGGCTTATTCACGGCAGATCCTAGAAAGAACCCTGATGCAGAATTAATCCGAGAAGTGAAAACCATTGATGAAACTCTGCGTAAAATCGCAGGAGGCAGTGGGACAACTTTAGGTACGGGCGGTATGGCGACGAAGTTACAGGCGGCGGATATTGCAAGACGTACTGGCATTGAAGTGGTGATAGCTGCAGGAAGCAGTCCGAATGTAATAATTGATACCTTAAGTGATAATCCTCAAGGTACTCGTTTTTTGGCTTTAGAAGAGTCATTAGAAAATCGTAAACGCTGGATCTTAGCTGGCCCTGCTTCTGTGGGCGATTTAGTTTTAGATGACGGTGCCGCTAAAGCGGTTATCGAGCGAGGCAGTAGTTTATTAGCTAAGGGCATCACGCAAACTCAAGGTGCTTTCTCTCGTGGAGATGTGGTTCGCTTACGTAATCAGAAAGGGCAATTGTTAGCCAAAGGTATTGTGAGCTATTCAGATACCGAATTAGCACTATTGATCGGTAAACACAGTACTGAGATTGAAGCAACACTAGGCTATGCGTATGGTGCTACCATTATTCATCGTGATGATTTAGTTGTTATTCAAGAATAGTTTGGCAAAAGAATTTAAGGAAAAGATTGTGGATTTAACATTAATGGGTCAAGCGGCAAAGCAAGCCGCATTTCAGTTAACGACAGCCTCAACCACTCAAAAAAATAAAGCACTCTCTATCATTGCAGATGAGCTTGAAGCAAACGCAAGTACGATTTTAGAGGCTAATGCTCAAGACATTGAATTAGGCCGTCAAGCGGGGTTAACCGAAGCGCTTTTAGATCGTTTGTTGCTCGATGAGTCTCGTTTAGCGGGCATTGCGGCTGATGTGCGTAATGTAATTAACCTGAATGACCCAGTTGGTAGTGAGATTGATAGCAAGGTTCTAGAAAATGGCATGTCACTTTCACGTCGTCGCGTGCCTTTAGGTGTTGTCGGTGTGATTTATGAAGCACGCCCTAATGTGACGATTGATATTGCCGCTTTGTGTTTGAAAACTGGTAATGCCAGTATTTTACGTGGTGGCAAAGAGACCTTCTTTTCTAATATGGAATTGGTCAAAGTGATTCAAATTGCACTTAAAAAAGCCGGCTTACCTGCTGCTTCCGTGCAGTACATTGAAAAGCCTGATCGTGAATTGGTTTCACAATTGCTAAAACTGGATGATTATGTCGATATGATCATTCCTCGTGGTGGTGCGGGGCTGCATAAAATGTGTAAAGAAAATAGCACGATTCCTGTGATCATTGGTGGTTTTGGGATTAGCCATATTTTTGTCGATGAAACGGCAGATTTAGCAAAATCTATCGATGTGATTGAAAATGCGAAAGTACAACGTCCATCGGCTTGTAACTCTCTTGATACGTTATTGGTGCATGAAAAAGTTGCCGCTGAATTTTTACCTAAATTAACAAAACGGTTCGGTGAAAAAGTCGCCTTAGTGGCTGAACCAAAAGCAAAAGCAATATTAGGTAAAAATGAACAAGTACGTGATGCACAAGAAGGCGACTTTGATACTGAATGGTTAAGCTATACCTTAGGGATTAAAGTCGTTAGCGATATTGCGGAAGCGATTGACCATATGCAGGTACATAATGCGAGCCATTCAGATGCCATCATGACAGAATCCATTCGTAACGCTGAATTATTCATTAACTCGGCAGGTTCGGCAGCAGTATACGTAAATGCTTCTACACGCTTCACTGATGGTGCTCAATTTGGTTTGGGTGCAGAGGTGGCAGTGTCTACACAGAAACTGCATGCACGCGGCCCTATGGGCTTAGAAGAGCTAACAAGCTATAAGTGGGTGGGTAAGGCGGATTATTTAATTCGACAATAAACAGCTGAATCTCGTGACTCGGAAGCTCGTTTCTCGACGTTGTCCTTTCCGAACTGCGAAGTTACCAGAAACAAAAAAGATCGCGATTTAAGTCGCGATCTTTTTTATGCTTATCTCAAAGCTATAAACTCAAAATTAACCTTTCTTTTTCGAGTCACGAGCAGCGAAGCGCCCGCATACCGAGCTTCGTTGTTTACTTAATTTCAATCCCTTGTGCTTGCATATCGGCATGGTATGAAGAACGTACAAATGGTCCACATGCTGCATGGGTAAAGCCTAGTTCTAGAGCGATTTCTTTAAGCTCATCAAACTCAGAAGGCGGTACATAGCGTTCAACTGGTAAGTGGTGACGGCTTGGCGCTAAGTATTGTCCTAGTGTCAACATAGTCACGCCATGAGATCGTAGATCTTTTAGTACTTCGATAATTTCTTCTTTAGTTTCACCTAAGCCCATCATTAAGCCTGACTTGGTTGGAATATGCGGATGCTGTTCTTTAAATTTCTGCAGGAGTTGCAGAGACCATTTATAGTTGGCACCAGGGCGAGCTCGGCGGTATAAGCGAGGTGCAGTTTCTAAGTTGTGGTTAAACACATCTGGTGGGTTGTCTTTCATTAGATCTAGTGCAACATCCATACGACCACGGAAATCAGGTACTAAGGTTTCAATTTTAATATTTGGATTTTTTTCACGAATCGCTTTATTACACTCAGCAAAGTGTTGTGCGCCGCCATCACGTAGATCATCACGGTCAACTGAGGTGATCACCACGTATTTTAGTTTCATATCAGAAATAGTTTGCGCCAGTTTCTGTGGTTCGTTGGCTTCCGGTGCATTAGGACGACCATGTGCCACATCACAAAAAGGGCAACGGCGAGTACAAATTGCGCCTAAAATCATAAAGGTTGCGGTACCGTGATTAAAGCATTCTGCAAGGTTTGGACAAGATGCTTCTTCACAAACTGAGTGAAGATCATTTTTACGCATCGCAGCTTTGATATCTTGAATACGTTGACTATCCGCGGGCAGTTTTATTTTCATCCATTCCGGCTTGCGTAAGATCTCCGTCTTTTCCACGGCAACCGTTTTGGTTGGAATTAGTGCCATTTTATCAGCGTCACGATACTTAACGCCTTTTTCCATTTGGATTGGTTTACTCATAACTTCCTACTTACTTTTTAAAGCGGACGCTGATTTTCAGCGGCTTTCTGTCGTAACGTCAACTTGAGTATATTCAAGTTGCTGAGTGATTTTTTCAATTAACACGGCTTCAACACTGGCAACGGAGTTTGGTCCGTTAACATCTTTCACTTGTATCATTTCCATACCTGCATACCCACAAGGATTAATACGCAAAAATGGTGATAAATCCATATTGACGTTTAAGGCTAGGCCATGAAAAGAACATCCTTTACGAATGCGTAAACCTAATGAGCAGATTTTACGCTGTTCAACATACACACCCGGAGCATCTGGTCGTGCGGTAGATGTGATATCAAATTCATTGAGAGTGGCAATGACGATGTTTTCGATATTTGTTACCAGTTCACGCACACCGATATTTTTACGGCGTAAGTTTATCATGAAATAAGCGACAATTTGCCCCGGCCCATGATAGGTCACTTGACCTCCACGGTCACTCTGCACTACGGGAATATCTCCAGTATTTAATAAATGCTCTACTTTACCAGCCTGGCCTTGGGTGAATACGGGATTATGTTCAACTAGCCAAACTTCATCAACTGTCTGAGCATTTCTTTGGTCAGTAAATCGATGCATTGCTTGCCAAATGGGAAGGTAGTCTTGACGACCGAGTTTCCTAATCACAACATGATTTGGTGATGCAGTAGGGAGTTCTAATGTCTCGGCCTGAGTTGATTGACTATCCATGAGCAAAATCCTAACGCAGAGTGATGTGTATTTAAGGAGGTTAAAATTGGATCAGCTAACGATTATAAACCTCTTTAGTGCCAGTAACTACTCACTAGTAGTAAGGGTATAGTGATTTGTTGTCGTTATTTGAACCGATCCAAACTTGGTTTGTATATACCCAAGTAACTTCAGGTGCAAGTTTCAGCAAGAATAAAACAAGCTTTATGCTGCGTCAGATTGGTTTGAAAGGTGCTTACATTCCTTCGCCAATCTTCCTTGCCTAAAGGATTGGATGATAGCTCTGAATTCTGCATCTTGAAGTCATTTGGGTATAAAAGGTTCTTTTAAAAAATATTATAAAACCATTCGTACGATTTCAATTTCACCAAGCTCTTTATATAAGGTCTCAACTTGCTCAATTGAAGTGGCAGTAATGGTGACTGATACCGAGTTGTAGGTACCTTTACCACTTGGTTTAACGCTTGGAGAGTAATCACCTGGTGCGTGTTTTTGAATAACGCTGAGAACAAGATCCGGTAACTCTGGCTTCGCATAGCCCATCACTTTGTAGGTAAATTGGCATGGGAATTCAAGTAAATCTTTTAGTTTTGGTTGCTCTTGCATACCGTGCTCCTGAAAGGGGAAAGGTGCGATAAAGCGTGAATAGTAATGGGATTGACGTAGGATCTCAACTATCACGTACTATCCATATCGCATAGATTATGTGCATTTGTTTTAAGTTGATGGGGTATTGATTAGGAATTTAAATAAAATTAACGATTTATCATTTAAATCTTCTAAAGATATCAAAAAATAAAAAGCCGCAATGAATGCGGCTATTGATGTTAGTTAATTCTACTTATTGGCTGTAAGAGACTTAGAACCAACTCTTAAATAGTAGAACAATGTAATCGATTAGGCGGCTGAAAACACCTCCTTCTTTTACATCTTCTTGAGCAACAAGTGGGTACTCAGCAACATCCTTACCATTTAATTGGTAGAACAGTTTACCAACTACTTCACCTTTGTTAATAGGAGCTTTAAGCTCTTTATCTAATACAAAGCTAGCCGCTAGGTTTTTCGCTTGACCACGAGGCACAGTGACAAAAGTATTCTCTTGCACACCTAAAGAGATTTCGCTCTTATCGCCCATCCAGATTTTTTCTTTAACAAACTCTTCGCCCGCTTTGTGTGGTGCAACGGTTTCAAAGAAGCGGAAGCCGAAGTTGAGAAGCTTTTTGCTTTCTGCTTTCCGTGCGTTTTCACTTTTAGTGCCCATTACAACAGATACTAGGCGCATATCGCCTTCTGTTGCAGAGGTTACTAGGTTATAGCCTGCACCGCTTGTATGGCCTGTTTTAATGCCATCTACGTGCATGCTCTTATCCCACAATAGACCATTACGGTTGTATTGAGTAATACCGTTATAAGTGAATGATTTTTGAGAGTAGATTTTGTACTCTTCTGGTACGTCACGAATTAATGCAGCACCTAAAATTGCAAGGTCGTGTGCAGTCGAGTAATGCTCATCATTGTCTAGGCCATGAGCATTCACAAAGTGAGAATTCACCATGCCGATTTTTTGTGCCCATTGGTTCATTAAGTCGACAAATGAATCTTCAGAACCGGCAATGTGCTCAGCCATTGCAACACAAGCATCGTTACCTGAAGTGACGATAATACCTTGGTTTAATTTATCAACCGTTACGGTTTTACCCACTTCAATGAACATTTTTGAAGAATCAGGGAAGTTTTTCGCCCAAGCTTTTTCACTGATCACAACTTCATCAGAGCGTGAAATGCTACCTGATTTAAGTTCTTGACCAATTACATAGCTGGTTAGCATTTTAGTTAAGCTCGCAGGATGGAGACGCTCATCCAAATTTTTCTCAGCTAAAATTTTGCCTGAATGGTAATCCATTAACACAAAGCTTTTTGCTGCAATTTCTGGAGCATTAGGTACTACGATAGGATCGGATGCAGAAGCATTCAATGAAACCAAAGATGCTGAAAGTGCTAATGAAGGTACTAGCAATGATGTTAGATATTTAGCCGTATTTTTCATGAGATAAATGCTATCAATATTTTAGTGGAAGTAAATTTTTCGCATTCTAACAGAAACTTCTCTAGAAATCAGATATGGATCAAAGTCTACGAAATTAGCAACATCGTTTAATCGCTAGACGATAAAGCGCTAAGTTTTTGTTGATTTTATTTACGTGTTCGGTGCTTCATAAAGGCGGATTGGTAGCCGCTTTGTTGAAGTTTATGAAGCACTTCATTCGCTTGATCTTGAACTTTCCAAGGGCCAAGCATGATGCGATTAATACTGCTCGAGTTTTCGACACTGTATTGTGATGCGTATTTTTGACCAAGATTTTTTGCTAAAGTTCGCGCTTTTTCGAAATTAGAAACGGCGGCAACTTGGATCATGTACTCTTGTTTGGAATAAGCATGATCTACTTTGCTTCTGGGAACCGTAATATAATCAATTTTAACTGGAGCAGTACCTGCTTGGTAGACACCAAGTTTGTAGGCTGCAGCGTAACTTAAATCAATAATTCGGCCGTCATGAAATGGTCCACGGTCGTTAATTCGAACGATAGCGGTTTTACCATTTTCGGTATTGGTGACTTTGACATAGCTAGGGATAGGCAAGGTTTTGTGCGCCGCTGACATGGAATACATATCGTAGACTTCGCCGTTTGATGTTAAATGACCATGAAATTTCTTACCATACCAAGAGGCATAGCCTGATTGAGTAAAGTTTTTGGTTTCTTTAACGATTTTATAATCTTTACCTCGTAGGGTGTAATCTCGGTTGCCACCAGGGCTAAAAGGCTCATAGCGAGGATGAGCATCTTCTACATTGGCGACAGAAATTGGATCTTCAGGTGCGACATCATCTGATAGTTTATATCGCTCATCTGGAGACGATGAGCAACCCGCTAAAAGTGTGAAGGCCAGCCATAGGCCGTAACGGCAATATTTTTTCATTAATTTAATTCGCCTTTGAAAGCATTTTTCTATGAGTGTGAATTGACATTAAAATACCAAAACCAACCAATAGAGTGATCATCGAGGTGCCGCCATAGCTGATTAGCGGTAAAGGTACACCAACTACAGGTAAAATGCCGCTTACCATGCCAATATTGACAAAAACATAAACAAAGAAGCTAAGTACAACACTGCCAGCCATCATTCGCCCGAAAGCGGTTTGCGCTTGTGTCGCTAAATATAAGCCACGAGCGATAATGAATAAGTATACTGAGAGTAAAAATATTACGCCGATAATACCCCATTCTTCCGCAATAACTGCAAAGATAAAGTCAGTATGTCGCTCTGGAACAAATTCAAGTTGAGATTGAGTTCCATGCAACCAACCTTTGCCAGTCAAGCCGCCAGAGCCAATGGCGATTTTACTTTGAATTATATGATAGCCAGCCCCTAGAGGATCGGACTCTGGATCAAATAATGTTCTAACCCGAGTTTTCTGGTATTCGTGCATTAAAAAGAACCAGAGGATTGGAATGAACCCACCAACCGCCGCTGCTGCAGTAATGATAATTCTCCAACGGATACCCGCGAGGAAAATAACGAAAAGACCGGAAGCCGCAATCAATATTGATGTTCCTAAGTCCGGCTGTTTAGCGATTAAAATAGTCGGTAAGCAGACCAAAATTAATGATACTGCCAAAGTGCGGAATGTCGGTGGTAGAGGTTGTTTTCCGATATACCTTGCAATCATTAAAGGCACAACTAATTTCAAAACTTCAGATGGCTGAAAGCGAGGGCCAAAGCCTAGACTTAACCAACGTTGAGCACCTTTTGAGGTCTCGCCAAAGAATAATACACCGAGCAATAAAATAATCCCGATTAAGTATAAGGTTGGCGCTAAGGATTCTATTGTTCTTGGTTTTACTTGGGCAACAGCAAGCATGACGGTTAGAGATAGCAACATTCTCATGGCTTGTTTGTCCATCATCTCATAGCTTTGTCCACTGGCGCTGTACATGATAACTAAGCCAATTCCCATCAATAATAAGATACCAAGTAATAGAGGTAGGTCGATATGCAGTCGTTCGAAAAATGAACGGTTTTGCCCAGTGGCAGGGTCCATGTTCATACTACTTTTTATCCTTTTTATCTGCACCCGCGTCATCAGGTGATTCAACGAGTACATGATCAAATATTTCACGGGCGATTGGGCCGCCGACGCCAGAACCGCCACCAGCATTTTCAAGCACCATAGCGAGGATAAGTTTAGGATTTTTTAACGGTGCGAAACCCATTAATAATGCGTGATCACGTAAGTGTTCGGCGACTTCATCAGCATTATACTTCTCACCTTCTTTTAATCCATAGACCTGTGCAGTACCAGATTTAACGGCAGCTTCATATTTTGCACCATAGAAAGAGCGGCGAGCAGTACCTCGAGAACCTGTTGCGACTAAGTGCATGCCTTCTTTGGCGATTTCCCAATCAGAATCTTTAACTCCGGTAATGGTCGGGAATGTTTTTATTGGGCTCAATACTGGTTTTTGATCGGGTTTGGTTTTGTCGATAGTGGCACGAAGAAGGTGAGGTGCTCGAACTTTACCGTGTGAAACCAATACCGATAATGCTTTAGCAATTTGCATCGGTGTTGCAGTCCAATAACCTTGTCCAATTCCGACAGGTATGGTGTCACCTTGATACCAAGGGGTGCGGTGGCGAGCCATTTTCCAGTCACGAGTAGGCATATTTGCTCTGCTTTCTTCGTGCAAATCAATACCGGTATATTCACCAAAACCAAATTTATTCATCCATTTAGATAAGCGATCGATACCAAGATCAAATGCTATTTGGTAATAGAAGGTATCCACTGATTCTTCAATGGACTTTTTGACATCAACCACACCGTGTCCCCAACGACTCCAGTCACGATAACCTTTATGACTTCGTGCATTCGGTATGTACCAAATTCCTGGATCATTACGAGTGGTTTTAGTGGTGATCACGCCTTCGGTTAATGCCGATACTGCAATAAACGGTTTTACTGTCGAAGCAGGTGGGTAGATACCTAAGGTTGCTCGGTTTACCAATGGGCGGTTTGGATCATTTAATAATTTATTATAGGCTTTGCCACTGATACCATGAACAAAGGCATTGGGATCATAACTTGGGCTAGATACCATCGCGAGAACACCATTATCAGCAGGATCGAGAATAATGATCGAGCCACGGCGCTGATCCATTAACTTATAAGCGTATTGCTGTAGGTTAATATCTAAGTTGAGAACGATATCTTTACCTGGGATAGGTGGCACGTATTTTAAGGTACGAATGATGCGACCTCGACTATTAACTTCCACTTCCTGATAGCCAGATGTACCGTGTAAAACATCTTCGTAATAACGTTCGATGCCTAACTTACCAATATTACGAGTGGCTTGATAATTAGAAATTTTATCTTCTTCGGTTAGGCGTAAAATATCGCGGTCATTGATGCGAGACACATAACCTAAAACATGCGTTAGTACCGAGCCGTATGGGTAGTAACGTTTCAATGCGGCAGTAATCTCTACTCCTGGAAATTTGTATTGGTCGACAGAAAATTTGGCCACTTGTTCGTTCGTTAATTGAGTTAGCAAAGGAACAGGCTGGTAGTGCCTAATGTGAAGTCGCTCTTTTTGGAAGGTAGCAACTTGCTCATCAGTAATCGTTAAGATTTTACGCAGTTCTTCGATGGTCTTATCGATATCAGGGACTTTTTCCGGTGTAATTTCAAGGCTATATACCGGACGGTTAGACGCTAGTAGTTTTCCATTACGATCATAAATAAGACCGCGATTGGGCGCGATAGGAACAATTTTAATTCGGTTGTCGTTTGAACGAGTTTTATAGTCTTGATATTGGTCGACTTGGATGTAATAAAGGTTGGCTAGCAAAATGCCAACCAACACAATAATGCCCATAAACGCAACAATTGAGCGTCGTGCGAACAATTTAGCTTCAGCAGTGTAATCACGTATTTGGCTACGTCTACGTCTCATTCTTTATTATTCTCGGTGGTACGGATGATTAGCTGTGACGCTCCAAGCTCGGTATAGGCTTTCTGCCATAATCACGCGAACCATTGGGTGCGGCAAAGTCAGTGGTGACAATGACCAACTTTGATCGGCGGCAGCCTTACACGCTGGTGCAAGCCCTTCAGGCCCACCAATTAAAATAGACACATCACGACCATCTAGTTTCCAAGCATCGAGTTGAGATGCCAATTGACCGGTATCCCAGCGTTTGCCTGGAATGTCTAATGTTATAATGCGATTCCCTTTAGGTACAGCAGCTAGCATCGCTTCGCCTTCTTTTTGCAGAATCCTTGCAATATCGGCATTTTTTCCACGTTTTCCAGCTGGAATTTCGATTAAATCAAATGGCATATCACTTGGGAAGCGACGCTGATATTCGTAAAAACCGTCTTCGACCCATTTAGGCATCTTGGTTCCGACTGCAATAAGTTGAATTTTCACTTACCGGCTCCAATAGAGTGGTGGAGTATTAACCCCACAGTTTTTCCAATTGGTATAAATCACGAGACGCTTCTTGCATGATATGAACCATGACTGATCCCATATCGACTACGACCCATTCACCTTCTTCTTCACCATCAATACCTAAAGCTTCGATGCCGGCGGTTTTCGCTTCTTTCGCAACATTATCTGCAATGGAAGCAACGTGGCGTTTTGAAGTACCAGTACATATGATCATGTAATCAGTTACGCTTGATTTACCTTTAACATTTAGTGTGATGATGTTTTCCGCTTTCATGTCATCTGCTTTATCAGCAAGAAAATCTTTTAACTCATTCAGTTGCAAAGTATTGCCTCTTTAATATGGTATTTAATGGTACTTCTTAATGGTAAGGAGAAATACCGGGTTTGGAAAGAATCCACCGAATTGAAAGTCGATTCTATTGGGTGGTCAAATAGGTTGCTCTAAACGAGATAGCGCCACTGTCGGTTGGCATAGCTCGATGGATAGTTGGCTGAGCTTTGGCCAAGGGTCTTGATCAAACGTTGTTTTGACCGACAGTTCTACTTGGCACAACAGGTGAACTTGTTTTTGCAAAAACGCTAAGTTTAATCGTTGTAGTGCCGATGTATAGAGCGGGCGTTTGTTTTGCCAGATTCGGTGTTGATCAAATATTTTACCGAGTACTGCGCCATGATCAAAAGCTTGTCTCATTTCGATGAGCAGGAAGAGCTCTTTTTGGATTGTACGCAGTAATATAATGGCTTCTTGGCCTTCGGCTTGCAGTTGACGCAAGATTCGCTGAGCTCGTTTGGTTTGGCCTGCAAGGAGGGCATCGGTCCATTGAAAAGGGGTAAAGTGGTTATGTCTGCTTAGTGATGTCTCTACTCTTGGTAGGGTCAGATTACCGTCTGGGTACAATAACGCTAATTTCTCTAAGCTTTGCGCCAGAGCTAGTAAGTTACCCTCATGCCATTGCGCTAGCATTTGTACCGCTTCCGCATCGGGGGTGAGTTTTAATTTACGACAACGTTGTTGGACAAATTGTGGTAACTGACGAAGCTCTGGGCTATTACAGCTAACTAATAGACCATTTTTATGTAATGCTTTGAACCACTTGGTATTTTCTTGAGCGCGCGATAGCTTATTGCCAATCACGATCAATAAAATGTCAGGATTTAACATGTCCGCTAAGTTAACCAGTTCTTTGGCGATCGCCGCGGTGACACCAGTGTCGGGAATCTCTAACTCAATAATCTGCTGATTAGAAAATAAGCTCAACGCTTGGCAGCAATCAAATATCTGATTCCAATCAACTTGCTTGTCGAGAGTGAATCGCTGTTTATCTAAGAAGCCTTTATTTTTGGCCGATTTATACAAAAGATCTTTACTTTCTTGCAGCAATAACGGCTCGTTCCCCATTAATAAATAAATAGGGAAGGATTTTCGTTCGAGGTTTTCAGCGAGTTTATCGGCAAATATACGCATTGTGATTACGGAGCTTCAGTTGAAGAATCTCTGGTGACTGACTCGTCACTATCGCTTGATACTTCACTGGTAAAAGTTGTTTGCTCTACGCCTTCATCAATAGTGATGGTGTCTGGTTGATTCTCAGTACCATCAATATTGGTTGGGAAATCTTGTCGTTCATCACTTTCCGCTGGAGTCACAACTAGCTGGGCTTTTAAACGAGCCATCTGACGTAGAATTTGTTCAGCAGCTTGTTCACGCATCTCTTCAACAATCAAATCTCGTTCAACCGATTTTGCCAGTGCGGCTAATGGGTTATCTAAGTAACTGCGGGTAATATTGACGTTAAAGGTTTTTTTGTCGTAACCCGGAACCGACACTTGGTAAGACACACGATAAGACAATTCATATTCCGCTGCTCGAGAGTTTTGGTACAAGGATAAGGTTCGACCATTATCACTGTCATCATTGGCGGTTTCACTGACTAGGTGTAAGTTGGTGATATTAGCACCTGGAGAAACAACATCCACACCGTTAAGGCGTAACTGGTTTTTCACATCACGAGTGATTTGGCTATAAGAGTCAAAACTGGTAACAGAAATGGTTGAAACTTCTTCGGGTAGTAGATAACTGCCTCTGAAGTGGAAACCACATGCACTAGTCATCATAGCTAGGCCGATAATGGCAAGAAAACGTACATGAGAACGAGAAAACAAATGTGCCACTAATGAGTACCTCTAATCGGTTTAAATATAATACTCTTTGTACTTGAAGTTGCAGTTTCAATTACTTTGGGTATATACGTACGGTGCTTATCTTATAAATTCTTTTGCTAAAAACCTATAAGATAAGCGTAAGCACCTTTCGATGCCTACGCTTTTAATTTTTTATTTGTGCTAATGATTAGTTAGCAACGATATTCAATAGTTTCCCTGGTACATAAATGACTTTACGTACAGTCAAACCATCGGTGAACTTAGTCACATTCTCATCACTTAAGCCCATCGCTTCAACATCATCTTTACTGATATCTGCAGGAACCGTTAGTTTCGCTCGAAGCTTACCATTCACTTGGACGATAATCAGTTTTTCATCTTCCACTAAGGCTTTGTCATCAAATGTTGGCCACTCACAGCTATCGACATCCGATTCACCTAAAGCGTTCCATAATTCATGACAAATATGTGGAGTGATAGGGTAAAGCATGCGAACAACCGCTTTTAGTGCTTCATCAAGAATCGCGCGATCTTGTTCGTTTTCTTGTGGTGCTTTACCTAGCTTGTTCATTAATTCCATGATAGCGGCGATGGCAGTGTTGAAGGTCTGACGACGGCCAATATCATCGCTCACTTTAGCAATCGTTTTATGAACATCACGACGTAGCGCCTTTTGAGCGCTGGTTAACGCTGCAATATTTAAAACTTCAACATCACCTTTAGAAGTATGCTCACCCACTAGTTTCCATACACGACGTAAGAAACGGTTTGCACCTTCTACGCCTGATTCTTGCCATTCCAGCGTCATATCAGCCGGAGAAGCAAACATCATGAATAAACGAACAGTATCTGCGCCGTATTTATCCACCATTTCTTGTGGGTCAATACCGTTGTTTTTCGACTTAGACATTTTGATCATGCCAGAGTGTTCAACGTTACGACCTTGGTTATCAATCGCTGTTTCAATACGGCCTTTACCATCACGCTCAACGGTGACATCTGTTGGAGCGATCCATTCTTTAGTGCCTTTTTCATTGGTGTGATAGAAAGCATCCGCGAGCACCATACCTTGACAAAGCAGTTGCTTGAACGGCTCATCAGAAGTCACATAACCTGCGTCACGTAATAATTTGTGGAAGAAGCGTGAGTACAATAGGTGCATACAAGCGTGTTCAATACCACCTACATATTGATCCACAGGTAGCCAGTAGTTGGCTTTTTCTGGATCTAGAATATCGTCCGCTTGTGGAGAACAGTAACGTGCGTAGTACCAAGAAGATTCCATAAAGGTATCAAAAGTATCGGTTTCACGTAGTGCATGCTCGCCATTAAAAGTCGTTTCTGCCCAAGCTTTGTCTGCTTTAATTGGGCTAGTTACGCCATCCATGACCACATCTTCAGGCAGGATAACCGGAAGTTGGTCAGCAGGAACTGGATGCACTTCACCGTCATCTGTGGTCACCATTGGAATTGGCGCACCCCAGTAACGTTGACGAGATACGCCCCAGTCACGTAGACGGAAGTTAACGGTTTTCTTACCTTTACCTTCAGATTCTAATTTCGCAGCGATAGCATCAAAAGCTTCTTTAAAATCAAGACCGTCAAATTCGCCTGAATTAAATAACTTCCCTTTTTCGGTGTAAGCGGCTTCAGAAACGTCAGGTTGGTTGCCTTCTTCATCAAGAATGACCGCTTCGATGTTTAGGCCGTATTTGGTTGCGAATTCAAAATCACGTTGATCGTGAGATGGAACTGCCATTACCGCACCTGTGCCGTAATCCATTAACACAAAGTTAGCCACATAAACCGGTACTTCTTTGCCGTTTAATGGATGAATGGCTGTCAGGCCAGTATCCATGCCTTTCTTTTCCATCGTTGCCAGTTCAGCTTCTGCAACTTTGGTGTTTTTACATTCCTCACAGAAAGCCGCAAGCTCTGGATTATTTTGTGCAGCAATGTTTGCCAATGGATGACCAGCAGCGATACCTACGTAAGTCACACCCATTAGCGTGTCAGGACGTGTGGTATACACCTCAAGATCAGCTTGGTCTTTTACTTTAAAGGTTAATTCAACGCCTTCAGAGCGACCAATCCAGTTGCGCTGCATGGTTTTAACCATCTCAGGCCAACCGTCTAGGTTATCTAGATCGTCTAATAACTCTTGTGCGTATTCAGTGATTTTAATAAACCACTGTGGAATTTCTTTTTGCTCAACTGGCGTGTCACAACGCCAGCAGCAACCGTCTTCTACTTGTTCGTTAGCCAGAACCGTCATGTCGTTCGGACACCAGTTTACAGAAGAAGTTTTTTTGTAGACTAGGCCTTTTTCATACAATTTGGTGAAGAACTCTTGTTCCCAACGGTAGTATTCAGGTGTACAAGTCGCAAATTCACGGTTCCAGTCATAACCAAAGCCTAATAATTTAAGCTGGTTTTTCATGTATTCGATGTTTTCGTAAGTCCAAGGCGCTGGCGCAGTTTTGTTTTTAACCGCAGCATTTTCAGCGGGTAGACCAAACGCATCCCAACCAATAGGTTGCATGACGTTTTTGCCTTGCAGACGCTGGTAGCGAGAAACCACATCACCGATAGTGTAATTACGAACGTGCCCCATATGCAGGCGGCCACTTGGGTAAGGGAACATAGACAAGCAGTAGAATTTTTCTTTACTTGGATCTTCTGTTACTTCAAATATTTTTTTGTCATCCCAGTATTGTTGAACCTTTGGTTCAATGTCTTGAGGATTATAATGTTCTGATAATTTCACTTTATGCTCTTGCATCGATGATATCCGGTAATCGTAGATTTGTGAGATCGGTTAAAACCGATAATACTTGATCAGCATAGAATACCTTAAAGGGGTTGCGCACAACAATAGGCAATGTGACCCTGTAGTTAACTAGATGGTTAAGGAGAGCAATATGTCAAAGCGTAACCAGGACTATAAAAAGCTGTTAGAAGAGATTATTGAAAGCTTAAAGCATACGCCGGAAGAGATAAATAAAGCGCTCGATACGCCCAAGAAGATGTGGCAAGCGACTAAAGACATGACTAAAGATGAGTACGCGCTTATTAGCCGATATGTGAAGTCGGATCTTAAAGAGTTTGCGGAAAATTATGAAAAAGACAAAGAAGCGATTGCTAATGACCCATTTAGAGACGTTATTGCAGAATCTATTTGGCAAGGCTTACTCGATATTACTGATAAAACTCAAATTGAGTGGATGGAAGTACTTCAAGATATTGAGCATAAGGGGCTTTATGAAGTGGGGGATGTGATCGGGCTAGGCGCTTTAGTGTGTGAAAAATGTGGTCATCGACAAGAATACAGCCACCCATGTGAAATCATCCCTTGTATCCAATGTGGTAATGGTGCCTTTACTCGCGTGCCATTAAAGCCTTAATCGAACTATCAAAAGCCGCGTAAGTTGAATGACTTACGTGGCTTTATTGTTTTACATAAATCAGTTTTTTAGAATCAGAAAGTTTTTTCGTTATTCGGAGTAGAGGTTATTTATTCGCTTTTCTTTGTTGAAACCAAATCATAAATAATCCCGCGGCACACCATAGGTACAACAACCAAGAGCCTAACGTTCGATAAGGAGTATTGCCTGATGTCGATGTTACTTCGGCTTTTAATACTTCAGTCTGGAACTGTGGTACTTGTTTAGTAATGCGGCCTTTGTAATCGGTTACGGCCGTTACGCCGTTGTTGGTGGCACGGATAAGCGGTTTACCAAGCTCTAAGGCGCGCATACGAGCAATTTCCATATGTTGTAATGGACCAATTGAATGGCCAAACCAAGCATCATTAGAAAGCGTTAATATGAAATCAGTATTAGGCGTAACATTTTGGCGTACTTGTTCGCTGAAAATGATTTCATAACATAAAGCGACGACTAGGTGACGGCCATCGGCGATGAGGTTCGGTTGAATGAAATCACCACGCTGGAACGAAGACATAGGCAAGTTAAAGAAAGGTGCGATAGGGCGCAACAAGTCACCAAATGGTACAAATTCACCAAAAGGTAATAAATGGTGCTTGCTATAGCGTTTAGCCGTATCATAATCGTATGGACCTAGGCCATTTTGGCCGAGTGTTAGAACGTTATTATAAAAACGTCCCATATCATCTTGTGATAATATGCCAGTAATTAAAGCGCTGTTATTAGCTTTTGCAGCAGTATCTAAATTATGTAGAAATGCTGGCAAATCAGATTCTAAAGCCGGAATTGCCGCTTCAGGCCAAATAATAATATCGGTGCCCCAATTGTCTCGGCTGATATCGGTGTATTTCATCAAGGTAGGCCAGCGATGACTCGGTACCCACTTCATTTTTTGATCGATATTGCCTTGGATAAGTGCAAATGAGGTTTTGGTCGAAGGATCCGGTTTTACCCATGATACTTGGTTTAAAGCAAAAGCAACCACGAAAACAGCAGTAGGTATTGCTAAGTAAGACCATTTTTTTGTCATAGCGATCAAGGCGAAACTACCCGCAATAAGCCATAGCATAAGGGTAATCGCTTCCACACCAGATACTGGTGCATACGCATTCAGTGGGCTATCAATTTGGCTGTACCCTAACCATAGCCACGGAAAGCCAGTCATTACCCAACCACGTAGCCAATCGGTGATAAGCCAAATGATCGGGGCAGCAATCACTAAACGTTGGATCGTTGTTTTCGGGAAGAAACGGTTGAGCAGGGCGCCAAATAGAGCTGGATAGAGCGCTAAATAAGCCACTAACAAACTCATGAGAGTAACGCTGGCAATCTTAGGCATGCCACCAAAGGTATCGATACTGACATGCACCCAATTTATACCTGTGCCAAATTGGCCTAAGCCCCAAGCAAAAGCAATCCAAAAACCAAACTTGATGGATTGTTTATCAAGAAGTAGTAGCAGAATGAAAGGGCTTAAAATCGCAATGGGCCAGTAAGAAAATGGCGCAAACGCAAGGGTAGTTGTCGCGCCAATAAAAGCGGCCAATAAAGGCCGCCCAATGCGCTGAATCCAAATTGTTTTCATAAGTTAATTAGGCTTCGCTGCTAATTGTTACTTTCAGGTTCGATATTGGTTTCTGAGTTGGTTGGAATTGTGACTTGTAGTTGAATCACTTTACGGTTGTCTGCTGCCGTCACTTTAAAATTGTAGCCATCCAGTTCAACCGCTTCACCACGCTCTGGTAGGTGACCAAAGGTTAGAGTAACCAGTCCACCAATAGTATCGACTTCTTCATCACTAAAATTAGTGTTAAAGGTATCGTTGAAATCATCAATATCGGTCAATGCACGAACTGAGAAGGTGTGCTTGCTCAGTTGGCGAATATCGGCGGCTTCTTCATCATCGAATTCATCTTCGATTTCACCCACGATTTCTTCAAGAATATCTTCGATGGTGACAAGGCCAGAAACCCCACCAAACTCATCGACCACAATAGCCATGTGGTAACGCTCTTCGCGGAATTCTTTTAGTAGGCGATCAACACGCTTACTTTCTGGAACAACAACCGCAGGACGTACTACTTCATTTAAGATGAATTCAGTACTGTCTGACACCAAGTAACGTAATAAGTCCTTGGCAAGTAAAATACCTTCGATATGGTCTTTATCTTCATTAATCACAGGGTAGCGAGAGTGAGTCGCATCAATGATTAAGGTCGCTAAAGAATCTAGGTCATAGTCACGGCTAATAGTGACCATTTGCGAGCGTGGGATCATAATGTCACGTACTCGCATTTCCGATATTTCCATCACTCCTTCAAGCATATCTCGTGTGTCAGGATCGATCAGATCGTTCTCTTCTGAATCACGAAATACTTCGACGAGCTCTTGGCGATCTTTAGGATCACCTTGAAATAGATGAGCTAGGCGTTCGAAGAAGGATTTTCTACTGGGACCTTCAGATTTATCATTATTGCCTTCATTATGTGAAGGCGAGGTACTGTCGTTCATGTCTACTCTTTCATTAACGCTATCAAAAGCGGATAGCTCGCGATACCCTTCGTACTTGAAGTAGCAGCTTTGTTGACAACGCTGATTCACCCCCATCATTTAGACAAGCTAAACTCATGGGGCCTCATTTACTTGTCGCCTCACTGCAACTCCAATTATTTTGGGTATAGTTATTAAATTATACCAGTCGCATTAAGTAACGGTTCACCTATTCTTTTTCAGAAATGTACGGGTCATCAAATCCGAGCTTTTGCATGATTTCGGTTTCAATGTTTTCCATTTCTTCAGCTTCTTCATCTTCAATATGGTCATAACCTAACAGATGAAGACTACCGTGTACAACCATATGAGCCCAATGCGCAGACAGCGGTTTACTTTGCTCTTTTGCTTCTGCTTCAACCACTTGCTTACAAATAATCAGATCGCCAAGTAAGTCGATTTCGATACCTGGAGGCGCTTCAAAAGGGAATGATAGCACGTTAGTTGGCTTATCTTTACCTCGGTAATCACGATTTAATTGTTGGCTTTCTTCGTTTTCAACAATGCGAATAGTCACTTCTGCTTGAGGCTGAAATAAGGTAATCGCCGATTCCAACCATTGTTGTAACTGGGCCTCGGTAGGAAGCCCTGTCGTTTCTTCGACTGCAATTTGAAGATCGAGTTCAATAGCCATAGTTTGTATTATTCCGCATCTTGCTCTTGTTGAGGACTGGCTTGCTGAGGATTAGCAGCCGAAAATAACGCAGCTGCTTGAGCTTCACGTTGTTCTCTTTCTTCTCGGCGACGCTTTTCTATCGCTTTCTTTTCTTTTTGATCTTGCGCTTCCCATTTCTCGTAAGCATTAACGATACGAGCAACCACTGGGTGACGGACAACGTCATCGGCTAGGAAGAAATTAAAGCTGATGTCTTCTACCTCTGACAGTACTTCGATGGCATGACGCAAGCCTGAACGAGCACCACGAGGTAAATCGATTTGGGTAACGTCGCCAGTGATCACTGCACGTGAGTTAAAGCCGATACGAGTTAAGAACATTTTCATCTGTTCTACTGTGGTATTTTGGCTTTCATCAAGAATGATAAAGGCATCATTTAAGGTACGACCACGCATATAAGCAAGCGGTGCCACTTCAATGACGTTACGCTCAATTAGTTTTTCAACGCGCTCAAAGCCCAGCATTTCAAATAAGGCATCATAAAGTGGACGTAAATAAGGGTCGACTTTCTGGCTTAAATCACCCGGTAAGAAACCGAGTTTTTCACCCGCTTCAACCGCTGGACGGGTTAATAGAATACGACGTATCTCTTGGCGCTCTAATGCATCAACCGCAGCGGCAACCGCAAGGTAGGTTTTACCTGTACCGGCAGGCCCAATACCAAAACTAATATCATGGGTCACCATATTGACTAGGTATTGACCTTGATTTGGCGTACGAGGCTTAATGATACCTTTTTTGGTTTTGATGAAGACTTCTTTGCCGTACTCCATCGGCTGCTCTTGATGTTGTTCAAGAATACCAGACTCTTTTACCGCTAAGTGAATTTGTTCTGGTTCCAAATCTGGAATCGTTCCACGAACCGGTGCCGTATCAACATATAAAGTTTTGATGATATCCAAAGCAGCCGCGGTAGTATGAGGCTTGCCGGTAATCGTGAAGAAGTTGCTACGATGGTTTATCTCTACACCTAATCGGCGTTCAAGGTGTTTGATGTTGTCATCAAATGGTCCACATAAGCTCGAAAGTCTGTGGTTATCGGAAGGTTCTAGGTTTACTTCAAGCGTTACAATTTTATTGCTCACTGTTTCCCTCGCAAAAAGCGGTTCGTGCTTTAATATCAGCGTGTCGAACCGCTTTGTTTAACTATCTGTATATATTATAGATGGTGTTAGGGTGTGAAAGTAACAACCCCTAATTCATCTTCTTTCCGTGTTTTTTTCATCATTTCAGCCGGAGATACTGCTGAGCGTAAGCCCATTTCCGCTTCAGTACGAATTAAAGTACCACGAAGTGAGTTAGGGTGAACTTCAGTAATATGAACGTCTACAAATTGACCAATTAAGTCTGCTGAACCTTCAAAGTTAACGACTCGGTTGTTCTCTGTACGGCCACGTAATTCCATCAAGTTTCTCTTCGATGGACCTTCAACAAGAATGCGTTGCTCAGTATCCAGCATTAAGCGAGAGTATCGCATAGCTTGTGCATTGATTTGTTGTTGAAGCTCATACAATCTTTCTTTCTTCTCAGATTCAGGTACATCGCATGGGTAGTCTGCCGCAGGCGTACCTGGGCGAGGAGAGAAAATAAAGCTAAAGCTCATATCAAAATCAACATCTTTGATAAGCTTCATTGTATCTTCAAAGTCTTTCTTCGACTCACCAGGGAAGCCAACGATAAAGTCAGAGCTGATTTGAATATCAGGACGAGCTTTACGCAGTTTACGAATAATCGATTTATACTCAAGGCCAGTATGTGGACGCTTCATCATAGTAAGAATGCGATCTGAGCCACTTTGTACCGGTAGGTGTAAGAAGCTTACTAGCTCTGGCGTATCTTCGTATACCGCAATGATGTCATCACCAAACTCTAATGGGTGGCTTGTGGTAAAGCGAATACGGTCGATACCATCAATAGATGCCACTAAACGTAACAATTCAGCAAAAGTACAGATATCGCCATCGTGCATCGGGCCACGGTACGCATTGACATTTTGCCCTAGTAGGTTAACTTCTCGCACGCCTTGTTCGGCAAGCTGGGCGATTTCAAATAATACATCGTCCATCGGGCGACTAACTTCTTCACCACGAGTATAAGGGACCACGCAGTAAGTACAGTATTTTGAGCAACCTTCCATGATAGACACGAATGCAGTCGCACCGTCAGCACGAGGTTCAGGGAGGCGATCGAATTTTTCGATCTCTGGGAATGAAATATCCATCACAGGACCAGTGTTAGCTTGTGACTGTTTGATCATCTCCGGTAGACGGTGAAGCGTTTGTGGACCAAAGATTACATCAACAAATGGCGCACGTTGACGGATATGGTCACCTTCTTGAGTCGCTACACAACCACCCACGCCAATAACCACACCTTCTTTTTTGTCTTTTAAGGTTTTCCAACGACCCAGCTGGTGGAAAACTTTCTCTTGTGCTTTTTCACGAATCGAACATGTATTGAGTAATAATACATCTGCTTCCGCTGGATCTTCGGTTAGTTCATATCCATTTGCGGCATTAAGTAGGTCGGCCATTTTCGATGAATCGTATTCGTTCATCTGACAGCCCCAAGTTTTAATTAGCAGTTTCTTACTCATTTCACATTCGCTCGTATTAAATCAGTGTTGGGTTGAGCTTTTGCTCATCGTTATGCTAGTTGAGAGCCATTTAAAATCAGACTTCAATCTAGCAAGCCGCGTATTGTACTGGTTTAAATCCAACCTGACTATACCCTTTGCACTTGAAGTATAGATCTTAAGAGCACAATCCTTTGTTTGTATTATAGACATAATTTGGGTAGGGATTTATTCAGGAAGAAAGTCGAAGAATTTTAATCGCATGGCTGAAAAAGAGTTTGTTTGGGGTAGAATGGTGTAGAGAATTTTTATTGAGGTTGGGTATGTCTAAGTTTGATGTGGTGATCATTGGTGGTGGAATGGTCGGGGCGGCGCTTGCAGTCGGGCTTGCTAAGCAAAAAAAGACAGTAGCTTTAATTGAAGGCAAATCTCCATTGCCATTTGAAGCGTCACAACCGATGGATTTACGAGTGTCTGCTATTTCAAAAGCCTCGGTTGATCTTTTAACCCAGCTTGATGCTTGGCAACCAGTAGCAGATAAACGGGTTACGCCATACTTAGGTCTCGAAACTTGGGAGCACCCTGAATGCCGTACTCGCTTTCATGCCCATGATATTAATCTCGATAAACTTGGCTATATGGTAGAAAATCGCTTATTACAGCTAGGTTTGTGGGAGCAATTTGATGCTTATCCTAATTTAACGGTCATGTGTCCAAATAACTTAGATAGACTCGAGTTTCTGGCTGAATCTACCAAGGTTCATTTGGATTCAGGTGAATGCTTAGAAGCTTTATGGGTAGTAGGGGCAGATGGTGCCAATTCGAAAGTACGTCAACAGGCAAATATTGGAATCACCGCGTGGGATTATCGCCAACGTTGCATGCTAATTAATGTTGCGCTGCCAAACTTAGCTGATGGCTCTCAACGTGATGTAACATGGCAATGGTTTACTCCTTCAGGCCCTCGTTCGTTCTTACCGTTAGCTGCAACGAGTGATGGTGTTCAGCAAGGGTCATTGGTCTGGTATGACAGTCCTAAGCGCATTAAGCAATTGCAATCTTTATCGTCGGAAGCTTTACGCCAAGAAGTGCGGACGCATTTCCCCAAGGAACTTGGTGATGTTTCGGTTTTGCAAGCAGGCTCTTTCCCCCTTACTCGTCGTCATGCTCAAGCCTATTTTGCTAACCGTTGTGTACTCGTTGGAGATTCGGCTCATACGATTAATCCATTAGCAGGGCAAGGTGTTAACTTAGGTTTTAAAGATGTCTCAGCTCTGCTGGATACTATTGCTGATAAGGGCCTCGATTCTGATCAGGCTTTTGTGGATTATCAAAAGCAAAGACGTACAGATAATTTATTGATGCAAAGCGGAATGGATTTTTTCTATAAAACATTCAGTAATGATATCCCACCACTAAAACTCCTTAGGAACGTTGCGTTAAAAGCGGCTGAGCATTCTGGTGAAGTTAAGAAGCAAGTACTCAAGTATGCACTCGGTCTATAATGTTGTCGTGCAGCTTGTTTCTATTCAAGCTGCAAATAATATATTCTCGTGGCTCGTGGCTCGTGGCTCGTGGCTCGTGGCTCGTGGCTCAGCTGAACTTCACACAAACCGGTGACGGCATTTTTTGCCTACACCCCGTATCTTCCAATTTCCCTGTTGAAATATCTCTATGGTAGGTTGCCAAGTTATTGCTGTTTTGATTGGCAACAACGAGCCACTGCCCACAAGGTGAGATAGCAAAGTCCCTAGGAAAGTCCCCACCACAATCAGTCGAAAATACATAGTTCGCTTCCCCGGTTTGCTTATTGAACTCAAAGCATGCGATCAGGTTTTGTCTTCGCCCTGTTAGATAAATAAAGCGTTCATCTGGCGAAAATTTTATTGCGCCTGCTGCTTGTCCATTTTGAGTATTAGGGAAAGCAGGTTGGCTGGAAAGTACTTGCCACTTATCTTGTGGTTTAAATAGGGTGAAGAGCTGTTCTGATATCTCGCATAAGAGCAGCCCAAAACGTTCTTGTTTATCAAACACCATATGTCTCGGGCCGCTTTCATCGGGAAGTTCGATGAAGTAATGTTGCTCAATTGAGAATTTTTGTTCTGTGGCATCAAATGGGAAAAAGCCGATACAGTCACAACCCAAATCAACAGTAACTAAGGTTTTTGGATCATTGAGAATCAGTGATTGATGAGCGTGTGATTCTTGATTTTCTGATGAGCACAAAGATTGACTATCGATCGTTTGTAGGTGTTGAGTGATATGGTGATTGATATCAGTAGTAAAAATATCAATATGACCTGAACCATATTGAGCCGTGGTGACTAGGTGATTCTGGATATGATTTTGAACATAACAAGGCGCACTGCCGGATAATGAGAATTTTGTTTCTAGCTCGTTTTGGTGATTCTGTAATGAGTACTGCTGAATGCTGGGTTTATGTGCTTCGAGTATTTCTGAAATAACAGTCAGCGTTTGATTATGGATATCGAAATAAGAAGGGTGACGTAAAGTTATCTGTGATGGCTTGAGGGATAGATGGCCAGTTTTGGTATCTATTTTTGCCAAGTAAAGCCCGGTAGCTTCATTTTTATCGGTATAACCACCAATGATAAGTGATAAATCTGTCATTACTTTCTTTTCACCTTTTATTGAAAATATTGAATAACATTTTGCGGTGTTTTAATCGATAAGAAAAATAATATGCAAAGAGATTGGGTGATATGAATGGCAAAAAATAGAAATTAAGAGCTTCAGAAACAACAAAGCCCACAATTAAGTGGGCTTTGTTAAATAATGGTGCGGACGGAGAGACTTGAACTCTCACACCTTGCGGCGCCAGAACCTAAATCTGGTGCGTCTACCAATTCCGCCACGTCCGCAGCGCTTCTTATGGATTAAGAAGAATTCATAGTTAAAAAGATAATTGGAGAATCTTAATAACGTTTTATGAGCTTTTGCTCTTCCTAGAAACTAGAAAACCAGGCACTAGGAACTTTAATATGGCTGGGCTACCTGGATTCGAACCAGGGAATGCCGGCATCAAAAGCCGGTGCCTTACCGCTTGGCGATAGCCCAGTTGACGGAACTCGATACTCGAGAAACGTTTTAATTATGGTGCGGTCGGAGAGACTTGAA
>NZ_JBLWZK010000008.1:0-151357 GCF_048266485.1 Vibrio sp. | reverse complement strand
ATCGTTTGAAAATGTTCTTTGAAGTGGTCAATGTGCATGATGCTCTCCCTAAAAAGGGAGTATATGATCACAGCTAAATGTGATCGTCAAATTGGTCGTAATTTTGATTAAAAAACGTTCACGATCTCACCCTGACTGGAATGGTCCTACAACCTTAAAAGGTGAGCATCCTCTTAGACCATATGAAAACCACACAATGCCAAAACTTAGAGGTTATTCAAATAGCATACCTAACGAGTTTGATGAAGGAACGACAAGTAAAGGTAACACTTTTAGAGTAAATAAATTAAGAGTAGCAACCGATATAGACTTTAAAGAAACGCCGCTTTACATCAGCCAAAACTGTATACGCCATCATCTATTCAGATCACAAGCTTTTGATATTCATTATGCGAATAAAGCAAAGTTAGATAACTTAATGAAAGTATTATCATCAATAACTGGATTAGTGCGAGGCTATGTTGTACCAAACAGCCAAAATAAGCGTACAAGCCCGTTATTAATAGAAGATTTTGTTGATCAATTAGGCAATGGTAATTTTGAGCAATTTGGGCAAGCTGGTGAACGCGATAATTCATCGTTCTTTTCAAAAACCACCTTTGGCGACACTAAATACATTTCATACGGTTCAATCAGTATTGAACAATTGCAGTTTATTTCACTTGATAAAAAATTCGATCGTGAAGCGATGCAAATTAAAGAAGGGCAAGGTGAAGAAGTTGCTAAATCAGTAGAAGAGTTTATTCAAACACTTGCTCCTGAATCATCACCGAAAGCGACGTTTCATAGTAATTATGTGCGTAAAGGGACGATTTTTGATGAGGGTGAAAATGGCATTTTATTAAATCAAAATGCAATGAAAGTGCTAGTGAAGTTTACTCTAGATCTCATTTCAGAGTTATCTATCCGCCAAGCTAAATCATATATGTATGTTAATGAGATGCTTGTCGATTATAACGATAGTAATAAAATGATGCGTATTAAGCGTGATGAAAGTGAAATAAGTTCTCAGCCTCAAACTGATTTTGCAGTTTACTTTGAAGCTAAGTAGAGGTGGTTATGAAAATAACCATAGAATATGAGTCTAGTTGGAGGAACTCGTTTCTTGAAGGTAGTAACAATGATGCACTACCTAAAACAGGACGAAAATTTATCGGTTCATTAAAAAGTTTAAATGAACGTAATAAACCAGAAAACTTTATTAAACGAGAAGTGACTATTGATACAGTAATGGGGGTACTAAATCGTTTAATAGGTGATCAGCGTAAGCTTTATCAATCTAGAAATGGTGAAAATTACTTTTTTAAAGAGATAGAGTCGCTTGTTAGGTTTGATGATAAGCCGAAGTCAGTCAATACTGAAATGACATATATAAGAAATATTACAGGCAGTACAGATCAAAATGCTTTCACTGGAATGATTAAAGTGAATGACCCTATTTTTACTTCTGATTATGCAGAGTATTTTTGGGGAGTATTATCATTAGACATTCCAGATTTAATCAACTTTATCTTAGACAAAGAAGTGAGCTTCAACTTCATTTCAGTAGAGCCATTATCATTAATTGCGAGACTAGAAGAGATAAATAAACAAAAGCCAATAGAAAACGAAGGTGAGCTAGCAGATGCTTACCAATACCTTTCTGATAAGTTTGAAAAGTTTAAAGGTATTAATAATAAAGGGCTAGTACTACCAATTAGCATGTATTGCTCGGCACTTTATCTACAAATAGAAAGGCTTAGTGATAAGTATGATATGAGCAGTGCTAGAACAAAAGCAGGTGGCATAGGAGGCATCTCTAATAACGGTTTTACTAAAAAAGATTTTATGGGGCGATACACAACAGGAGAAAAGAAAAAAATATGGGGTAATCCCTATATGCGAGAGGAATTAGTTAAAGGTATAGGAAAAACTAGACATTTAATGACTAAAGCTTCTGGGCAGTTAGTTATTGAAATAGATATTTCTCGTGAAAAGGCAAAGGAACTCTCACAACTTATCGAAAATGCAGGCGTTTCTTCATTTTATTTAGGTAAGAAGGGGTTGGCCTACGTCAGCAATATACGGATATAGGAGATAATAGTGGACAGTTATATTGAAATCACTTTAAAGCCCGATGCGGAAATGCGTGAAAATGTGCTGCTAAACAAAGTTTACACGAAGTTACATAAAGCTTTAGTGATGCTTAAATCTGATTCTATTGGAGTAAGTTTCCCCAAATATCAAATTGTGCTAGGGCGAGTTATTCGTGTACATAGTAATGGAAACATGCTTCAACACTTTTCTGATCTTAATTGGCTCGGTGGGTTAGTTGGTTACTGTGATGTAAGTGAAATCCAGTTGGCTCCTTCCTCGTGTGAGTATCGCACAATTTCACGGATTCAAAGCAATATGTCGCAATCTAAGCTGAAGCGTTTGCGTAAGCGAGGAAGCATAAGCGATATAGATATTAATAAATACAAAGCAAAAATGTTTACAAAAGGCTTAGAACACCCATATTTGGAACTAGAAAGTAGCTCTAATGGACATAAGCACCGTCGATATTTACGTTTTAGTGAAATCGCTAAAGAGCCTATAGAGGGGAAGTTTGATCTATTTGGTTTAAGTAAAACGGCTACAGTACCTTGGTTCTAAAGTAATTAATCGATAATGCTTTAGTTCGATATAAGGAAAGGGTCATTTGACCCTTTATTTTTGATATTTAAAAATACGACTTAAAAACAATGAGTTACATCTGATTATTTTTAACAAGGTAAAAAAGGGTATTTTTATCTAACTATCAGTTGTAGCTTATTTTATTCCTGATATTCTATTCTTCACTGCCGAACAGGCAGCTTAGAAATGTCCCCATCATGCTCATGCCCATATCAAGCACTTCACTGCCGAACAGGCAGCTTAGAAATTCGAGATACGCATCTACATGTCGAATTATCACTTCACTGCCGAACAGGCAGCTTAGAAAGGAAGTAAACGACATCAATTGTCAGCATGACACTTCACTGCCGAACAGGCAGCTTAGAAATTGGCTTGTCGTGTTTTCACGGTAGGGTGTGCCTTCACTGCCGAACAGGCAGCTTAGAAACAAACACAGAAGCTGGAGGCCGCCCCGGAGCACTTCACTGCCGAACAGGCAGCTTAGAAATGTTCTGACACTCCAAGGTGAGCCATTGCCAACTTCACTGCCGAACAGGCAGCTTAGAAAAAGCTTAGGCAAGCCCTCTTGGGTAAACTTAGCTTCACTGCCGAACAGGCAGCTTAGAAAAGAAAAAAAGGCGACCTGCTCTGAGTCATGTTCTTCACTGCCGAACAGGCAGCTTAGAAAGTAAGCAGTCGATTTGAAAGTGGCCTGAGTCTCTTCACTGCCGAACAGGCAGCTTAGAAAATAAAAAGCAAAGTTAATCAAGTGCTTATTGGCTTCACTGCCGAACAGGCAGCTTAGAAATTAACGTGAATAGGAATTCAATATGACTGATACTTCACTGCCGAACAGGCAGCTTAGAAATTCCTGACTTAACGTACACATTGATATATTCGCTTCACTGCCGAACAGGCAGCTTAGAAAGTTATTGCTGTTGCGATTAGAACGCTCATTGTCTTCACTGCCGAACAGGCAGCTTAGAAAAGTTCAAAAGAAACTCGGCGATTTTTTCCCAACTTCACTGCCGAACAGGCAGCTTAGAAAATCAAGGTAGATATCCTTCAGTGGCTCACCACCTTCACTGCCGAACAGGCAGCTTAGAAAAAATAGATAAGGTTGCCCAGGTTACAGAACAGCTTCACTGCCGAACAGGCAGCTTAGAAAGGTTGGTAAGGCTTTAACCTGTTCAACCGCTTCTTCACTGCCGAACAGGCAGCTTAGAAAAATAAGAATTTGACGTAGTAACAGTTCCCCATCTTCACTGCCGAACAGGCAGCTTAGAAATATAGGTTAACCCGCTGTCATTTTTTTGATTTCTTCACTGCCGAACAGGCAGCTTAGAAATCATTTTTTATTATGTTGAGGTAGTGACTAATCTTCACTGCCGAACAGGCAGCTTAGAAAGTAGGCGAATTGAATAGATTCAAGCTGCAAATCTTCACTGCCGAACAGGCAGCTTAGAAATTATTCTTGCTATCTCTCTAGCAATTTTTGCTCTTCACTGCCGAACAGGCAGCTTAGAAATGTAAAATTTTGAGAGTCTTGAACAGTATCACCTTCACTGCCGAACAGGCAGCTTAGAAAGCCCTTGCTGGCGGCTAAATTTCGATTAATATCTTCACTGCCGAACAGGCAGCTTAGAAATAGAAACATGGTCGCATGGCTCCCCAATTAAACTTCACTGCCGAACAGGCAGCTTAGAAAGTTTTCAGGGTATTCGCAGTGAACGCCTAAATGTTCACTGCCGAATAGGCAGCTTAGAAAATAATATTTTGAATCACGCTTTACTTTGTCTTGTTCACTGCCGAATAGGCAGCTTAGAAAGAAAGATACGTTAAGCATGATCACTTTGGAAAGTTCACTGCCGAATAGGCAGCTTAGAAAGTCTCAGTATTTCACAAAAACGACTGACGATGGTTCACTGCCGAATAGGCAGCTTAGAAACTGCGGCTAGGTTGTAGGCGGTTCCGGCTTCTGTTCACTGCCGAATAGGCAGCTTAGAAAAAACCCAACCGCGGCCAATGTGCCGCTTTTGACTTCACTGCCGAACAGGCAGCTTAGAAAGTAGACGTCATTACATTGTCACTTACTTTTCTGTTCACTGCCGAATAGGCAGCTTAGAAATTGCATGACTTTAGTAGGTGAAGCCTTTACACGTTCACTGCCGTGCAGGTAGTCGGAAACAGGTGGATATTTATCAATAAGCAGTGACAGCTTAATACCGAAAATGACGGTAAATTATTTAAGGCGATGCTGATTTTTTCACGCTTTTTTCACGCTTGCCTAAATATACTGTTTCACATCGACGTAATATACAGCCAACAGGCTAGCGAAAAATTACAATAATAAGGGTAAAGTCATGAACAGAACACTATTAACAATGTCGCTTGCAGCATTAATGTCAGTTCCTTCTATTGCGATGGCAGAAGTGGTTTCTCCTGCACCTGTGGCTAAAGCGCAGACATCCACTCAAGGCGGTTTTGATGGCCCTCGTCATGGCACTTCAATCATTGAAACGATTAAAGAAGCAAAAGATGTCAGTGATGATACTAAGGTTGTACTAACTGGTAAAATTAAAAGCTCACTAGGTGATGAAGATTATATCTTTGCTGATTCAACAGGCGAAATTACTGTAGAAATTGATAACGATAAATGGTTGGGGCGTACCGTTACCACTGGTGACACCGTGGTATTACGTGGTGAAGTGGATAAAGATTGGAACAGCTTAACGATCGATGTGGATAGCTTAGAAGTTAAATAACGGCTTCTAGGTTAATTAAATGATTTAAAATAAGTAAAACCAAATAAAAACGAAAGCCTGCATCATTAATTTATGCAGGCTTTCTTGTTTTGGGTGCTTGTCTGTTTGCCTAGTCTTGTGACGTTAGTTTGTAAGACGAGTCGAACAATTAAAAAATCAAATGCGCAACGCCAACAATCACCGGTAGGGTAATAAGAGTTCGTAAAATAAAGATCACGAATAGCTCTAATAGGGTCACTGGGATCTTACTACCTAATAGAAGGGCGCCCACTTCAGACATATAAATTAACTGAGTAACCGACATCGCTGCAATCACAAAACGCGTCATATCACTATGGATAGGCGCTGCAAGAATTGCTGGAATAAACATATCAGCAAAACCCACCACAATCGTTTGTGATGCGGCCACTGCTTCAGGAAGCCCAAGTAGTTTTAAGTATGGAATGAAAGGCTGACCTAAAATCTCGAACAGTGAGCTATGCTCTGCAATGATTAAAGCACCAGTACCAAGCGCCATCACAACTGGTAGGACACCAAACACCATATCAATGGCATTCTTCACGCCCTCAACTAATACTTTATGCAAATGACCAACGTTATCAGCTTTGGTCAGTGCTAAGTGCATGCCCCAAGATAAGTTAGTGTGGCCTTTTGGTAAATCATCGGCTTTCATATCTGGCACTGAACCATCAATGAAAGTGTCTTTCTTCCAGCGTAATGGTGGAATGCGAGGTAATATAATCGCAGCGACTAAACCTGCCAAACAAACTGCGCCATAAAAAGGAATGAATAAATGCTCAAGATTTACCTGTGCGATGACTACTAGGCTAAAAGTGATCGATACTGCTGAGAAGGTCGTACCCACAATGGCGGCTTCGCGTTGTGTATAGAACTTATCTTCGTATTGTTTACTAGTTAGTAAAATGCCAACAGAACCGTCACCTAACCAAGATGCCATACAGTCGATAGCAGAACGGCCTGGTAAGTTGAAGATAGGGCGCATAACTTTACTTAATAGCGTCCCGAATAGCTCTAGTAGGCCGAAGTTAAGTAAAAGAGGCAGCAACATACCGGCGAAAATGAATACGCAGAACAACGTTGGTAATAGACCGTTTAATACCATGCCACCGGTATTTTCTTCCCATACTATTTCTGGGCCCGCATGGTTGAACGCCATAACGGCTGCAATACCACCAAAAATACGCACCACAAACCAGATTAACGATGGCGTCATTAACGCGTGTAAAAAGGCATTATTTTTAATAAACGCAGGTTGAATCAGTTTATATAACATGGTTGCGATAGACATGAACGCAATAACAACAGTAATGATAGGAACGATGCTATTGGCTAATGCTGCCTGTAGAGATTTGGCTAAGATAGCGACTGGAATAGTGTATGAGCCTTGGTAGCTCAACGGTGCCATGAATAAAAACAAACCGATCAAAGATGGAATAATAAAGGTAAGGTAAGTTTTTAATGGGTAGCTTGTTGTTTCTACCTTGGCGTTACCCGTTGGTTTTGAAGAATCTTTCATTATGCTCTCAAATGACAATGCTTAAAAATTGCGCAATCCGTCGCATAACTATTCACTATCAATCCATGATTTATTCAGTGGCGGCAAGAATACCGACTTTCTAATCAAAGTGAAATAGGGAAACGGCAATTTTTGGAGATAAAAGTTACTTGGGTATAGCCATTGATAATAGAGTGGTGGATTTCTATTCAAACGAAGGACAGACCTAACTATCTGTGATAAAAGTCACGATATTTGTTGCTGCTTTTAGATAAAGCCGTCAGAATAGCCGCTCAATCAAGATTATTAATATCACTTCCAGCGACACCAATCCTGAAAGCCGAGTAAATTCTCATATACCTTGTCACTACAACAAGTAAACATAAGGTATACAAAGATATTGATATTCATGTCTATGAGCCATTTGGCTTCTCTATTTTATCGAGATCAATATTTATGAGTTTTTCCTCTTTAGGACTTTCTGCCCCTTTACTTAAAGCGGTGGAAGAACAAGGCTATACCACACCTTCACCAATTCAAGCGAAAGCCATTCCTGCGGTGATCGAAGGTCAAGATGTAATGGCCGCTGCGCAAACCGGTACAGGTAAAACGGCTGGTTTTACATTACCGATTCTTGAGCGTTTATTAGTCGGTGAGCGTGTTAAACCTAATCAAGTTCGTGCACTTATCTTAACGCCTACTCGCGAGCTTGCGGCTCAAGTACATAAGAATGTTGAGCAATACAGCCAACATACGCGCTTAACCTCAACGGTTGTATTTGGTGGTGTTAAAATTAACCCACAAATGATGAGATTAAGACAAGGCGTTGATGTACTCGTTGCCACTCCTGGTCGTCTATTAGATTTGTATAACCAGAATGCAGTACGTTTTTCTCAGCTAGAAGTGTTAGTGCTAGATGAAGCTGACCGTATGCTGGATATGGGCTTTATTCGCGATATCCGTAAAATCTTGTCTTTCTTACCCGCGAAACGTCAGAACTTATTGTTCTCTGCCACCTTCTCTGATGACATTCGTCAGCTTGCGAAAGGCTTGGTGAATAACCCTGTAGAAATTTCGGTTAACCCATCGAACCAAACGGCAACCACGGTCGAGCAATGTATTTATCCTGCGGATCAAAAGAAGAAAGCACCGATGTTGCTGAAACTGATCCAAGATAATGATTGGCAACAAGTGTTGGTATTTAGTAAAACCAAACATGGTGCTAACCGTTTAAGCCGTTTCTTAGATGAAAAGGGCGTGAGCTCAGCCGCCATTCACGGCAACAAAAGCCAAGGGGCACGTACCAAAGCACTAGAGAATTTTAAAACCGGGGAAGTACGTGTTTTAGTGGCAACCGATATCGCCGCTCGTGGTATCGATATCGCGCAATTACCACAAGTGGTGAACTTTGATTTGCCGCATGTCTCTGAAGATTATGTGCACCGTATTGGCCGTACTGGCCGTGCAGGCGCAACCGGTAAAGCTATCTCTTTAGTATGCGCTGATGAAGCTCATGACTTATTCTCGATTGAACGCTTAATCAAGCAAGTATTACCACGTATGGAACTTGAAGGTTTCCCGGTAGTCAATAAATTGCTGGAGTCAAGATTAGATACTCGTCCAATCAAGCCGAAAAAACCAAAGAAACCGAAAAAGACTTTCCAACATAATGATGGTCAACGTTCAGGTGATAATGCTCGTGGTCATAAACCAGTAAGCAAAAACCGTCGTCATGCAGGCAATGCAAAACCGGCGACAGCATCTACAGACGGAGCGGCAAAGCCACAAGCCAATGCGCGCCCTAAACCCGCTGCAAACCGTAAGCCAGCAGGTGCTTCGCCACAACGTAATCCTAAAAACAATGGCAGTAATTTCAAAGCAAATTAAGCCTAGTAAAATATAGGATTGGCCGTGTGCGAGATCGCTTACAAGCTATGTGAGTGATCACGGTTATTCAATATGAAAATCAGAAAAGGTCAACTTTAACTTATTGTTATGGTTGGCCTTTTTGTTTTTTGGTGTTTTTGGTTTAGAGAAAGAGCAAAAACTTTGAATTAGGTCTCTTGAGGAATCTCAGCAGAAGCGTAGTCTTATCGGTGTCGGAAGGAAACGACATAGGATTTAAGAAAAACCAAGACGGTTTTATTCAGGATGAAGTTTGACGGTTAGGATAACGGTCAGCAGGAAGCACAGGACATTTGACGGATTAAATTAAGCGGCAGGGTGCGGCTTAAACGGATAAATGGACCCCTCTAGTTTGAGGAAGGAACACCGCTCAAGGAACAAGTGATGAGCGCTAATTAGGAACGATTAGCAGCAAGGATTTGCGTAAGGACACCGCTAAGAAGGCGAAGCTGGATGAGCTTAGGATAAGCACTATCACGGATTTGATGCATGGAGCATTAATAGTAGCCGGAATGCTGCGAGTGAGACTATAACCCCGATACGAAAGTGTCGGGGTTTTCTTTATTCAAGCCTTGAAGTGACTTGGGGATATCAATATAGAAATATATCCAAGTCACTTGGGTATAGTGTAGAATCCGTCTCAAGGTGCTCGATTAAGAGTAAAAGACCTAAATACAAGGCTAATAGAACATGCAACAAAGTGATTTCGAAACACTCGTAAAAACCCTATGTACGCTAGATTCCGTTCCAACTGCACTTAAATTCCTGCAAATGAACAGCGACAGCAACGTGGCCGATGCCGCTAAATCGCTATCTGGTCAATTTGCGTTAGCAGAAGTAGAAGGTGTGAACCGCATTTATCATGTGACGACTCAAGAAGATGACAACGGCGTAGAGCAAGAATACGTTGAGCACATTATGAATGAAGGTGATGATATTATTCGTTTCGTGTCGTGGTTCTTCGACATTATGTTCGATGTGAAAACGAAAGATACTTATACCGCAGCCGGCAAAACCTATACTCAGCCAAAACGTAGTTAAGCTAATTGAGGTAAACCTCTGTTTTCATAAGTAGATCAAAAGCCAATAGAGTAATCTGTTGGCTTTTTGAGTTTTATATCAGCTACCTTTGCTACCACCGTCATATATTCTGTTATTTATCCGTAAAAAAGTGCAATCTTTGGTCAGTTTTTCGATACATTAGAGAAAACAACAATATAAACTCAGGAGCAAGGATGTTCGTTAGAGAAGCGGAATTTGAAGATTATTCCAAAATAGCCAAATTACATGCCACCAGTTGGCAGCAAGTCTACCAAGGTCTTTTAGATGATGATTATCTAGCAAGCCGAGTGGAAGATGAACACATGGCGATGTGGCAAACTCGCTTAACTCAGCCGCCACTTAATCAAGGTGTATTGGTATTGGAAGAGGCAGGCGCGTTGTGTGGCTTTGTTTGTCTATATGGTAATCATAGTTTTGACCAAGGCACTATGATTGATAACTTGCATGTCGATAAAGACCAACGTGGTAAGGGATATGGAAAAGCTTTACTCGCAGAAGCAGCAACATGGGCACAAAAGCACTTTGCTGATTCAGGAATTTATTTAGAAGTGCTGAAAGGTAATGATCCTGCTAAAGCATTCTATGAGTCACTTGGTGCAAAGGATAATAGAGATTTTATTTGGAATGCGCCCTGTGGTTCACAGGTACCATGCCATACTTATTGCTGGGAAAGCCCAAAAGCCTTACTTGAAGCAACAAATTGATTGTTAGCGAAAGATTAAGATACCGATGCACGTTAAAAATAAAGGGATCCTAAAATAGGATCCCCTGTTTTATGGATATACAACCAGTGACGAATTAGTGCACCTTACGAGTTTGTTGTTTTAAGACATGTTGGCATAAAGCGTCAGCCAAGAAATGCGAGGCAATATTTCTATCTACTAAAGCCGATGGCATATGACCTGTTTTTACGACGCCTAACCATTCTTGAACCATGTTATCAAAGCCTTTAGTGGCAAGCATTGGCAACCAGTCTTTGGTTTGTAATTGCAGAGCGTGATCATCTTGCCACAGCGTACCTTCCATAAAGCCACGGAACTCATAGGATTGATTAGCAAAATCTGCTGATACTCGTTCTTGAGTTTGACCAAACATGCGGTTCATCGACGCATTAAGTAAACTACCTTGCTGTTGCCATTGAATATTAATACTTGCCAGTTGTTGGTTGTCACTCCATTGGGTGGCGATATGCATATCGTTAATGTTTGATTTAGCAAAAATATTCACGCTATCGAGTGGGTGAATAAAGTCATCAAAAATAAAGGTACGCACATCACCTGGTTGATTAAAGCGATGTTTCTCCCAACGCAGTGAATGCAAAGGGTTAAGTGGCATTCCCGATTGAACGCCCACTAAATGTTGGTTGAATAGGGGAATATGACGACGATTAAAGCCAACGTATAACGGCGTATTATTACGTTGAGCGAGTTCATATAAGGCTTCACAATCATGGCCATTATCCACCAGTGGCTTATCGACAAAAGTAGCAATGTGTTGCGAGAGGAAGAAGCTGGCAATATCTTTATGGCTAGAAGTCGCGCTGTGGATCATTACCGCATCAACCCCAACATGAACCAGTTGGCGATAATCGCTGTAATACTCACGAACGTTATACTTGGTGGCTAACTCTTGCAGTACTTCGGTATTACGGGTGCATAGTATCCATTCGACGCCTTCAATTTGAGTGATAAAAGGTAGGTAGGCTTTTTGTGCGATGCCGCCGAGTCCGATTAATGCGATTTTCATAGCGGTTCCTTTTTAACTCTAAGCTTCTATGTGATACGAAAGAGTAGTATCTGAAGAAATGAATACCATCATACGGATTTTTTTCAGTAGAATAACCCTAAATTTTCCAAAATGACGAAGGGATTCAATGACACTAACAATTTGGCTTTCTTTACTGCTTATTTGTTTACTTGGTGCGATGTCACCGGGGCCCAGTTTGGCAATGGTCGCAAAACATAGCTTAGCAGGTGGACGCAAACACGGCTTAGCCACTGCTTGGGCTCATGCGTTTGGTATTGGTTTGTACGCGTTATTCACGATTCTTGGTTTAGCGATTTTACTTCATCAATTTCCATTGATATTTAAGACAATTACTTATGCGGGCGCGGCGTATTTAGCCTGGTTAGGTGTTAATGCTATTCAATCAAAAGGTGGTATTGCTGAGCGTTTAGAGTCAGGGATTAGCTGTTCAGTGGCTCAATCTGCAAAGGAAGGTTTTCTCATTTCCATTCTTAGCCCAAAGATTGCCATTTTCTTTACTGCATTATTTAGCCAGTTTGTTGCAGTGAGTGCTGAAACCAGCAGTAAAGCGATTATTGTCATGACTCCATTTATTGTCGATGGGCTGTGGTATACCTTAATTACCTTTATGTTATCTAGTCAGCTTCTACTTTCTACACTGCGCAATAAAGCCCATTGGATTGATCGTATTTCTGGTGTGGTGTTAATTGGATTGGCATTACGAGTGATGTGGGTTGCATAAGTCAATTAGAATTGAATGGAAGTCTGTATATACCCAAGTAACCTAAAAATGCAGAATTCAGAGTTATCATTCAAACCAACCTATAAAACTAACTCAAATAAAAATCAGCACTGAATCACTTCAAGTGCCGATTTTTATTAATCATTTGGATTATTGAATAGAGCAGCAATTAGAGTCTAAGCTAACAACATAATCCCAGACTGAGCGGGTAACGTTAGCGTTTGACGTAGTAGATCATCACCACCGAGCCAGACATTAAATTGGTTTTGATTGGTCGGCAGAGTAATGTGGCATTCTTCAGAGCCTTTATTAATCGCGATTATGCCAAGTGGTTTTTCTTCCGTTCCTCGCAAAATCACCAATACATCATCGGTTGATTCGAGCACTTGCACTGGCGAGCCATGTACTTGCTTATGAAATTGAATCATCTTGATCAGACTCGTGTCGTGCCAGCTTTGTTCCCATCTAGGGTAACCTAATGCATCCAGATCATTACTGGTGTTCAAATCGGTATAGATCAAAGGCGCGCCATCGCTGCAACCAAGTAAGTAGCAGTAAACCAATTGTTCTTGTTGCGGCGATAGCATTTGATTACGGAACACATCGTTATTAGGAATATCATGGGTTACCGCAAAAGTAATCGCACGTTTATCCTCTAGGCATTGTCCTTGTTGATGCAAATCTAGCAACGAAGTCATGCTGTGATCATGTTTGAACACATTTAATAAACGATGGAATAGCGGGAAGTCATAAGCATCAAAGGTGGTTGATTCAATAAATGGTTTTAAAAACACGTCATATTCTGCTTTGCCTTCGCCGCCATCAGTAATGATCTCTCCAAATATTTTCACGCCTTCACTGATGTCTTCAGTCCACACTTTGACAATATGTTCAGGTGAAAGGTGTTTCGCTGCATCGATTCTAAAGCCTGCAACGCCGAGATCTTTCAATGCTTGTAAGTAGGCTTGTTGTTTGGCAATGACATTTTCCGTCGGCGCTAATGTTGGCAAGCCGGGATCGCTATCGCTGCCACTGAGTCGGCCTTTTTGCACATCACTAGCATCTAGCCAGTTAGTGATCGGAAAGGCAGGTTCAAAATCTTCATCGGTAAACAATGGCTGAGATAAATCGCCAAACAGCTTTAATGCTTCAAAGTGTTCTACTTGAGCTTGGTAGTCTGCCATGGTTTGTGGATTAGGGTAGGTGAGGTCACTACGTACTTGAGATTCATTGGCCATATGATTAAACACCACATCCACATAAAGTGAAATGCCATGTTCGGATAAGGCTTTTTGCATCGCGATAAAATCAAGGGTATTACCTAATGGGCTATTAATCACACGATAGTCTTGCGGCTGATAACGGTTCCACCATTCGGAATGATTAGGTGATGTCATCGCCGGAGAAACTAAAACAGAATCATAGCCTAGTTGAGCAATGCGCTCGGCTTCGCTGGTCACTTTTTGATACGACCAATCAAAGGCATGTAAAATCACATTGGCAGAAGAAACTGCAGTCGTTGCAGTGACAGATTGATTTGTGAATACGGACATAATGCCTCTTTAAAAATTAAGAATATACTCTTCGTGCTTGAAGCCGTAGCGTTGGGACGGCATTCATTCATCCAATTAAATAGACGAGCTATGTATATGGGGCTCATTAATTTACCGCTTTACAGCAACTCGTATTACTTTGGGTATAAAAAATAAAAATGAACAACGCCAGCATCATGGCCGGCGTTGTAAATTAAGTTAAAGCGATGGCATTACCACCATGCTTCTGCCTGAATACCAACTGATAAATCATCAGATTGGTCGCTACCAAAGCGATTGTCGTTTTTGAAGTCATCAACGTAAGAAGCGTAGACACGAATTTCAGGGCGGGCCCAGAAGCCAGAACCAGCAGACCATGCTTGCGCGACGGTGAATTTAGCGCCTTCATTGTCAGCACCGTCATTACCCCACTGATTTTCTTCTGTGTAGTAACCTGCTTCGAATTCGGTTTTCATGGTTTCAGACCAGTTATAGATTGGGCGGACGACCACGTTGGCAAAAGTATGATCTTTTTTATCACCTTTATAAGAGCTTTGAGCAAACATCACTTGGTGACCGAAATCCCAGTTCTCGCTTAAATCTACTACACCGAAGTTAATCACACGGAAACCCGTATCCCCATCTGAAACTGCAGGGATCCAGCTACCTGAACCTAACCCAGCCATACCCGATGCTGCGCCGTTGGTTGCAAATTGGAAAACGGTTTTATTGAAACCACCGAAGAAGTTACCTTGTGTGATAACGGCTGTCGCCATTAAGCTATCTTCAGTGTCTAAACCGAAATCTTTTTGATCATCGGTTTCGTTAACCATATAGTAGTTTACGCCCAGCTCTAATGATGCATCTTGCCATAAACCAAGGTCTGCATAACGTAAGTCAAAATTATTAACGTTGTAATTTTGTTTATCAGTAACGCCGTCACCGTCTAAATCGACACCAATATCATTTCCTAAAGAATCATCACGCATGAAAGCAAACGAGATTTTACCTGGGCCAGCTGTGACATTTTCAATACCGCCACCAGCGCCACCAGAGGTATTCCAGTAGTAGAAGTCAGTAATGTGAATGTCTTGACGTTGGTAATAACGTTTACCGGCCCAAAGAGTGGCTTCTTTATCGAAATCGAATAAGCCTTTGGCTTGAACGTTAAACTGTGCAAGCGCAACATCTGCACCATCATCGTCATCACGAGCTGATTCCCAGCCGTTTGAACCATCCGATCCGTAAGCGACCATTGAACTTATAATGAACTCAGCGCTGTCACCGGCCTTAATCGGTGTGGTATCTAATTGTATTTCGCCATAAACGTCATCTTCGTTACCAAGACGACCGACTTTATTTCTTTCGTATGATTCATTTGCGCCACCATGTGCACTCACGCCAGCGCCAGCGCGCATATAACCATGGAAATCGACACCGACCGCCATTGCAGTTGGTGCAAGTAACGCAGAGGAAACGGCAGCAGCAGTTAAACAGACCTTGAGGTTTTTCATGTTATTAATCCTTTATATTGTTTCATCTTGCTCACCGGTTATGTTGTTAACCTAATGAAGCTATTGGATCTCTGAATGTGTGGCGGCTTTTAGTGAGCTTTTATTTGAATCATTCAGCGATGAAGCAATTTTGCGAGAAGTGAGGCGAACCCACATCCTCCTGAAATCGAGGCGTAGGGGGAGTAGAAATAAAGGATGAGTGCGACGATCACACTTGGTGTAAACGAAGGCTTCACCAAGTGTGATTTAGCGCTTAATAAGCCATGTTAAGCGCATGAAAAGTGAGATCTTTGACTCAAATAATTGGGTTTTGTGATCAAGGTTAGATTTTGTGAATTGAATGATGATTTTATGGGGAACAGGGATTTTTCTGGTAAGTTTTTTCGTCACTCATTGATCTATAGTGGTCTTTCCAATATTTGCATCCTCGATCTTTAATATACACAATCAACTTCAAGATGGGCTATATCAAAACAGCGATAAATGCTGGGTAAATAAAATGTAAATGATATTTTTGTTATGGATTTATTTTGTGTTGTAAGTCGAAAGTGGTGTTTAGGGGAGTTTAATAAGACTGAATCTTGAGGTCTTATAATAAATAATTAAACTTAATTCAGTAGGTTGCTATGAGGCATCAGCCGATTTCACTTCTCAACAATCAAATTACCGAGCTTTCTTATGGGCCTCTATCAAAGGTAGAAGTTACCCATGAGTTAGGGCAGTTTTTAGAGATAATGTCTAAATGTAAGACACGTAAAGAATTAAACTTGGCTTCTTTTTTACATTGGATAAAACCAGCGGTAATCCATAGGCAATATAAGTTTTTTAAATTATCTAGTGATGTTGGCTATACCGGCTATGTTATATGGGCTTGGGTAGATGACTCGACATTAAATAAATACATGACAAAGCCTAGATTTTCATTAAAGCCAATGAACTGGAATGAAGGGAATAATTTAATAGTTGTGGATTGGTTTGTTGAAAAAAACAATGTAAGTCAATTAAGAGAATTCTACAGGTTCATTAACTTGTCTACGGATATAGATAGAAAGGAATGCAATATTTGTATCCGAGATAACCAGGGAAATGTTATCAGAACGAATAAACGGAGTATTTATGGTTGCTGAACTATTAAAAACACATAAGTTATCTGGAAAAGATAACACTCCATGTATTGGTAATGGTCTACCTGAAGAGTCATTCGTTGCATTTGACGCCTACAAGCTGAATGACACAGAAGTTGTTTGGGTAAATAAAGCCCTTATCGAGGAATATAATATTGAACTCGAAGAAGCATGCATTAAAGGCGAGATAATCAAGAATTTTAGTTATGTAACCAAGGGTTATACCAAGAAAGAAAGGATGGTAACGAGTGATAAAAAACAATTTCTAGCTGACCAGTATGGCTCAAGGCATGAAGTGTGCAACGGTGGTAGTGCACGGTGTGGCTTAAATGGGCATTTTCAAATTAAAGGAGTTGGGCGTAACCCTTTAGTGGCTGCAAATATGTCGGAAAGCCACTCCCACGGTAAATTATTTATTGATGAGGCCATTAGCGAAGCGATTTGGGGTGAGATTTGCCATAAGCATTTGCCTTACGGTGCCATACGGACTCTAGCTATTATCAAGACGAATACAAAGCATAAGTTCGGATACTTAGATGATGCGCCAAACAAACACTGCGCCTTAGCTATCAGAGAGGTTTCTGTGCGCCCAGCACATTTTGAGCGATGTACCTTTTTCTGGCCAGATGAGAAATATTGTTTTCTACGTGACAATGATGCGAATCGAGTAAGAAAGGCTGTGCCTTATTTCTCTAAATTGTTGTTAGATAAAAATGAAAATGCCTCTCTTGGTGAGGCTATTAATAAAATGATAGATCGTTTGGCTTGTCAGGTTGCAGCATCAAGAGTGAAAGGAATCCCACACGGTTCTTTAACGAGTTCAAACATATCGATAGATGGTCGGTTCTTGGATTTTGGTACCATAACGGCAGTGCCAGATTTCGGTAATTATGTATTGGCAAATGGTGTTGGTGCAGTATGGGATGATCATGAGCTTATTGAATCTTGGTTAGTTAACTTTATTGATTCAATTAATCATTACTCTAAAAGTGGCTTGACGACGATTCAGGTGCGTGAACATTCGAATAGATTTTCTAGACTACTCGATGAATATGAGAATAAGTTTTTGTTACTTGAACTAGGGATCGAGGAGCATTCTAGTTCTAATTTGCAGAAAGCGAGCCGTTTAAAAAATAGACTAAGAAGTGATGAACGCAGGATGATCACTCGCTTTAATGATCAAGAATTTCGTGAGAATGTTCGAATGGAAGCAAAGAAACTTGGTTTTGAAGTCAAGTCTGTTGAATTCCCTTTACGAGAGGCTAAATATTCTTCGTTTAACCTGCTACAGGGGCACTTGAATACAAAGTACGACGATCACTCAGTTAGTCAGCTTATTAATAGTTACGTAGCATAAGTGAGATAGCTATGATTGATGTGATTGAAATCATTTTAATAGTAACATCTTTACCTCGTTTATAACAACCTTAGTTTTATTTGGGTGCTATAAACTCAAGAAATTGAAGTGCAAAAATAGTAATGACCCAACAGTTTCGATTTTTTTACCTTTCTATAATGAAAACGAAAAGCATTTAGTTTGCGCACTAAATAAGCTAAACGACCAGGATTATTCAAGTCGAATTCAGGTTATTGTTATTGATGATGGTTCGACAAATAATGCAATCACTAGAGTAAAAGAATGGGTCGATAATACCGAGATGAACCATGATTTTCAAATTATAGAAAGGTCAGTAAATGGTGGTAGGAAAGGTTTTGCATTAGACCATGTATTAGAACTTGACGTTGCTACTGGGGATGTATATGTCGTTGTAGACAGTGATACTTATATTGAACCCAACGGTATATATGAGCTAGTAACCAAACTTTGGTCTGATGAGAAATACGCTGCGGTTTGTGGTTATATAACCCCAGAAAATCATGAAGGCAGCTTCATAGGTAAACTGCAACATTATGAACATATTAGCTTTTATGGCGCAATAAGAGCTGCGCAGGACAAACTCGGTTGTGTTCCCGTATTAGCCGGCGCGTTTGTTGCTCACCGAGCCTCAGTGGTGAGACAATTAGGTGGTTGGAGTGAGTGGTTAGTTGAAGATATAGCATGGTGTTGGAAAGCGATTTCTAACGGATACCGAACAGGTTATGCGCCTAGAGCAAAAGCGACCACACAATGTCCGACAGATGTTAAAAGTTTGTTCAATCAACGTAGACGCTGGGCTCGGGGACGAGTAGAAGCTTATACAGAAGCTTGGAAGACTCATTGGATAGCAGGTCTATGCGCTTCTCCTTGGTTTTTACTTACGGCGGCACAGTATTTATTTCCACCAAATATTATTTTATTTGGATTTATGGTTGCGATGGATATTTGGATACCAATAGTAGTTGGTGTTGCCAATGCATTTGTATATTTTTTATTGGTGCATTCTTATATAAGAGATTTTAACCTTTCGGGTGAATTATCAAACCGACAAGTGATTAAAGCACCATTATATTCGGCTTTATTAGAATCGATTACGTGGCTACCTAATTTACTCGGCTATTCAGATGAAATTCTGGGTAAGAAGAAGGGATGGTTAACAAGGTGATTTCTATGAGCGCAGTACTATTTTACTGTAATTAAATATAAGGAAATGAGCTATGTATAACTTAAACACAGAAGAAATTTGTCTAGTTGATGGTGGTGGTGATGGTAATGAAAACAGTTCGAACTGGGGGTCTGGTTTTTTAAATATAGGAATTGGTTTGGCTTTAAGTCGTGTACATCCAGTGTTAGGTATTGCTTATAGTATTGGTAGTATTCAAGGGAGTTATAGTAATAATAGTGGTGTTGGTACAGGAACAAATCAAAATTATGGAGGTAATGGGTTGGATTCTGGTGGTGGAATGATGCAAGCTGGTGGCTCCAGAGGTGGTTACGGATATTAAATGACCATTATGGATAATATTTATAGTTTAAAGTTATTATGGGTTTTTATGTATTGTCCTAACTGTAATAAAGTTAGATTAAGTTTTTTCGATAAGTATAATTTAGTCACTTGGAAAGAGGTGAGGTGTTCTAATTGTGATGTTATTTGGAAGGTGAATAATATTAATTACTCATTGGTTCTATTTTTTGTTGTGGTTTGTTCTTATTATGTCGCTGGTCTTGATGTTAACCTTTTTATGAAGATTGTTTTTATAATATTAATGTATTTTTTGGCTGTTTTTTATTGTCCGATTAAAAAAAACACCTTGTAAGAGGTGTATTTTGGTTTGTAAATAATAACTCTATTGATGTCTATTTAGGGGCGATATATGGTTCAATAAAGTTTGATTGTACCAAGGATATACCAATGATAAGGGATGGTTAACAAGGTGATTTCTATGAGCGCAGTACTCTTTTACTGTAATTAAATATAAGGGAATAACTTATGTATAACTTAAGTGTTGATGAAATTTCAATGGTTGATGGTGGTGGGGATGGTAATAGCAGTGGTTACCCGGCCTCGCCTAGTGCAATAAATCAAATGGCTGGTCCTCAAGGTGATGCAGGTAGGAGTCAGCTTGCGAATGCGGCTTGCCAAGGTGCTTTTGCTGCGTTAGGAGGTGCCGCAGGATTTGGCGCTAAGAGTATAGGTGCTGCTGCTGGGGGAGCAGGTGGCTTTGGCTTTGGAGGGGGGATGTGCAACTTCTAATGCGCTTCATATATTTAACTTCCACAGCTATTATGGCTAGCCTAATTGGTTACGTGGCGTTTAAAACAGATCTGAATTTTTATTTAAGACTAGTCTTATTTGTGACATTCATAATCCATGTACTATTAGTTAAGTCTTACTATAAAAAATAAATAATACAGGTCGTGTGTAGCGACCTGTATTTATGCAGTAAATACAGAAAAATGAGCTCACCTGTGAGTGAATGCCCACTCCAAAATGATAGTCGCAAAACGGTGTTGTTTTTGTCAACTTGTTAAGGTTGTGACAGGAAGTCCTTCGAGCATGCCTTGAAAAAAAATCCACATTCTATTTATTGAGGATTATACAATATGGATATTGTAAAAATATTATCACGTGATTCATTTTTAAGTGTGAATTGGGCATTAATGAATAATTGTAACTACAAATGCAATTATTGTCATTCAGACTTAAATAGTGGTTCTATTAAAGCACCACCTTATGAAGTTGTAGTTGATTTTATTGAGTTGCTTTTTGAGCATTCAAATAGATCGAGGTTGACGCCATGTTTTGAGTTTGGGGGCGGCGAAGTTACGTTACTAAGGTATTTTCCAGATATAATTAAGTTAATTCATGATCGTCATGGACTAATTAGTATTATTTCTAATGGTTCAAAGTCATTGCAATGGTGGAATGAAAATGCTCATTTCTTAAGTGGTGTAAGTTTAAGTTTTCATATTAATGATATTAAGAGTGAATCTCATTTTATCGAAGTGTCTAAAGTTCTTGAGTCTTCTAGAACTACTCGTTTCCACGTCAACGTGATGATGGCTCCTGAGCGGTTTGATGACTGCCTAGCGTTTGCAAATAGGCTAAAACAAGAAATCCGTTGCTCTATTGCTCTTCAGCCTCTATTTGAAGGTTTTGGTCATGGGGGGATTACCCAAAAGTATCCGTATACGGGCGAACAAGAACAAATAATGAAAGACTTTCGTGGTCGACCGGAACTCAAATCACTTCCGCCATCAATGGCTGAATTAGAAGTGAATTATTCTGATGGTACAACGGAAAACCTGTCGACTTTTGATCTAATCGCTAATGACCAGACCAATTTTATTGGCTGGGATTGCTATGCGGGGATTGATAGCTTAGTCGTCACCTTCAGTGGCGATATCTATCGCGCTTGGTGTATGCAGGATGGGCCTATTGGTTCCATTTATGATGAAAGCATTAAGCTACCTACTCATCCTACAAAGTGCAGGACTAAGATTTGTCAATGTGGTGTGGACCTCTCTTCAAAAAAGATCAACACAAGGCTTATTGAAAATAAAGAACAACAAATTGAAGTAACTCAACTATAGTCTCGATTAATTAGGTAAAGGATTACCCGTGGTAGCAAGAGCCAAGCATTTATACCGACCAGAGTATTTTGAGGCGCAGAAGTCAGATAATCAAGGTTCAATTTTGATTGATGCTTCCTTGAATCAACATCTGTTTGTAGCGGCGTCACTATTTGTTCTGATGACTATCCTTGTTTTCGTTGTTTTTGCTGAATATACGCGCAGAGATACACTGAATGGTGTGGTTAGTCCGACTGGCGGTATTGTAAAGGTACAGGCTAATGATGAAGGATATGCCGAAAATGTATTTGTTGTTGAAGGTCAAAAAGTACTCGCAGGCGAACCATTATATGAAATCAAAACCGAGAGATATGATGAGTTTGGTCAAGGTGTAAAAAAGCGTATTGTTGCCACCATAGAAAATCAAATTACTTTATTAAATGCTCGCAGGAGTAAAGAGATTGAAAAATCTCAGCACCAGCTAGAAGTAATTAATGATGACCTAATAGGCTTGTCAGAAGAGGCTGGAATACTGAAGTTGGTCGTCGATTTATCTGAACAAGAGCTGACCCTTGCTCAAAGTCTGGTTGATAAACAGCAAGTATTAGTCAATAAGCGCTTCATATCTTCGATTGAATTTCAAAAACAAAGACTCGAATTGATAACATTAGAAACTAAGGTACAAACACAACGTCTTAATTTACAGCGTTTAGTAAGAGAAAAAGCTAAACTAGAAGAAACGAAAAATACACTTCAGTTAGAACTTGATATTGCCTTACAAGAAATAGATCGCCAGCTTCAACAAATCGCTCAAAGTAAGATTGAGTACTTTTATCAAACAGACACTCAGGTTGTATCACCAATTGACGGTGTCGTTGCGTCCATCTTCGTCAAGGAAGGTCATTCAGTCAATAAAGGGCAACCGCTATTAGTGGTTATTCCAAAAGGCGAAGAGCCTGCCGTCGTTGAACTTTATGCATCCAGCCGTAGCATAGGCTTCCTTCAAAAAGGTCAGGGTGTTCGTTTACGGTTTGATGCCTTTCCTTATGAAAAGTTTGGTGTTCAGCAAGGCGTTATTTCATCAATATCAAAATCAGCCGTTTCAGCAGAAATGTTACCAAATAGCCCGCTAATACAAAGCCAACTTTCTCGTGCTAATGGTGGAGTGGGTTTGTACCAAGTGAGAGTTAAATTAGATAAGCCCACCATCACAATTTATGGGGAAGAGCAACTGTTTGTTCCTGGGATGACACTGACCGCAGACATTGAATTGGATACTCGTAAGATCTACGAGTGGTTATTAGAGCCCTTGTACACAATAAAAGGGAGAATTTGATAATGCATTCAGAAGGCATTATTGATTGGAGTTGGGGTAAAAAACTCTCTTTAATCCGACAAACTGAAAAAGCTGAATGTGGTATCGCTTGCTTAGCGATGGTTGCTGATTGGCACGGATATAAAACAGATCTAAGGTCGCTTAGGGTAAAGTGTGGTATTACTCAGCACGGAATGTCGTTTGCACGGCTCATCGAGTGTGGTGAATTACTGAAACTTTCGGGTCGAGCGGTTCGCTTAGACTTGCATGAGTTAGAACAATTATCTACACCATGTATTTTGCATTGGAATCTAAATCATTTCGTTGTGCTAAAAAAAGTGAGTGGGAAGAGAATTGAAATTCATGATCCTGCCAATGGTGCATTGACACTAAGCCCTGATGAGGTCAATAAACATTTCACAGGGATCGCGCTAGAGCTAACACCAACTCATGACTTTGAAGAAAAAGTGGAAAGTAAAGCCGTTCGGCTATCAATGCTTATTGGTAAAACCGTTGGCCTTAAAGGAGCGTTAGGCCGAATTTTTGTGTTCGCATTGGTTTTGGAAGTGTTGGCACTCACGTTACCTATTTTCAATCAAATTGTCATTGATGAAGTTTTGGTTGGGTACGATAAAAATCTTCTTGTACTCGTCATTGGGGCCATACTGATGGTAACAGCTACTCAAACTCTAATTGGTCTTGCTCAGCAGTGGGCGACAATCAAGCTTTCCGTGAACTTTAATATGCAGTGGGCTGCGAATGTTTTCCATCATTTGTTCCGGTTACCGATAGATTGGTTTGAGAAAAGAGATATAGGAAGTATTAGTGCTAAATTTGCTTCTGTAGATGTCATTCAGCAGACGTTAACAACTAGCGTAATTCAAGCTCTACTCGACTTAGTATTAGTCGTTGGCACATTGTCGGTTATGTTGGTTTATAGCCCCAAACTTTCACTCATTGCCATCGCTGCTGCATTGGGTTATATCATTCTTCGATTCGCTTGGTTTGGTGCGTTTAAGCGTGCTGAAGAAAACACATGGGAAGCTAGCACTCAAGAGGAAAGCTATTTTATTGAGACAGTGCGTGGTGTATTGAGCTTGAGAGTTAATGGGACGCTACCTTGGCGAGAGTCGTCTTGGCGAAACCTTAATATTAATCGCAGAAATGCGCAGCTACACGAGCAGAAGCTTGGGATGATCTACAATACAATGAATGTGACCATTGTTAGCCTTGTTTCAGCGACGGTTCTTTGGTTTGGTGCAAATTTGGTGCTGGATGGACTTTTTACAATCGGCATGCTTATGGCATTCCTTTCATATCAAGGTCGATTTTCTGCCAGCATTAGCTCTTTAATCAATAAGTACTTCGAGTTTAAGATGTTGTCTGTGTACAACGAGCGTTTAGCGGATATTGTCTTAACTGAAAAAGAAACGGATAGCGTTCCTGATGCCATGGGGCTGCCTATCGTAACCAATAGTCAAGGAGATCATGCTATTGAGTTTGATAACGTTTACTTTTCCTATGGAAAAGATCAGCCCCTTATTCTTAATGGTGCAAGTTTTAGTGTCAAAAGTAATGAAATTGTTGCGTTAGTCGGAGCATCTGGTTGTGGCAAGTCAACAATTTCAAAGCTTCTATTGGGTATCTATTCAGTCACATCGGGTAGCATTAACTATTTTGGTAATAAATCGATGGCCTCTAAATCGCTTCGAACTCAAGTTGGAGCAGTATTACAAGAGGACCAACTATTTAGTGGTTCAATTATCGAGAATATTACATTCTTCGCTGGTGATTTGGATGAAGAGTGGCTTGTTGAGTGTGCTCGTAGAGCGGGTGTTCACGATGATATAGAGCGCTTAAATATGGGATATCACACTCTGGTTGGTGAGATGGGCTCTAGTCTTTCCGGTGGTCAAAAACAAAGAATCCTCATCGCACGAGCTTTGTACAAGAAACCTAAATTTCTGGTGCTGGATGAAGCGACAAGTAGCTTAGATATTTATACAGAGTCGTTTGTTTGCCTGATGTTTAAAGAAATCAATATCCCCATTTTGATGATTGCCCATCGCCCAGAAACTATTGCGTCGGCTGATAGAGTTTTACTCCTGGATGGTGGCACTATTCAAGAGATCCCCCATAATTTTAGAAAGGAAACTCAAGATGTATCAATCTGAACGAATACTGTGCCCAAATAGTCATTCTGAATTGTCTGAGGCTGAATTGATGGATCAATATGGCCGATACTTTGGTTTAGAAAATTGGGTGACATTTTCTGGGTGCCCATCTATTACCTTGACCAAAGTCGGCTCTCAAGAATTCGAAAGTTTACCAAAAGGGAGTGAGGTGATCGCTATTGATTCAGGCTGTTATATTGAATCTTCCAACTGTCCTGCCTTTCCTTCTGGCATTACAAAGCTCACTAGTGTTTCGGTGAAAGACAAGCCTTTTGGTGAAATTTTTATCGGTAAAGGGTGTGTTCTTCAAGGAACTTCAATTTGTTCTTATAAAAAAGTCTCAATAGGTAACAATGTTATTTTTGGTCCAAATGTAGTGGTTATGGATTGCAGTGGCCACGCACTTTCCAATCGAGGCCATTCAGATGAATTTGATAATTTAAAGGCAGAGCCTGTTACAATTGGCAATGATGTATGGATAGGCTATGGTTGCATTATTTTACCTGGTGTAAATATTGGCGATGGTGTGGTTATAGGTGCTGGTAGCGTTGTAACAAAGAATATTCCTGCTAATTGCATGGCTGCGGGCAACCCGTGCACTATAAAGAAAATAGGATTAAATTAGCCGAAAATGCAAGAGAAGAAATGAAGTTTCTTTGTCTTTAGCTAGTAATACTAGTTGTGTGGTCCTGTTATATACCCTAGTGCTTGAAGTTGCAGCTTTATTAACAGCATTCATTCGCCCCAATCGCATAGACTAGCTATGAGATTGGGGCCTCATTCACTTGTTGCCTCACTGCAACTCCAATTACTTTGGGTCTAGTTCAAAAGCTATTAGCGCTTACTACGCGTAACTAGGTAAATCCCCGAACAAACTAGCATCAAGGCAAGTAGATTCTTCCATTCTAAAATACTTTCATTTAAGAATAGGGCGGATAATAAACTGCCGAAAATCGGAATTAAAAAGTTAAAGATGGTGATCATGCCAACAGGGTTATGCTTGAGTAAAATGCTCCACAGCGCAAAGGCTGCCGAAGACAGTAGAGCTAAATAAATCAGCAATAACACGCTCGAAAAATGAAACTCGCCACTGTGACCGCCAGATAGATAGCCAATCACCAACAACGCCGCGCCACCAATTGCCAGTTGCCACGCAGTCATTAGCATTGCATCCATTTTTTGTGATAGACGCTTGCCGTAAATAGAAGCTGAAGCTAGGAAGAACGCCGCTACAACAATTGAACCTTCACCTGCTAAGCTAAATTGAAAATCAAGCAATGAGCTATGAAAGTTCACGATAAATACGCCAAGAAAGCCAATCGCACAACCTAGGGCTTTACGATGGGTTAAGCGATCATTTTGATAAATGAAATGCGCTAAAAGCACACTAAAAAATGTACCGGTTGCGTTCATGATCGACGCCTTCACGCCGGTGGTGTACGCCAAACCAATATAAAAGAAGATGTACTGTAGCGTGGTTTGACTCAAACCTAATGCTGCCAGCTGGCTAAATTTCGGCAGCGTCATCTCCATGCTTGGCTTTTTAAGAATGCGCGCAATGATGAACAAAAATATTCCCGCCAAGAAGAAACGTTGACCCGCAAACACCATTTGAGAGGCCACATCATGCGCTTCAATCGATAATAATGCATAACCAGTTTTGATCGCCGGATAAGCACTACCCCATAAAAGAGTACATAAAATCGCAATAGAAAAAACGATAGGAAGACGCGTGAAAATGTCGTCAGTAGACTGCTTCATAAAACTACCAAAAGAGGGGGATGAAAAGAGGTGGTCAATATAGCAAAAAAAGCCCCAAACTAATATTCGTTGGGGCAAAGGCACTTCTAGGACATTAAATTGGTTATGTATTAAACGCCGCGTTCTTTAAATAGGCGTTTACATGCACGGCCATCGCTGTGGAAGAGGTGACAACGGTGAGCGGGAATGCCGATTTGGAAGGTATCACCAGAATCGACATCTAAGGTATCGTTTTCACGGTAGATGAAATCGGCATCGACATTATCAAGGCTTAAGTAAACTTGAGTTTCATTACCAAGTTTTTCGACTACTTGGACTTTACCTTGAATCACTACATCGCCTTCACCACTTGGCAATAAATGTTCAGGGCGGACACCTAGTGACATACGAGCGCCGGTTTCAACCGTTGAACCATCGACTTGGATCCAGAATGATGCCTGGCTTGCCAGTTCTACTTTCACGCGTTCAGCTTCTACTTCTTTAACGTGAACATTAATGAAGTTCATTTTTGGTGAGCCAATGAAGCCTGCGACAAAACGGTTTTCAGGGTAGTGGTAAAGCTCTAATGGTTTACCGAGTTGAGAAACACTACCACCGTCGAGTACAACGATTTTATCTGCCATGGTCATGGCTTCTACCTGATCGTGCGTTACGTAGATCATGGTACAGCCAAGTTTCTTATGCAGTTTTGCCAGTTCAATACGCATTTGTACACGCAAGGCGGCATCTAGGTTAGAAAGCGGTTCATCTAATAAGAACACTTCTGGTTGCGCGACGAGAGTACGACCAATGGCGACACGTTGACGTTGACCACCAGATAATGCTTTTGGTTTACGTTCAAGTAAGTGACCAAGTTGCAGAATATCCGCGGCATGATCAACGCGAGATTTGATTTTCGCTTTATCTTCTTTCGCCAGTTTTAAACCGAATGACATATTATCGAATAAGTTTAAATGTGGATATAAAGCATAAGATTGGAATACCATGCCGACACCACGCTCAGAAGGCGGTACGTCATTCATTTTGGTATCACCGATGAAAAGCTCACCAGAAGTGATATCTTCTAAACCGGCAATACAACGTAGTAGGGTAGACTTACCACAACCTGATGGACCGACAAAGACCACAAACTCGCCATCTTGGATCTCCAAATCCACGTCTTTAGAAATGAGGTTGTCTCCATACGCCTTACAAACTTTTCGTAGAGTCACACTCGTCATCGGGTCTTCCTTCTGATTATTTTTCTAATAGATTTCCAATGTCTAGATAATGAATGTTAAAAGTTTTTTATCATCCAAACATATTGATTATTCATGCGTTATTTACATTTTAATGATCAATGTAAAGGCGACTATGGGAGTTATCTTACCGAAAACCTATCAATAAACCTCCTCCCTAGTCATTTAATTTTTGGTGGATGCAGGGGGATGAGTGCCTAGATCACACTTTTTTATTTACAGCAAAATGCAGGTAAAATGCCTTGTTATTATGTGCGTCTGCTCACATTTATTGTCCATTTTTCGCTTGAGATAAAAAATATTGTGAACCTAAGTCACAAAAGTCATTTTGTTGATGGGGGGCGTAGAAGTTAGGAGGATGTAGGCGGGTAGGAATTATCGCATTATTTTTCCATACCTAATAAGGGTATTGCTTGTGAAACGAGCCCTACAATTGTTGCGTTATACCTAATAAGGGTATAGGCGTAACATTTAAAGAAGAACAATAGAAAGGATCATGGAAATGAAAAAAGTCCTCAATACTGCCATTTTATGTAGCCTAGCATTAAGTGGTGTAAGTGCACATGCTGCTATTGAAGAAGGTCAACTTACCATTTGGATCAATGGTGATAAAGGATACAACGGCCTTGCGGAAGTAGGTAAGAAGTTTGAAGAAGATACCGGTATTAAAGTAACGGTCTCTCACCCAGATAAACTCGAAGAGAAGTTTCCTCAATTAGCCTCTACTGGCGATGGTCCTGATATTGTTCTTTGGGCACACGACCGTTTTGGCGGCTATGCTCAAGCAGGTTTACTTGCAGAAGTAAAACCATCGGCTGATTTTAAATCGAAATTTGCAGATTTCACTTGGGATGCAGTGTCTTATGAAGGTAAGTATATTGGTTACCCTGTAGCGGTAGAATCATTATCTCTTATCTATAACAAAGACCTCATTAAGACACCGCCAAAGAATTGGGAAGATATTGCTGCACTTGATAAGAAACTACAAAAAGATGGCAAGAAAGCAATTATGTGGAACTTGTCTGAACCTTTTTTTACTTGGCCAGTGCTAGCCTCTGATGGCGGTTACGCATTTAAGTTTGAAAATGGTGCGTACAATCCAAAAGATGTCGGTGTAAATAACAAAGGCGCGCAAAATGCGATGAACTTTGTGAAAGGTTTAGTCGATCAAGATGTTATTTCACCAGATGTGGATTACACCATTGCGGAATCTGGCTTTAACAAAGGCGAAGTGGCGATGACGATTAATGGCCCTTGGTCTTGGGCAAACATTGATAAAGCAGGCATCAACTACGGCGTAGCGAAACTGCCAATGTTTAATGGTAATCCTTCAAAACCTTTCGTCGGTGTATTAACGGCAGGCATTAGCTCTGCATCACCAAACAAAGATTTAGCGGTAGAGTTTATTGAAAACTACATGCTGACTCGCGATGGTTTGAAAGCAGTGAATGATGATACCCCATTAGGTGCAGTTGCATTAAAGTCTTATCAAGAAGAGCTGGCTAAAGATCCACGTATTGCTGCCACGATGGCGAATGCGGAAACCGGTGAAATCATGCCAAATATTTCTCAAATGTCTGCCTTCTGGTATGCAGAGAAAGCGGCAATCGGCAACGTAGTCAATGGTCGCCAATCAGTAGAAGAAGCGCTTAACACTGTTGCTGAGCGCATGACTAAATAAAGTCAAATTGTCCTCACTTGAGGATTGCGAGGGAGGGGGAATCTCTCCTCCCTTTATTTTGTAAGTTATCCGTCTGCTTTAATTTTGGGTGTTACATACTCAAAGTAATTGGAATTGCAGCGAGGCGACTAGTGAATGAGGCCCCATGAGCATAGCCTGTCTATGTGATTGGGGCGAATGAACGCTGTCAACAAAGCTGCAGTTTCAAGTACGAAGAGTATATTTTTAACCCATGAATAGTGTGCGTTAAAACGTCCCACTTATGCAGTTTCAAAAGCTTTCGAATTTTACTCTGTGGCATAGTGCGCAAAGTGAACTCGATACAGAAACGGAATTTAATATGTCAGCGAATATTATGTCATCTAGTCTTGCGCCACATTCTGCGCCTCGTCCTTTTCCTTGGCTGAAAACGCTCGTACTTTCAGCGATTACTCTTTTGAATGGCTATGCGATTGTACTGATGTACGCACGTGGTGAGTTTGCCTTTGCTTTGCTTACCCTAGTGCTTGCTTCAATGGGTGTGTACGTGTTTGCTCGTAAGCGTACTTATGCTCATCGTTACATCTATCCGGGTGTTGCAGGCATGATCTTGTTTATCATTTTCCCATTGATTTATACCATTGGACTGGCATTTACTAACTACAGTGGTGCTAATCAGCTTAGCTTTCAACGAACCCAAGGCGTATTGCTTGAGCAGAGCTTTCAAAGTGGTGATAGTTATCACTTCGAGCTACGTCAGCATGATGATGTGTATTCGATTGCCTTAAAACAAGGTGATCATTGGTTAATATCTCAACCAGTTTCTTTGTCTGAGGGGTCGGTTGAAAAACACCTTGAATTAACCCCTGCAACAGAACTTCCTGGCAAAAAAGCGCCATTAAAAGCCGTGATACAACACCGTAGCGTGTTAAATCAACTTGAAGTACAAACACCGGATGGTGAAGCGTTAGTGATGTCTGGCTTGCGTAAATTCGCTCAAGTAAAACCGCTTTACAGTTTAGATGCTGATGGCGAAACCTTAGTTAACAATCAAACCGAGCAAGTGTTAAAACCAAACTATGAGATTGGTTATTATCAACCGGTTGATGAGAGTGGTCAGTTTATTGGTGATCACATTACTCCAGGCTTTATTGTTAATATTGGCTTTGACAATTTTACTCGCATTTTCAATGACCCAGGTATTCAAGGGCCATTCTTTAAAATCTTTGTTTGGACTGTGGTATTCGCAGCGGCAACCGTGGTTCTGACTTTGGCAATGGGCGTGATTCTAGCGCAAATTGTTTCTTGGGAAGCGTTGAAAGGCCGTGGGATTTACCGCGTGCTATTGATTCTACCTTATGCCGTACCAGCGTTTATTTCTATCTTGATATTCAAAGGTTTATTTAATCAAAGCTTCGGTGAGATCAATCAGTTATTACAAGGCTTGTTTGGTTTGAGTCCGGCTTGGTTTACCGATCCGTTCCTTGCTAAAACTATGATCATTATTGTTAATACTTGGCTAGGTTACCCCTACATGATGATCCTTGCGATGGGGATGTTAAAAGCGATTCCTGATGATTTATATGAAGCATCAGCAATGGATGGTGCTGGCCCAATTGATAATTTTATGAAAATCACGCTGCCGTTATTAGTGAAACCTATGGTGCCGCTATTAATCGCCAGCTTTGCTTTTAACTTCAATAACTTCGTACTGATTCAATTATTAACTAACGGTGCGCCAGATATGATTGGAACCAGTGTTCCTGCCGGTCACACCGATTTATTAGTGAGCTATACCTACCGTATCGCGTTTGAAGGTGCTGGCGGTCAAGACTTTGGTCTAGCCGGTGCGATTGCCACACTTATCTTCTTATTAGTGGGCGGATTATCACTACTGAATATGAAGTTCACTAAATTAGAAACAGAATAGGGAGATTCAACATGGCTATAGTTCAACCTAAATCTTTGAAGTACCGTGTTTGGGCAACGCATATTGGAATGTGGATCTTCTTAGCATTGATGATGTTCCCACTTTTGATGGTGATTGCAATTTCCTTCCGTGAAGGTAACTACGCAGCAGGAGATTTGATTCCACGTAACCCATCGTTAGAACACTGGAAATTGGCATTAGGCTTTGATGTAGTACACGCAGATGGCACAGTGACTAAACCGCCATTTCCTGTATTGTTATGGCTTTGGAACTCAGTGAAAGTCGCGGGCTTAACAGCGATTGGTATTGTCGTGCTTTCAACCACTTGTGCATATGCCTTTGCTCGCATGAAGTTTAAAGGCAAAACCGTTATCTTGCGCTCTATGCTGATTTTCCAAATGTTCCCAGCAGTACTAGCACTTGTCGCGTTATATGCATTGTTCGATCGTCTAGGTACTTATGTTCCATTCTTAGGCTTGAATACCCACGGTGGTGTAGTGTTTGCCTACATGGGTGGTATTGCATTGCACGTATGGACAATCAAAGGCTACTTCGAATCGATTGATAATTCATTAGAAGAAGCGGCCGCACTTGATGGTGCAACTCCTTGGCAGGCATTCCACTTAGTCTTGTTGCCATTGTCAGTGCCAATTCTTGCGGTGGTATTTATCTTGTCCTTTATCGCAGCCGTGACCGAAGTACCAGTCGCGTCATTACTACTACGAGATGTTGATTCATATACGCTTGCAGTCGGCATGCAGCAGTACTTGTATCCACAAAACTACTTGTGGGGCGACTTTGCCGCAGCAGCTGTATTATCCGCACTACCAATTACTATTGTGTTCTTGCTGGCTCAGAAGTTCCTAGTCGGTGGTTTAACCGCTGGTGGTGTGAAAGGCTAGATACAACGCACTTCGAATTAAACATTCAAACTAAAAATGAATGCCGCAGATGAGAGTCTGCGGCATTTTTTATTAATGAGTATTTTTATTAAGCTTCAGAATACACAGGGTAGTCGGTTAAGCCTTGCTCAGCGCCACCAAACAACGTATCTGGATTATGTTCGGCGAGTGGATATTGGTTTTTAATGCGAGTCACTAAGTCTGGGTTGGCGACAAACGGACGACCAAACGCCACCATATCGGCAAAACCTTGCTCTAACGCTTGCTGGGCTTTTTCAGGGTTATATTTGCCTGCTAGGATGATGGTTTGATCAAAAGCCTGACGTAGATTTTGTTTGAATGAAATTGGTGTATCTGGCGCGTCATCCCAATCCACTTCTGCAATATGAATGTAGCCAATGCCTTTGCTGTTCAGTAATTTCGCCGCTTCTACATAAGTGGTTTCTGGATCAGAATCTACAGTGCCATTTAAGCAAGTAAATGGGGCAAGGCGAACACCGACGCGTTCTTTACCCACAACCGCCACCAATTGATCTACTACTTCACCTAGGAAGCGTAGACGGTTTTCAGTGCTGCCACCGTATTCATCATCACGAAGGTTGGCTTCTGAATCGATAAATTGATTCACTAAGTAGCCATTTGCTGCGTGCAATTCCACTCCATCAAAGCCTGCTTCTAGGGCATTTAATGCTGCTTGGTGGAATTCTTCTTTCACATGTTCGATGTCATCGTGAGTCATGGCTCTTGGTAGTACCGTATCGACAAAGTTTGGTTGATCTTTTTCATCAATAAACACTTTTACGCCTTTTGCCGCTTGTTCACTCGATGAAATTGGTTGTACACCACCGGTATTGCTTGGGTGAGTTACACGGCCTACGTGCCAAAGTTGAGCGAAGATTTTGCCGCCTTTTGCATGTACCGCATCGGTGACTAGCTTCCAGCCTTGAACTTGCTCAGGAGAATAGATACCCGGTGTCCAAGCATAACCTTGGCCTAGTTGAGAGATTTGCGTGCCTTCAGAAATGATAAGACCCGCTTCAGCACGTTGCGCATAATATTCCGCCATCATAGCGTTAGCGCAGCCATCTTTTGCGCGAGATCGAGTCATTGGTGGCATGACGATGCGGTTGTTTAAGGTTAAGTCACCGAATTGGATTGGCGTAAAAAGAGAATTTGACATGGGATTCCTAATATCTGTTTTCTTATTGATTGTAGGCATGGTATCAGAGGATGATATTTTCATTAATATCAAAAAATACAAATTACTTTTGATTAATATGCAAATAAAGCTATTATTTCGACGACTGATTTCGATAACTGACTTGAGATGAGAGTGTGTAAATGATTAAAACCGAAGACTTAATGGCTTTTTTAGCGGTGGCGGAAAGTGAGAGCTTTTCAAAGGCATCGGTAAAAGAGGGAATTCAGATCGCCACCTTATCAAGAGCGATCGCCAGATTAGAAAAGCAACTCGATACCACTTTGTTTAATCGTACTACTCGAAAGTTAGTAATGACTGAAGAAGGTGTCGTTTTTAAAGGTTATGTGCAAAAGGCTTTGAATACCCTTGAGCTTGGCCAGCAACATTTATTGTCCCATCAAACCGAGCCCGTAGGTAAGTTAAGAATCGATGCCGCATTCGCGTTTATGATCCATCAATTAGGGCCGTTATTACCAGAGTTTAGGAAATGCTATCCGAAAGTCGAGTTGGAACTTACAACCAATGATACGGTGGTTGATCTATTAGATAACAAGGTCGATGTGGCAATTCGAATCGGTGATTTAAAAGATTCTACCTTGCATGCAAGAGCCTTAGGGCAAAGTCCATTGGTGCTGGTGGCTAGTCCTGATTATTTGCAAACGAACGGTACGCCAACGCAGAGTGATCAACTATCAGCACATCGTCTTATTGGCTTTTCACACGCTTCTCACCTGAATAACTGGTACTTAAAAGAACCCAATAATGCGCTCCATTTTGAATTAAAGGCCAGCAGTGGTGAGGTTATTAAACTGCTATGTATGAATGGGATGGGGATTACGGCTTTATCTTATTACATGATTCACCGTGAATTAAACGATGGATCGTTAGTCGAAGTGTTACCTAATGCAATACACCACCCAAACCGAAGGGAATCGATTCAAGCGGTGTATTATAAGCAAAGTGCGTTAGCATCAAGAATTTCACTATTCCTAGATTTTATTCAAGATAAGCTCATTTTAGAGCCGTAAATCGCAACAATATTTAAGATTAAAAGGATTACTGTGTCGCCGCTTTAGCAAAGTTCGCCAAGGCGTTGGACACTGTATTCAATACTTCGTCACAACCTTGGATCTGGTGGCGTGAGGCTAAATATTTAGGGTCATTATAGGTTAACCAAACTTTGCCACTTTCATCTTCTGAAATCAGCGCTTTTTGTGGTAGATCAATAGCGACGGATTGTTGGCAAACCATCAATGGAGAACCTACTTTCGGATTACCAAAAATGATCACTTGAGTGGGGCGTAATTCAATATCGACTTTCTTTGCGCCCGCCGCGTGATCAACCTGCGCAAAAACCGTCATTCCTTTTGAGTTTAACGCCTTAACAAGTTTATCAGATGTCTCTTGCACACTATGTTGACTTTGCACTTGTACCAGTCCGTTGTCTGTATTGGCCCAAGCGAGAACTGGGCTTAATAGTGCTAAGGTGCTGAGTATCATTGTTGTCCATTTTTTCATGTTTTATTCCTTAATATCCGGTAGTTAATGCGCTTGGCGTTCTTGGATCTGACGATCCAAAGAAGCCTTTATCCGTATGCATAATCGATTGAGTGCTACCCATTGCACTTTTTTCGACGACGTTTTGTTTTTTCGCTTGCAGCAGTTTGATGGTGTCTTGATTCAAACCTTTCTCAATACGTAATTCATCAGGCAACCATTGATGATGAACACGCACTGCATGAGTCGCTTCGGCGATATTCATATTATGATCAATCACATTCATGATGATTTGTAGAGTAGTCGTAATAATTCGGCTACCACCGGGGCTACCGGTTGCCAGAATTGGTTTACCGTTTTTAAATACCAACGTCGGGCTCATAGAAGAAAGTGGACGTTTACCGCCTTCGACCGCATTCGCTTCTCCGCCAATCAAGCCATAACCATTCGGTACGCCGGGCTTGGCAGAAAAATCATCCATCTCGTTATTGAGTAAGATCCCAGTGCCATTGGCGACCATACCCGTACCGTAAGAGAAGTTTAAGGTGTAGGTGTTAGAAATCACGTTGCCATCTTTATCCATGACAGAGAAGTGAGTCGTTTGGTCACTTTCATAAGGCATCGGCTGGCCATGTTTAATCTCTTTGGCTGGGCGCGCTTTGTCTTGTGAGATTTGTTGTTGCAAACTATGAGCGTAGTCTTTGTTGGTTAAGCTTTTCATGGGTACTGTTACAAAGTCAGGATCGCCCAAGTATTCTGCGCGGTCTGCATAAGCGAGCTTCATTGCTTCAGCCATCACATGGATGGTCTCTGCGGTGTTATGGCCCATTTCGCCGATGCGGTAATTTTCCAAAATATTTAAGATTTGAATAATATGAACCCCGCCCGATGATGGTGGTGGCATAGAAGCAATGCTGTAACCTCGATAACTTCCCATTACCGGTTCACGTATCACCGCTTTATAACTCGCTAAATCTTCGACTGTCATTAAGCCGCCTGCCGTAGTCACTGAATCGGCAATCGCTTTGGCGGTTTTGCCTTTATAAAAACCATCACGGCCATTTTCAGCGATCAGTTTAAGGGAATTAGCGAGATCGTTTTGAATCAGTTTATCGCCAATTTGGTAGTCAGTTTTACCGCTATCTTTAAAGAATACGAGTTTGCTGCTATCCCATTTTTGTAGTCGTTCTTTGGCGCTTTGTAGCGAGGTATATAAATCAGGGGTAACAATAATGCCTTGTTCTGCCAGTTTGATTGCTGGAGCCATTACGGTTTTTAAGTCCATGCTGCCGTAGTTTTCGAGAGCAGTGATTAGGCCTGCCACCGTACCCGGTACGCCAACCGCTAAACCATGAAAACGCGACAGTTCTTCAACTGCATTGCCATCTTCATCAAGGTACATATCTTTGTACGCTTTTGAGGGAGCCATTTCACGATAATCTAAGGCAAAGGTGCGTTTCTTTTTGGCATCGTAAATCATCATAAAACCACCGCCGCCAATGTTGCCCGCGCGCGGTAGTGTGACAGCTAAAGCAAAACCGATCGCAACACCGGCATCCACTGCATTACCGCCTTGTTTTAGGATCTCAACACCGATTTTCGAAGCCAGTTCTTCTTGGCTCGCCACCATGCCATGTTCAGCCCAAACTGGGTGGTGAATGCTGTCGCTAGAATAAATAGCAGGGGTTTGCGCATAAGTGCCTGCGCTAAATAAGCAAACAGCGCCGAATAAGGCCTTTTTGATAGAGCTGTGCTTGGTAAAACTGCTGAGAATAGAAACGGAATGATTATGGTGTAGTGTTCTAGAAAGTGTATTGGTCATCGGGATCCCTCGTGACTCATGATCAAAAATTGGCTTTAGCTGCAAGGGTGGGGAGGTCTGCAACTAAAGCCAAGAGTTTGTAACAAGCAGAGCAACTAAGGTTATAAAGGTGTGCAAAAGTCTTAGTTGAGCTTGTGTTTCGTCAGTGTTTTAGTGTTCTCTCTAAACTGACACATTTAGTGTGGTTGATAATTCGTTATTTCGGTAGGTCGCAAAGCAAAAAAAGTGGGATGAAGGTAGAAAATAAACAAATATGTGGTTTAGGACTCGAATTTGTTACTGCCTCAGAAAAGGATAAGTTCAACTTGCCATTAGTATCCTATAGGCTACAATTGGATAAATGAAATATACGATTGAAAAAACGCCAACATTTGATAAATGGCTTTCAAAGTTAAAAGACAGGGCTGCAATCAGAGCGATTTTAATGCGCATTGTGCGGGCTGAAAATGGAAACTTTGGCGATGTGAAAAATGTTGGTACACCTGTTCAAGAAATGCGTATTTTTGTGAGTAAGGGCTATCGCGTTTATTTCACTATTCGTGGTAGCAAAATCATATTGTTACTCAATGGTGGACATAAAGGCACGCAGCAACAAGACATAGCAAAAGCACATGAACTACTAGCCGAAATGGAGGATTAGTATGAACAATAAAACTAGCCCATTTAATCCTTTTGATTACATGGAAACACAAGAAGAAATTAATGATTTCTTGCGTGAATGTCTTGAAGATGATGATCCGACAGTATTTGTTTCAGCACTTGGTCATCTTGTCAAAAAGCATGGTATGGCTGATGTGGCAGAGGTAACAGGATTAAGCCGTGAAAGTTTATACAAAACATTCAATGGTAAAACGCAGCCTAAATGGAATACGATTTATAAAGTGACTCATGCTATAGGCTTGAACTTGGCAGTAGCCTAGCCCTAAGATGGTACACACCTAGCACGTTGAACAGCCTCACTTAACCGGTGGGGCTTTTTGTTTTTTATAATTCAAAAAACCAAACTTAATTATTACTAAACCCCCGATACTGCCTCTGAAAATAACTTTCCAGCTCAACCGCTTCACTTAAATCAATATGGTTGTCTTTTAACGCTAACATCAAAACATGGTCGTAGTGTTGCGCGGCGGTGCAATAGGAGACATTGCGATCTGCGCCGTTATTCAGTGCTTGCTGACAGGCTTGATTAAATAAGTATTGGTGCTGTTTGAGTGGGGTGATGGCTTTGCGTTGAGTAGCACTATCATCAATTTTCCAGACTACTCCAAGGGTGAGAAGTGCTGTTAGCAATAGGAAGAGATAACGCTCACTCCGGCTGAGAGTGAACGTGGGTTTTGGTTTATTGTGATGTGGTTTGTTGGGCAAAAACGTGGCCATGAGATCATCCTTAATCAGGTGGCTTTGTACCCTTCGTAATTGGGTATACATCTTTATAGCACGAGATAACGTTTATTAATGGGCCGTAAACCCCATTAATTGAATTAAGTGCTCAGCAGTTTTGATTGCGTGCTGTCGGTTATCTAATCCCATTTTTTGGTACAGGTTACGAATGTGCGTTTTGATCGTCGTCGGCGCAACATCAAACTCGGCAGCGATTTGATCGTTACTTAACCCAGCATAAATTAAGCCTAGCACTTGCCATTCACGTTGAGTCAATGGGCTAGTGCGAATGAGCTCTGGTAGGTCTGGCAGCGTTAGCAGTTTTTGCACAAATTCTTCATCAAAATGTACTGCACGAACACGTTCTTTATTGGTCATTAATTGCAGTAAGTTTTGCGCTCGGTGTAGTTCAAGTTCAGCAAGTTTCTTCTCGTTCACTAATGATTTAATCAGTGGTGATATTGTCTCAGCATTGCATAAGAAGTTACCTATCATGCCGGTGCTATTGGTGAGTGATAACGCTTCGTGAATACATTGCTGAGCTTTTTGTGGTTGGTTTTGTTTCTCTGCCAGTACGGCTTCGAGCACTAGATTACGGTTTTTATCAGCAACCAGTTTTAGCTTTGAAGTTTGTGTTTGTAGATGCGTCAGAATATTTTCCGCACGATCTAAATCACCGACTAACAAGGCAGCACGGGCAATATTACGCCATTGTAATTGTTGGAAGTGATTAACCGCAGATCGAGGCTCTTCGCATTCATTTAACCATTGCTCAATGGCTGGCTGATTATGAGTAGCTTGCCAATAGAGTAGGTTGGAAAGATCAGCATTAGCGCGCCAATCAATGTGGTATCGGTTATTGGCTTTAAGCTGATTACAAGTGTCTAAATATCGAGCCGCTTTATCTAATTCGCCGCGAGAAATGGCGATTCGGGCTAGCATTAAATAGCAATGTAAGGATTTAGAATCTTCAAATGGTGCCATGATTTCTAAGCCTAGGTGGGCACATTGTTCGGCTTCATCTAAGCGATTCCAACACCATAAAATTTGCGCCTTAATGCGTAGCATAAACTCATGCAAAGGCAGCTGGTGTAGGTGTTGCTCTTTAATTAGCTGTTCGGCTTTATTGAGTAATTCAAATGCTGCTTGGCCATAACCGCGCGCCAATTGAATTTCACTTTGCTGCAAAATCGCCCATAACGCTTGGTGGAATACGCCATCTTCTCGCGCCATGACTTCGGTTTTTTGCATGGTTTCAAAGGCTTTATCAAGCTCTCCGATCACATGGTACACCTCGCCAATCACTGAAGTGGCGACAATGCGACTACGGAAACTCGAATGAGGAAGTTGTTGTAAGGCAAACTCGGCGGTTTCTAAAGCAAGCGCAGGATTATCTTGGTTGATGGCAACTTGAGCTGAAAGCGCTTTGAATTCACCAACTTGTGTGTCGGTCAATTTAATATTGTGCTCTGTCATTTTTTCTTCGGCTTCTACGATCAAATCGAACACTTGGTTATAACGGTGCTGACTTTGTGCCAACCAAGCACGCAATAAAGACAAGCGTGGCGAGGCAAAAAGTACTTCGTCACTTAAATGGTTAATGGCCGATTCCACTACCTGTAGTTCACCGTGGTTGAACATATCCCAACCGTGATCAGACAAGATTTGACTCATCAGGATTTCATCACCACTTTTTTGTGCGTGAATTAAAGCTGCTTGTGGTCTTTGTTGTTTGAGCCAGGCTTTGGCCGCATTGTAGTGCAGTTGATTATGCTGCCCCGGAATCTGGGTATAACGCTGGTGGCGTAAGAACTCAGCAAATAAATTGTGGAAACGGAACCAATTATCTGCTCCTTCCATTGGGTGAAGAAACAGCCCAAAACGGTTGAGTGAATCCAGCATTGCAAGCGCATCATCTCTGCCGGTTAGCTCGGAGATTAGTTCTGCGTTGAACATATCAAGAACCGAACATTGAAGTAAAAAGGTTTGTAATTCTGGGGTTAATTGATCAAACACTTCTTCGGCGAGGTAGTCCCAAATATGGTCTTGGTTGAAATTGGCAATTGAGACTGCAGAATTTTCTAAGGTGCCGGGAAATTGCTGTGCATGTAGTGCAATCAACTGTAATGCCGATGGCCAACCTTCAACTTGAGTGCGGATGGTTTCTAAGATATCGGCTTGATAGCGGTTATCCGTAATGCGTTTATGGAAGAAGCGTTCGGTTTCTTCTTTATCAAACGCCAGCAGATCATTATCGACTTCGATTAATAAATCACGTACTCGCAAGTTAGCGGTGTTGAGCGGAGGATGAGTTCGGCTGGTGACTACTAAGGTAATGTTGTCGGGCATGTGTTTTAAGAAAAAGCGCAGACCTTCGTGGATCTCATCATTGGTAATTAAATGATAATCATCGAGTACTAGGTAGGTTTGAGTGTCGTTGAAACCAAACTCGGCAAATAGTTCGCTAAATAAACTGGTTAAGCTGGCAAATTGACGACGTTCTGCCAGTGCTTGAGTATTTGGGCAGGCATCATTAGTTGCTTTATTGAAAGCTTGTAGAAAGTAGTTCACAAAGCGAAAGGCGTCATTGTCACTTTCATCAATGTTGAACCAACCTAGGTTTGGGTGATTGTTCAACCATTGTGCAGCCATAGTGGTTTTACCGTAACCGGCGGGGGAACGAAATAACACCAATTTATAGAAAGGCGCATGGGCTAAAGCTTCAAGTAGGCGAGAGCGTAAAATGGCGTTGTGTAGTCGAGCTGGTCGATTGAGTTTGGAAGGTATCCACATAGCAGCGATGATTCTCTGAGAAATAGTTAAGTTTTTTTGTTACCTAGCTCATATTTTTGTAAATTTTAATTTTAGTTATAAGCCGATATTTCGCTTTAACATACCATGCGATCGGCAAGATGATGTGATCTGACTCAGGTTTATACTGTAAATCCTGCTATAGATCTCATTTTGTTCAAGCTTTCTTTCAGCTACGCCCTAACTCTCATCCCTCTACGCCGTTAAAAGGGAGGATGCGATATTTTAGGTTAATCGGCAATATTGAATGTAACGAAAATGAACACGACTTCTCGAAGTATTTTATGTTTTTAAAGGCATAGGTTCTTAAAAATAAAGATTTCGACGACAGATGTTTTTAAGAAGACGTTATGGAGCATTCGATGCAAGACTTAAATTCAGCGCAATCTCATTCAATATTAAAACAAGTGGCTACTCTAGAAGGGATTGTTGACCGTTATATCAGCGCGTGGGGCGATGAAGCCTATGTGAGCGAACAAACCATCGAAGAACTATTGCAAGCACTTGGTTATGACACGGCAGATAAATCCACATTATTAGATCAAGCCGAGCAACGTCATAAGGTCGATGTACTGCCAAGCGTGAAGGTGGTGCATGCTAACAAAGAAGTGCTGGTTGAATTACATATCAATGCATCTGCCAGGCTGAGCGAGTTTTCTTGGTTAGTAGAAACTGAACAAGGTGAGCGATTTGAAGGCTATTTAGAATCTCAAATTATTGAAGACCATCGCGCTGAAAAAGGTTACCTAGTCTTTTCATTATCGAATCAGTTGCCGCTTGGTTATCACCAATTATCACTCTTTCGTAAACGCCGTAATAAGCCGTTTATGATGTCGTTGATTGTGACACCTCAATCTTGCTTTAAGCAAGCAGAGTTAGTCGAAGGCGAACGTTTATGGGGCCCGAGTATTCAGCTTTATTCGGTGACTTCAAAAACCAACTGGGGTATCGGCGACTTTTCTGATCTTAAATACTTAGTGGAAAAAATTGCCGAAGGAGGTGGTGATTTTGTCGGTTTGAATCCAATTCATTCTTTGTTTCCAGCGAATCCAGAAGGCGCGAGTCCATATAGTCCATCGTCTCGTCGCTGGTTGAATGTGATGTACATTGATGTAGAAGCGGTGCCTGAATTCTCGAAAAGTGAAAAAGCACAGGCGATGGTAGCAGATTCGATATTCCAACAGCGTTTATCTGATAACCGCGCGAAAGAGTGGGTCGACTATACAGAAGTTTCAGCGCTCAAAATGGCAATCTTGCCGGAACTATTTTCAACCTTTATTGACAAGGAAGTTAATAAGGAAACAAAACGCGCCCAAGATTTTGTCAAGTTTGTTGAATTAGGTGGCGAGAGTTTGCTTCATCAAGCCGCTTTTGATGCATTGCACGCAGATTTAAAAGCACAAGATGATTGTGTTTGGGGCTGGCCAGTTTTTGATGAAAGCCTTCAGCATTTCGACAAACCAGAAGTGCAAAATTACATTAAAGATAATCAGTCAAAAGTGCAGTTGTATATGTACTTGCAATGGCTTGCCGATGAGCAACTGACTCAAGTACAACAGTTAGCAGAAGAAAAGGACATGGCGCTAGGGTTGTATCGTGATTTGGCCGTCGGCGTGTGCGACTCGGGAGCGGAGACTTGGGCAGACCATGGTGCCCTTTGCCAAGATGTAAGTATTGGTGCACCACCTGATATCTTCGGGCCACTAGGGCAGAACTGGGGCTTGCCACCGTTAAACCCGTACCAGCTTAAAGCATTAGCTTATCAACCGTTTATCGATTTGCTACGAGCTAATATGCGTAATTGCGGCGCACTACGAATCGATCACGTTTTAGGTTTATTGCGGTTGTGGTGGATCCCAAAAGGTAAAACTGCCAAAGATGGCGCGTATATTTACTACCCGGTTGATGATTTAATGTCGATATTGGCACTGGAAAGTCATCGTCATCAATGCGCAGTGATTGGTGAAGATTTAGGGACCGTTCCTGAAGAGATTGTTGAAAAGCTCAATGATGCAGGTATCCATTCTTACAAAGTGTTCTTTTTTGAAACTGAGCAAGATGGGCAATATATTGCACCAGAACAGTACAAACAGCAATCGATGACTGCATTATGTACCCATGATATGCCGACATTACGAGGCTTTTGGAATAGTGCAGATTTAACTCTAGGTCGTGAGATTGGTTTGTATCCAGATGAAGAGCAATTAAATGTGTTGTTCGAAGATAGAAAATCACGTAGACGACATATTATTGAAACATTAGAACAACATAATCACCTTCCTGAACTAGTGCGAAATCATGACGATGAGGTGGAGATTAACCAAGCGTTAAGTGAAGCAATGCAAGTGCATATGGCAACTGGAAGCAGTGCTTTACTTAGTTTACAGCTGGAAGATTGGTTAGAAATGGATACACCAGTAAATATTCCAGGAACAATGGATGAATATCCGAACTGGAGACGAAAATTGGTGTCTACATTAGAAGACATGTTTGCAAGAGACGATATCTTGCAACTGGAAGCAAAATTAACTCAAGCACGTCGTACTAATTACTGAGATTGGTAAGACGGCTTAGTAACAGTTCATTGTATAGGTCGCACCGTTTGGTGCACTAATGCTCCTTCTTTCACTCCTTGTAATAAGGGAAAGAGTTGTATTAATCCTACCTATCCGAGCAACATTTCCCGGCCAGGAAATATGCTCGGTTTTTTTTATCTAAATTTTGTCTAATTAATATTGATAGATAGTGTATTTTGATAGAAAAAACGAGATCATGATGACCTCGTTTTTTGATTTATAGCATGAAATGATCAGCTAGATTAATTATTTGGCACTTTGGTTCCTAAATGTACCCAGGTTTCTAAAACCGTGTCAGGGTTTAAAGATACCGAATCGATGCCTTGTTCCATTAACCATTGAGCGAGGTCATCGTGATCTGATGGACCTTGGCCGCAAATTCCTACATATTTCCCAGCTTTGTTCGCCGCTTTAATCGCCATTGATAACATGGCTTTTACCGCGGCATTTCGTTCATCAAACATGTGAGCGATTTCACCAGAATCCCGGTCTAAGCCTAGTGTTAGTTGGGTCATGTCGTTCGAGCCAATGGAAAATCCATCAAAGTATTTTAGGAAGTCTTCCGCTAAAATTGCATTGGATGGAAGCTCACACATCATGATGACTTTTAAGCCATCTTCACCACGACGTAGATCGAACTTAGCCAGTAAATCAATGACCGATGCCGCTTCGTTAGTCGTGCGCACAAATGGGATCATGATTTCGACGTTTTTGAGGCCCATTTTATTGCGGACTCGTTTAATCGCCTCACATTCCAAAGCAAAGCAGTCTTGGAATTTTGGTGAGATATAACGAGATGCGCCACGGAAACCAAGCATTGGGTTTTCTTCGGTCGGTTCAAAGTTAATGCCACCAACCAGATTACGATATTCATTGGATTTGAAATCGGACATCCGCACAATCACGCGCTTAGGCCAGAATGCCGCCGCTAGGGTCGAAATACCTTCGGTGAGCTTCTCAATGTAAAACTCAACAGGGTTGGCGTAACCAATAATACGTTGGTCTATTTCAGCTTTAAGTTCCGCCGATTGCTCTTCGTAATTCAGCAGCGCTTTCGGGTGAATACCTATCATTTTATTAATGATGAACTCGAGTCGAGCAAGGCCAACCCCTTCGTTTGGAATACACGCAAAATCGAAGGCACGATCTGGGTTACCAACATTCATCATTACTTTGAGTGGTAAGTCGGGTAGGTCACTGACCGAAGAGCGTTTGATTTCGTAATCGAGTTCACCTTCAAACACATAACCGGTTTCACCTTGGGCACATGAAACGGTTACTGTCTGTCCATCTTTTAGTTTGCTGGTGGCCTCCCCACAACCGACCACCGCAGGAATGCCGAGTTCACGTGCAATGATCGCTGCATGACAAGTTCGACCGCCACGGTTAGTAACAATAGCAGAAGCTTTCTTCATCACCGGTTCCCAATCAGGGTCGGTCATATCGGCTACTAATATATCGCCAGTTTGTACTTGATCCATTTGATCTAGATTTTGCACGACGCGTACGACACCGGCGCCTATACGCTGACCAATTGCACGACCTTCAATCAAGTTTTGGCTATTTTCGTTTAATTGAAAACGCTCCATCACTTGTTGATTATCACGAGAACGAACGGTCTCAGGACGCGCTTGAACGATTAATAACTCACCGGTAATGCCATCTTTTGCCCACTCGATATCCATCGGTCGACCGTAGTGTTTTTCAATGATTAAGGCTTGTTTAGCTAGCTCTTGAATTTCGTCATCGGTTAATGAATATTGGCTGCGTTCAGATGCATCGGTATCAATGATTTCAACTTGTGTGCCGAGTTCTTTACCTTCGGCGTAAATCATCTTAATCAGTTTTGAACCAATCGTGCGACGTACAACGGCTGGGTTACCTGCTTGTAACATTGGTTTGTGAACGTAGAACTCATCAGGATTAACCGCACCTTGTACGACCATTTCACCTAAACCCCAAGAAGAGGTAATGAAGACGACTTGATCAAAGCCAGATTCTGTATCTAGGGTAAACATGACGCCAGAGGCCGCTTTATCTGAGCGCACCATACGTTGAATACCAGCCGATAGTGCAACACCTTTATGGTCAAATCCCTGATGAACTCGGTAGGAGATAGCTCGATCATTAAATAGAGAAGCAAAGACATGTTTGGTAGCCTCGATAATCGCATCAATACCACGCACATTTAAGAAGGTTTCTTGCTGGCCTGCGAAAGAAGCATCGGGTAAATCTTCTGCAGTGGCCGAAGAACGTACCGCAACCGAAAGCTTGTCATCGCCGTTGCTGAGTTCTTGGTAGTAATCACGAATATCGTTTTCAAGTTGAGGGGGGAGTGGGGCTTCAAGTACCCAGTTGCGAATGGTTTCACCAGCCGATTTCAAAGCATTAACATCTTCAACATCGAGAGTATCTAATAGTTGATAGATTCGCTCATTGAGTCGATTGGTTTCTAGAAATTGATTAAAAGCAAAAGAGGTAGTGGCAAATCCATTCGGCACTTTTACCCCAGCATTAGACAAGTTGGCTACCATCTCACCTAGAGATGCATTTTTACCCCCGACTTTATCAACATCATTCATTGATAAAGCATCGTACCAAAGCACGTTTTGACCCACGGCGTATCTCCTAGACTGTTTGTTTTGGATTGTTATAAAACAGTCTCAGTAAGCTATGTTGGTAACTTACCTTGACTGGAAAAAGTTACTCTTATGTCTGTTATTTTTATCATTCAGTATATTGCGCATGTCACTATGAATGATTACTCATCTCTCAGTTTTGAACTTAAGTTAAGTATAAATGGAGAGACCACTTCACAATGAACCTTGCTTTGCTATACCTTATAAAAATATTTTGTGTAATTGTAGTTGTAAAAATTCACAAAAAATTAATATTACAATTAACTTAAAAATTTAAACTTAGGAATCAGTTGGTTATGAATAATGAGGCAGATTTCAGATATGTTTTTTATGTTTCAGATGGGACTGCGATCACATCCGAAACTTTAGGGCATGCAGTATTAGGGCAGTTCCCATTGAAAATTTCACAAACTACCTTACCTTTTGTGGAGACTATTGACCGGGCCGAATATGTAAAAGGCTTGATTGAAGAAAAGCATCAAGCAACGGGGCAAAAGCCTTTGGTGTTTTTCTCTATTGTTATTCCAGAAGTGAAAGCGATTATTGAGCAAGCGAATGCATATTTTTATGATGTGTTAAATGCTTTAGTCGAACCGTTAAAGCAAGATTTGGGTTTAGAGCCTAGCCCACAATTACACCGCTCTCACAGCATTGAAAAAGATGCTGCCAGTTATCAAAATCGCATTGCTGCCGTAGAATACACATTGGCGCATGATGATGGGCTGTCTCTTAATAACCTGGATCAAGCAGATATCATTTTGCTTGGTGTTTCTCGTTGTGGAAAAACCCCGACTAGCTTGTACCTTGCGATGCAATTTGGCATTCGTGCGGTAAATTATCCGTTTATCGAAGATGATATGTCTGCGTTAAAACTCCCTAAAGAAATTGAACCTTATCGCTTCAAAACTTTTGGGCTAACGATTGATACCGAACGTTTAATGGCAATTCGCCACGAACGTTACGCCAATAGTGACTACGCCAGTCAACAGCAATGTGAAAAAGAGCTAAATCGGGTGGAATCTTTATTTCGTCGTGAAGCAATCCCTTATCTTAATACCACTACTTTATCGGTCGAAGAAATCTCGACACGTTTATTGGAATTGAGTAGCTTGAAGCGATCGATGTGGTAACTAGGGTAGGGTTTATGATGAATATTTTATTCCAACCAACGGACGACTTAGCCTTCTCAGCCGAGATCACTTATCAAAACATGTCGCCGTATTACGAGAAGTATGGCGTTGAATGGCAGCAACAGCAGATAGTCGATCAAGTTAAAAGTTTAGATAATTGGGACATAGTCGAAGAAGGTCAAATTATTGGAACATTTCGCTTAGCTTTTGAAGCTGACAGTTGTTATTTAAGAGATCTACAAGTCAGTTCTTCCTACCAAAAAAAAGGGGTAGGTTCAGCGGTTTTGAAAGAAATAGAACGATTAACGTTGCAATCTGATATTAAAAAAGTGAAATTGAGAGTGTTTAAGATTAGCCCTGCGTTTCATTTATATCAGCGTAGTGGCTTTGTTGTGGTAAAAGAAGATGATCGGTTTTTCTATATGGAGAAACCGTTGGTTTAAATTTTAATACATACGGAGAATGGAATGCTCGTATATGGCGATTTGCAGTCGGGAAACTGCTTGAAAGTAAAACTATTATTGTCATTTTTAAATATTCAACACGATTGGCAGTATGTTGATATCCTCAATAAAGAAACTCAAACAAGCGAGTTTTTGTCACTCAACCCAAATGGAAAAATTCCAACCATCGTTTTTGATAATGGTCAGGTGTTGTGTGAATCTAACGCCATATTAAGCTACTTTGCTGAAGGGACACGGTACTTACCAACCGATAGATACCAGAAAGCCAAAGTTTATGAGTGGCTTTTCTTTGAGCAATATTCGCATGAACCTTATATCGCTGTTGCGCGGTTTATACAAAAATACCAAGGCATGCCAGAGCACCGGCTTGAAGAATACCAATCATTGCAATCTGGCGGTCACAAAGCCCTGAAAATCATGGAGCAACAATTATCGCAATCTGCTTTCTTGGTTGGGAATAGCATCTCGATCGCTGATATTGCGTTGTATTCCTACACCCATGTCGCCCATGAAGGTGGTTTTGAGTTAGCCAGTTACCCAAATATCGAGCGTTGGATTGATTCTATCGGGAGTATGGAAGGTTATGTGGGGATGAGTTAGTACAGACTAGGTGAGGTTGTCGTTTATCTCATTACATCCTCGAATTAATAACCCTTTTTGACATCGCGATAAAAGTTTTCATGAGCCCCTAGTGCCATGAGTTCAAGAGTTACCGTGCCATCTTCATAGTTATAACCGAGTAAAGTTAATTGTTTAACCATCTTGAATTTATATACTCGCAGAAATGATAGGTCACCTTTTTTCTGTTCGCCTAAATAGGGATCTTTAAGAAGCTCACGAATGGCATTATCTAAGTCCACTTTTTGGTTTTTATGTAGCTTTTTGACCGCTTTTTTAAACGCTGGAGTTTGAAGAATGTTGGTGATTTTAGTCAAAAGTATAAGCCTCTAACTTACCCGCTTCTTTCTCTGCTTTTGCGATAATGGCTTGTTTTACAAATTCGTAAGGTAAGTCAGGGTTATCTTCCATCATTTCACCAATTTTAGCCCAATGTTCAATTTGTTTTGGTGTAGTGCGGTTTAGTGCTTTAGCCATGATAGCCGCTTTATCGACAAGTTCTTGGTCAATACGTACGCTTGTAGTCGCCATGTGGTGTTTCCTTATTTGGTTTATATATAGGCTTATTGTAGTAACTTGCTACAAATGCTGCAAGCTGCTTCAGCTGTTGTTTATTTTACAAAACTGAAAAATTAACACCCACATCCAAATCGCATTTGACGATGACTTAGGTATATAATTGGAGTTTGTTCCTTTTCCTGAATTCATTTTATGCAAGTCTTTACTGATTTAATTCTTCATTTAAAACCCGATGACCTTAGCACGGTACAGTTTTTTTCCTTAATCGGTTTAAGCGGTATGACGTCTATGTTCAATGTTATTATTGGAGTAGGCGGTGGGGCGACGTTAATTGCATTTATGATCACTATGATGCCAGCGGCGGCGGTGATTCCGGTTCACGCCATTGTGCAACTCGGTTCGAATGCGGGGCGTGCGGTGCTGATGCGACGCTATATTCAAAAGCAATATTTAGGATGGTTTTTTGTTGGTAGTGTTGTCGGGGCAGTGATTGGGGGGAATCTTGCTTTAAACTTGCCTACCAAGTACTTAGAACTTATTTTGGCCGTGTTCATTTTGATCAGCAGTTGGGTGCCTATCAAGTTGAGTTTACAAGGGAAAAAAGGGCTGCTTGGTATCGGAGCTTTTACCGCTTTCTTGACCATGTTTGTTGGCGCAACGGGGCCATTTCTGATTGCAACGATTAAGAATATTCTGCCCGATCGTCGTGAACTCGGCGCAACGATGTCTTGTTTTATGTCGATTCAACATATTATTAAGGCGGTTATTTTTGGTATGTTGGGTTTTGCCTATCAGCAATGGATTGGCGTGATAGGGCTGATGATCCTCGTTGGCTTTTTCGGTACGTTTGTAGGTAAGAAGGTACTGGATAAAGTATCAAATCAGCACTTCCATGTTGTGCTGAAATTTGCATTAACCTTTATTGCGTTAAACCTTATTTGGAGCTTTTTTACTGCTTAAGCGTTAGATCTTACTTGCTTGGTTTGCGGAATCGGGAAAATTCGGTCGTAAGCCAAGTTATAAATGAAAGCGTAAATAAGATAAAATAACGCCATTCCTAGATCTAAAATTAATGCCTCTACCAAGCTTATTTCTAACCACCACGCCATAATAGGTAGTGTGATCACCAGTAATCCTAGCTCAAATAACCCTGCGTGAAACACTCGTATTGCGACCGTTTTATTCAGTTGTCCGGTACGCTTTAGCATCGCTTTATCAAATAAAATGTTGTAGAAGTAATTCCATACCGTTGCGATGATTGAAAACGCAACCGCCAAAATACCTATCTTAGTCATATCCATATTAATCAGTTTTGCCACACCTAAGGTCAAAATCACCAGACCAATTAATTCAAAGCAGATAGTGTGTCTTAGTCTATCAAAGGTTGTACGCATTTTTTCCTCAACTAAATTGCTAATCTAACCATAAAACAGTTGCTATTATTAATACTAAATAAGATATATTCTAGTTAATAACTATCGTTTTTTTAGATAGGTCAAGATCTAAATAAATTGGGCAGGAATAAAAGATGCGATTTTCAATAGACCAATTACAAGCATTTGTTGTCGCTGCGGAACAAGGATCATTTTCAGCTGCCGCACGGCATTTAGGCAAAGCGCAATCAGTAATCAGTACCGCAATTGCTAACCTTGAAGATGACTTAAATTTAAGTTTGTTTGATCGCTCCACTCGCTCGCCAAAATTGACGTCACACGGAGAAGCATTATTACTACGCGCTAAGCGAATATTGAACGAATGTGGGATATTTTTATCGGCAGCTGATGCTTATCAAATGGGTGTTGAAGAAAAGATCACGCTGGTGGTGGAATCAATGGCGATGACACAAGCGGTGGCTGAAGCTCTGTGTCATTTTGAGCAACAATATCCATTAGTCGAAATAGAAATTTTGCATGTGAATGAGAGCGAGGTGTTAGAATTCATTCGTGATGGTCGAGCGCAACTGGCCGTTTTACAGCAGTTAGAATTGATGTATCCCGGAGAAATTGAAGTCTATGGGTTGGGCTCTTTGGAGTTTTGGTGTGTAACTGGTGTCGATCACCCTCTGGCCAAGGAAGAAAAACTGACATGGCAAATGCTAGAGAACTACCGTCAGTTTTTAATCACTGGTCGATACAATCAAGATACGCCAAGATGGCGCGTGTCTGATCAAGTATGGCGTACAGAAAGTGCACATTCGACTATACCTATGTTACAACAAGGGCTAGGTTGGGCTTCATTACCGGCTCAAGTAGTCAACGATTTTGTTTCTTCGAATCAATTAAAGCGACTAGAGTTGTCTTTCGAGTCTCAGCCATGGAAGCAAGGAATCGATCTTATTTGGTCAACTCAACATCCACAGGGTAAGGCTACCCAAGAGTTAATTGCTCAGCTTAAATGTATTCAGCTTTAATGCTTTGTTTGCTGGTTAGGTAGAGTGGCTAGATAGAGTGACTTGATTAGATAGATTTGGATATGATGGCTTGAATTGAGTCACGGATACAAGGAAGAGTCGGCGCAAATGATGGATGATGTAAAGTTAGATCACTTAAAGTCGTGGGGGAATATTAGCCATATTTCTGCAGGTTTTACTGCAGTGTTAATCGGTTATACCAGCTCAATTGTTATTATCATACAAGCCGCTACCGCAGCCGGAGCAAACCCTTTAGAAATTGCCAGTTGGTTATTGGTTTTAGGGTTAATGGTAGGGGTAAGCTCGATTGCTTATTCTTGGTATTATAAGATGCCGGTATTGATGTCGTGGTCAACCCCCGGTGCGGCAATGTTGGTGGCGGTAGTAGGGCAATACGCTCTACCTGAAGTGATTGGTGCTTTTATCATTTCAGGCTTTTTGATTGTGCTTACAGGTTTAATATCTCCCCTTAGTCGCTTGATTGAAAAGATCCCATCTCAACTCGCAACCGCTATGTTGGCAGCTATTTTGATACCATTTTGTCTTAAAGCGTTTACGCCTGTGATGACTAGCCCTGCAACATTTGGGTTAATGGTGGTGACCTTTTTTGTCGCGAAACGTTATTTACCTCGCTATGCCATGATGTTATTGCTCATTGTCGGTGTGGCGATTGCTATTTTTTCTGGTGCATTTGATGGGCAAAGTATTTCGTTAGATATCGCGAAACCCGTATGGGTCACGCCTGATTTTGATTTGATGGCGATGCTTAACCTAAGCGTACCGCTTTACATTATTACCATGCTGTCGCAGAACTTACCCGGCTTTGCCATGATACGCAGTTATCAATATCAAGTACCTGGCAAGCCTGTGTTTATTGGCACTGGCATTTTTAATATGCTTCTTGCTCCGTTTGGTGGTTTTAGTTTAAACCTTGCCGCGATTTCAGCCGCGATTTGTATGAATGAAGAGGTAGATGAAGATAGAACGCAGCGTTACCGTTCAGCCATGTGGGCGGGCGTGTTTTATGTCATTGCTGGTTTATGGGCTACCGCAGTGGTAACTATTTTCCTTGCTCTACCAAAGGAGGTTTCAAATATTCTGGCTGGCCTTGCGTTACTTGGAACGCTATTAATGTGCATGCAAAGTGCGTTTTCAGATGAAGGTTTACGTGAGTCATCGCTATATACGTTTTTAGTGACTTTGTCGGGGATTACCTTGTTCGGTATCGGAGCGACACTTTGGGGTTTAATCGCTGGGCTTGTACATAAAAAGGTGATGGGCAAGTAGAGCCAAAAGGCTGCTGATCGTTATTCAAAGAAAAGTGCCGAAACCTTGATTAAGATTTCGGCACTTTTTACTGATTATCGGCGTTGACGAACAAGCTGATATTTACGGGTGAGGTATTCTACCGGTACACTCCAAATATGGACTAAACGACAGAATGGGAATAACAAGAACAGAGTCATACCTAACACTATATGAACTCGAAATATTATAGCAACCCCATCTAAGTGAGCAGAAGAATCGGCACCAAACGTCATTACTGATTGTGCCCAGCCAACTAATTTCATCATTTCACTGCCATCCATATGTTGTGCAGAGAATGGAATAGTTAGAACACCGAGGGTTGCTTGGATCACCAATAGCGTTAGAATGCCGATATCAGCAAAGCTAGATGTTGCGCGAACGCGTGAGTTAGTCAAGCGACGTTTAAGTAGCATCGCGCCACCGGTCACCGTCATCAAACCACAAGCCCCACCAGCAATCATAGCCAGTTTTTGTTTCGCGGCAATGGTGATAAATGGCGCATACATCCAATGCGGGGTTAGCATACCGACAAAGTGACCAGCAAAAATTCCCAAGATGCCTACGTGGAATAAATTGGAAGCAATACGCATATAACGCTTATCATCACGGCTAGTGAGCATTTGGCTTGAACCTGCACGCCATGTGTATTGTGCGTAGTCATAACGGATCCAACTACCAATGAAAAATACAGCACTGGCAATATAAGGATACACGTCAAAAAAGAAGGTATTTAGAAAACTCATAATTGTCCTCCAGTGGCTGAGTTAGAGCTTAATGGCAATGAATCTAAGCTGATATATTGGGGTTGTACACTGTCGGAAAAACGCTTTTGATGCATGTTTTGCTCAGCAGAAGCACAGCCTTCTTCACCTAAGAATTTGATTTGTTCCTCTTCCCAAACGGCATCTAAAGCTTCTGGTGTATCATCACGATCTTCTTTTTCTACATTATTATTTAAATGTTTCGGGCGTACTTTTGTACCTGATAATTCAAGTAGTAACGTAAATAAATGTTGGTATTTACTGCCGCGTTTTTTTAAACGAGCACCAAGTAGGGCCAAGATGGGGGCAATATCGGCCAATCCTTGGGTGGCTTCTTCACGAGTTTGTGTCGATAAATACTCAAGATAAACCGGTAAATAATCAGGTAATTCGATGCTTTCGATTTGTAAGCCTACCGTTTTGTATTGTTCCATCAAGTCGATCATGGCTTGACCACGATCTCTTGATTCACCATGTACGTGTTCAAACAATAACAATGATAGTGAACGGCCTCGGTCGAATAATTCGATATAGTTAGATTGAGCATCTAATAAATCTTGCTCTGTTAGTTCTTCAATGAAGGTATATAAACGACTCATTTGAGCAGGGCTAAGAAACAGCATTTCTGAAATGTCTTTCATCAACTCGTCTCTGTGTAACCAGATCTCATGATCTGGATATTCAAGTAATAATGAAATAATTTTTAGATTTTCCATTATTCCACTCCATTTTTGTTTGATGTTTGAGGCTCGATGTTAATGGCATCAATACGTTTACTATCAAATAGGTTGAATTTATTGTCGCTTCCGCCCCCATGACATCCGTCACCAAAGCTAAAGCCACAACTACTTTTCTCAGCAAAAGCACCTTTGTTATCAAAAGAATCAGGGAAAGACTCTTTTGCCATTTCACGATGACTTGCTGGGATCACAAATCGATCTTCGTAGTTGGCAATGGCTAGGTAGCGATACATTTCTTTCGCTTGTGCTTCAGTGAGGCCTGTTTCTTCTAGTGCAGATGTATCAATCACACCATCAACGGTTTCTGAGCGTTTATAATGACGCATTGCAAGCATACGTTTTAACGCGTTCAGTACCGGCTTTTCGTCACCTGCCGTTAATAAATTTGCTAAGTATTTTACGGGAATACGTAAACGTTCAATTTCAGGCAACACGCCATCACCATCCAGTACGCCTGCATCCGTTACTGATTGAATTGGTGATAGTGGTGGCACATACCACACCATAGGAAGGGTGCGATATTCTGGGTGAAGCGGTAGTGCCAATTTCCAATCAACTGCCATTTTATAGACTGGTGATTTTTGCGCTGCTTCTATTGTGCTCATCGGGATCCCTTGAGCCTGTGCCTCTTTAATCACTTCAGGGTCATTAGGATCGAGGAAAACATTCAACTGTTCTTGGTAAAGATCGGTGACGTTTTCGGTTGATGCTGCTTGTTCAATTTTGTCGGCGTCATAAAGCATCACACCCAAATAACGGATACGACCAACACAAGTTTCGGAACATACCGTTGGTTGACCAGCTTCAATTCGTGGGTAACAGAAAAGACATTTTTCAGATTTTCCTGATTTCCAGTTGAAGTAGATTTTCTTATATGGACAACCAGTTAAACACATCCGCCAGCCACGACATTTATCTTGGTCGATCAAGACAATGCCGTCTTCTTCACGCTTGTAGATTGAGCCACTAGGACAAGTTGCCACACAGGCTGGGTTTAAACAGTGCTCGCACAGACGAGGCAAATACATCATGAAGGTGTTTTCGAATTCACCGACCATTTCTTTTTGTTTTTGCTCGAAACCAAATGTGTTTAAGTTGTAATCTTTGGAACGTTTTGAATACTCACCACCAAGAATTTCTTCCCAGTTTGGACCATTTTCAATTTTGTCCATACGTTGGCCAGTGATCAACGAACGTGGACGAGCAATAGGCTGATGTTTGCTTTCTTTGGCATTTTGTAGATGCTCATAATCGAAAGTAAACGGTTCGTAATAATCATCAATCGATGGCATATCTGGGTTATTGAATAGTTTTGACAATACGCCAACCTTGCTGCCCATTCTTGGTTCTAACTTTCCATTGATTTTACGGATCCAGCCACCTTTCCATTGGTCTTGGTCTTCCCAGTTTGCCGGGTAACCCACACCAGGTTTACTCTCGACGTTGTTGAACCAGGCGTATTCCATACCTTCACGGCTGGTCCATACATTTTTACAAGTGACTGAACAGGTGTGACAGCCAATACATTTGTCTAGGTTAAGCACCATGCCGACTTGAGAACGGATTTTCATGCTTATTTCTCCTGTCCAGTTTTTGTTGAAGCTTGAGCAATGGCTTTTTCTTGGCCATAGTCGTTATTTTCGTCATCTAGCCATTTCACGTCTTTCATCTTACGAACCACAACGAACTCATCACGGTTAGAACCCACCGTTCCGTAATAGTTAAATCCGTAAGATTGCTGAGCGTAACCACCAATCATATGCGTCGGTTTTGGTGTAATACGAGTCACGGAGTTATGGATACCGCCACGTTGTTGTGTGATTTCCGAACCAGGAATATTCACTAAACGTTCTTGGGCGTGATACATCATCACCATACCTTCTGGAACACGTTGGCTAACAACAGCACGAGCAGTCAATGCGCCATTGCTATTAAAGGCTTCGATCCAATCGTTATCTTCAATACCAAGCTGTTTCGCATCATCTTCACTCATCCAAACAATCGGACCACCGCGAGAAAGCGTCAGCATCAATAGGTTTTCACTGTACGTTGAGTGAATGCCCCATTTTTGGTGTGGAGTAATGAAATTCAACGCTTTTTCAGGGTTGCCATTACTCTTTCTATTGATTTCGCTTTGTACTGAACGAGTATCAACTGGCGGGCGATAAGCGACTAAGCTTTCACCGAAATCACGCATCCATTGGTGATCTTGATACAACTGTTGACGGCCTGATAGCGTACGCCATGGGATCAGCTCATGTACGTTGGTATAACATGCGTTATAAGATACATGTTCATCCTCTAAACCAGACCAAGTCGGGCTTGAAATGATCTTACGTGGTTGTGCTTGAATATCACGGAAGCGAATTTTTTCGTCTTCTTTATTGGTTGCAAGGTGAGTGTGGTCAATACCGGTTTTCTCACTTAATGCGCTCCAAGCTTTCACCGCCACTTGACCATTAGTTTCAGGTGCGAGAGATAAGATAACTTCAGCGGCATCAATCGCGCTTTCAATTAATGGACGTCCTTCAGCTGCCCCTTTTGTTTTGGTGTAGTTCAGCTCTTTTAGGAAATCGACTTCAACTTGAGTTTCCCAATTAATACCTTTACCGCCATTACCTTGCTCATCCAAAATTGGACCAAGGGAGGTGAAGCGTTCATAAGTATTTGGATAATCACGAACCACGGTTTTTAGGTGTGGCGCTGTTTTACCTGGGATAAGGTCACATTCGCCTTTTTTCCAATCTCGCACATCAAATGGCTGAGCAATTTCAGCATTTGAATCATGTTGGATTGGCAATGAAACAAGATCGGTTTCAACACCGAGATGGCCCACACAGACTTCTGAGAATTTCTTCGCAATGCCTTTGTAGATTTCCCAGTCACTTTTTGCTTCCCAAGCCGGATCAACAGCGGCTGAAAGAGGGTGAATGAATGGATGCATGTCTGATGTATTCATGTCATCTTTTTCATACCAAGTCGCAGTAGGCAGAACGATGTCAGAGAATAAGCACGTGCTCGACATACGGAAATCAAGCGTTACAACAAGATCTAACTTGCCTTCAGTGCCGGTATCTTTCCATTCAATTTCTTCTGGTTTTACTTTGCCTTGCTCACCAAGATCTTTACCTTGAACGCCATTCTCAGTACCTAATAAGTACTTCAGCATGTATTCATGGCCTTTACCGGAAGAACCTAATAGGTTGGAACGCCAGATAAATAAGTTACGAGGGTAGTGATCTTCAGGCTGCTCAGAGGCGAACTTGATACTGCCATCTTTTAAGTTTTTCACCATGTAATCTTCAGCACTTAAGCCTTCTGCTTCTGCTTTTTTTGCCACGGTCAGAGGGTTAATGTCGAATTGTGGAGAAGACGGTAACCAGCCTAAACGTTCTGCTTTTACATTCATATCAAGCAAACTTTCGCTGTAGCGAGATTTATCTGCTAATGGAGAAAGAAGATCATTTGAGTTCACTGTCTCATAACGCCATTGACTTGAATGGTTGTAGAAGAAAGACGTACCATTCATATGACGAGGCGGTTTTTGCCAATCTAGACCAAAGGCAAGAGGTTGCCAGCCAGTTTGTGGACGCAGTTTTTCCTGACCGACATAATGTGACCAACCGCCACCACTTTGACCAACACAACCACAAAATACCAACATGTTGATGATGCCTCGGTAAGACATATCCATGTGGAACCAGTGGTTCAGGCCTGCACCAACGATGACCATAGAGCGGCCACGAGTTTTTTCAGCATTTTCACCAAACTCACGTGCAATTTTGATGATTTCTTCTTGTTTAACGCCAGTAACTTGCTCAGCCCAAGCCGGAGAATAGGCTTTTACTTCACTGTAGGTTGTTGCACAATTTTCATCATTTAAGCCACGATCAACACCATAGTTTGCCATGGTGAGGTCGTAAACACTGGTGACTAAAATGTCATTGCCTTGCGCATTAGTTAGGCGCTTAGCAGGCAGTTTATGTTGAATAACATCATTAAGTTCCACATTTTTAAAGTGCTCACTTGGTAGGCCACCAAAGTAAGGGAAGCCAACATTAACCACTTCATCACAAGAATCCACCAAGCTTAAACGTAGGTTTCTTTCTTGATCGGTTTTGCCATCTTTTTGCTCAAGGTTCCATTTGCCATCTTCACCCCAGCGGTAACCAATTGAGCCTTGTGGTGCAATCAGTTCGCCCGTTGCGTCATCAATGGCAATGGTTTTCCATTCAGGATTGTTATCTTGACCAAGGTTATCGACCAAATCAGATGCGCGTAATTGGCGTCCAGGAACAAAAGTACCGTCTTCGCGTTTTTCTAACTCAACCAACATTGGCATATCTGTATATTGTTGAGTGTAGTTCTTGAAGTATTCCACTTGGCGTTTCGTGTGGAATTCAGTTAATAAAACATGACCCATTGCCAATGCCATCGCGCTGTCAGTACCTTGCTTTGGATTTAACCAATGGTCACATAATTTGGCTACTTCAGCGTAATCAGGGGTTACCGCAACAGTTTTTGTCCCTTTATAACGAACTTCGGTGAAGAAGTGGGCATCAGGCGTACGTGTTTGTGGAACGTTTGAACCCCAAGCAATGATGTATGAAGAATTGTACCAATCTGCAGATTCGGGCACATCCGTTTGCTCGCCCCAAGTCATTGGAGAGGCAGGTGGTAAATCACAATACCAATCGTAGAAGCTTAAACATGTACCACCGATAAGCGATAAGTAACGAGCACCAGAAGCATATGACACCATAGACATAGCTGGGATTGGTGAGAAACCAGCGATACGGTCTGGACCATGTTCTTTGGCTGTGTGAACGTTTGCCGCAGCAATTAACTCATTCACTTCTGCCCAGTTTGCGCGAACAAATCCACCACGACCACGCGCTTTTTTGTATTGCTGCATTTTTGCGGGATCTGAAGTGATGGATTTCCAAGCATCAACTGGATCGTTATGTTGTTGTTTGGCTTCTTGCCATAGTTTCAACAAACGTTTACGGATCATTGGGTATTTTACACGGTTGGCACTGTAAAGGTACCAAGAGTAGCTTGCGCCACGAGGACAGCCACGAGGTTCGTGGTTTGGAAGATCTGGACGAGTTCTTGGATAATCGGTTTGTTGAGTTTCCCAAGTTACTAGGCCATTTTTGACATAAATTTTCCAGCTACAAGAGCCGGTACAGTTAACGCCGTGAGTGGATCGAACAATTTTGTCATGTTGCCAACGACTACGATAGCTATTTTCCCAATCGCGATTGGTCTTTAATGTTTGGCCATGATCATTTGAAAAGGTTTCACCGAGCTGCTTAAAGTAACGAAACCGGTCAAGAAATTTGCTCATCCGGAGATCTCCTCATCAGGTTTTTCACCTGTAGTTATATGTATTTATATTGACATTGGTTATCACGAGCAGAATAGGTAGGATAAAGAATAGGAATATTGATTTTGATCAAGAAGCACTTTGTCCTTACGCAAGGGTAAAAAGACAAATACCTCCAACTAGGTACTGGGTTTTTTTATTTAAGCTGTTGTTTTAATATGGTTTATTTTTATTGTTGCCAGTGTTGTTATCAGTGTGGAGATAAGTAGACTATTGAGGGGTAGAGAGGTGTACGGCTGGATTATCTATGGAGACGCTATGCGTCTTCGCTATCTAAATAATCAAGGGATTGGAAAATTTTTTGATAAATATCATAATCCACAACTTCAATCGTCTCTATCGGAGGGCTGCCATGCACAAAATAATTATCTTTAGACTCGGCAATATAATATGTCATTATTTCTTTTTGATTGTTCATTAAATAATCCTTTTAGGCGCATGCCTTATTTTAACTGTTAGTGGTTTAAACTATACTCCGCAAGAATATTCTCGAATGTTCGATGTGCCTGCTTTGCCTCGACCGCATTAGTTTGGTTTGTGTTAAGCATGACTATCAAAGACTTCCATAACGCCCAGGCGCGCGCCCTTGCCCAGGTCTGCGCATCAGGCAAAAGGATATCATGGAATACCTGCCTGCTATCAGCATCAAATAATGTCCAAGCAATGACGAAATCACATGCTGGGTCACCTATGCATAACTGGCCAAAATCAATAACAGCATCCAGTCTACCATTATTGATTAACAGGTTACCCGCACTGATATCTCCATGAACCCAAACCGGTTCTTTCTGCCAGGTTTGAGAGCTGCCGGACTTCCATATTTCAGTAACCAGATTCGAATCGATTTTTCCATTTAATGCACTGATTGCCTGCCGGGTTTCTGAATCGTATACAGCAATAGAACCACCACGATAAAAGTTTTGAGCCCCCGGAGCTGGCCCACCTTTTAGGTCTATAGCCTGAAAATTGATAAGAAAATTAGCTAAATCTTCAGCGAGTACAGTAAGGTCGATTTCAGTAGAAGCAACGACAGTTTTCCCTTTTATCCAACGGTAAACAGACCATTTCCAAGGATAACGTTCAGTCGGTTTCCCCAGGCCTAACGGGGTGGGTATCTTTTGGGATAGGAACGGCGCGAGTTTTGGCAGCCATTCCTGTTCTTTCTCGACTTGACAGGCGTAATGCGCAGCACTTGGTAAGCGCACGAGCATATCGCCACCTAAATGAAAAGTACGATTATCCCATCCACTCATTTCTACGGGACGGATGGGTAAATTAGACCACTGCGGAAACTGGGCAGATATAAGCTCATAAACAAGTTCGTTGTTAATATTCATTGGCTCATTACCCTGTATTAATTTTAATGTACACATCTCTGGAAACGTCACTTGTGATTATAAATTTTTTACTATCATATTGTTACTTAATAATTTGGCGGTTTGGATATTGAAAATCATTGTACATTATGGCCGTTTTTTGTACTGAATAATATCAACTAGCCGCAAGTCAATGGGTCAACGCAATTTTATCGCCATATACGAATCTTCGTAGTTCCATAATTACCTAATACACAGAAATGCTCTGTTACCTTTAGGATTGAGTTTTATGCTCAGGAAAAGCATTTTTGATAAATCTGCTTTGACTTGAGGAGGAAAGTCTTAAGCCCTATCTCTGAAAACCCCATTTATAATACGCATTCCTTGCTACTGTTGCTGACTCCATTACATCAAGCCACCTCGTCAGCTTAAGTTTACTCGCATATTCTTGTGCAGCATTTACTCAATTTCCATTTTTTGCTACCTGGAAGTAGGTAAATCCTCGAAATTTCTGCACCGTTAGTATCATACGTAGTGGGATTTTCCGAACTTATTAACATTGTTAGAAAACCAATAATTTTCCTCGATTTTTCGGCAGCCCATACCCTTGAGTCATCTCGCTGTAACAGTACTAAAAATACGGATTTACTAAAAGTATCAAGTTGATGGATCAGAGTAATACTGTCACTCGATAGGTAATGGTATGTCGTGGCATAAGCAGCGGGACCAATCACACCTAATGTCTCAGCATCGTGCGCAGATGCTCTCCTAATTGTTACTAATTTGTTCAATCTAACCCTCCCAATTTTGGGGGGATTTGTATACCTTCTTTACAAAGAGTCTCGATGCGGTCAATCAGCGAAGAAATGTGGCCCGCCGAATTTCGATTTTCGTACCAGTTGAAAGACCTGATCTTTGCATAGAGCACATTTAAATGTGCCACTGTGGTTGCTATTTTCTTCAGGGTCAATAGCGAAAATTATGGAATTTTATGCAAGTAATTTATAGGAAGCTTGACGATTAAAAAACTTTTATATTCTTTCTCATTTTTTATAGGTAGGATTTGTTAATTCAACAAATTTAACGTCTACAAAAGAATTGATTGCTTAGATAGTAAGTTTATAGCTATACCAAATGGCAACATATTCACTCTTACTTTTAAACAATCCTTGAATACGATTGCTCTGGAAATCTGAGCACAGATTAAGAGAGCAATGCCAATTTTTAACGTCTAGTTGATGAGTGTCGAAATAAGACAAAGTATTGCCTCCAATCTCAGACATATTAATTAGATATAATTATAATCATTTATTAACCCCTGACATTTATTTATATCTTTAGATAATTATTAGTAGCCTTTACAGCTGGTATTTTTTAAAACCTATTAATCGATTCGATCTTAATTATTTCTTTTCATAACGTCCGTATACCGCCCATGTCAAAATGATGCATACGATGTAAAAGCCTAAGAAAACCTTCATAGCACCCAGTGGCGAGCCAGTTAATGCTAAAGACGTTCCAAAAGCTTTTGGGATAAAGAAGCCACCAATGGCGCCTATTGCTGAGATAAATCCCAGAGCGGCAGCGGAGTCTTTGATGGCCCGTGCTTGTGCTTTTTCTTCATCACCACCATTTTCACGCAGCATTCTTTCTACCGTTAATTGTCGGAATACCACAGCAATCATTTGGAATGTTGAGCCACTGCCCAGACCTGCGGTTGCGAATAACATCATAAACCCGATAAAGAATAATTCGAAATTACCGTTTTCTGAGATTTCTCCAGGTAAGAAATAGAATATCGAAGCGGTAAAGATTGCCATTAAAATAAAGTTAATGGTGGTAACTCTGATCCCGCCAAATTTATCCGATAGCGCGCCACCAACTGGTCTCATTAATGCGCCTAATAAAGGGCCAATAAAGGCGATATGAATGATATCTACCGTTGGGAATTGTGTATTGGTTAACATTGCAAAGCCGGCTGAAAATCCAATAAACGAGCCAAAAGTGGATAAATATAAGAAACTTAATATCCACATGTGAGGGCGTTTTAATACCGGTAATTGATCCGATATTGATGCTTTGGCTGTCGCGAGATCATTCATCCCAAACCAAGCTGCCAACGTCGCAATAATAATAAAAGGGACCCAAATCAATGGCGCATTCGCGAGCCACAACATGCTTCCGTCTGGCTGTTGAGAACCAGAAATAAAGAAGCTAAAGATCCCCATAGATACGGCAAGTGGGGCTAATAATTGCAACACACTGACACCAAGATTACCCAAGCCACCATTCAGGCCAAGCGCCCCACCTTGCTTATGTTTAGGGAAGAAAAAGCTAATGTTGGACATGCTTGAAGCAAAATTACCACCAGCAAAGCCACACAGCAGGGAAATTAAAACAAATACGGAATAAGGAGTATTGGGATTTTGGACGGCAAGGGCCAACCAAATACAAGGTATTGCAAGAAAGGCCGTAGTGAAAGCTGTCCAACGACGTCCTCCCACAATCGGAACCATAAATGAATAGGGGATGCGCATGATCGCACCAGATGCCGAAGGTAATGCAGTCAATAAAAACAATTGATCTGTGGTGAAACTAAACCCCACTTTATTTAGATTGACCGAAACCGTACTAAATATCATCCAAACGCAAAACGACAATAACAAACAAGGAATGGAAATCCATAAGTTCTTCCGAGCAATATGTTGTCCTTCTTGCTGCCAAAATATTGGATCTTCAGGAACCCAATGGGTTAAAACCTTGCTGATATTTTTATTATTATGAATGGTCGATTCCATTTCAAAGTCCTTAGTTGGGAGAAAACTTCGATTAGCTTTGACCTATTTTTGAGAGGGCTTTTTGACACATATCAAGTGGATGTGCATTTTTTAGTATTGAAAAGAGGTTGCATGGACAATATAGGTAGTTATCGATTTACTTTTATTTGTCTTAATATTAATTGCTTATGATTTTTCTCTTGATTGTGTCATCGATAATATTGATACGTGGATATTAAGTGATACCCACAAATGGTTATATGGTTCTATGGGGAAAAGCATAAAATATCGACTCATTCTTTTCAAAATGACTGTTATGACACAAGTTAATTTGCAGAAATCAAAATTAAAACGAAGCCCAATGACTTTCTTTTGGAATCCTTTTTCTTTAGTCAGTAAAATTTCTGTCTCTATGTTGGTGATTTCGCTATGTGCCATTGTCGGAATGTCGGTGTCAGCCTGGTTTGCAAACAGTATTCAAGGGAACGCTCATGCCATAAACCGAATTGGCTATATGCGGATGCAAAGTTTTGAATTGCTTTCATTACTCCCTCTTAATCAAAAAAAAGATGACGTTTTAACCGCAATTGATAAAAGTCGTCATTCCCAATTTTTGGAAGATTATTTACAAGAGCGCGGTTTTTCAGACGAGTATAAAAATGTGCATGTCTATTGGCTTGAAGTGGTAAAGCCAAGCCTATTAACTGCGAAGATTCCTGATGAAGCAAGAGGTGAGATCACTCAATATGTCTCTCAATTAGATCAATTAGTGCATTTGATTGATAAAGAAACAGAACACCGTCTATGGATTTTAAAATCCTTACAAACCCTTTTTATTTTTCTTCTTATAATCCTGTTACTGGTGAATATTGTTCATTTACGGCGTCGTATTTTTCATCCTTGGCGTCAGCTATTAACTATGTCATTTCATTTGAAAAATGGTCACTTACAATCTCGTTTTCCTGCGACCAATAAAAAAGATGAACTACATCAATTGGGAACCATGTTTAACAGCATGGCGGATAAACTTGAAGGCATGTATGCCAACTTAGAATCTTTAGTGACAATCAAAACCCAGAGTTTGACGTATAAGAATCGGTTACTCGATTTTCTAAATCGTTCCAGTGGTGCTTTGATTCTAGATAAAAATGAACGCTACTGTGCATTATTTTCTCCTATTATTTTTGAGTTGAAAGAGATTACAGGCTACAAAAATATTACCTTAGAAATTGCTGATTATCATAAATCGGCGAATCAACAAGTTGTCACCACTGCACAATATCAGCGACCAGAAAGCTGTTTAGACAATCACTGTGATACTTGTTTTTATACGATGTCTGATGTGTCCGATGTTGTAGGTTCAGTGAAGGCGTGGGAATTAGAAGATGGATTACGCAGTTACGGTCGCCTTAAAATTGATTTCTTCGTAGAGCAACAAGCTTCGGATGATGAATTGCAATTGATTGATACTTTAAGCAAGCAAATCACGCGTTCGTTAGCCTCTAAATATCAAGAACATCTCAATAGTGAAGTGTTGCTCGCAAATGAAAGGGCAACCATTGCTCGCGAGCTACATGATTCTATCGCACAATCTCTGTCTTGTATGAAAATACGCTTAAGTTGTTTGCAAATGCAAAATGCACAATTTTCGGATGATCAAAAAACCTTAGTCGCAGAAATGCGCCAAGAAGTGGACACCGCCTATAGTCAACTTAGGCATTTACTCACTACGTTCAGGTTAAAAGTGATGGAACCTGGGTTATTGCCAGCTCTTGAAAATACCATTGAAGAATTTAATGAGAAACTTGGTTTAATCATTCAGCTAAATTTTGATGCACCTGCCAATAGTATTTCTGCTCATCAAGCTGTGCATATTGTTCATATTATTCGAGAAGCTTTATCCAATATTTATAAACATGCCCATGCCAGCTCCGTTGATATCGATGCTAAATACGATCCTACGAATCAAAAAGTATCTATATCCGTGATTGATAATGGTTGTGGTATGAGCAGAATCACCGAACCTAAAAATCATTATGGCATTACTATTATGAGAGATAGAGCAAAGTCGTTACCTGGTAAGTTTAATATTGAATCAGAACTAGGAATGGGAACTCGTATTAATATTGAATTCTCGCCTCAATAAAAAAGGTATTGCTATGGAAATACAACACACTGATAAATCAACCATATTATTAATCGATGATCATCCAATGCTTTGTGGTGGGGTCAAGCATTTAATTGAAATGAGTAGTCATATGCAAGTGGTAGCAATGGCTCATAGTGGTGTAGATGGTATTGAGCTAGCTGAAAAATACGATCCAGATCTTATTCTTTTGGATCTTAATATGCCGGAGATGAATGGTCTTGAAACGTTGCGAGAATTGCGTAATTGTCATTTATCAAGCCGAGTTATAGTGTTTACGGTATCGAATTATAAAGGGGATTTGACTAATGCGATTAAACTTGGTGCTGATGGATATTTACTCAAAGATATGGAACCGGAAGAGTTATTAAAAGCGATTGAGCAAGCTTGTCATGGTCAGATGGTATTAAGCCCTGAAATGGCACCTATTTTAATGGAAGGATTACGTAATAAGAAAGTACAACGCGGGATTGATAGTTTAACTAAGCGGGAATTCCAAACGTTAAAGTTAGTTGCGACAGGTATGACGAATAAGATGATAGCTCGTAAACTTGATATTGCAGAAGGAACGGTGAAGGTCCATGTCAAAAGTTTGCTAAAAAAATTGAATTTACGTTCACGTGTTGAAATGGCAGTGTGGGTTCACGAAGAAAATATTTGTTAACCAATTGCTCATAGGGATATTGATAAAAGTGCCGACACTTTGATTAAGATGTCGGCACTTTTTATTTATGATTGAAATTGAGAAAATTAAGCGTCTTTATTCGCGCGCTTTTTCATTTTCATTGTAGAGTAAACCGATAAAACAGCCAATACAATAAAGGCTAAGGCAATCGGTCTATCGTATAGGAAAGACCAAGAGTTATCATACATTAACAATGACTTGCGCAAGTTGGTTTCCGCCATTGGTCCCAAGATGATAGCCAGTAAAATCGGTGAAGATGGAATATCTAATTTACCGAGAATAAAGCCTAAAGCACCGAAGCCAATTGCGATACCAATATCAAACATTGAGTTGTTGATGGCATACGCGCCGACAATTGATAAGAAGATAATAATCGGGATCATTAAAATCTTAGGTACTTCAATAATGCGACAGAAAAAGCGAATGCCAAGTAGGCCGACAATCAACATCACTATGTTAGCCACCAGCATTGAACTGAACACGCCGTAAACCACTTCCGGGCTTTGAGCAAATAGTAATGGACCAGGGGTTAAACCTTGAATGATTAATGCACCAAGAAGTACTGCCGCTACCGCATCGCCAGGAACACCTAAAGTAAGCAGTGGCACTAATGAACCGCCAGTTACACCATTGTTACCGGCTTCAGCCGCCGCTAAGCCTTTCACCGATCCTTTACCAAACTCATCAGGATTCTTTGAAGATCGTTTTGCTTCGTTGTAACAAACAAAGGCAGAAATATCAGCACCGGCACCTGGTACTGAACCTATGGTTGTTCCCATTAATCCGCTTTTCACTGCCGTCGGCATCATTTCTTTTAAATCTTTCTGACTGAGTAATTTACGATCAAACTTAGGTGGTTTGATTTGTTTTTCAGACAAGATTTTTTCGATTTGATTTAGCGCTTCAGATAGAGCAAATAAACCAATTAGCACTGGAATTACATTCACACCGCTGTATAAATCCATCACGCCAAAGGTAAATCGTGGAACACTACTGATTGGATCTAAACCGACAGTGGAAATCAATAAGCCAATTCCGCCTGCTAATAAGCCTTTGAGAATGTTTTGTGAAGACACACTGGCAATAATCGTTAAACCAAATAACGCCAAAGCAAAATACTCAGGAGCGTTAAATTTTAAAGCAAACTTCGCCAAAAGAGGGGAGATGGCAATCAGCACTATGGTACTGATCAATCCACCAACAAAAGAAGCAATGGCAGAAATACTTAATGCACGTGCGGCTTGTCCATTGGAAGACATGGTATATCCATCCAGTACACTGGCAGCAGATGCGGGAGTGCCAGGTGTTTTAAGCAAAATAGCCGCAATGGAACCGCCATAAATGCCACCGATATAGACACCAATGAGCATCACTAACGCGGCGGTAGGCTCCATACCAAAAGTAAAAGGTAAAAGAATTGCAACCCCCATAGTGGCGGTTAAGCCGGGTAGTGCACCTAAGATAATGCCGCCCAATACTCCAAAAATCAGGACAGGCAGAACTTCAAAACTGAATGTGACAGCTAAGCCGTTCAATAAATGCTCTAACATAACCGCCTCTTAGAAAAATACGCCTTGTGGCAAAGAAATAAAAAAGACTTCGCTGAATAAGTAATAAACAAAGAAGACAAAAATCGTCGAAAAAACGTAATACATAGGTTTTTTGATTTTTAGGAAGATTAAATAACTAGTAAAGGCAATAAGTGAAGCGGCTAAATAGCCAATGAAATAAATTAATGAGGCATACAGAATGAGAAATCCAACTCCAAATAAAGACAGTTTGGAGAAAATTGGAGGTAGTGTCTGTTTTGTTCTTTGTATAATACTTTGAAGCATCAATACACAAGATAGAATAATAATGCCGAACGCAATCACTCGAGGAAAGAATTTTGCGTCAACGCTAGCATCCTGGAACATGGGCTTATCAAATTGGCTGATCACAATTAATGCGCCAATACTCATCAAGATCATTAAAAAGGGGAAGGTAAGGTTTCGATCTTTCATAATAAACTCTACAACTTAATTAGTTAATTGAGCAAAAATGGAGCCTGTAGGCCCCATTTTTTGTTGTTACTATTTGTCGTTAATGAGTGCGCCTAATGCTTTAGTATCTTCAGCAACAAACTGAGTGAACTCTTCAGCATTGAGGTTATGAATAGTCATCGCCCCTTTTGTCATGAATCCTTTGAACTCATCGCTCGCCATTGCTTGGTCAAACGCTTTACCTAGAGTTTCAATTACTTCATCAGGTGTACCTTTCGGTGCACCAATACCACGCCATGTACCTGTTACTACATCGACACCTTGCTCTTTTAAAGTAGGTACTTCAGGAAGGTAATCAATGCGCTCTGCAGACATTACGCCCAATGCTTTTAGTTGGCCTGAACGCAATTGAGCAATCGCTTCTCCTGGCGTTACCATAGTCACATCAGTGTGCTTACCTAGTACCGCAGGAATCGCTTCTGAAGCACCGTTGTATGGAATCGCATTCAGTTTGATGCCTTCTTTTTTCTCAAGCGCCATTAAGTAAAAGTTGGGAGCTGCTGTTGATGCAAATTTTAGTGAACCTGGTTCTTTCTTTGCTTCTGCAATAAGGTCATTAATGGTGTTGTATGGGCTATCTTTTGACACAAGCACGACTGCAGGATCAAGGTTTACCATACGGATTAATTTAAAATCACTCGCATCGTGTTGCATCAACCCCATTTGAGGTAAAGAGGAAATTTCACGAGTGACTACGGTTAGGGTATAGCCGTCTGGGCGTTGTTGTGCACCAAAACTCATACCAACTGCACCCGCACCACCAGTACGATTCATTACAGTAATGTTTTGCCCTAAAACATCTTTCGCAGAGTTAGCCAGTGTTCGACCAACTGCATCCGTGCCACCACCGGCACCAAATGGAACAATAAGGCGAATGTTTTTGGTTGGATAGTCTGCGGCAACCGCGGTGGTTGACAAAAGAATTCCAGCTGTAACAAGCAATTTTTTTAATAAATTATTCATGGCAGTCTTTTCCTTATCTTACAGGTTGTGTAGGGTTAGAAATTTTATTGTTCTGATATTCACTCATAGTGATCTGTTCAATTGCCACCGCAATCCAACCACTAATTAGCATGTCATACCATTGCTCTACGCCACTACATGCCACAACAATATTGCCGTAAACAAATGAGCCATAGAACAAAATGTCGCCTTCTCTAATTGAAGCGGGGTGTTGAGTTTGAGCATTAATATTTGCCACAGAGTTTCGCCATGCTTGTTTGGCTTTTTGGCGAGCAAGTTGCTCAAAAGGAATCGTCCAAGTTTCTGGTTTGCCTAATGATTTCTCATACAAAATGGCATTTTCAAATGAACTTTCCCAAGGCTTTAACTCAGGATTCATTACTACGATATGAAGCTCTTTTCGATTTGTTCTTTCAAAAAGCTTTTCAATAGATGGGGTTACGACGTCTATTGCATCTTTAACAATAGATTCTGCATTTAACATAGACTCTCTCCTTGATTCACCATTTTTAGTATATTGTAAGACAAATGGTGGTTTTTTATTGTGGAGAGGAGTTGCTAGCACCGTCACATTCTGGATCTATAAAGTGTGGCGGTAATCATAAAAAGCCTCTGAAATAGGTTGATTTATGAACATTATATTATTGCTGAAACTCCATCTTGAAGTGACTTGAGTATTAGCAAGATTTAATTCAGCTAAATGAAGGGGGGAAGTTAATGGTTTTGATTAAACTAATGATTCAAAAATAAAGATCTAGATTAGACTAGATCTTTATTTATTTCAGTTACATAGAGATTACATTGGCAAAGTTATGCTGTGGTTCAATATCCAAACCCCAATCGAGAATATTTTGCTCTTCATCAAGTTCATAAATGTTATTTTGGCATAGGCTATTGACGATTTTAGCAGCTCGCCATGCAGCTAAGCTAAGTTGAGGCTCGGCAATGCCGTGGTTATCGGTACCAGAATTTACAATGTAAATACGATTGTTCTGCATTCCTTTCCATTGCAAACAGTAGTCGCTACTGAGTATGAGTCGGTTGCGTGGGTCGGTGATCATCAGTGGTTTTAAATGATCTAAACATGCCGGGAGGTCATGGGTAAAACCAGTACAGAGAATGACAATATCTGCTTTTACCGTTTGGATTTTCTGGGTCAGACCATGCTGAATGTCTAATTGATATTCTCCATTTCTATATTGACCTGATATTAAGCTCTGATGAGGTTTGATTGACCACCATTTAGGGTTTCGTAATACATATTTGTCGTGATAGAGACGTTGATATAATCCATTTAAACAACTTGACGTGACACCGTCACTTGCTAGTTTCTGGTGGGAAACTTCACGATGTTTATTCTTTTGGTCTAGGTGGTAAAACTGATTGACGTAATCGGGCATGAAATATTGATCAGTAAAGCAACCTTCGTCTAATTGTTCGATATTCGGGCGTCGAGAAATCCAATCAATATTCTCAGGTCTACCGAATTGTTGATCAAAGGTGTGCTGAAATATATCTGCGCCAGTTTGTCCTCCTCCTATGATTGCAACTCGTTTTCCTGTTAAGTCCGGCGCGCGTAAAGCCAATTCACTTGCATGAAAACAGTGATCGGATACCAACTCACGGATACATTCAGGTATATGCGGTTGCATGCCGGTTCCTATGATTAAATCTTTGCTGGTGTAACGCTCTGTTTCTGAATGAACAATAAACTGATTGTCGACGTAATCGACGTGTTGAATGTTACAGTCAAACTGGGTGTTGGGTAATTGATGGGCAGTCCAAGCAAGGTAGTCCGAGAACTCTAATCGTGAAATGACTGACTGACCAGAGGCACAAAATGGATAGAATTTATGCTGTTTTACCAAGTAATTTAAAAAGCTGTATGGGCTTGTGGGGTCGACGGCACTGACTAGGTCTTTTAAAAACGAAGTCTGCATTTTTGCATCGCTGAGTAATAAGCCTGGGTGCCAACTGAATAAAGGCTTTCTTTCTAAGAATCGCGTTTGCAGTTGTGTTTTTGACTCTTCAATTAATGCTGCAATGCTTAAATTAAATGGGCCAAGTCCAATTCCAAGGCAATCAAAATCTTGTGGATTATTCATGATGTGTTCCCTACAGGTATTAATACCAATCTCATTAATCATCTAATCATTCTTACTTGTGAAAAGCATCGATAACTGCGTTATAAATTTTGATTGTAGAGTAACTACTTATCGAAAATTTATGCCTTGTTCTCAAGGCTTTTTCCTACGTAATCTCTGATCATCTAATTAATTTGATTGGTATAAGCAATGTCAGTGATGATGTGTTTAGCATCACTGACAGTGGCGAAATTAAAAAATGACGTTTTCAAAAAAATCTTGACGTTGACATTGCAGCAATGCAGCACGCTTATGTGGAAAATCAAATTCGAACTGTTTTTTCATGCCAATTCGTTCCGTGATTTTGACGACTCGATAGTTTTTCGCGTTTGGCTCACCTACTGTGCTCATGGTTTGCGGTTCAACTAAGAAGCAATAATGTAGAATCGACTTGCCCCACGCATCAAAGTAGGTGCCCCCTCGGTAGTCAAAATTACCAACTAAGATGTGTACACCTCGGTCATAGTCTTGAAATTCGTAATAAGGCCCTAGACGATCTTCGGCTGCCCAGTACACTTCAAAATATCCAAAAGCGACCCCATCGAATTCTCCAATAACGGCAAATTGATGTGGGTCTTGTTCTAATTTTTGCAAGTATTGTGAATGCATCCCTAAGCTACCTTCTAGTTCCCAAATTGGCGACGTTAATGGGTGATTATGCCAACGGTGGAAAATGTCTAAATCGCGGTGAATTTCGATCATTCGAAACGACACTGTACGCTTTAGGTGGTAACAATAGCGTTGATAGACAGTACCCACGGGTTTAGGCGGACGGATAGGATGTGAAATGCCGTTGGGCGCGGTTTGTCTTTGTTTTGACTCTGTGATTTGTGCTGGTTGGTGCCATATTGGAGCTACTTGTAGAAAGGTTTTATGTAATAGCTTTTCATCTGTTAGGTGAGGGAGAACAAAGTCAGGCCAATGTCCACAATGTAGCTCGGCTTTATGACTCGTATAAAACGCGTGCTCTGTTGCGCTCCACCACAACATCGGCTCGGTTAATTTGGTATCGATATAGATCTCACCTTGAGACAAGATTAAATCGAATTCGCCTTGTAATACTCCCAACTCATATATTGCGAACCGTTGATGTGAATGATCTTGTTCAGTCAGAGTTTGTAATGACTCAATACAAATACTACGTGGTTGATGGGAATTGGAAGGTAAAGGTTTATATAGTCTCTCTTTTGGTTGAGCGTCATAAAATGGATTTTCAATTTCGCAATAAATCTGACTAGGGTCCAGTAAAGTTGATTCGTTAAAGTTAGATAAGAAACAGAAAAAATTACGCTTCCATCTTAGTGTTGGTGATTTGAGTAAGTAATCATAGAAACCGGAGTCTATCGGTCGAGCTTGACGCCATTGAGAAAATGTGTGTTGGCAACTAGACCATAGTTCATGCTCCTTTATTTGCGTATCTGCACAGATGGTTGCAATGGTATTGAGTAATGTATTGCCAACCAAATAATAAGAAAGGTAGGGATCAACTTTATCTTGTGACACAAAATATTCGGGCTCTTGGTTATCGAAAAGCTCGGAAAATTTTTGAAGGGCAACATCCGTTAATCCAATCCCTTGGCAGTCTCGATATTTCATACCGATTGGTAGGTTATTATCAATATCTAACAGGATGTTTTGTTGGTGTGCTAAAAAAATGATGCCGTAATCACTACGAGCAATACATAGTGGGTGAATAACGTTGTTCATAAATTGATTTAGCCATTGACGCGCTGCTACCGATAATGGCAGTTGATTTTCTTGTGCGTAGCTTTTGACCCATTGTCCTATTTGACTTTCACCATTGATATTTTGATTCGCAGTGGCAAGAAGATGAGTATTGGGTTGAGTGGTGAGGGAATCTTGAAAGTGGTAAAAGACGTTTTCTCTTAAGCAAACTAAAGGTAAGTCTAGACACTGACCATTTGAGTCTTTTACTGAAGCCCAAATTGGCTCTTGGATAAATTCAGTGTTAGGCATTCTTTGTTGCATCTCTTGACCCACAGCAGTCTGTAATATCTGACTAAACTGAACACCTCGTTTGGCTTCTTTTTCACTAAGTAGGCGTAAAGAATTGGTTAACTTAACCGGCAGAGAGACTTTGAGCATCCAAGCCAATTGAGGGTGATAAATCGCTCTAGTGGATGAAGTAGCAGTCCAGCCATGCGTGCAGAGTTGACAATCAACAACATATTCAGATAGGTCGTACTTTTTAATGTTTTCTCGCCACTCTTTGGCTTGTAATGGATGCATAGGTAGTGCAAGCCAACCTTGTTGAATTAGCGATGGTATATGATGGGTTGTTTTTCCATCTAAAGATAAATTGCTTTGTAATAGCGCTTTAAAGGTATGGAGAAGCTGCGATGCTTCTGTTTGTGAGGCGATGTAATTAGGGTGGATGGCGAACCATTCAATGGCAAAACTTTGAGCGTATTCCGGAAGGTACGCATATTGCTGTTCTTCCGTTAAAGGTTCGCTGCTTTTCGGTGCTGGGTGCATGCTATGTCCACCAACTAAAGATTGTTCTGATTGAATGAAACAATCTGCCGAAAGATCGAGCTGAGAGCGTTGCTCTAGTGCTAACATTGCACGATTAATATAGCGTGTTGACTCTCCGACTCGGTTAAAGAAACGATCATGCGTTTTAGAATCTATATGAGGGTAGTAGTAAGAGACTAATAACGATACGGCACGTGAAAAATTGATTTTATTCGCATTATTTATACTCGAATCTACTTGGTGATCGTCGTGAGTTTCTGCATGGTTAATTAAGTAGATATCGCCTTGATAACGATGACGCCCTAGTGCCGATACATAGCTTAATGGTAAGGCTAATTGTTGTTCACCAAGTGAAATATAAAGGTGTTGCTGAACGACTCGACAACCTTTTGTTTCCATCAAAAAACTATTGAAAAAGCTTTGTAATCCTAAACTTGAGGTGTGTTGTACTGTGCTATCTGGAATAGCTAATGGGTAGATAGACATATGTTTTCCTTTATATGAAGCAGTGACGGTCCATAAATTGGACGGGTTAATTTACGATTGAGGCTTGGGTGAGGTGTTGACGTTTAAGCAACACCGCACTAAGCACTAATATTGAAATAAACATGATCAGCAGATATTCAGCGTTGATATTTAAGTAGACTGCTAAAGATGCCAATGCAGTGCCAATCAGGTGCCCGCTAGAATGAGATTGCGCTAAGAGGCCGCTGAGTTGACTGGTATGGGGAGTGTCTCGATTAACAAATAAAAGTTGCTTGGAATACCAGGCTGGTAGATTTGATAACGCAATGGTCAATGCTGTGCTAAATATAATTAACGTTATCAAACTATGTTCAAAAGTGGCGAGAATGTAGCCACAAAAAGCAAGAGGCCAACTGATGAAGTGCCAAATCAATGTTGGTCGAGCTAATAATTTAGGGGTGAGCCACATTTGATTGATGGTCATTAAACTGCTAATTGCCAACATCATACCCGCAAGGTAGTTGGATATTTGCTGGGAGTTTAATCCTAACTTACTTAAATAAGGCACTAGCATTAATTGGTATATAGCGACCAGCATGGTAGTTAAACATGCAGTCAAAAAGGTCAATTTATATGCCTGAGCTAGCTTTATTGAAGAAACCGCTTTGGTATGATTGGGGATGAAAGTCAGGTTTAAATCGTTTTTAGCTAACCATTTTATGAACAATAAACTCACGCCGATAGGGAGTAGTGTGAGTAACAGAATATTGGATAACCCTAAAGGTAAAAAAACCAAAGTCGGGCCGAGTAATCGACCAAGCGTGGCGATACCACTGAGTTTTGATATGTTATTTAATTCGGCAGGTCGCTTGTGAGTGAGATAGGTTTGTCCTATTGGCATAAATGCACTGCTGAATAAACCAAGTCCAAATCGACTTAATGCGGCTAACCAAAGTTGCGGACTTGATAAGTGAAACAGGGCGGCAATGAAAAGAATATGACATGTTATATATCCAATCCCTGCGATCCAATAGGCTTGTGTCAAACTTATACGATTAAGATACTTTCCCCATATCCCTGAACCCACCCAATAACTAATTAAATTGACATTAATCGCTATTGCGATCAGTCCTAATTGATGGCTTTGTGCATCGACGTTAAAAAGCACGGCTATTTGTGGTAGGAGTGCGATCAGTAATGTCTGATTAATTCCTAAAGTAAATAGTGATCCAAATAACCACATAAAACACAAACCTAAATGATAATGCAAATAATTATCATTATGATTGTTGATCTTTGGTGTGGATGTCAATACATTAAGGGGGATTTTTGGTGATTATTTCGTGCTACATAAGTTTGTCATACGAATAAATATCAATGACTTATTTGTGGTTATTGGGGGGTAGGAGGCTGCATGTCATATAAATTTTGGGAACAAGCAAACCGTAATTTGATTGGTAAAACATTAAGTGAAATTCATTTTGAGCAGTTAATTGAATGTGCACCATTGAGCGCTCAAGCACCTAATACTCAAACATCGAGCAAGGAAAGTTATGTACTCGATTTCGGGGATCATCAATGGAGATTTGAAGCACAAGAAACGGTATGGGGCATGCTCAACATTGATAATGCTTCCATTCAATCGAGTCATGGTGAAGTCCCTTTATTAAATGATTTATTGATCGATTTACAACCTGTACTCAATATTTCTGATATGAATTTAGCTGGCTTTTTTGAAGAGGTTCAGCAGACGCTAAGAAGTGAGTTGCGTAGCTTGGAAGTCCAACAAGGGCTTACCGCTTTTGATATTGTCCAGTGTGATGAAATCACGAGACAAAAATATTTAAATGCTCATCCTAAATTAATCGCCAATAAAGGCCGTTTAGGGTGGGGGGAGCACGATCTTGAGCGTTATTCTCCTGAATCAGGTCAAGCATTTGCACTACATTTCTTGGCGGTGGATAAATCGATTTCTGTGTCTGGGTTTAAAGTTGGCTTAGATATTCAGGATTTATTTGCTTCTTTTGTCACCGAGCAAGAATGGCATTTGCTACTCGATAAATTGCCGTCAGATGGGTTAGATCAGTTTGATATTATTCTTGTACATCCATGGCAGTTGCAGCGTTATCTTCAAAGCCAATTTTTACAGTATTTCGTTGAAAATAAATTGATCGATCTCGGTACAACGACAGTGAAGTGGTTGGCCCAGCAATCGATTAGAACATTAACGGCAGAAATACCGAGTGTGGATGTAGACATCAAAACCGCATTAACGATCTTAAATACCTCTTGCTATCGAGGGATTCCTGGCAAATATATTGCGCATGGTGCACGTATCTCAACTTGGTTGGCGGATATTGCAAAACAAGATGTGGTTTTAAATGAGCTTGGCCTGCGAGTTCAACAAGAAATTGGTGGGGTGTATTGCCCTCATCCTTATCAATCTAAAATCGACGGGCCATATCGTTATCAAGAAATGCTGGGTTGTATTTGGCGAGAACGTGCAGAAAGCTTACTGAGTGAACACCAAAGACCTCTTTCAATGGCAACCCTAATGCAAAAAGATTTAAGTGGTGAGCCGTGCATTGAAGCGTTAATTCACTTATCAAATCGAACTCCTCAAGATTGGTTGAAAGCGATGTTTACTCATGTTGTGGTGCCTATTTATCATTTAATGGCTAAATATGGTGTGGGAATCGTAGCGCATGGACAAAACGTCACTTTGATTTTACAAAACCACTTCCCAGTTGGCTGTTTGATTAAAGATTTTCACGGTGACTTGCGATTAATCGAGCAAGATTATCCTGAGCTTTCAACACTTGATCATGATATTCAAGCCAACCTTGTTCGTTTGCCGGCTCATTATCTTATCCATGATTTACTTACTGGACATTTTGTGACGGTGCTGCGTTTTGTTTCTCCAATGCTTGAAGCTGGTGGAGTGAGTGAGCCGGAATTTTACCGATTACTAAAAAGTACTTTGCAGGACTACCAAGCTCAACATCCGGAATTGAGCGAACGTTTTAAAGCTTTAGATCTATTGACTACCCATATAGATAAGATTTGTCTTAATAAAGTACGTTTTAAAATTGGATTAGGAGATAGCAGTGAAAGGCCATTACCAGAATTAGCCGATCCTATCGCCAACCCGCTACTTATCTAGCTATTTAGACTACAGAAAAGGATAAATTCTGATTCAGAAAATATCAAAAAAAGTGCCATTGAATTGTATATAAATTTAAAACGTTATTGATACTGGTTATGATAATCATTACTATTTGTGTAGTTTGATTTGCTTAGTGAGCTTAAGGATATGTTTCGATTACAGGATGTTACGTTTGAGACTCAAAATAAAACCATTTTAAGTCCGATGTCTTTAAGCTTTGAAAAGGGCAAGATCACCAGTTTGCTTGGTCATAATGGTAGTGGGAAATCCACGTTGATTAAGATGTTAGCAAGGCAACAGCAAGCCAGCCAAGGCCGTATTTTATTAGATGAAGAACCATTATCTGAATTATCGGCCAAGGAATTTGCACTTAAAGTTGCTTATTTACCGCAACATCCCCCGTTGACTGATGGGGTCAAAGTTCGCGAGTTAGTACGCTTTGGTCGTTATCCGTGGAAAGGGTTGTTCGGCCGCTACACCTCCCAAGATGAAGAATATATCGATCAGGCCATTGAGCAAGTGGAGCTCACCCATATGCAAGATCGTTTTGTGGCGACGCTTTCTGGTGGCGAAAGACAGCGTGCTTGGATGGCGATGTTACTGGCACAAAAAAGCGAATGTATTTTATTAGATGAACCTACTTCGGCATTAGATGTTGCTCACCAATATGAATTATTAGCCTTGGTGAGAGAGTTAAACCAGGAATTAGGGTTAACCGTGATCATGGTGCTGCATGACATCAATATGGCGGCAAGATTCAGTGATCATATGGTGGCGTTACATTCAGGAAAAGTGTTAGCCAGTGGCGCGCCTGATGAGTTAATGCAGCAAGATGTTCTGCATCAAATTTACGGCATCCCACTCGATTTATTTGTTCATCCTGAATCTGGTCATGCGATCAGCTATATCCGTTAATTGGTACTCATCATATATAGATGTATTTAAAAGGAAGTTTGTATGAAAAGCTGGTTAGTCTCATTCTTAATGCTGTGGGCATCGTTTAGTTCTCACGCTGAAAGCTTTAAGCATGAGATGGGGGTAGTTACATTTAATTCCATCCCACAAAAAGTTGTGGCATTGGATTGGGTGTTGACGGAACATTTGTTAGCGCTCGGTGTGACTCCAGTAGGTATTGCGGATGTTAAGGGTTACCAAGCTTGGGTTGTCTCACCACAATTACCGGAAAGTGTTGTCAGTGTTGGTTCAAGAAGAGAGCCAAACCTAGAGCTGCTCGCACAAATGAAGCCAGATCTTATTTTGATGAGTAATGCGATGAGTCCAGCTTATCAAAAGTTGAATGCCATTGCGCCAACCATGGTGTTAAGTATTTATACTGATTCACATCAACCGATAGAAAATGCCAAATCTCAAGTTCGTAATCTCGGTAAAGTGTTACATCGTAGTGAGCAAGCAGAGCAAGTGATTGCTGATTTTGATGAAAAGATCCAAGCTAACAAACAGCGCATTGAACAGTTCGAAAAAGATTCTCAAACAACTATTTCTCCCTTGTTATTGATCCGTTTTATCGGTGAGCAACATATCCGCATCCATGGTAATGCTTCTTTATCTGGAGAAACGATTCAGTTGATGGGATTAACCAATGCTTGGCAACAGCAAGGCAATAGCTGGGGGTTTAGCTCAGCTACCGTTCAACAATTAGCGCCATTTCAAGACTCTGAAGTTTTCTATTATGGACCATTAACCGGTGATGAAAGAAAACTGCTCAATAGTAATCCTATTTGGAAAGTCATGAAGTTTGTACGTGAGCAGCGTGCCCATGAGTTACCACCGGTATGGACGTTTGGCGGACTGTTAGCTGCGCAAAAGTTCAGTGATGAAGTTACTCGAGCCTTAACGCAAACCAACACTATAGAATCACAGGTTAAGGCAAAGTAGATGGACGCTGCGCTCCCGACTCCTTTTAAATTTGGTGTGATGAAATATGGTGTCTTCGTTGCGCTGATCATTGGGTTATTAAACCTATTGATTAAAGCTAGTATGCCGTATTCATTACCTATTGATCAGTTGGTTCAAGCTTTATTCTCTCCTGATCAAGAAAGCTATCAGCAAGTTATCTTGCATTACAGTTATTTTCCACGTTTGATGATGGCGTTGTTGTGTGGCGCAGGATTGGCGCTTGCTGGCTCCGTAATGCAAACCGTATTAAGGAATCCATTGGCTTCACCAACCACGCTAGGTGTGGCTTCGGGGGCTCAGTTAGGGGTTGCGATTGCATTATTACTTCCTTTATCGGCTTGGCATTCCGAGTTGAGTGGTTTGTTTTGGCTGACACCGAAAACGCTCGCTTTTATCGGTGGATTAATAGCGACAGGTTTAGTGTTTTTACTGACCGCCCACAAAGGCTTTGCACCACTACAAATGGTGTTAGCAGGCATGGTGGTGACATTATTCTTAGGCTCACTCAACATGGTGTTGATCCTATTTAATGAACAGCAATTAACTGGCTTGTTTATTTGGGGAGCCGGAGCATTAGATCAAAATGATTGGAGTGGTGTCGCGCATTTATTGCCACAAATTGCGATTGCATTATTGCTCCTGCTAGTGATTCAGCGTCCATTGTCTATTTTGCAGCTCGGTGAAGATGTTGCCTCATCGATTGGCGTCAAAGTGGGGTTATTGCGGATCGCTGCTTTGGTGATTGCGGTGTTTGTCACCTCAAGTATTGTCAGTGAAGTGGGTATTATCAGTTTTATTGGTTTGGTTGCCCCAAGTCTTGCCAAATTATTAGGGGCCAGACGACTGATTTCTCAATTATTGCTCAGTACGTTAATGGGCGCGGTTTTGTTGCTTTTAACTGATCTATTAGTCATGCCTTTTGCGGGAGTGGCAGGGGAGTTATTACCAACAGGTTCAGTCACGGCTTTGATTGGCGCGCCGTGTTTACTGTGGCTATTGAATAAACAAACCTGGTCGAGTTCGCAAAAGTTTCAGCCAGGCTCTGATCCACAATTTTCTGAACAAACCTTCCTACCAGTATTTGTGATTTCAGTATTGGTGTTAGTGGCGTTTACTTTGATGTCTTTGTTTTTAGGACAAAGCCAATTCGGCTGGCAACTGAGCTTTGCACATAGCGTTTTAGATTTAAGAATGCCAAGAGTACTGGTGGCGATTTTTGCCGGTTCTGCATTGGCATTAGCGGGTAGCATTATTCAACGAATTACGGGCAACCCAATGTCGAGCCCGGAAGTGATTGGTATCAGTTCTGGTGCTGCTTTTGCTTTAGTGCTGGGCGTGTTGTTGTTTGGTTCGGTGACGCGTTTTGAGCAGTTACTGCTTGGCACTGGTGGAGCCTTATTCATCATGTTTATGGTGTGGTGGTTTAGCCGTAAGAGCCAACTTTCGCCAGTGAAAATGTTATTGACAGGTGTGGCATTAAGCGCCTTATTAGATTCATTGATTCGAATTTCATTAGCCTCTGGTAACGAGCAAGTGAAAGCCTTATTAGCTTGGTTATCCGGTTCAACTTATTTAGTGGCGTGGTCAGATTCCTTACTTTTGATCGTTGGCACGGTATTGTTAGCGGCTGGATTATTTACTTGTCACCGCTGGCTAGATTTGATGGCGCTAGGCAATATTACCGCGAGTGCTTTAGGGCTGAATACCTATCGAGTTCGACAATGTTTAATGTTGTTTGCATCGATGCTTACTGCGTTGGCTGTGATTGTGGTGGGGCCCCTGAGTTTTGTCGGTTTATTGGCACCGCATATGGCTAAATCAATGGGACAATATAGCGCACGACATCAAATGCTCTTGTCCTGCGCGATAGGCAGTAACATCATGTTATTAGCGGACTGGTTAGGTCGCAATATTTGGTTTCCTTGGCAAGTACCTGCAGGGCTGCTGGCATCACTGATTGGTGGTGGCTACTTTATCTATTTGTTAAGAAAGTAAAGTTAAATAGTAGGAATAATAAGGTTGAGCATTTAAATTCAACCTAAATTTGTAGCTTGAATAATCGATAGCTACAACATTGTATGAAGTTGGTCATAGAGCCAATATAACGGGATAATTATTATCAGATATAGTAATAATTATCATTGGTATTTCGATTATCAGTAGTGGGTTTCTATTACGATAGTGGATTATCAATAGCGTTAATCGCTAAGAAGAATGAATGGGCATTTTTTAATAAAAACAGTATAGAGAGATGAAGTTAAATGGAAATCAACATGTTAAAAGGACTCAACTTGCCACCAAAAAAATTAGCACCAGTTAGCTTGGCATTAGCGGTTGCAGGTGTTTCAAGCTTTTCCGTTCAGGCCGAAGAAAAAAGTACATCATTAGATACCGTAGTAGTGGTGGCAAGTACTGCACCTAAAAGTATTAGTGATATTCCAGGTACGGTTTGGTATGTAGATCAAGAGCGCATCGAGGAAGAAGCGCGTAGTGGTAAAAGTTTAGGGGACATTTTAGCTGCAACTATCCCCTCATTAGATATTGGTAGCCAAGGAAGAACGAATACTTCACAAAACTTACGTGGCCGCTCTGCCTTGGTAATGATTGATGGTGTATCGCTAAATTCATCTCGTTCGATTAGTCGCCAATTTGATTCTATCGACCCATTTAATATTGAACGAATTGAAGTGCTTTCAGGTGCAACTTCTGTTTATGGTGCAGGGGCAACTGGCGGCGTAATTAATATTGTTACTAAAAAAGCGCGCGATGAAGGCTTACACGCTGAAACTTATGTTGGTGGTGGTAGCAGTTTTAATAACGGTGAAGATTATGATGGAAAAATTGCCCAATCGATCAGTGGAGGTAATGAGAAGGTTCGTGGTCGACTTTCTGCTGTTTATCATGAAACAGGTGCTAAATACGATGCCAATGGCAACATCATTGTACCAGATATTACGCAAGGCTCTTTACAATACAATACCGTTTTAGATTTGATGGCAACTGGTGAATTGAATTTAACTGATAGCCAAAGCTTATCTATTCTCGCACAATATTATGATAGTCAACAAGATAGCCCTTATGGTATCGACTTTGGAACATACTTTGCTGGCTTAAGAGATGAAAGCCAACTGAATGTTCGTAGTAAAGGTTATGAATCGGATCGCCAAGGTGGCACAGAACGTTATATGGTGAATGTGAATTACTTAAATTCAGACTTTTTAAACCAACAACTAATGATTCAAGCTTCCTACCGTAAAGAAAGTTTGTCATTTATTCCTTTTATTTACGGTACATATATGGCTGCGTCAGAGCAGGATACAGAAGTAGTTAGTCTGCGTATGGCATTATTAAAAGACTTTGGTCGCTTTAACCTTTCCTATGGCCTTGATGGCTACATCGATACTTTAGATAGTAGTCAAGATATGTTTGACCAAGCAACAAGTTATGCAACAGGTGGTTTAGTTAATAAAACCTACGCCACCATTGGCAGATACCCAGGGACTGAAGTTGCCTCTGTCGCAGGCTTTATACAAGGCGAGTACAATATTACCGATGATTGGACAGTGCAGGGCGGCTATCGTTATCAATATATTAATAATAAAATTGATGACTTTGTTAGCGCCAACGCTCAATCTACGATTGCTTTAGGTGGTGCAATTTCTGCAGATACTATTGAGGGTGGTAGCACAGATTACGCGGTGGGATTATTTAATTTAGGTACTCTTTACCACATTAATAACCGTAATCAAGTATGGGCTAACTTCTCGCAAGGTTTTGACTTAGCCGATCCTGCTAAATATTACGGGAATGGTAATTATCAAACTGATGCAAATGGCCACATGAACCTAATCGATAGTGTTAATGTGTCTGAAAGTAAGTTAGAGGGAATGAAAACCAACAGTTTCGAAGTAGGTATGCGAAACCAAGTGGGTGAATTAAGTATTCAGAGCGCTGCTTATATATCATTATCAGACAAAGTGACCTCTTACGATAAAAGTACTCTTGCGGTATTAGTTTCTGATTTCGATAAACGTGTATATGGCTTAGAAGCGGAGCTTAATTATTGGTTAACTTCTAATCTACAAATAGGTGGTCTAGGTCATGTTGTCCGTAGTGAAGAAAAAGATGCTAATGGTGATTGGGTAAAATCTGCGGTCACGACATCAAGTGCATCAAAAATGGGAGCTTGGGTCGGTTGGTATGATGATATTTACGCTTTACGTTTACAAAGTAACACTATGTTTGATTTAAGTGATGATTCTGATAATGAACTGGATGGTTACACGACAGTTGATTTAACCACGTCGGTTAAATTACCAGTAGGCAGCTTAGGGTTTGGCATTCAGAACTTACTCAATGAAGATTACACCACGGTTTGGGGACAACGTGCTCAAATATATTACGGTAATTCGGCACCAGCATCGGTATTTGATTACAAAGGTCAAGGCCGAACTTATATGCTGAGTTATCAGGTTAAGTACTAATTTTCAAATTTCAGCATTATAAAAATTGATAGAAACTTACCTAAAAACAGATACATCGCGTGTCTGTTTTTTTTTGAAATACATTTTTTAGGCAAATCCCATTCTCTGAACCATACTGAAATTATGACGGTTTTATTATTCAACCTTTTTTAACTTGCATCAGGCAGGGATAGGCCAATCGAAATAAGTTGTCATCAGGCTTAATTCCAAAACCTAAAGTTAAGCTATTAGCCATCAATAATCGCTTTTAATATCCGTTTCAAAAATGGCTCGATAGTTGCTTAACTCTCACTATGTAAGCTTCGAATAACGACTTATTTGGATTGGTATTAATGTAATCGATCTCTGATGTTAAATGATGGGATTGCGGTTTTTTTAATTGCAAATTAGATGCTGCATTTATCAAAGAGGAATGGATATGCAACGAGTTGTATTTAAGTTTTCGTTGGAAGAATATCAGCAACGCTTACTTAAAGTCCGTCAATCAATGGAAGAAAATGAACTGGACTTATTAATCATTCATGATCCTTCCAATATGGCATGGTTAACTGGATATGATGGTTGGTCTTTCTATGTCCCTCAATGTGTTGTGGTATCGACTAGCGGTGAGCCAATTTGGTTTGGTCGCTATTTAGATGCTAATGGAGCATTTAGAACTGTCTATATGGCAGCTGAGAACGTCTTTTATTATCCCGACTACTATGTAATGAATCCTCATTTACACCCGATGGAATATTTGGTTAAAGCTGTTCTTACACCTAAATTATGGGACCGTGGGCGTATTGGCGTTGAAAAGGATAATTACTATTTTAGTGCTACGGCATTCGAGTGGTTGAGAGATAGTTTACCGAATGCACAGTTATTAGATGCAACGGGTTTAGTCAATTGGTGTAGGGCGGTGAAATCGGAGCAAGAACTATTGTATATGTATCACGCTGCAAGAATCGTTGAAAACATGCACAGAGTCGCCTTTGACATGATTGAGCCAGGATTACCAAAGCATCACTTGGTTGCGGAGATTAATCGTCAGGCTGTATTAGGTTATGAAGGGTACTTTGGTGACTATGCTTCGATTGTACCGATGCTACCTTCTGGTGCAGATGCTTCAGCGCCACACCTAACATGGGATGATCAGCCCTTTAATAAGGGTGAAGGTACCTTTATTGAAATGGCGGGAGTACATCGTCGTTATCATTGCCCATTATCTAGAACGATATTTTTAGGTGAGCCAGACGATGAATTTAAACGCGCCGATGAAGCGTTAACCATTGCCTTAGAGGCCGCGATGGATATCGCGAAGCCCGGGAATACTTGCGCTGATGTAGCTAATGTATTGCAAACCATTTTAGATAAAGCTGGTTTTGATAGAGCTGGGGCTCGTTGTGGTTATCCGATTGGTTTGAGTTATCCGCCGGATTGGGGGGAGAGAACCATGAGCTTACGCAGTAGTGATGACACGGTATTGCAAGAAGGCATGACGTTCCATTTGATGCCTGGTCTTTGGTTTGATAGTTGGGGATTGGAAACAACCGAAAGTATTGTGATTACATCACTTGGCGCTCAAGCTTTGTGTGATTATCCACGCCACTTGTTTATTAAGCATTAGAGTTTTCAATCACTAAGGATGACAGGATTTAATAGGCTGGAGGTATGATGCAGCTTGATCAATATGATATGAAAATACTGCAAATTTTGCAGGAAAATGGACGTATTACTAAATCGCAATTAGCGGATGAAATTCATTTATCTGTTAGCCCATGTTGGGAGCGAGTTAAAAAGCTTGAAAAAGCCGGCATCATTGAAGGTTATGGTGCTAGAGTAAACATCAATCAAATTTTAAAGCGCACGTCGGTTTTGGTAGAGGTTTCTCTAAAAGAACATCATTCGAGAGCGTTTAAACGGTTTGAATCGTTAATGTGTGAAACTCCAGAAGTTACGGATTGCTATGCCACTGGTGGTGGGGTTGATTACATTATCAAGGTACAGGCACAAGATATTGATCAATACCAACGTTTAATGGATTTATGGCTTGATTCCGACCTTGGAATTGATCGTTATTTTACCTACATCGTAACAAAAACTATCAAGCAAAATGCCACGTCAGTAGAAAGCCATTATTGAAATAATGATAGTCAGTTAACGTCACCAGAAAAAATCCCTGAATTCTGGTGACTCAACAGAAAAAAACATACCTTAATCTCTTTTCTTCAAAAACATAATTACTCGGTTTTCCTTATCTTTTAACTATGAGCTAATTCTTATACTCATACTTTGATAGGACGGGAGGGCATTATGGGATTTTCTGATCGAGATATTTATTCCACCAATGAGTCAAATAACCACCAGTCTGTTCATTATGTTAATAACAATGAGCATAAAGCTTCGCATGAAATGATGACGTTACTGGATGATGTTCGTCTAGTCAGAAATCACGCTTACATTAGTGGAAAATGGCAATGTGGTGATAGTTTTCATGCGGTTGAAAATCCTGCCAATAACCAAACTATTGGCTATATCAGTATGTTGAGCGAGCTACAAATAGAACAAGCAATTGAAGCTGCAGATGAAGCTTTTCAACCATGGCGAAAATTAAGTGCCGATCAGCGAGCGGATTTTCTAATGAATTGGTATTACGCCATTTTAGAAGCCAAGCAAGATTTGGCGTATTTAATGGTGGTTGAACAGGGTAAAACGCTTGCTGAAGCAGTAGGTGAAGTGGAATATGGCGCGTCCTTTATTCGTTGGTTTGCTGAAGAAGCGCGTCGTAGTTACGGGCATACTATTCCCAGTCACATCAACAATGCGCAACTTTCTACGCTGCGTGAGCCGATTGGCGTGGCGGCTTTAATTACCCCTTGGAATTTCCCTAATGCGATGATCACACGCAAAGCGGCCGCGGCATTAGCCATTGGTTGCACTGTGGTGATTAAGCCTGCTAGTGATACGCCATTTTCAGCGCTTGCTTTAGCGGAACTGGCCGATCGTTGTGGCTTTCCTGCTGGCGTCTTTAATGTCGTGACAGGTGAGGCGGCGATGATTTCAAAAACCTTGTGTGCGTCTCCTGTGATTAAAGCGTTGTCGTTTACTGGTTCAACACCAGTAGGCAAATTATTGCTAAAGCAAGCAGCAGATACAGTAAAAAAATGCAGTATGGAATTGGGCGGTAATGCGCCATTTATTGTGTTGGATGATATGGATATGGATCAGGCGGTTCATGCTGCTATCGATGCTAAGTTTCAAACCTCAGGACAAGATTGTTTAGCGGCTAATCGTATCTTTGTGCCCCGTCGTCACTATGAAACGTTTTTGGATAAGTTTGCCAAGGCAATGAATGACATGGTGGTGGGCAATGGGCTTGATCCGAAAGTCACACTGGGGCCGCTTATTTCGGCGAATGCTGCCCAAAATGCTGCACGTTTAGTCGGTGATGCCATCGATAAAGGGGCGCGTTTAGTTTCCCAGTATCAAGGCCATTTATCAGGAGTGAACTTTTTCCCGCCTACCTTGCTTGCGGATGTGACTCCGGATATGGCGGTGTATCGCGAAGAGAACTTTTGTCCTGTTGCAGGTGTGATCCCTTATGACGATGTAGAGCAAGTGATTGAAATGAGCAACGATACCGAATATGGCTTAGCGGCTTATGTCTATGGCCACGATATTCATGATATTTGGCGCTGCATGCGAGGGTTAGAATTTGGCATGGTGAGTGTTAATTCCGTCAAGATGACCGGTGGGCCAATACCATTTGGCGGCGTTAAACAATCGGGTCTCGGGCGAGAAGGAAGCTGCCACGGCTTTGATGAATTCAGTGAGATTAAATACTGCTGCTTAGGGCAACTACCAACGGCGAGTGGCTCTTAATATACCTGTCGTACTTGAAGCTGAAGCTTGGTTAACGGCGTTCATTCGCCCCGCTATCTTTTATTAAGAAAGCCATAGGCTAGCTATGCTCATGGGGTCTCATTCACTTGTCGCCTCACTGCAACTCCAATTACTTTGGGTATATACCCAAGTGAATCGATGAATGGAAGGAGAAAAGATATGACTAAATCAACAGAGCAACTTTTAAAAACCGACCGCGAGAGCATTTTTCACTCTTCGACTCATTTGAAGCAGTACGCCGCAGGTGAGTTGCCAGGTCGTATTATTACTGGCGCGAAAGGGTTGAAAATTACCGATTCGGAAGGCATTGAACTTCTTGATGGTTTTGCCGGTTTATATTGCGTCAACATTGGTTATGGGCGCGAAGAAATGGCCGATGCTATTTATGAACAAGCAAAGAAACTGGCCTACTACCATACTTATGTGGGCCATACTAATGAGGCATTAATTGAGCTTTCTGATCGAATTTTAAAGTGGGCTCCAGATGGCATGAGCAAAGTCTACTACGGTCTATCTGGCAGTGATGCCAATGAAACTCAGCTCAAACTGGTGTGGTATTACAACAATGCTCGAGGAAAGCCAGAGAAGAAAAAAATCATCTCGCGTGAGCGTGGCTATCATGGTTCTAGTATTGCATCTGGCTCCATGACGGGCTTACCGATTTTCCATGCGCATTTTGATCTACCACTTGAACGGATTAAGCACACAATGTCGCCTTATTATTATCGCCGTGAAGTGGATAAAATGAGTGAAGAAGAATTCTCTCAACTCTGTGCTGACCATCTGGAAGCACAAATTTTAAAAGAAGATCCCGATACCGTCGCAGCAATGATTGCAGAACCAGTACTCGGAACGGGTGGCATTGTGCCACCTCCAAGTGGATATTGGCCGGCAATTCGTAAGGTGCTCGATAAATACGACATATTACTGATTGCTGATGAAGTGGTGTGCGGCTTTGGTCGATTAGGGGTGAACTTTGGTTCAGATTTGTATCAAATGAAACCAGATCTTATGACGGTCGCAAAAGGGTTAACTTCTGCGTATTTGCCTCTATCAGGCGTGATTATTGGCGATAAAGTGTGGTCGGTTTTGGAAGATGGTACTGATCAATGGGGTGCAATTGGTCATGGTTATACCTACTCAGGACATCCGATGGGCGCTGCGGCGGCGTTATGTAATCTTGATATTATTGAACGTGAAGGACTGGTGGAGAATAGCCGAGTCGTCGGGGAATATTTACAACAGAAAATGCATGCGAAATTTGTCGATCATCCCATGGTTGGTGATACCCGTGGAGTAGGCTTGTTACATGGGCTTGAGTTTTCGTCAGATAAAGACCATCGCACCCAATTTGATCCTAGCTTAAAAGTCGGGCCACAAGTGGCGGCAGCGTGCTTAGAACGAGGCTTAATTGCTCGTGCCATGCCACATGGAGATATTTTAGGATTTGCGCCACCTTTAATAGCAACCAAAAGTGATATTGACCAGATCGTAGATATGACAGAGCAAGCGGTCAATCAGGTGCTGGATAATCTGATTAAGCAGAAGTTTTGGTGCTAATCGTTTCTGTATTAAGTAAGTGTAAAAGTTGAGTAAACACTAGAGTTAACGTAAAAAGCATTTCTTCCTACATCTTTGCTTATAAAAGAGAGAAGGGACAGAAATGCTTTTTTGTGTATCTGATACTATTTCATTTTGATGGAAAACTTAGCTTTCTCATGAGTTGATTTTTCTTTGTTCTGTATTTCATCTGGTTCTGGCGAAACTGAATGTATATGCAGTGTTTGGGTTGGAAATGCTACATCAGCACCGTGTTTATGCACAATGGTTAATACTTGCAATAAAACATCCTGTTTGACTTCATGAAAGCGTACCCAGGCGACGGTTTTAGTGAACGCGTAGATAAAGAAATTCAATGACGATTGACTAAAGGTATTGAAGTTAACAATAATGGTTTGGCGAGAGTCAATATCAGGGTGATTGGTGACCATTTCGCGGACGTCTTTAATGATCGCGTCGACTTTATGGGCATCTTGGTAGCGTAAGCCAATAATTTCGTTGATTTGTCGATTGTGCATTCGTGATGGATTTTCGACTACGATATTACTAAAAATTGCATTGGGTACATATAATGGACGCTTATCAAACGTTCTGATAATCGTCATGCGCCAACCGATTTTTTCGACAGTACCTTCTATGTTTCTATCTGGTGAGCGGACCCAATCTCCGACTTTAAAAGGGCGATCAAGGTAGACCATCATTCCACCAAAGAAGTTTGAAAGGAGATCTTTGGCTGCCAAACCAACAACTAAACCACCGACGCCGCCAAAGGTCAGCAAACCAGAAAGACTTAACCCTAAAGTTTGCATTACCGTCATTGTACCGATCACAAAGATAATCAATCTGACTACTTTCGATAAAGCCTGAACGGTCGTTTCATCTCGTTTGTTATTTCGTAAAACCACTAATTCAACATTGCTGACGAGTCTAAATAAAGTCCAGACAACCAAAGCAATTCCCATTAGGATTTGAACTGTGTAGATCCAAGTTATCGAACGATCTAATAAATCTTCGAGTAAAACGCCAATACCTATCAGCATCGGCCAGCACCAGATCAATGTGCTAATAGGCGCTTGTAAGGAATGAATGATAACATCATCCCACTGTAAAGCAGTATGGTCAGTAATACTGATTAGGCGAGAACAAACAAAGCGCCATATTAACCAAATGATGAAACTGAGAATACCGATAGCAATTAAATCAGTCGCCCAATTATAAGAGTATTCTGTGAGAAAATTATAAATATTATCAAAAAATGCTTTCAAAGTGATTACCTGTGAAACGATGATTAATTGGGCGTTAAGCTAACAAATATCTTAGTTTATTCCTACTCTTATCATTAACTAGATCAATAATTCTTTTTCTTAGGGCAGATTACGTATTGGTTCGATTTTTTATGATAGAAAATACAAACATTTAGCCATGAGTGTTAAAAATGAAGCTAGCTTAAGCGAGGTTTACATTTTTGATTAATAACGAGTTGGCGTTAAAAGAAAGAGTTGATAGGGTTTATCGATCTTTTTTCATTATTTCTTAATGTTCATTAATTTGAAAGGCTATATCAAAATATGAAATCTTCAATTAAACAGTTTGCAGTTATTGGATTAGGACGTTTTGGGCGTTCAGTATGTGAAGAGTTATGTGATGCAGGCGCAGAGGTACTTGCAATCGACATCAATGAAGAAAAAGTGAAAAGTGTCTCTTCTATTACTACCAATGCGATCGTGGCAAATTGTACCAATGAAGAAACAGCGCAAGAGTTAAAGCTTGAAGAATATGACATGGTAATGGTGGCGATTGGTTCAGATGTGAATGCCAGTATTTTAACGACTCTAGTAGTTAAAGAGTTAGGAGCAAAAAATGTTTGGGTTAAGGCTAACGATAAATTTCACGCTAAAATCGTACAGAAAATTGGTGCTGATCATGTAATTTTACCTGAAAGAGACATGGGGATTCGAGTTGCTCGTCAAATGCTAGATCGTCGAGTATTTGATTTCCATGATATCGGTAGTGGCTTGGCTATCACTGAAATCGTTATTGCACTTAAAAATATGGGGAAAAAATTGAGAGATTTATCCTTGTGTAAAGATCCTGATATGAAGGTGCTTGCGATTAAACGTGGGCCTGAAATTATTGATTCACCAGAATATGATACAAACCTTGAAATGGGCGATATTTTATTCATTGTCGGGCCGCAAGATATCATGACTCATAAAATGAAATCGATGTAATAGGCTATCTATGAAGTTATTAGAAGTGAAAGGTTCAGTCTTTACCATTAAACAAGATGGTGAGAAAAAAGGCTGGTCTGAACCTAAAATTATACTAGGTAGCTTTCTTTCTATCTTAATGCCTGCGGCAGTATTACTGACTCTCCCTGTTTTTTCTGTGTCTGGTTTGTCATTTACTGATGCGCTCTTTACTGCAACGTCTGCGATTAGTGTGACTGGTTTAGGTGTGGTTGATACCGGGCAACACTTTACTATCGAGGGGCAAATATTATTGCTGCTACTGATGCAAATCGGTGGTCTCGGTCAAATGACGTTATCGGCAGTTCTTCTTTACATCTTTGGTGTCCGTTTGAGCTTAAAACAGCAAGCGGTAGCGAAAGAAGCTTTAGGTCAAAGTAAGCATGTTAATCTGAAGAAATTGGTCATGAAGATTATTATCTTCGCTTGTATGGCAGAACTCATTGGTATGGTGATTCTATCCTTTACTTGGGTACCTGAGATGGGTTGGAATAAAGGGCTGTATTATTCCTTGTTCCATTCGGTTTCAGCGTTTAATAATGCCGGTTTCTCTCTATTTTCTGACAGTATTATGGGGTATGTAGCAGATCCAGCGATTACCTTTCCTCTTGCCGGTTTATTTATCATTGGTGGTATTGGTTTTACCGTTATTACTGATGTCAGTGCTAATTGGCGTCGTGGATTTCGTGGTTTTAATCTACATACCAAAATCATGTTAACGGCGACGCCTATTTTATTACTATTTGGCACCATTATGTTTTGGTTGTTGGAGCGCAATAACCCTGCAACAATGGGAAATTTAACTGAAGGTGGACAATGGCTAGCCGCTTTTTTTCAATCAGCAACTGCACGTACTGCTGGCTTTAATAGTATTGATATTTCACAATTAACTGAGCCAGCTTTGCTTATTATGATTATTTTAATGCTAATTGGTGCTGGTTCTGCATCAACGGGGGGTGGCATTAAAGTGTCTACGTTCGTGGTTGCCATTGTCGCAACTTGGGCATTTTTAAAGCAAAATCAACATGCGGTTTTATTCCGTAGAACGGTCAGTTGGCCTAAAGTGACTCGTGCATTAGCGATTATTGTAGTCAGCGGTATTATATTAACGGGATCTATGTTTCTATTGATGCTTACTGAAAAAGCCAGTTTTGATAAAGTGATGTTTGAAACTATTTCAGCATTTGCAACAGTAGGGGTTTCGGCCGGATTAACCGCAGAGTTATCAGAGTCTGGCAAATATATCATGGTAGTGATCATGATTATTGGCCGTATCGGCCCTTTGACTTTGGCGTATATGTTAGCAAAACCAAAGCCAACTTTATTGAAATACCCAGAAGATAACGTTCTGACTGGTTAATGAATTTAATATTTAGATCACTTTCTTATAGGGTTTGGTATTAATTTAAAATGATGTGTTAAGCGAGCCGATAGAATTCTCGCTTCAACGTATAAATAACGAGGTTTACATGCGCACGATTGGTAATATTTTATGGTTTCTATTGGGTGGCGTATTCATGGGGTTGTTTTGGTGGTTAGCGGGTCTGATTTGTATTTTAACGATTATCTGCATTCCTTGGGCTAAATCGTGCTTTATTATTGGAACTTTTACCTTTTTTCCGTTTGGCAAAGAAGCCATTAAGCGAAATGAACTAACCTTTAAAGAAGATATTGGTACCGGCTTTTTAGGAATGCTTGGTAATGTTGTGTGGTTTGTTTTTGCTGGTATTTGGTTGGCACTAGGGCATTTAGCATCAGCATTAGCTTGTTTTGTGACAATTATCGGTATTCCTTTTGGCATTCAACACATTAAATTAGCGGTTATTTCATTGGCACCAATTGGCCAAACGATCGTTAAGAAATACTAAAGTTATTAAAAGGAAACAATATGCAAGCACAAGTAAAATGGGTTGATGGTTTTCAGTTTATCGGTGAGTCACAGTCTGGTCATTCTGTTGTGATGGATGGTAATAGCGGAAAAACAGCACCAAGTCCAATGGAGATGGTATTAATGGCGGCGGGGGGTTGCAGCTCAGTTGATGTGGTTGATAGTCTAAAAAGTGCAGGACAAAAAATTAAAACTTGTGTTGCTAAGCTGACTGGTGAGCGTCGAGAAACTGCACCAAAAGTATTTACCGAGATTAACATTCACTTTGAATTAACTGGTGAACAATTAGATGAAGCACTAATAGAAAAAGCCGTGTCGGAATCACTAGAGAAATATTGTTCGGTTTGTTTAATGCTTGGGGCGAGTGTTACGATGACACATAGTTGGTCAATTATTTAAGAGCTTGGTTTGGAAACAATAAAAGTTTTCTAATTTAGTTGATTTTACTAGATAACTTTACTTAACTATCTGATAATAAATAATTATTGATATTTTGGAGATGGAACATGGATAATAAATTAGTTGCAATTATTTTAGCGGTATTACTTCCACCTGTGGCTGTATTTTTGAAGTGTGGTGTAGGTAAAGATCTACTGATTAACGTAATATTGTGTTTCTTGTTCTTCTTCCCAGCGATGATTCATGCTTTATGGCTTGTGACTAAATAACAGTAAAGAAGAACAGATGATACTATACTCAAGTGATTTCAAGATGCAGAATTCAGAGTTATCACCCAAGGCTTTAGGCAAGGATGATTGACGAAGGGATGTAAGCAGCTTTCAAATCGATCAGACTCGGTATGAAAGCTTGTTTTGCTCTTGCTGAAACTCGCACCTTGAAATGACTTGGGTGTATATACTACGCCTAGTGCTTTATGTGCTGGGCGTTTTTTATTTATGGAAGAGTTAATGAGTATTGATACTAAATGGCTAGAAGACTTTATAGTTCTTAGTGAAATGAAAAATTTTTCGAGAGCTGCTGAAGCTAGGTTTATCACTCAACCCGCTTTTGGGCGACATATTAAAGCACTGGAGGAAGCTGTTGGATTACAGCTTATTGATAGAACAACACACCCTATAAGTTTAACTCCTGCCGGTAAGCAATTTAGGACTACTGCGAGAAATTTAGTCCAACAACTTGAGCATGGTCTAACCCAGTTAAAAGGTATGGAACAACAACTTTTTACGCCATTAAAAGTTGCCACACCACACTCTTTAGCTTCTCCATCATTAATGAACTTAGTAGAACAAGTCCATGTTGGTTATGAGTTACCATATAGTGTTGATGTACTTAGAGTTGATCAAGCAAGTCAATCTTTGATAGATGGACAAAGCGATATTTTATTTGCATTTGATGTTATGGAGCTCTTACAACCCCCATTTCAAAATATCCCAGTTGGGAAAGGACACTTTCTATTAGTGTCAGCTGTTGATAAAGCAGGACACCCTATATTCAATCCATTTTTAGAAAGTACGTTACCATTATTACGTTACTCATCAGAGAGCTATAGTGCTCGTTTGATTGAGAGCCATGTAGGTACTGATTTTGGATTCTCTTTTAAAACCTGTTTTGAATCATCGATGTGTCAATTGCACAAGGATATGGCGATGAGAGGGAAAGGACTCGCTTGGTTGCCTAGTAATTTGATTATTGATGAGCTTAAAAATGGTCAATTATTCTCTTTTAATACTGAGAAGTGGTGTGTGCCGTACCAAATGAGAGTTTATCGAAATCAAAGTCGACTCAGCGATCAGGGGGAAACATTTTGGAAACAACTAACAAAACAAGTTCAAGAAGGTTGGTCTTTAAGTTAAATAGATCATTTTCCTCATACTGTTTAGGCACTAAGTTTATTAAATAATGCCGAAATGGCATTGCCATATCAATAAAGGCATTTCTCATAAGTTCGTATACATTGCACACTTAAGCAATCGATTGCTTTTATTGGTGCAAATGTAATGAAGAAACTCACATTAACCGAATTTATACATCATATCCCTAAAGCTGATCTTCATTATCACCTCCTTGGTGGTGTAAGAATGGCAACTATGTTGGATTTAGCTCAAAAATATCACCAACCTTTGACTGAAAATGAGGCAAAGACTTATTACCGTGAATACCAAAGTGAAACGGGGTCTACGAAAGGTGGAATTGCAGCATTGACGTATTTGTATCAATTAATGAAGCAGCCTGAAGATTATTATCGTGTTTTATTGGAAGTTGCAGAAGATGCCCACACATGTGGTGTTTTGTATATTGAAACATTTTGGAACCCTAGTGATACGTCGCTTCAATATCAATGTGTGAATAACTCCTTAGTACAAGCGATTGATGATGCTTATGAAAAATGGGGTATTGTCATTCGTTTGATACCATCAATTAATCGAGAGAAAACCCCAGAAGTTGCAGTTGAAATGGTCGAAACTATGCTGCTTCACCCACACCCTTATGTAATTGGTATCGGTATTGATTATAAAGAACATGACGCCCCCGTTGAGCAATTTTGGAAAGCATATCGTTTAGCAAAACAACATGGTTATAAATTAACGGCTCACTGTTCGGAGTTTGGTTTACATTGGAGAAATGTTGAATCAGGTATTGAATTGATTGGTATTGACCGAGTCGATCATGGCTATAGCATTATTGAAAATAAAGAACTAACACGCCAGTACGCTCAATCTCAAATTCCATTTACAGTTGTACCATCAAACACTTATTTTTTAAATAAATGGCCAGATTTTAACGAATGGAAAAACAACCATCCTATCCGAGCCATGGCTCAGGCTGGTTTAAATATCGTGCCATGTACTGACGATTGGCATATGCATAATACTAACAGTGTTAATTGTTATCGTACCATGGTGGAAGATTTAGGTTTCGATGTCATGAGTTTGAAAACTTTTATTATCAATAGTTTGAAATCTAGTTGGTTACCTAAAAAACAAAAAGAGGAATGGATAGATAAGTGGGGGCTGCAGTTTGATGAATATTATAAACAATTGAGCTTTTGCCACTCTAGACCGGAAGCACAACAAATTAAATATAGAAACTAATAATTCTTGATGGAATAGGAATATAATTCAATGGAAAAGATAAAAGCGTTTTTTGAATTTGAAAAATATAAAACAAACTTTAAAACGGAAATAATAGCGGGATTTACAATCTTTGCTACGATGGCCTATATAGTTGCGGTTGTACCTGGAATGCTAAGTAAAGCTGGCTTGCCATTTGCAGAAGCAATGACAGTAACTGTCTTGATGACCGTTATTACGACCATAGCTATGGCACTATATACAAATAGACCTTTTGTCTTAGGACCAGGTTTGGGGAGTGTGGCTATATTCTCATTTACTCTCGTTGGTGGCGGGGTTCCTTTAGAGATTGCATCAGGTATTGTCTTTATCAGCGGTGTACTTTTTATGTTGGTTTCTTTTTTAGGGGTGAGGGACTTTATTGTTCGAGTGATTCCACATGGAATTAAAATATCCGTAGGTGTCGGTATAGGCTTATTCATTGCGCTTCTTGGGCTGAAACAAGCAGGCATTATTGTTGCTAATGCGAGTAAAAATGTATTGAATTTTGGTGATTTAACTTCAACGCCCGCCATTGTTGGTTTTATAGGTTTTTTTCTTGTGCTCTTTTTTACTACCCGTCAAATTCGTGGTGGAATTATATTAGCTATTTTAATTACAACAGTAATTAGCATCCCTCTAGGAATTACACAGCTTCCAAAATCAGTTATAGCTATGCCACAAAATATTGGTGATATGGCTTTTCAATTGGATATTTTGGGCGCATTAGATGTTAAATACATTCCATTTTTATTAGCGTTTTTTATTCCAGATTTCTTCTCTACCTTGGGAACATTATTAGGAGTAGGCGCACAAGCTGGTTATTTAGATGATAAAGGTAATTTGCCTGGTATCGAAAAAAACTTTCATGTGGACTCGACCGCGACCACTTTTGGGGCATTATTTTCATGTCCAGTATTAACTACATATTTAGAAAGCTCTGCGGGTGTTGAAGCTGGAGGGAAAACGGGCTTTACTGGTATAGTGACAGCAGCATTATTTTTACTAACGCTATTTTTATCACCACTCGCTACAATGATTCCGACGGTTGCCACTGCTCCGGTTCTTGTATATATAGGTTTTTCAATGATGACGTCATTGCGTAAAATTAATTATGAAGATATTACGGAGTATTTACCTGCTTTTGTCTGCATTGCTATGACGATTTTTAGTTTTAATTCTGGTAATGGTATCGCTGCTGCATTAGTTGTATACGCATTTTTGAAATTAATTACGGGACGTTTTAAAGAAGATCATTGGTCCGTGTACCTTATTGCAATCGCAATGATTTATTATTTTAAGATTGTGGCAGGACATTAATCTATCCATTTTTAATAATACTATCCTGTTATATTTCTTCATGGTGCATTATATGGGGGCTGTTTTTCAGCCCCTATTGTTATTTTTAAGGCACTATAAGGAAGGTGTTATTTGTATACAACGACACTAATAGAGTTAGGTGACAATCAACATTTGTATCAACGGATTTAAAGCTTTCTACGCATATTGAGTCACTTACAGAACTTGTGGAATCAACTCTATTGAACAGAATGTTTTTAGTTTCTCATCGTTATGGAGCCTTGGTTGCCTTGGTTTGAGTAAAAATTTGAAACTGTCCTGTATAAAATAAATAAGTTACTATCTTATATACAAGACTTGTATAAATACTAAGAACATTATTTGACATATAGGGTGATAGGCTAGCCAGTGCAATATGTAAAAATTAAAGATGCTATTGTTGAGCAAATAGAGTCAGGTCTTTTACTACCTAAGCAGAAATTACCATCAGAGCGCCAATTAGCCGAATCTTTTGATACGACTAGGGTGACTTTAAGAGAGGCATTATCTTTATTGGAAGCAGAAGGTAAAGTGTATCGAGAAGACCGACGTGGTTGGTTTATTTCACCAGAGCCGTTGATTTATAACCCTAATCAAGTGGTAGGCTTTACTGAAATGGCATTCGCTCAGAAGTTTAAACCGGAAACAAAGTTGATTACCGCTAAATCCATGTTGGCTAATAAGCAAGCTTCGAAACAATTAAATCTGAAACCTTTTAGCAATGTTTATTGTATTGATCGGGTACGTTTGTTGGATGATCGTCCGGTAGCTTTTGTGACGACTTATGCTCATCCGAATTTATTTCCTAACCTGCTTGAGCATGACTTAAGCACTTCACTTATTGAAATATATCGTCAGCACTACCATCAAGAGTACCAAGCAATTCGATATCGCATTACCGCTTCTTCTTTAATGGGGGACATTGCTCAGGCTTTACGTGCCACTTCGGGGAGTCCTGCAACGCTTGTAGAAAAAATACGTTATAACCAAGATGGAATGTTGCTTGATTGTGAGTTTGAATTTTGGCGCCATGATGCAATGTGTATTGAGTCTGTGGCCGATTTTAATATTAAATGATCTGAACTCTTTTAAAGAGAAAAAAGTTAATGAAATTACTACGAAGTACCGTACATCCAGATGTGAAAAAGTTAGAATCTAAATCGATTATTCAACGCTTAGCTACACGTGCGATTGCCATGAAAGGTGAGAGTATTCTTCTACTTTATACTGAACGCTACCACGACTACAGCCTGCCTGGTGGAGGATTAGATTCTGGTGAAGACAAAGTAGAGGGCATGATCCGCGAGCTACAAGAAGAAACGGGTGCACAGAATATTCGTAATATTGAAGCGTTCGGTTGTTATGAAGAGTTTCGTCCATGGTATAAAGGTGATGCCAATGTGATGCACATGCTGTCTTATTGTTATACCTGTGAAGTTGATGATAGGTTAGGGGATACATGTTTTGAATCGCATGAAATTAATAATGGTATGAAGCCTGTTTGGATTAACATTCAACAAGCGATAGAGCACAACTTAAAAACCATTGAACTAAGTGATAAAAAAGGGATGTCGATTGACCGAGAAACCTTTCTCTTGCAGTTGATTGCCGACCAGTGTTTAAAAAGTACTGATCATTAGAATTTTAGCTCTATCCCTTGTTTTAGTGTGGGATAAAGTTACTTGGGTATATAACTTCGCTGTAATTATGTTAAGGTTTGTTGGTGAAAAACAATAATATAATAAGGCAAAATTATGAAATGGTTATGGATTGTACTAATATCGTTATTGTCATTTCAGACGCTAGCAAATGAAGCGAAAAAATACTCAGAAACGGAAATGCTCGATCGTCCCTTAATGGAGCGTTATATTCTCGATGAATTAAAATCATTGCGGACAGAACAACAAGATTTAGAGCGTCGTTTGACGGTACAAATTACCGACCGTGAATTGGCTGTCGCAGATAAATCTCTCAACTATTCCAATATTACCGTGACTTACTTTTTCTATATCATTGCTGGTGTTGCTTCTTTGGTAGCACTAGTCGGTTGGCAGTCTTTGAAAGAGATTAAGCACAACACCAAAGAAATGGCTGATAAGCGTCTTAATGAAATCACCATGTCTTATGAGAAAAAGTTTAGTGCCTTAGAGCGTGATTTAAAACGTAAGACACGAATCATTACAGAGAACAACCGCGAAATTGAAATTATTAATGAAGTACATAACTTATGGCTTCGTGCACAGAGTGCTCAGACTCCAGAGCAAAAAATTGAAACCTATGATGAAATTTTAAAAATTCGCCCAGGTGATCTCGAAGCATTAACTCATAAAGCTGATTCCGCGATGGAAATTAATGAATACCATTGGGCCTTGAGTATTTGTAATCGAGTACTCGAAGTGGATGATAATAACGGTCATGCTCTATACCAACGTGCTTGTGCTTATTCTCGACTCGGTGCCGAAGAGCAAGCGATTAATGATCTTGTCTTAGCTATTGAATCAAGTGCATCACTTCGAGAGCTGGCCTCTGATGAGCCTGATTTTGAAATGTTAAGAGGTAACCCTCGTTTCGAAACCTTAATTGATATCAATGAGCATTCTTAATATTTATGAATAACGCTTCTTCAAATGTTTCCCGCGTATCACAGATATGGCGGGGAACTTTAGCTATTTTCCCTCTCAGTTTAGCCGTCATTCCTTGGGGGTTGTTAGCTGGTTCGTATGCGATTGATATCGGTTTAACGCCATTTGAAGCGCAAGCCTTATCGGCGATTTTATTTGCCGGAGCTGCACAACTCGTGGCCACGGGCATGTTTGATGCTCAAGTAGGCTTATGGACAATGTTGTTGACGACCTTGTTTATTACTTCTCGTCACTTTCTTTACAGTATGTCGATGCGCGAAAAGTTGAGTCCTTTACCGCTTAAATGGCGTTTAGGATTAGGCTTTTTACTGACCGATGAATTGTTTGCGGTTTGTGGCCATCAAACTCAAAGAGTGTTTAACCGCTGGTACGCATTAGGTGCAGGTTTTAGCTTCTACTTAGTTTGGAATATTGCTAGTTTTATAGGGATTGTCGCAGGAAAACGAATTCCGAATTTAGACCAGTGGGGGCTTGATTTTGCAGTTGCTGCGACGTTTATTGCGATTGTCATTCCAACAATTAAAACTTGGTCTGTTTTAACATCGGTTATTGTTGCCTTGGTAGTATCCGTTTTACTGAGTTATTGGAAAATTGAAGGTAGTCTTATTATTGCCAGTTTGCTCGCGATGGTGGCGGGTTACTTAGTTGAAGGTAATGTTAAAGATGAAGCAATTTCTCATCAAAATAGTGAAGGGGAAGCATGATTCTACTTTCAATTTTGGCAATGACAGCGGTAGTATTTTTTAGTCGCTATTTGTTTATTTCTCCTAAGCTACCACTAAAGTTAAATGGCAATACGCAGCGTTTGCTTAGTTATTCTAGTCCGGCAGTATTAACTGCTATTTGGGCTCCGATTGTGTTTATCCATGATGATCGTTTGTCGGTTTCTTATCATAATCCATACTTGATTGCGGCTATTCTGGCGGCGTTTATCGCTTGGAAAATGAAGAATGTGATTGCCACGACTTTAATTAGTATGATGGTGTTCTTCCTAGTGAAAAATATATTTTCTATATAAATCAGTAGTATTAACAGATCATAATACAGCTAAATTGAACTCGGCTGATTAAATTTACTAGTAGTAAAGATGCAATGGCCGCTTCCAATAACAGAGATAAATGATTTTACGCAGGGGGATCCCCATTCATCAATACATTGAGTGGGAGAGTGCTTTGGTCGATGCTACTTTTTAACCAAACCATATGGTAAATTGTTAAATACATTTGGTTGCTTTGAAATGGTTGGCGCCGCATTGGTTCCTTGCCATCCTAATAGCATGATCGCCAATACATTTCTATGTTCACCTTTTCCTAATTCAAAATCACCATCAGTGGATGGAATCATGCCTCTTTTCATGTCAATTGCATGAGAAATGGTAGCTTGTGTATCGGCAAGAGTTGGAGAATCTAACTTTCCTGCAAGTAGATAGCTGATACCTACCTCGGCCACCACATCCTCTTTAGTTCGGGCTAATATTTGTTCAATGTTTTTATCGAAATAATCATAAATCCATGAGAATTCTTTATTGTCGATAGGGCGTTGATAGTACTCCGAAGCGGCAAAAATAATATGAGTTAAACCGTAAATTTTATTTGTATATTGTTGGTCGGTAAGTTGTTTATCTTGGTTATCTGGATAGGTTTTTTGGAAAGCAAGAATAAAATCATCAACCACATCTTGTTCATCTAACTGGCGCAACCAATAGACTTGATTTGCTAATTGAGCCGCCCATGCTTTGATCATTTCAGGGTCAGTTGCATAGGGTTTAAAGTCGAATTGACGAATTAAGTTATGTAGATGCTTATCGCCTTTATGCTTTAAACCATATTCATCTGCTCGAGCCATAGCGCCAAGAAGGTCGATACCTAAGAATAGATATTCAGGCTTATCTTTGGTCACTTCGTAGCGCAATTGGGTGCGAACAGTCTTCTTTGTTTTATAGTACTGTAATTTCTTCTGCCCGTAAGCTTTGGCTTGCTTACGCGTGTGTATTTCAGCGGCAATTTCATTAAGTGTGCTAGCGACTCTTGCCATATCTGACCAAACTGCTGCAGAGTATTTCGGATCTAACGTTTGGCGGTACATCCTTAACCCGTAATGCCCAGCAGTGTTGGCATTCAGCGTGTAAAGTTGGCTCTCGAACGTATGCTTAATAATCTCGGCATCTTGTTGATAACGAGTGGCTTGAATTGCAGATGTTTGTTGCCTTAGATTTTCTTTTGCTAAGACGGTTGGTACAAAGGTAAGCTGTGATAAACCAAAAATGGCGATAATGATTAAAGATGCAGGTTTGAGCTTAAGCATAAGAATATCCTTTTCGATTTGAAAGTTTGGATATATATAAATTACACCTGTTTATACTTCTTTGTATTCATTATTTGAGTTTACAGAATAAAATTGACACTAAACTTACCTAATACCAATCGTACTAATTATCTGCTCATCTAATGGGTGTGGTTGGGATAAGATAATGGTGAGTTTTGATTCACTAAACATTCTTTAGAAACTTAGATTGTATTTTTAATACAGCCGCAACATGAAAATGATATGGTATATAACCCAGTAGAAGGAGAAATATGATGCAGATACAGGTTGATACCCATACTCACACTTATGCAAGCGGTCATGCTTATAGTACGTTAATTGAGAATGCTGAATGCGCTCATAAGCATGGTATGAAAATGTTTTGCACTACAGACCATGCTTCAACTATGCCGGGCGCTCCACATTATTGGTTTTTCAATAACCAACGTATTTTACCCCGATTTTTAAGTGATGTGGCCATTTTGCGCGGTATGGAAAGCAACATTATGAATGAATCTGGTGAGGTTGATATTCATCCTAGTTCCGATGAGCATTTAGATTGGGTCATTGCGAGTTTCCATGAGCCGGTATTTACACCTTCTACCAAAGAGGTTCATACCACAACGTTAATCAATGTGATTAAAAGTGGCCGCGTTGATGCGCTCGGTCACCTAGGAAACCCGAGATACGATTTCGATTTTAAAGCGGTAGCTGAGTGTGCCAAACAACACAATGTGGCGATTGAATTGAATAACTCTTCATTAAAAGGCGGCAGTCGTGCGGGCAGTGAACAGCGTTGTGAAGCGATTGCTTTAGCGGTAAAAGAATCGGGTGGTTATATCACGACAGGCTCCGATGCTCATTTTGCTCATGATCTGGGTAAATTCGAAAAGGTGAGTGAATTGCTTGATCGTATTGCAATGCCCGCAGAGCAAGTGATTACGCACACACCGAAACAGTTTTTAGAATTCTTAGCTAAACGTGGTCGCCAAGCGATTTCTGAATTTGAGAGGTTGTAACCTTAGGGGGTAATCTTGATGCTTCACTAAGATGATCTATTAAATAGGTAAATGTTTTACGGCATAATCGATAAACACTTTCAGACGCGTCGGCATGTATTTGCTAGACGCGTATTGCATGGCAATTACTCCATGATAGTTTCCTTTGATCGTCCAATCGTCTAATACTTGAATGACTTCTCCATTACTCAATGCTTCTCGGATTACAAAATCAGGGAAGATACCAATACCAAGCCCATCTTTGACCCCATTAAGACGCATTTGTGAATGGTTAACGGCATATCGCCCTGATACAGGAATTGTATGAGTTTCATTACCTTGAACAAAATTCCAAATATGATCATTACGAGCTTCTCCAAGGTATAAGCAATCATGCTGTATTAATTCAGTAGGATGTTGCGGATGACCTTTATGATCTAAATATTCTGGACTAGCACAAAGTGATAAATTGACCTTGCCAAGTTCTCGAGAAATTAGATTTTCATACGGCTTATCGGTTAAGCGAAACATAATATCGATACCTTGTTCTACCATATCGATATCGCCATCAGAGACTTTCAACTTCAATTCAATATTCGGATAACGCTGTAAAAAAGGTGTCACGATTGGTTGTAAGACTATACTCAAAAAGGCTTTTGGTGCGGCGACGGTGACAGTACCCACCGGCTCTTCGTGTTCAGCATTGGAGATATCCACCGCCTGTTGAGCCGCATTCACCATAGCGACCGATTGTTGGTAAATCTTTTGACCTGATTGTGTGATCTGTAATGTTCGCGTAGTACGCTCAAACAGCTTAACCGAGAGCGAGGCTTCTAAACGGGTGATCAATTTACTTAAAGCGGAAGGTGTGACCCCTAACTCTTTTGCGGCCGCGGTAAAGCTGCCTTTATTGACCACTAAAATGAAGGTGGCGAGATCCGGTAACAATGCGATAAGTCGAGAATTCAACATCTAAATAGCCCATTTGTGAATTTAATTCATTAATGTTTTTCCATGTGGAGGGATAATAGTCTCTTTCACCATGAACTAAAATAGTCTTCAGCTTTTAAACGCTAAAAATCCCAATAATAAAAAGGATATTCCATGTCTTCTGCATTCTACCAACAAATCAACCAACAGATTGATGATGTCAAAACTGAAGGTTTATACAAATCTGAACGCGTGATCACGTCAGCTCAAGCTGCTGCTGTTTCAATCTCAACAGGTGAAGAAGTATTAAACTTTTGTGCCAATAACTACTTAGGTCTGGCTAATCACCCTGCGCTTATTGAAGCAGCGAAACAAGGGATGGATGAGCACGGTTTTGGTATGGCTTCTGTTCGTTTTATTTGTGGTACACAAGATTCGCATAAAGAGCTTGAGCGTAAGTTATCTGATTTCTTAGGTATGGAAGATACCATTCTTTACACCTCTTGCTTTGATGCAAACACAGGTTTATTTGAGACTATCCTTGGAGCAGAAGATGCGATTATTTCTGATGCTCTAAACCACGCCTCTATCATTGATGGTGTTCGTTTATGTAAAGCGAAACGCTTCCGCTATGCCAACAATAATATGGCTGAACTAGAGCAACAATTGATCGCCGCAGATGAAGCTGGCGCACGTCATAAACTGATTGTGACAGACGGTGTATTCTCAATGGATGGTGTGGTTGCAAACTTAACCGCTATCTGTGATTTAGCGGATAAATACAATGCGTTAGTGATGGTGGATGATTCTCACGCCGTTGGCTTTATGGGCGAAAATGGCCGTGGTACTCACGAATACAATAATGTAATGGGCCGTATTGATTTGATCACGGGCACATTAGGCAAAGCAATGGGTGGCGCTTCAGGCGGTTACACTGCGGGTAAAAAAGAAGTGATTGACTGGTTACGTCAACGTTCTCGTCCTTACTTGTTCTCAAACTCAGTAGCTCCTGCGATTGTTTCGGCCTCAATTCGTGTTATTGACCTACTGGCTGAAAGCAATGATCTTCGTACTAAGCTTTGGGAAAATGCTGATCATTTCCGAACTCGCATGACTGAAGCAGGCTTTACTATGGCGGGTGCTGATCACGCGATTATTCCTATTATGTTAGGTGATGCGAAAGTCGCCGCTGAATTTGCAGAACGTGCACTTGAAAAAGGCATTTACGTTGTGGGCTTCTCATTCCCCGTCGTACCAAAAGGCCAAGCGCGTATTCGTACTCAAATGTCAGCCGCTCATAGCCGTGAACAACTTGATCGCGCAATTGATGCATTCATCGCGGTTGGTAAAGAAATGGAGATCATCTAAATGACAGTTCGATCTATTGGCGACATTAAAAATATGGGTAAAATTAAAGCACTCTCTAAGCTAAAGCCTGAAGAGGGCATTTGGATGACAGACGTTGATATGCCTGAGATGGGTCATAACGACATCTTAATCAAAATTCGTAAAACTGCTATTTGTGGTACTGATGTTCATATCTATAACTGGGATGAATGGTCACAAAATACTATTCCTTATCCAATGGTTGTTGGTCACGAATACGTAGGTGAAGTCGTTGACATCGGCCAAGAAGTCAAAGGTTTCGAACTTGGCGACCGTGTTTCAGGTGAAGGCCATATTACCTGTGGTCACTGTCGTAACTGCCGTGGTGGTCGTACTCACTTATGCCGTAATACAACAGGTGTGGGCGTAAACCGTACCGGTGCGTTTTCTGAATACTTAGTGATTCCAGCCTTTAATGCATTTAAAATCCCAGATGAAATTTCTGATGATTTGGCATCCATCTTTGACCCATTTGGTAACGCAGTGCACACCGCGCTATCGTTTGATTTAGTGGGTGAAGATGTTCTAATCACAGGTGCTGGTCCAATTGGTATCATGGCGGCGGCAGTTGCTAAACACGTTGGTGCGCGTCACGTTGTGATTACTGATGTAAACGAATACCGCTTAGAATTAGCACGTAAAATGGGCGTAACTCGTGCAGTTAACGTTGCGGAAGAAAAACTTGAAGACGTGATGGCTGAGTTAGGCATGACAGAAGGCTTTGATGTTGGTCTAGAAATGTCTGGTGTTCCAATGGCATTCAACTCAATGCTTGAATCCATGAATCACGGTGGCCGTGTAGCGCTTCTTGGTATCCCACCATCCGATATGGCAATTGACTGGACTAAAGTTATCTTCAAAGGTTTAGTGATCAAAGGTATCTACGGCCGTGAAATGTTCGAAACTTGGTATAAGATGGCAAGCTTGATTCAATCAGGCCTAGATCTAACTCCAATTATCACGCACCATTTCAGTGTTGATGATTTTCAAGAGGGCTTCGACACGATGCGTGGCGGGCTTTCGGGGAAAGTTATCTTAGATTGGACTAAGTAGTTTTAGGATATCCAAGGAGGATATTTTCAAAAGCACGACACTGTTGATAAAAACAATAGTGTGGAAAATAAAGCCCAATACAGCCTTAAAAAACCTAATTTAGCCCTAATTTTCTAAACAGTATTTTGTTTAGATTTGATGGGCTTTTTTAATGCCTGCCAAGCTCTATTTTCATCCCACATGACGCGATCTATTAGTATCGAATTTAAGATACATCCATCTTACGAACATACGCAATAATAGCGACTTTTGTCGGTTATCCAGCATCTAAAAGGTATAGGTAATGAGCTTTAAAAATCGAATTACATCGCTGACTATTGCCAAATAGAGTACAGTTCTGACTTGAGAACGACCAACTTGGATGGTTCTTTTACCTTTATAGCACTCACTTTCTTTGGTTATCGGTGCTAAACCTATACGTGAGCGGCTTGTTTATTCGTCATATAAGCAAGTTCAAGAAGGATACTAATAATGTAGGGGGCCGCAATATTTCCGATTTAGCGATGTCATTCACACTTTTAATGACATACTTCAATAGAAACGCTAGAATTGCGGTCTGTTTAAAATACAGAGATTGATTTTTTAATTAATGCTTGTTTTTACATCACAAGTTTTTCATGAAATGATTGTAAATTCTTGATAGGGATTTTTATCAAAGCTAAGGAAAACTCGATAACCTATAGATAAATAAGCTGTTTAGTTCTTTTTACTGAATACATGTTGTTTGTTGTATAGAAAGCAATCTTAATGGATTGTCTACTATTAACAGGCAGTGTATTGGTAAAGCGACGAAATTAGTCGCATACCAGGTGTTCGTTTAGCTTTTGGTTTGGCCGCCGATCAGCTAAACACTAGAACACACATTGGTGGTTACGCATAGCTGGCCGTTACTTTTGTGATGGTTTTTGTAACAAGCTCAGGTTAAATTTCCTGAGCTTTTTTTATGCTTGGGATTCTTCGTTTTATAGGTCAATTAAATGCAGGTTCCGCTTTCTTCTTCAACCAGTTATGGCACAATTCCTTTATCTTTTTCAATTGGCCTGTTCGTTACTTTATGAAAATTATCCACACTTCAGATTGGCATCTTGGTCAAAATTTTTTCACAAAAAGTCGCAAGAATGAACATCAAGCTTTTATTCATTGGCTACTAGAGTTGGTTAAAGCACAACAAGTCGATGCGGTTATTATAGCGGGAGATGTTTTCGATACTGGTACGCCACCAAGTTACGCCCGAGAAATGTACAATCAGTTTGTTGTGAAATTGAGTCAACTAGATACCACATTAATCGTTTTGGGTGGTAATCATGATTCAGTTTCAATGCTGAATGAATCTAAAGATCTGCTTGCTTGCTTAAATACCCATGTTATTGCGAATACGACTGAAAACCTTAATGAACAAGTGATTTTGTTAGAAGATCGTAATAAGAAAGCTGGTGCTATTTTGTGTGCGGTTCCTTTTATCCGACCAAGAGATGTGTTGCAAAGTGTCGCAGGAGAAACAAGTACCCAAAAAAAACAAGCGTTGGGAGAGGCTATTCAACAGCACTATCAGAACTTGTACGATAAGGCGTTAGAAATACAAAGTGAGCAAGAACAGAAACTCAAACGTAAACTACCAATAATCGCAACGGGTCACTTAACAGCATTAGGTGTGGCTACTTCTGAATCGGTGCGCGATATTTATATCGGCTCACTTGAAGCCTTTGATGCTAAAGCCTTTCCGACCGTTGATTATATTGCGCTTGGCCACATACACAGACCACAAATTGTTGCTAAATCTGAATCTATTCGCTATTGCGGATCGCCTATTCCGTTAAGTTTTGATGAGATTAAAGCCAAAACGATTGAAACTGAAAGCCCAGAAAAAAGCCAATCAAAGTTATCGAATAAACAAGTAGTGTTAGTTGAATTCAACGAAAATGGTAAGCGGATCGAACCACTTTCTATTCCGCTTTTTCAATCTATGATGACACTGAAAGGCTCACTTGAAAGTATAGAGTCGCAATTGCAGCAATTTGTTGATATTGAGCAAACGGTCTGGTTGTGTATTCATGTGGAAGTGGATGATTACTTATCAGATTTACAGTCAAGAATCCAAGCTATGACAGAAAACCTTAATGTTGAAGTCTTGCAACTGCGTCGTAGTCGCTCGCAACAAGTTCAATCACTGACTCAGGTGAAAAATGAAACTCTGGCAGAGCTTACCCCGCAAGATGTTTTCCACAAACGAATGAGCCTTGAATCCTTTGAAGGAGAAGAGGCAGAGGCTAGGCAACAACGAATTATGCAGCAGTTTGAGCAAGTTGTCTCCGATGTGTTAGAGCAACAAACTGGTAATAGCGATAAGGAAGTGAAGTAATGAAAATCTTAACGGTTCGCTTTCAAAATTTAAATTCATTAAAGGGGGAGTGGAAGATCGACTTCACTCAATCGCCTTTTGTAGAAAATGGTTTGTTCGCCATCACTGGGCCAACTGGCGCAGGTAAAACTACATTACTTGATGCCATGTGCCTTGCTCTGTATCACCAAACACCACGTCTTGGGCTAATTACCACTTCGAACAATGAAATTATGACGCGAGGTACGGCTGAGTGTTTAGCGGAAGTTGAATTTGAGGTGAAAGGAAAAGCGTTTCGAGCATTTTGGAGCATGCGTCGTTCTAGAGGTAAAATAGATGGCAATTTGCAATCAGCGGTTGTGGAGTTGGCTGAAGTGGTAAGTGGTAAGGTTCTTGCGAGTCAAACGAAACGAAAAGATTCCTTATTAAAGGAAATCACTGGGTTGGATTTTTCTCGTTTTACTAAATCCATGATGTTATCTCAGGGCCAATTTGCCGCTTTTTTAAATGCGAAAGAATCCGAGCGAGCCGAGCTACTTGAAGAATTAACGGGCACGGAGATCTACGGTCAAATTTCAGAGAAAGTGCATGAGTACTTTACAAATGCCAAACAAAAGTTAGCGGAACTGGAATCGCAAGCAAAAGGCGTTCAACTTCTCTCTTTAGAGCAAGTTTCAGCACTGAATAATGAACTTGAAGACGTTAAACAACAGCAACAGAAAAACAAGCAAACACAACAAGCCTGGAATGAGCATCACCACTGGTGGCAACAGTACCAAACTGCCCAGCAAGCTGTGCAAGAAGCGCATCAACTACAAGAGAAAGTTAATCAGCAAAAAATAGATGAACAGCCGCAGTTGGATAAACTCGCGAAAAGCGAACCGGCTGAAAAATTGAGACAGCCTTTCCTGCAATGGCAACAGGCGAAGCAACAACTTGATGCGGTTACCACTCAATTCAATGACAAACAGCAGCAATTTTCAGAGTTTGAAAAGCAGAAGCAATCGAAACAACAAAGTCATGATCAGGCTGCTATTGCATTGGAACAACAGAAAAAATCCCAGCGAAGTCTATTCAAATTAATTGATGAACAAGTATTGCCGCTGGATCAAGACATACAACAAAAAGAGAGCAAAGTTGCTGATTTAACTAACCAATATCAAAATGAAAATAAGCAGCTTAATGCCGTACAACAAGAACTTAGCCAGGTTAAGTCTGCTTTAGAACAAGCCCAACAACAGCAGGCGACTTGTCGAGAGTATTTAGATAAGCACGCGAATGATGAGGTGATCTCTCAACACCTAAATTCATGGCAGTTGCAAGTTGAACAAATGGCGCAAAAGGGGCGTGAAATAGTCGATCTCAATAAGACTATTCAAGCCGAGCAACAAGAAAAGGTTAATCTTGCTAATACTATTGCTGTGGAAGAAAAGCACTTTCAGCAATGCCAGGCGGATGTTCATGGTAAAGAAGCCCTATTTCAAGCCGCCAATCAAACCTGGTTAGATCTCAATACTGATGAACAAAAAAATGCGGATCAATTGGCTCTAGAGTTAGAAGAAAAAGATCAACATCGCCAATTTATTTATCAACTACGAATGAAGCATGATGCATGGTCAAAGCTATCGCAAACCATTCTGCGTGAAGCTCAAGTTCTGATTGAACAACAGAAACAACATCAACAACTTACCGATAATTGCGCATCATTACGTCAGGCTTATAAAGCCAAAGACGCTGAGATACAGAGTTATATAACGCTTATCGATCAAGACACGCAATTTGCCGATTATCGTGCCAAATTACAAACGGGTGAAGCGTGTCCTTTGTGCGGTTCATTGGAACATCCGGCTTTAGAGCATTCAACGGCACTGAACCGCTCGCAAATCAGTCTTGATAAAGAACGCGCCGAAACAGAGATAAAGACGATTGAAGCACAAGGCATGCAAGCTCGCTCGCAACTAGATTCTACGGCTCGCTATATAACCGAATTAACGCAAAAACAGCAGCAAGATAACGCTGAGTTGAGCGACATTGAACATCAGTGGCAGCAAAGCTTTAACAATCAAACATTACCATTGTTTGCGATTGAAGACTCAAAGCAACTGCAGCTGTATGAGGTTGACGTTCCTAGGCAAATCGAAGCCATTAAAGCGAAGTTATCTCAGCTTCAACAGGCTGAAAAGCAATTGAATACTTGCAAAGAAGGGCTGCAATTAAGCCATTTTCAACAAGAAAAAGTTAAAGCCTCACTTGAAGGGCTTAAGCAACAAGAACGGGCATTATTTAAACAAGATGATGCTAAGCTCCAATCATTACAAAGCCTGCAAGAAGATAGAGCGACAATCTATCAAACCTTGAGTGAGCAATGGCAGGCTTTAGGCTATAGCTTGCCCGACTATTCACTGCTAGAGGGGAGTCCAACGGATGTTTCGCCATTAAATGATTGGTTAGAGCAAAAGCGTCAAGCATCGCAACAATGGCAGCAATATAATCAGCAATCTACCGAGCTGACGCACAAACTGGCGCAAGTACAGCAAGATGAAGTTCGTTTGAATCAATCACTACAAGAAAAACAGAACCTTGCAGATCAAATGAACAAGGCTCTTATGGCTCAAATTGAATTGCTCGCACAGAAAAAACAGGAACGGTTGGCATTATTTGGTAAACGAAACATTGCAGAAGAAAAACAAGCGAGTCAAAAGCAATTAGATCAAACGGAACAAGCCTATCAAGTCGCTCAACAACAATGGCATAGTCTGCAAGTTCAGTTAGAAAAATTATCCGGTGAGATTGCCAGTACCCAAAATCAGTTTGAACAACAAACTCAAACTCATAAAAAAGCACAGCAAGATTGGCAACAAGCGCTTGACCAAAGTCCGTTTGAAAACCAAGCCATGTTTGAAGCGGCGTTATTAGATGACAATGAAAGAGAGAAACTCATCACGTTGCAGCAGAAGATAAATAATCAAGCTGAACGAGCGGTGGCGTTAGTGGAAAATGCCAATAAGCAGTGGGATAGTATTCAACAGCATGAGAAGGCGTCTCAGTGGATGAAGACGGATTGCGAAACGGTGTTGAAAAGCCTTCAAGAAGTAAGTGAAATCTTAGATAGCCAAACCTACCGTATCGGGCAAATTGAACACGAATTATTAAGTGATAAGCGTAGGCGAGAAGGGCAAGTTGAGCTATTTAAACAGATAGAATCACAGCAATCCCATTATGATGACTGGCAATATCTACATGCTTTAATTGGTTCTAAAAGCGGTGATAAGTTCCGAAAATTTGCTCAAGGACTTACTTTAGACAACCTAGTGTATTTAGCCAATAAACAGTTGGAACGGCTACATGGTCGCTACTTATTACAGCGCTCAGGCGTTTCAATGGATCAGAATGCTGATGTATCTACTGCTAGTGTATCAACGGACGGATTGGCGTTATCAGTGATAGACACTTGGCAAGGCGATACGATTCGAGATACGAAGACGTTGTCTGGTGGTGAAAGCTTTTTAGTGAGCCTAGCGTTAGCGCTCGCATTGTCGGATTTGGTCAGTCACAAAACCAGTATTGATTCTTTATTCTTGGATGAAGGTTTTGGTACATTGGATGCCGATACGCTCGATATGGCTTTAAACGCATTAGATAACTTAAATGCCTCCGGTAAAATGATTGGTGTTATTAGTCATATAGATGCCATGAAAGAGCGTATTCCAGTACAGATAAAAGTGCATAAACGCAATGGACTTGGAATGAGTGAATTAGATTCTTCTTTCCGTGTGCCGGCTTAACAGCAAACTACCCAATATTAAAAAGGGTAATAAGAGGGACAACAATGACAACAATACTGATAGATAACAAAAAGCAGAAACCCTCAAAAGTCGTGTGTGTAGGCCGAAATTATGCTGAGCACGTCAAAGAGTTAAACAATGCAATGCCAGACCAAATGGTGGTGTTTAATAAGCCGAGTACTTCGATTACTAACCAGTTAATGTCTTTTCATCAAGAGCCATTACATTACGAAGGTGAGATTTGCTTTAGCATTAAAAATGGTGAGATACATGCGGTGGGTTTTGGTCTCGATCTCACTAAACGGGAGTTACAATCTCAATTGAAAGCAAAGCAGTTACCTTGGGAACGTGCGAAAGCATTCGATGGCTCAGCTGTGTTAAGTAAGTTTGTTTCGTTAAAGAGCGGTAATTGGCAAGGATTGACACTAGAACTTTTGATTAATGGACTACGAGTACAAGCGGGTGGGGTAATGCATATGATGTATAGCCCTGATGATATTTTGAATGAAGTGAAATCTTATACCACCTTAAATAACGGGGATGTGATCATGACAGGGACACCAAGCGGCGTTGGTGTAGTACATGAAGGTGATATCTTTACTGCAAGAATAAAGCAATACGATCAACTATTGATTGAGACTCAATGGATAGCGAATTAAAATTTCTCACTCATCCAACAATAAATAATCGTTAAAAAAATGTTAATTCATTTGTTTTTGTTATAATGGTTAGCTTCATTTTTACCCTAAATTGTTGGTTTTTAATGTGTTTATTTTTTCTAACAACTGTAGGGTGTTAATTATTTGTAAATTAGAAAAACTAATGTGAACGCTGGTTATTTTTCATTGTTAACTTGTCTTTTGTACTTTTACTATACGCTCAAATTGATAGTTAAATTAGAGTGAGTACAAAGATGACACAAGCAATTTTAGAAACAGTTGCAGCACCATCTATGGATAAAAAAACCTACTCGGTTAACATCAAAGGATTGATGATGCATATTGTGGACGTATTATTTGGAGAAACCAAAAAGCCAGTTACTTCGGCTTATGATTCTTTATCATTATCTCCACATTTGCAGAAAGATCTTGGTTTATATTAATTAAAACTGAGTTCGACAAAGCATAACTAAAGAAGCTGGCCAGATGGTCAGCTTTTTTTTATGTTATTTTTGTTACTAAAAACAAGTCAGTGATTCTGTTGTGACTATAGTATCAAAGTAAATTACTAAAATTAATGGATTTGTTAGTCAATAGTTCTGTTGTTATTATTCCAACCCTTGTTTCTTTGTCATAAAGCTAGCAGAATGTTCTGCAAAATAACGTTAAGTCTTTTTATACCCAAATATATAAATTAGGATTGAAACGTTGTGAGTCTCTCCCCAAATAGCCAAATAAGTTCTCAAGATTACTAATGGCAATGGAAGGCAATAACAATAAAAAGCTTGGAATTGAATAGTAAACCAATTCACTTGCTTCATTAAGGACAAGATATGGACAATACTGCCACAGTTTCAACTCCTCATGTAGGAGATATCAGTGATAAAGTTTCTCTAATAAAAGCCCTAGGCCCTGGTGTCATGATGGCTTCTGCGGCTGTAGGTGGATCGCATTTAGTATCATCCACGCAAGCTGGTGCCATTTATGGGTGGCAACTTGCAGCGCTTATTCTGTTAGTAAACGTCTTTAAATACCCATTTTTTAGAGCTGGTGTGCAATACACAGTAGGAACCGGTCAGAGTTTAGTTCAAGGTTATCACCAAATGGGAGTTGGCTATCTGTGGTTATTTAACGTTCTCAACTTTGTATCTGCGTTTGTCAATATTGCTGCTTTGTTGATGTTTAGTTCGAGTTTGATGGGTTATTTCCTTCCAATCTCATTATCTATCTCAGTGATTGCTGGTGGTATTTTGGTCGTCTGCTTAGCTATTTTGGTCGCAGGGCATTTTAAAGCACTGAGTTCTTTATCTAAAGTGATCATGGGTGTGTTAGTGGTGACCACCGTACTGGCAGTGATGATTGCAGCAAGTAATGGCGCCGTTGCACCTGCCGAGTATCAAAGCCCATCAGCTTGGACAATGGCAGCCTTTGGATTTATTGTGATCATGATGGGCTGGATGCCTGCACCAATCGAAATTTCTTGTTTTAACTCGTTGTGGCTAAAGTCACAAAGCAAAGAACAAAAAGTGACGGCACGCTCTGCATTATTTGATTTCAATGTGGGCTATATCGGTACCGCTATTCTCGCGATAGTATTCCTATCCCTTGGCGCACTAGTGTTAAATGGTAGTGGAGAAACACTTAAAACTTCTGGTATTGGTTTTTCACACCAATTAGTCAGTATGTACACGGCATCTATTGGTGAGTGGTCTCGCTACCTTATTGCGGTGATTGCTTTCTTTTGTATTTTCGGTAGTACTATTACTTGCATCGATGGTTATTCTCGAGTGTTAACCGAAAGTACTTTATTATTAAGCAAAAAATCAGAAGAAAGCTATCCAATTGAAGCAAAACGTGTTTTAAATATTTGGATGGTGATTGTGAGCCTGTTGGCCTTTGCGATTATTCTATTCTTTACTTCATCATTAATGACGATGATGCATTTTGCGATGATCTTAGCCTTTATGACAACACCGATCTTTGCCGTTTTGAATTATAAATTAGTGACGAAAACTAATTTACCAGAACAACTTAAATTTACGGGTAAATTGAAAGTCTTGTCTTGGGTCGGTTTTGTTTATCTATTTGGTTTCCTAGCTGCCTTTATTTGGTGGAGTTGGTTTATGTAGGTTTCTATAACATAAGGAACGTTATGATAAAGCCTAAGTGGAATGAACTTAGGCTTTTTATTTGGTTGGTTTCTAAATGAGTGATGAACAATGCATTTAGTTAATTGAGCATTTGAATTCCTGCCGGAATAGAATCACCAAAGACTTTTTTCGATTCATCTTCGTTTAATGTTGTTACTTCTTTGACGAGTGTTATCCAAGTTGGTGTTGCACGACTTGTGGTCAGTTTGTCGATGATTTTCTCACGTATATCTTCATTAGTATCGATACTGCGGTCGCCAGTCTTTCGGCTCATCATCACCGCGGCAAAGCCAATCATTGGCTCTTGCTTCCAGTCTAAATCAAGCATTTTTAATAGCCATTGGTTTACTTGTGCAACAGGGACAATATTGTGCTGGCTGCCATACATTTGGGTGCGTGAGGCTAAGCGGCCTAATGCCCACCAGTGTGCCTGTACATATTCGGAAGACTTTTGCGCACGGCTTAGATACCAATTAGAGAGTAAGATTTTATCTTCACTGTCTAAATGTTCTAGCGAGGCGGATAGACGAACCATGGCTTCATATCCATGTTCAGTTGCTTCTTTGCCCGTTCCTTTTCCGCGATGTGCGCCGGGGTGTAGGTACTTCGCAATATCGGCCAAAATGGTTTCTTGCTGCTCCTGATTTAATCCGCCGGCAATCCGACGCCAGAAAATCCACCAATCCGACCAAGTTTGGTGCGAAGGAAATTGAATACCTTGCTGATATAACGCCCATGTTTGTTCGCAGCGCCATTCATCGGTTGGATCACCAAAGCCCGGGCGTAGAGCAAAACCGGCTAGACGCAACCATTGCTTTTCATGAGCTTCCGAACGACGACGACGTTTTTTTCCTAAAGCAAACGTATCAAATAACTGGCGTAGGGTGGCAAAATCCCACTGTTCGCGTTTGCCGAGTTGTTTTTCGAGATCTTTGCTAAGAGTTTTAATTAATTTGGCGTTGTCCGATTTTTTATTAGCAGAGTAGGCGGCTGAAATCAGTGCTTTCGCTTGTTCTAGGCGAGGGTGAGCTTGGACTTGCTCAAATTCTTCATGTTTGCGGGTATCGAATTCGAGTAGCCAACGTTGATTGTCATTTGTGGTGCTGACACATTCAATTTTTAAAGTACCGACTTCGGTAAGTTGGCAAGCGAGCATGACTTCAACACGATCTTTCTGGTTAGCTTGCAAGTTCTCACGCGCTTGGCTGCCTTCTAATGTTGCAATATAAGGCGGTAGAGGCTTGAATGCAGCGCGCTCTAAGTTGGTTTGTACGTTGAGCAACAAACTATTTTGAGGAGGCGTTAAAGATCCGCTGGCATCAATAAATTGCTCTTGGGTTGAGGTTAACAAATCAATTTGAATCGGTTCGCCAAGAGTTAATAAAAACTGGCGACCATTAAGGCGAATTTCTTGGCCTGTATCGGTACCTTTGGATAAAACACATAAGGCTTTTGACGCTGAAACATTCTTTTGTTTTAGGTGTAAGAAGTATGATCGAGCCGAACCGCCACCAATTTTAAGTTGCGCACCATGGCGAGCTTTGGCATAAGCGACTGCACCAAAAGCGACCGATAAATCAGGACTCGGGTTATCCAGCAAAGTAATCGGAGCGCCATGCCATTGGCTGAGTAACTCAACCATGCGGTTTTCGACTAATTCACTATTAAACACGCCACCATTTAGTAATAGCCCAGTAGGTGTTTTACCGTCGGGAGAATGGTTTTGGATAAATGCTGCTAAATGGCGGCTGATCGCAGCATCCGCAGCATAAGGTAGACCAAATTCAACGACAGCGGTTTTTCGTTGCTGCGGCATTTCGTCTGGCTGAGTTAAAGGAAAGAAACCATCGATAACAATTTGATGGATCTCTTGCTTAGTAATTGGCGCGCTTTTTGTTCCACCAATCAAGCGAGAGCCACTGCCGAGTATGGAAATCTTGGCTTCTTCTGCCGCATCAGGACGCAATAAATCTTCTTTCACTTTACGTGTTTGTTGGATCAGTTTCATCAACGACGCTGCGTTCAGTTTTTTATTTTGATTTAAACGCTGTTCAGCCAGATGCGCGAGGGCTAAATCGATATTGTCGCCACCTAGCATAAGATGATCACCGACCCCAATACGGTTCAGTGTGAGTTGCTGTTCTTGATATTGGGCTTCAATTAAGCTCAAGTCGGTCGTACCACCACCAACATCACAAACGAGTATCGAAGGGATATCTTGCAGTTGTGCTGAAGCGGTGTCGATATGACGGCTATACCAGTCGTAGCAAACTGCCTGTGGCTCTTCCAATAAATGAATATGTTGTAGACCGGCTAATTGAGCCGCTTTTAAGGTAAGGTTACGAGCGGTTTCATCAAAGGAGGCTGGGATGGTTACGACCACTTCTTGGTCTGCTAGCTTGTGGTTCGGATTATGATGATCCCAGCTTTGACGGATATGATTTAAGTAACTGGCACTGGCAAGCAGTGGAGATACTTTTTCGACGTTATCTGAGCCAGACCAAGGTAGGATTTCAGACTCTCGATCCACCGCATCATGAGATAACCAACTTTTGGCGCTGGATACTTGGCGGCCTTCAATTTGCGCACCTAATTCACGGGCCCACTCACCAATAATGACTTGTTCTAATTCACCTTCAACCGGTTGTAGATCCCAAGGTAGTGACATATCCGATGATTGAAATTGCCCTTGAGTAGGATGAAAACGAAAAGAGGGAAGTAGTGGTTTACGTACAACTTCACCCGGGCCAACGAGCTGGTCGATATCGAAAATATTGACTTTGCTTTTGGTTAAATCATCCTGAATTTCACAGTAGGCAAGCACACTGTTGGTGGTGCCTAAATCAATTCCAATTAGGTAATGGGCATTTGATTTGATGGGAGAATTCATGATGTTTTCCTAAAGAAAAGTAAAAACAAAAGGGCACTGAATGAAAGAGTTATTATATACCCAAGTCAATGCCCCTAGTTAGTGTGAGTAGAGAGTGTAGTGATTCGTTATTGTTGACGAACGCTAAACTCAACCAGCCATTTTTGGCCATTATCTTTGGCGATGGCTTCAAGTTCTAAGGTACCAATTTCAGTAATGGTCGCTGCTATGTTAACCACGACCACGTCACCAACATTTCGACCTTCTTTGGCATCGAGTGTGACTTGAATTTCAGGGAGCTCTTCGAGTTCTTCTGGTGCCCAATAATCCAAATGAGTGCCGACTTCATCTTCGCGACGAGTTGTCGAGCCATAGAACTGGAATTGAACGGGTTGACCAATCACTAAACCAAATTCTTGGCTAGAGAGCTCAACGTGGCTGCCTTCTTCCATACCAAATGGCGCAACGCAGATCGCTTCCATTGGTGGTGCCATGCCCGGAATGGCTGGCATCGCACTTTCTATACCCACATAGTAGCTGCTTGCGATACCGCCGCGAATACGGACACCACTGTTATTGTTTTCCATATTATGTCGAACAAAACCGTAGTAACTCGCACCACGAGCCACGGCTAAATCAAGGTCGACACCTGTTAGCGCTTGTGTTGGCTCATTATTATCTTGGGTTAACCAAGCATTGATAATACCAAGCAGGCGCTCTGAAATAAGATCAGATTTTAATACGCCACCATTAAATAACACTTTAGTCGGCTTAATAAAGCTCGAACCATCTTGCTGACTTTGACGAGATAAGAACGCGGCGATATGACGAGTAATACCCGCATCTTGCGCATAAGGTAGGCCAAGTTGGGTTAACGCACTGCGAGCCGATTGTACAGGATGTTCGTTGACAGCCACTTTCGGGAAGAAGCCTTCAAGCAGAGTTTGCTCGACATCTTGCTGAGTGAGTTCGGTTTTAAGTGTACTCCCTAATAGTTTCGAACCGCGACTAGGGACGACGATAGGTACGGAAGCTAATGTGCGATCGTTTAGCAATGCCTCTTTTGCGTCACGGCATAGGTGCGCCATGGCTTGTACTTGCCAAGGTTGTAACTGTTTGCCTTGCTGAGCAAGAGTCATTTTTAAGCGGTAGGCGAGCGCTAAGTCCATATTGTCACCGCCAAGCAAGATATGCTCACCAACGGCAATACGTTCTAAGGCAAGGTTGCCGTTTTGTTCAGTGACAGAAACTAACGATAAATCTGTGGTACCACCGCCGATATCAACAACTAAAACCAGATCACCAAGTTCTACTTGTTCACGCCAAGCTGCGCTATTGCTGTCAATCCAACTGTAAAGTGCCGCTTGAGGTTCTTCCAGTAAGGTGACATGTTGAAAGCCCGCATTACGTGCTGCTTCTGCAGTTAATTCTTTTGCAGCAGGATCAAAGGACGCTGGAATAGTAATGGTTACTTGCTGTTCACGTAACGGAGCATCTTGATGTTGATGATCCCAAGCGGCCATTAAATGTTCTAGATAAAGCTGTGTGGCTTTCAATGGTGATACTTTTTGTACTTCGTCATCACTGCCTTGCGGTAAGAAAGCGTTACGACGGTCAATGCCACCATGACATAACCAACTTTTGGCACTCGCCACTAAACGCATTGGCGTTTTATTGCCCATGTTGCGAGCTATACTACCGACGAGCGTATTGGTCGTTGAACTTGTCCAAGGTAGGGCGCTCGTACCTGAAGCCATTTCACTGTCATGCGCTTGATATAAAAATGAAGGCAGTTGATTTAATGAATCGACTTGGCCTTGCGCAATTAATTGTGGCACTGCGAAAACATTGACTTGTGGTTCACCTGAATCGATTGGGCAATACGACAAAACACAATGGGTAGTACCTAAGTCGATACCGATAAAATATTGACTAGTAGACATTACAGCTCAACCTCTGCTGGTGCTAATACCTTGGCATCGTAATTTTCAGATAGCTTAGGTAGGGTGATGGTATCGGCTTTCCAACCTTTATGAATAAGGGTGCCAGTGAATGGTGCTTGGCCAGATACATTACCGGTTAAACGAACTTCTTGTGCGTTAAAGCCTTCTTCAATAGTAATGCGAGTTTCTTCGTCTTCTGCGCGAATTTGGCTTAATTTGAAGTGATCCGCTAATACTTTTTGTCCACCAATATGAATCACACGAGCCGCTGCGCCGACTTCTTCATCACTAAAGCCTGTTAGGTCTTCGGATAAGAAATCAATTAAACGTGCTTCTTGCTGGAAAATAGACATTAACTGAAGTGCGGAGTCAGTTGGGGCGCTTTTTAACTTAGACTCAACCTCAACAATTTTCTCAACCACTTTTTCTACTTCTACAACTTTTTCAACTTCAACGATCTTCTCAACAGGCTTTTCAACTTCAACAATTTTTTCGACTGGTGTCTCGACGATTTTTTCTACGGTTTTTGTACGTAGACTGAGTAATAGAAACAATACGGTTGTGGAAGCCAAAATGACATGGAATAAATCGATAGTGGTTGGGATTGCCGATAAGTCGAAAGTCATGATTATTTTATCTCTTGGTTAAATTTGATTCTAAGTGATCATATTAGGGCAATATCAGAATATGCAAGCGAAAGCCCAGTATTTTTAATGGGACGTATTTTACCATAAGCTGCGTGAATTCCAGTATAGATTAAGCATTTAAGGAAGTAGAGCAAAGGTGTTTGGCTTTTTTTTAACCGCTGACAAACTTGTAGTAGAAGTAAAATGGCTGATTTAGGTAAATCTCCCTGTTTATATTGAATTTAGGTCGAGAAAGCAGAGATTCTTCGTTAGAATCCTTTTTAAGGTTTTGATGGAAAAGATAGTGTATGAATTACAACAGAGTCGTCTGTTTCGATTTGGAAATGTGTTGCTGGAATGTCGATGGTGTGGGCACGACCGGTGAAATTATTGAAGTAGGTTTAGCAGAGATTGACCTTATTAAAGGCGAGATCGTTAAGCGTGCTCAATATTACGTGCGACCTGAACATGATGAAATTTCTGCATTTTGCTTTGAGCTAACGGGTATTACGCCACGTAAAGTACAAAAACAAGGCCGCCCGTTAGAAGATGTTTTGAAATCTATGATCAAAAACTTTGGTGGCCCTAATAAGATCTATGCAGCTTGGGGACATGATGATGAGATTCTGCGAAAAGAGTGTTCAGAAAAAGGTTTAGACTTCCCTTTTAAAGAGTTTTTGAATCTCGCGACGTTATACCGCATGAAATATCGACTCAAAGACAAAAGAATCGGTCATAAAGCGGCGCAAGAAAACTTGAATATAGAATGGGAAGGGCGACAGCATTCAGGTTATGTGGATGCGTATAATTTAGCAAAATTAGCTCTGGCAATTTTATAACCTGATCTCTTAACATCTTTGCGCTGATTAATATTCTTGAATCATAGATTTAAGTGACAAAAAGCCCGCTAGTTAATATTGAACTAGCGGGCTTTGTTTATTTTATATTGTGAGCAATTGCTTGTTGGAACGAGTACTAAGCGTTAACTTCATCAAACTCTTTATTGATGTCTTTCTTATCACCTAGTAAACGAGAAGTGATAGTACCTGCCGTCATCGATCCACTCACATTAAGGGCGGTACGTGCCATATCAATTAATGGTTCAATCGAGATAAGTAAAGCGGCAATTGCTACAGGTAGCCCCATTGCTGGTAGTACGATTAATGCTGCAAATGTTGCACCACCACCGACACCGGCAATACCAAATGAGCTGATGGTAATGATCGCCACTAAAGACAGAATAAAGTTCACATCCAGTGGGTTAATACCAACTGTTGGCGCAACCATTACTGCCAGCATTGCAGGGTAGATACCAGCACAACCATTTTGACCAATAGTGGCACCAAAGGTCGCTGATAAGTTAGCAATCGCTGGTGGCACTTTTAATTTGGTTATTTGCGCTTCTACGTTCAGTGGAATCGTCGCGGCAGAACTGCGAGAAGTAAAAGCAAATGTTAGGACTGGCCAGATTCGTTTAAAGTATTCTTTAGGACTCACGCCAACCAAAGAAACTAATAAGCCATGCACAAAAAACATCAATAAGATCGCCACATAAGAAGCCACGATAAAACCAATTAAACTTAAAATGTCATTGAGGCTAGAAGTGGCAACCACCTTGCTCATTAGCGCAGCAATACCGTATGGCGTTAATGCAATGATCATTTTAACTAGACGCATAACGATTGACTGAACGGCTTCAACAAAGGTACGAATTGGTGATTCAAGATCTTGTTTTTCCTTCATTACAAGACGAGAAGCAATACCCACTAAAATCCCGAAGATGACGACAGCAATGATTGATGTTGAACGTGCACCAGTTAAATCTGCAAATGGGTTGGTCGGAATAAAGCTCACTAGCATTTGCGGAATCGTTAAGTCAGCAACGCTACCCATGCGATTTTCTAATACGCTCATACGAGCCGTTTCACGTACGCCTGCTGATAAACCTTCCGCAGATAAACCAAATAGGTGAGCAACGGTAATACCAATTAATGCAGAAATAGCCGTAGTGAAGAGCAGTACCGAAATGGTTAAGCCACTAATTTTTCCAAGTGAACCAGAGTTGTCGAGTTTGACAACTGCTGAAATCATCGAAATCAATACTAATGGCATGATCACCATTTTGAGTAAACCGACATAGCCACTGCCGACAACATTCACCCAATCGAGGGTGTTTTTGATAACCGGATTACCTTCGCCATAAAATATATGGATAAGTAAACCGTAAGCGCTTCCAAGCACAAGTCCTAATAAAACAAGGCGAGATAGAGTGCTAGATTTTCTTTGTTGTTGAAATAAAAAGAAAAGAATGCACACAAATACCGCTAAGTTAGCGATAACCGCAAGTGACATAATTGAATCCTTAAACTGGTTTGTTTACAAAAGGGGAGGAATGTTTCCAATTATTTGTAAATTTACAGCTTGGCTTCACAATTGCAAAGCCAATTAAAGTATGTGTTATGACGTTTTGTTATATAAAAAAGAAAACTATCAGTAACAACTATGCACAAGTGACTTCAAAATGCAGAACTCAGAACTATCATCCAAGCCTTTAGACAAGGAAGATTAGCGAAGGAATGCATGGTTGGGTGCTATGTCAATCAATCAAGGCTAACCAGATCCCAACACCAATCATCAATGTACCAGCAATACGGTTGAGAAACTTAACGTTATCTCCGCGGGTTAAAAACAAGCGTAGGCTTTTGCCGCCAGTTGCATAGGCCATCATTGAAATGAATTCGGTCATTAAAATAATACTAATCAAGACAACCATCTGGTGGGGAACCGATTTGTCGACATTAATAAATGGCGGCAAGAGTGAAATCATAAATGCCCAACCTTTTGGATTGGCAATCGCAGTAATAAAACCTTGGCTCATTAACTTTAGGCGGTCGGTAGGTTGAGTGGATTGGCCAATATTCAGGGACATTTTGCCTTTATTGAGCCACATATTGATACCAACCCAAATAAGGTAGGCACCACCAATCCATTTTAATGTTAAAAATAAATTAGGGTAATTTAACATTATTGCCGCAACGCCAATCACTGCTAATGATGCCACTAAGGCCACGCCTGCAAGTTCTCCAACCATCATCCAAAGCGTGCGTTTAATTCCAACACTCATACCCAATGTTAAGGCTAGTGTCATGCACATTCCTGGTGTAATGGACACAAAGAAAAAGGTAGGAATAAATGCGGATAAGAGTGCGTAATCGAGCATAACCGAGTCCATTTGAAAGGCAATTTTTTACTTTAATAGAATTCGTAAAAATAAGAAAGTGTTGAGTTATTGATCTAACCATAATGAATTAAAGAAAATCAGTAACATATTAAGTACAAAATTAACTTAATGCAGTAGAATAGCCAGTCTTATCGCTACTTTAAGTAACCACTAATTTGGATATGACTATTCACATACGCGCCGCTTCACAAAAAGATTTACCTCAACTGGATGAGCTAATGTTTCAACTTCACCAGCACCATCATGAGTCATGCCCCGAATTTTTTAAAACCTCAGAAGAAATTGAGCAAGAAAAAAGTATTGGCCGCTATTTAGATTCTCCTGAATGCTTAGTGTATGTCGCGATAGATGCTTCAGATTCAGTTGTTGGTTTTGTTACCGGGCATTTTTGCGAACTCGTTTCGACGGTAAGTAAAGCGATACCTATGGGTAACATTGATGAGTTATTTGTCATACCTGAATATAGAAACTTAGGGGTAGCGGCACAACTGTTGGCTAAGATAGAACAAACCTTAGTTGATTACGGTGTTCAGCAAATTTTTGTTGAGGTCTGGGCGTTTAATCAAGCTGCGCGATCTTTATATAATAAGTTAGGCTTTGCTTCACATATACATTGGCTTAGGAAGTCGGTAATTTAATGGTATTCAAATTAGGTAAGCGAGTGAGTAAATATTTAATTCTGATCTTGTTTTTTGTGTCTTCATTTATTGTGTCCGCATCAGAAGAAACGAAGATAGAAACAGTGTCTCCTCATATTAAAGGAGCTTTATGTTTTATAAAAGCCGATGATCAAGTCGTGTTTGTCGATGAAGTTTTTACTAAAAAACTGTCTCTTCCCGGAGGAACTATTGCTGTAAATGAAGCCCCTAATAAGACTGCAGAAAGGGAAACATGGGAAGAAACGGGGCTTGTTGTTACGGCTAAAGAAGTATTAACCGAGACTGAAACGGCAGTTGTTTATCACTGTACGCCAGATTCGGGGGTGATTGCTTTTACAGCAAGAGATGAACAAGGATTTCATACTTTACCAGCTTGGTTTGCCCCAGATTTTCGTATTGAAGTGAATAAAGTGTTATTGGCCTATACCGATAGTATCGTTCCACAACAATATCGCTACCCTGAGCAGTATGAACAACAAGTGTTAAATCATGATGTTCCTAATGCACCAATTCAATATATTGATTCTGCTATCAGTGCTGCGCCCCCAGTTCATCAGTTTGAATTATCGATTATTCAAGCTATTCAATCTAGTATTATTCAGTTACCAGAGGCAATATCGAATGTATTGATAAGTAGCCTTAAAATAATCAATTTGTCATCGAGTATTTTGGGGATCTTATTCTTGCTGCCAATCTTAATTTATTACTTTGGCGGTAAATCGATTCTACATATGACGTTTATTGGTATTGTGACGGTGTCAATAACATTACTTATTCAGCTTGGTTTAAAGTACCCCCGACCATTTATTTATCAACCTTCATTACAATTTAGTGATCCACTTGGTTTTAGTACGCCTAGTATACGTGCTGCACTCAGTGTGGTGTTAATTGGTTATCTGTTCCATGTATGGCGAAAAGTCTACGATTATGATTCCATTTGGGGTTACTTATTTGGCGTTATTGTACTGACCTTAGTACAAGGAATATCAAGTGTTATTCTTGGTGAACAATTTGCCTCGGATGTTTTATTTGGTTATGTAATAGGATTATTTACATTGTGGCATTATATTCGTTTAGAAAGTAAACCATCGATCACAATGAAACTTGTGATGCAGAATCCGGCGCTATGGTGGGTATCATTTATCGGTTTAAGTGTTTTAGCTTATCAATTTCATTCAATACAGCTGGCGAATATTGCTGCTGTCACTTTTGCGTTATTACTTTCATTACCAAGCTTGTTAAAAGTACAACGCCTTCATACGCCTTATTTAATCATAAAGTTAATTATATGTTGGTTAATTGGGGGGGGGATTTTATGCGCTCAATCGCTCTGGTTTCCACAGTTGGTACAAAGTTCAATTAGTGGTTATTTTGCCCAGTGTGGCCTTTGGTTTGTTTTAACCTACATGATCCTTAAAATTAGTTGTATCGGCAATAACCAAACAATAGAGAAATCCTTATGACATCAAAAGCCGTCGTCGTTTTTAGTGGTGGACAAGATTCAACCACTTGCTTAGTTAAAGCCCTCAAAGAATTTGATGAGGTGCACGCCATTACGTTTGATTATGGGCAAAGACACAAACTTGAAATTGAAGTTGCCCAATCCTTAGCGAAAAAGTTGGGCGTTGCGGCCCACAAAGTGATGGATGTGAGTTTATTAAATGAACTTGCGATCAGCTCGTTAACTCGTGATGACATTCCAGTTTCGCATGAACTACAAGATAACGGTTTGCCGAATTCTTTTGTACCGGGTCGGAATATCTTATTTTTAACCCTTGCGGGCATTTACGCTTATCAAATCGGTGCTCAAAATGTGATTACTGGCGTATGTGAAACGGATTTTTCTGGCTACCCTGATTGTCGTGACGAGTTTGTGAAGTCGATTAATCAATCTTTAGTGTTAGGTATGGATCGTCAATTTACGATTGATACTCCATTAATGTGGCTTAACAAAGCAGAAACCTGGGCATTAGCAGATCAATTTGATGCGTTAGATCTCGTAAGAAATGAGACACTCACTTGTTATAACGGCATGATTGGTGATGGCTGTGGTGATTGCCCAGCGTGTGGTCTTCGAAAGGCAGGTTTAATCGATTACATCGAAAATCGAGATGCTGTGATGGCGGCTTTAATCGCGAAGCAATCCTAATAACTTTACGTTACCTAAGACTAAATAATCTTGCTGTAAAAAAGCCCTTCAATATGAAGGGCTTTGTTTAATATAGTTATCTATTTGATTTAAAGGTATAGTTTGGCTAGATCACTAGGCTCAACTTCTTTACCTTCAAGTTGTGCATTCCAGTTAGTACCAATTAAAACACCATCTTCTGAAAGAGTGATTAACCAGTCTTCAACAAAAATGTCTAACGGGATTTCTAGTACTTCAAAATCAGACCATTCTTCAACATTGTGCATTTGAGCATCTTCTTTCGATGACCAAAATGGCATAACTTCACTATTCTCAAACTCTGATGAATCACAAGCTAACCAGCCATCTTCGTTTTTAAGTCCCCAAACCAATTTCGTTTCTTGAGTTTCTTGTACGAAAAGATCAAGATTAGCTTGAATGTCCGATGTTAATTTTGACATGTTATTACTCTCTACTGTGAGTTTGATAAATTGATTAATGAGCTAGGTATATTGTAACTAACGTTGCGTATGAGTACAGAATAGCCATTAAATTACCTGACAAGCAAATCCTTTAAGGTAAAAACCTTCAGGGTAGGCACTGTCTACTGGATGATCGGCGGCTTGTCCAAAACGTTCAATAAATTGCATTTTACGACCAGCATCCAAAGCTGCGTCCGCTAAAATTTTCTGGAACAGGTTTTGCTCCATAAGCCCCGAGCATGAATAGGTCAGCAATGTGCCGCCCGGTTTTAGAATCTGCATAGCAAGCATGTTGATATCTTTATAGCCGCGGCAAGCCCCATTTAATTGTGCTTTTGATTCGGCAAATTTGGGTGGATCCATGATCACGACATCAAATTTAGTGCCATTTTCACGGTATTCACGTAATAGTTTGAAAACATCAGCATTTAAAAATTTAGCTTTCGATATATCAAAGCCATTGAGCTCTGCGTTGGCTTTTGCGTTATCAAGCGCAGGTTGTGACACATCAGCATTTACAACGTGTGTCGCGTTACCTTTTAATGCATAAAGCCCAAAGCCACCAGTGTAAGAAAAACAGTTGAGTACGGTTTTTCCATCGACATATTTCATGGAAAGCTGGCGGCTATCACGCTGATCTAGGTAGAAGCCTGTTTTATGGCCTGATTTAATATCTACCTGGATTTTTACGCCGTTTTCTTCAATGACAACGACATCCGGTGGTGTATCGCCATGCAATACGCCTTGGCGCTCTTTTAAACCTTCTTTCTTACGAACCGATACATCAGATCGCTCGTAGATGCTGCAAGTAGGGTAGACCACTTTTAATGCTGCAATAAGCTCTTCACGCTTCGCTTCTGCGCCTGCGCTGAGTAATTGGCAAACTAAGAAATCTTGGTAACGATCAATCGTGATCCCTGGCAGACCATCAGATTCACCAGCAATGAGTCGATAACCCGTTAACCCCCCACGTTCGATAATCGCATTACGCATGCCTTGCGCATCCGTTAAGCGTTTAATAAAGAAATCAGTATTAATTTCTTCTTTTTCAAAACTCCAAACGCGAGCACGTATTTGTGATTGAGGAGAAAATGCAGCTTTTGCTAACCATTGGCCTTGGTTGGAATAGATATCTACCGTTTCCCCTAATTGTGGTTTTCCATCGATTTTTTGAATACCACGAGAAAAAACCCAAGGATGGCGACGAAGTAGAGATTTCTCTCTGCCTTTTACGAGATAGATAGCTGATGACATAGTTAGAAATTGCCTGAAAAAAATGAATGTTCTATTTTCATGGAATGTGAGGCGGAAAGCAAATGAATACAGGCAAATGTTTCGTATTAGCGCCATTATCACTAAACTGATAACTGAATGATTAATAGTAAAGGAGTGGATTATGGCCGAATCTAATCGGATGTTTATAGTATCGGGTAGGGTACAAGGTGTTGGCTTTCGTTATCAGACCGCCCATCATGGTTTAACTCTCGGGTTAACGGGGTATGCTAAAAATCTGAATAATGGTGATGTCGAAGTTTTAGCTTGTGGCAATGAGCAAAAGGTGGTTGAGTTTTATGAGTGGCTAAAGCAAGGTCCAAGGACAGCTTATGTTGAATCTGTAAAAGAAGTAGAAACAACGCTTATTACTGAAAGGGATTTTGCTATTTTGTAGTGATTGAGCGTAATCCCTCTCTATTGAAGTTACGGAATATTCTTTATAAGCACTTTGCAGGCTTGGGTAAACCAGCTAATTTTGTTGCTTGTTTCGCTGGGCCTTTTCGAAATAGAGTAAACAGATATTTACTATTACCTTTTTCTGGACCATGCTCTTTTGCCATTGCTTTAACTAGCATCCGAACAGCTGGAGAAGTGTTGAATTCGAGATAAAAATTGCGCACAAATAGAATGACTTCCCAATGTGCATCAGTAAGTTCAATCCCTTCTTGCTCCGCGATCATAGGGACGAGGTCTTCTTGCCAATCTGTGTGATTTAAAAGGTAGCCTTCTTTGTCTGTTTCTATCGTCTTGCCATTATATTGATACATTTCAACCGTCCTGCCGCGTGCACTACTTGAATATATTTCTAATCATAATAGCAATCAAACTCTGAATCTAATGATATTACGATTCAGGCTTCTAGCTGCTTTAAATATACCCAAGTAACTTCAAGGTGCGAGTTTCAGCAAGAGGAAAACAAGTTTTAGGCAAGGCAAATAGAACATGATCATAGTTATTCAATCTCTGTTCAATTTAACGCAACATAAATCTTGTTTTAACTTGCCCTTCGGGAGCTTTATCCAAACCTCTTCTTTTTTATAAGAGATAGGCAGTGTCAGATTAGTTTGAAAGGTACCTACATTCCTTCGCCAATCTTCTTTGCTTAAAGGTTTGGATGATAGCTCTGAATTCTGCACCTTGACGTTACTTGGGTATAGGGACAAAAAAGCCTGAAAGTTTCCCTTCAGGCTTTTGAATGGTTTTAGTATCAGTTTATTGGCAAATTAATCGCGGCTAGTAATACCTAAGATGCTTAGTAAGCTGATGAAAATATTGTAAATAGATACGTAAAGAGTAATGGTCGCTGAGATATAGTTTGTCTCGCCACCACGTACAATACTTTGCGTTGTGAGCAATATTGCACCTGTTGAGAATAAAACAAACATTGCGCTTAATGCTAGGTGGAACATTGGGATTTGGATGAAGAAGCTTGCAACCATACCCACGATTAATACAATGGCACCTGCCATCATAACGCCATTTAATACTGATAAATCACGTTTAGTGGTTAATGCATAAGCGGATGCCGCCATGAAAGATAAAGCCGTACCACCAAGAGCAGTAACAATAATATCGCCCATTCCAGCGCCAACGTACATATTCAGAATTGGACCAAGGCTATAACCTAAGAAACCTGTAAATAGGAAAGCAAATACAAGACCTAAGCTAGAGTTACGGTTTTTCTCTGTTAAGAAAAGCAAACCATAGAAACCAACTAACATTAGAATGATACCTGGGCGAGGTAAGTTTAGCGCCATAGATACACCCGCTACCACTGCAGACCAAAGTAGTGTCATAGACAATAAAAAGTAAGTGTTACGTAACACTCGGTTGGTTTGTACAACGCTTTCGCTTCTTGCGGTGCGTGATGTTAGTGGACTGTTCATAGTTTCCCTCGTTAATACACTTGATACCGATAGCATAACCATTATTTGATTGCAGGGTTACTGCTATCGGATTACTTAAAAATAGACTAAGTATCTTTAAGTACATTAATGGTGCTTAAAGTTCACTTTTTCAAGGTTTTTATTTAATAACCTTTGTATTTATTCTACGGGAATTTCCTTATATCTGTCAGGTGAAGTTGTAACATGATATGAAAATAAAAGTGCTGTTTACGCCTCTTTTAATGTTACCCAGTCTAATTTGATAGAATCGTCCATGCTTTGTAAGAAAGGTAGCATATCTTCTAGAGCCGCTAATTGAGATTGACAATGGCAGTATTCTCTTAATACCTTATTAACTTGTTGTTCATCTTGGTAGGCAGAGGTCACTTCTTGCACTTGGGAATGTGGGATCTTGGCAAATAAAAATGCTTTACTGATGCACTCTTTCCACTGCAAATTAATCAGTTTGTTGGTTTCGTCGGTATCAAAAGCGAGATATTGAGTTTTGTCATTTTGATTACGAGAAACGGCATAGCATAGTTGGCTTTCTTTTCGCTCAGATAATGTTTCTATACTTGCTTTTAGCCATGATGCACTATTAAAGCGAGAGGCTATTTTAGATTGCTTGTTGAGGGGCAACCCATATAGCTCAACTTCATATTTTCCTTTCGAGCCATCGACTAGTGCGCCTAGAGTCGATTGCCAAAATGAAGCTTGATAGTGTGGCGTAGCAGTGTTTATTCCTAGGTATTCAAATAATAGTGATTCATCTAAAGCGGCTGGAATAGACTGCAAAATCGCGACAATATTATCTTCTAACTTCAACTCTGGTGAGCAAAAAATAAAATCTTGCGCGGTAATATGACGAGATTCTTTGTCGTTTAACAGCGCGAGTCCATACTTCTTCATACCCTTTGGTATTAACCACTCAATATTTGTATCAATGTCCTCATACCAGTGACTCGGTAGGTTAGCTATGTCGCAAGTGACAGAGAAGAAACCTGTTTCTAAGTCATAGCACTTTGAGGATAGTAAATATTGAATAAAACCATCGTGTTTAATAGATGTGACGTTTAAAAGTAATTTGGCGCGTTGGGTCTGTAAACTCATACTGCTTTAGGCCTATCTCTATCGGTAAAGTGATTTGCATTTTAATCAGCCTAAAATGTGACGGCTATACACCTATGACATCTTGGTACTTTTTTGAGACGCAGTTTGAAATATCTAATTTATCAATTACATCGGTTGCTTACCCCCCACTTGAGTCTGATTGGGTATATCACAATTACTTCTTTTCATATTCAATACTCGACATCTGATTTTTTAGTTGCGTCGCAAAAGGAATGTATCCATATTTTTAATGCTGTTTTTGTTTCATGTTTCAGAACTAACCTCTAGATGATTATCAACAAATAAGGAATGCATCTATGTTAAAACGGAAATCATTTATCATAGTGCTTGGCGCGTTATATACCTTGCCAAGTTACGCCAGTATGAATATTCAACCGGATCCTGAAAATCCGACAGGCTATATAGTCGATCGCACTGAAATACAAGCAATGGAGCAACAAAAAACGTCAGATCCTATGTATGCTATTTGGTCTAAGGCGTTAGAAACCAGAGATAATGCTATTGTTGAGGCGATTGAACCGGGTGCGAGTTCTAACCCAGAAAATGTTAAGAGAGTTGAGCGTGTTTTCCCTCAATCTGACTGGGATTTCTTAACTCAAATGGCAGCGCCAGAATATACCTACACGCGTTTTTTGCGGGCGATAGGCAAGTTCCCTGCATTTTGTGGCGAGTACACCGATGGGCGTGACTCTGACGCAATTTGTAAGAAGTCGATTATTACGGCATTTGCTCACTTTTCACAAGAAACTGGCGGTCATATTTCCAAAGATAATATTTCCGATAATCCACTTGCGCTAGAAGAGTGGCAGCAAGCACTGGTGCATGTTAGAGAACTGGGCTGGTCTGAAGGTCAAGCAGGGTATACCACAGGTTGTGGGCAAGATGATTGGCAAAATAAGCGTTGGCCATGTGCAGCCGGTGAAGGCTATTTTGGTCGAGGTGCCAAGCAACTTTCTTATCATTTTAATTATGGCGCTTTTTCTGAAGTAATGTTCGACGGGGATGCGACGGTATTACTGAATAACCCGGGACTAGTTGCGGATTCATGGCTTAACCTTGCTTCTGCTATTTGGTTTTTCTTAACGCCACAAGCGCCAAAGCCTGCGATGTTGCATGTTATTGATCGAACTTGGAAGCCATCTCAGCGAGAACTCGATGCGGGTATTGGATATGGTTTTGGTACTACTATTAACATTATTAATGGTGGGATTGAATGTGGTGAGCAAAATAAAGAGAAAGGTCAGCCAGTAAATCGTATCCGTTATTGGGAAGGCTTGGTGGCACATTTTCAAATTCCTATTGAAAGTGATGAAACCAATACTTGTTGGCAACAGACGCCTTATGGAAGCTTGAATTTAAATGGTACGACGGATGTGCTGTACACAAACTGGGATGGTAATTGGAAATACTATTCTGATCGTCCAGGCGGTTATTCATTTGAATGTGAGTTGGTTGGTTTCCAAACTGCTTATTCGGCACTGGTTCCGGGAGATTATGAAAAATGTGTCACTAACTTCTATGGCTCTCATGCAGGTTGGCCAGAAGTAAGAGTCGTTGATGAGCTTGAGCCAGTCTCACCCGATCCGGTTGACCCCCCAGTTGATGGTGTAGATTCATGGGACGCGAGTAAGGTTTATACTGGCGGCGACCAAGTGAGCTATCAGGGGGCGATATATCAAGCAGCATGGTGGACGCAAGGAGATACACCAACCAGTGGCGGGCCTTGGTCATTAATGAATGGTGAGGTGAATGACGGTGGGGATGTCGAACCTAATCCTGAACCAACCCCTGATCCTGAGCCAATACCAGATCCGACTCCGATTGAGGATTATATTGTTTGGCAACCAGGTGTGACTCAAATAGCTAACGGTGAAAAAGTGAGTTATCAAGATAAGTGTTTTATTGCCAAAAATGGCCCGGGAGTTTGGGAATCACCAATACAATCAAATTGGTTTTGGGATGAAATTCAATGCCTCTAGTTGATTAGAATAATGAGTTAAGAGATAGATAAACTAAAAAGCCTTAGCAGTGTGAATTGCTAAGGCTTTGTTTCAAATATAGTAGCGTTTAAACGATGAGATTAATGATGCAGTATTTGGCTTAAGAAATTAATGGTACGGTCTGATTGAGGGTTTTCGAAAAACTCTTTCGGGTTGTTTTCTTCAATAATTTCTCCAGCATCCATGAATATGACACGGTCTGCAACTTCTTTAGCAAAGCCCATTTCATGGGTTACACATAGCATCGTCATGCCTTCGCCCGCCAATTCAACCATTACGTCAAGTACTTCACGTACCATTTCAGGATCGAGCGCAGAAGTAGGCTCATCAAATAACATTATTTGTGGATTCATACATAATGAACGAGCAATCGCCACACGTTGTTGCTGACCACCAGAAAGTTGCCCAGGGTATTTATCGGCTTGGTCTGGGATTTTTACCCGTTCTAAATATTTCATGGCAACTTTCTCTGCTTCCGCTTTTGGCATTTTCTTTACCCAAATAGGCGCTAGGGTGCAGTTTTCTAACACCGTTAAATGTGGGAATAAGTTAAAGTGCTGAAAACACATCCCAACTTGTTTACGGATGGCTTCAATATTCTTCAGATCGTCAGTTAGCTCGGTACCACCTACATTAATGCTTCCTTTTTGATGCTCTTCCAAATGGTTAATACAGCGAATCATGGTTGATTTGCCAGAACCTGAAGGGCCACAGATAACGATTTTTTCGCCTTTTGTTACTTTCAAATTGATATTTTTCAGTACGTGGAATTCACCATACCATTTATTCATATCATCAATTTGGATCATGTAGTCTTGTTGTTGAGTCATAATTACTTCCTTGAATGCTTCTATCTTCCAAGAGATCTATACCAATTGTATTAATACCAATTACATTAATTATCTCTTATGGCCAGTATGGAGTTTGTTTTCTAAATAAATGGAGTAGCGGGAAATCCCGAAACAAAATACCCAGAACACTAACCCAACAAACACATAACTCTCAGTTGAATAACCTAACCAGTCCGGGTCGTTATTCGCAGCCTGGCCGATACCTAGTACGTCATACATACCAATGATGAGAACAAGACTGGTATCTTTCAGTAGTGATAAGAAGTTATTTACAATAGATGGAATGGTGATTTTTAATGCTTGTGGTAACACAATTAATCCCATTTTTTGCCAATATGACAGCCCAAGTGAATCGGCTGCTTCGTACTGGCCTTTAGGGATCGCTTGTAAACCACCTCGTACAACTTCTGCCATATACGCTGAATAGAACATCACCACCCCGATTAAGGCTCGAATGAGTTTATCGGTTTGAACACCATCAGCGAAAAAGAGTGGCAACATGACTGAAGCCATAAATAAAACAGTAATCAGTGGAACGCCACGCCAAACTTCAATATAAGCAATACTCAGCTTACTGATAATTGGCATTTTAGAACGTCGTCCTAATGCTAGAACCACACCAATCGGTAACGAAAGAACGATACCTATGGTTGAAAGGATTAACGTAACCAGTAGGCCACCCCATTGGTGAGTATCAACCACTGGCAAACCAAACATCGAACCTTCAAGTAGACCCGCCATTAAAATAGGGTAGGCACTACCAAAAAAGATAAAGATCCAAGTCCGTTTCGGCGTTTTTTCGTAAGCCATCAAGACAACAAGAATGGCAAGTGTCCAGTAAAATAGCTTAGGTCTCCACAGTTCTGCTGCTGGATAAAAGCCGAACATGAACTGATCCCAGCGGACGCTGATAAACACCCAACATGCACCGGTACTACTACATGCATCTCGAGTTGTGCCTATCCAATCTGCGTTGATGATTCCCCAATCTACAATTGACCAAATTGTTGTCACGGCAATATAAGCCATCACTAGGGTCAAAAGACTATTAAGAGGTGTACTAAACAAGTTTTTGCGTAACCAACCGATAAGCCCGACAGTATTAGCCGGTGGCGGGAGGTCAGGTAAAAATTGGTGCTGTTTCATCTAAATTCTCCGCTTGTTATCTTTCTACTAACGCAACTTTGCGGTTATAGATGTTCATGAGCCATGACGTTAATAAACTTAATCCTAAGTAAACTCCCATCGTCATAAAGATGATCTCAATAGCCTGGCCGGTTTGGTTGAGCGTTGTGCCAGCAAAAACCGAGACAAGATCGGGGTAGCCAATTGCCATTGCTAATGAGGAGTTTTTGGTTAAATTCAAATACTCACTAGTAAGGGGAGGAACGATGATTCGCATCGCTTGTGGAATAACAACTAATTTTAGTGTTTTTGATTGCGATAAGCCTAAAGCGGTTGCGGCTTCTGTTTGACCATGACTGACAGCTTCAATGCCTGAGCGAACAATTTCAGCGATAAAGGCTGAAGTGAATATGCCTAGAGCAAGCCATAAAGCGAACAATTCAGGCAATACGGTAATGCCACCTTTGAAATTGAAGCCTTTTAATTCAGGGTAATCTGCCGAAATTGGCATTCCCATAATGAAATAAGCGACAAGTGGTAAGCCGATACATAAGCTTAAAACAATTCTAGTAACTGGCGTTTGTAACCCTGTCACTTTCTGTCTGTTTTTAGCCCAGATATACACACCAATGCTGAGCACAACCGCAAGAATAACCGCAGCGCCGATTAGCCAACTACCAGATTCAAAGATCGGTTTTGGTACATACAAACCACGTATGTTGAGAAATATAGCTTCGCCTAAGCTGAGACTTTGTCTTGCGGAAGGTAGGGCTTGTAGAACCGCAAAATACCAGAATAGTATCTGCAGTAGAGGGGGGACATTACGAACAATTTCTATGTATACCGCAGCAAGACGATTGACCATCCAGTTGGACGACAAACGCGCTATACCGACAGTAAAACCAAGAATAGTTGCTAGGATGATACCGAGAAAAGATACTAAAACAGTATTGAGTAGGCCGACGATAAAGGTGCGACCAAAGGTATAGGTTTCATCATATTCAATTAACGCTAGGCTGATACCAAAGCCAGCCTCACGATCGAGGAAACTAAAACCTGTGGAAATACCACGGTTATTCAAGTTATCGATAGTATTATTAATGATGATATAGAAAAAGTAACCAAGAACTAGCACGGTTATAAGCTGAAAAGCAATCGAGCGGAATCTTGGGTTATAAATAAGGTGAGAAAGGGAGCTACCAGATGCTGACTGATTGACTGCTTTCTCAGATTCATTAGGTTTCATACTGCGTAACCTCAAAATCATTGAAAAAAAAGGGCGGCAGAAACCGCCCTAGTCCAGAGTATTATGAAGTTATGTGTATTAACGAATTGGTGGCGCGTATTGGAAGCCACCTGCGTTCCAAAGTTTATTTACACCACGGTCCACTTTAAGTGGTGAACCTTGACCGACAGTACGTTCAAACATTTCACCGTAGTTACCCACTTGCTTAACGATTTGGTAAGCCCAGTCATCTTTTAGTCCTAGACCTTCGCCTTTGGGACCATCAAGACCTAAAATACGTTTCACGTTTGGATCATTAGATTTTTTCATCTCATCGACATTTGCTTGAGTTATGCCATATTCTTCGGCATTGATCATGGCAAATAATGTCCACTTAGCAACGTTAAACCATTGGTCATCACCTTGACGTACGACAGGGCCTAATGGCTCTTTAGAAATGATTTCAGGTAAAACGGTTGCAGAACTTGGATCTTTTAAGTTCAAACGTAGTCCGTAAAGTTGAGATTGGTCTGAAGTCAAAACATCACACCGGCCGGAATCGAAACCTTTAGAGGTTTGGTCCATTGTGTCAAAGACAACTGGTTTGTATTCCATACCTTTTAATCGGAAGTAGTCTGCAAGGTTAAGTTCAGTCGTAGTACCTGATTGAACACAAACAGATGCGCCATCAAGCTCAGTTGCGCTTTTAACGCCAAGGTCTTTCTTAACCATGAAACCTTGACCATCGTAGTAAGTCGTTCCAACAAAGTTAAGACCTAGTGAACCATCACGTTGAAGTGTCCAAGTTGTGTTACGAGATAGAACATCTACCTCACCAGATTGTAAGGCAGTAAAACGTTCTTTTGCGTTTAGTGGAACGTATTTTACTTTAGATTTATCACCTAATACTGCAGCAGCAACCGCTTGACAATATTCAACATCAAGGCCTTCCCATTGGCCTTTTGAGTTGGGGTTTGAAAAGCCAGCAAGGCCAGTACTTACACCACATTTTAGTTCATTCGCTTTTTGTACATCTTGCAGTGTGCCGGCAAACGCTGTATTAGCCATCATTGCAGCAGAAACTGCGACTGCTGAAGCGAGAAGTTTAATTGATTTTTGCATGTGTATCCTTCCTGTATACGTCCATTGAAATCAGGTTGAACTGAAAACGAATTTGTCTGTGATTGATTAAACTAATGTTGTTTTAATTAGAATATTTGTTCGGTACACCTTCATATTTAAGTGAGGTTTCGTACCTGTTTTACTCTTAAAGAGTAGGAAAGAATTTGAAATACACAAATCACTACATCCATTATGTGATTGAGTTGCATCACAAATCTTTCATTAAATTTAGGATGTATAAATGTCATAGCAATGTAAATAGTGCAATGATGCACCACGATGTCACATCTAACCTTTTATTCTGAATAGTTGAGTAAGGGCGTTATATAATTATCAATAAAGTAGTTACTAATGGATTAATCAATAAGTGAGGGGGGTAAATTCAAAGTAAAATTGTTTGTGATAAAGATCTTATGTTTCCTCTGTGCACAAATTTGGTAGTATCAAGTATGAGTGACACATCACAAAAAGGAATTAAATGCGTTATTTCCCAGTTTTTTTAGATCTAAACAAGAAAGCAGTTCTGGTTGTCGGCGGTGGTGAAGTGGCTTGCCGTAAAGTAGATATGCTTATTAGAGCAGGGGCAAATGTAACGGTAGTCTCACCGAATATTCATCCTTATTTACTTTCTCTAGCAGAGCAACAATCACTGCTTTGGGTGAAGGCGTTTTACCAATCTGAGATGTTGCAAGACTATATTCAGGTCTGGGCTACGACCGATAACCCCCAGTTGAATCATCAAGTTCACCATGATGCTAAGCAAAAAAACATTATGGTTAATGTTGTTGATGACAAACCTTATTGTGACTTTATTACACCGTCTATGATCAACCGTGGTCGTATTCAAATAGCGGTATCCAGTGGTGGGGCGTCACCAGTATTAATTCGTTATTTACGTGAAAAGTTAGAATCTATGTTGCCACAGAACTTATCACTATTGGCAGATTTTGGCGCATCTAAACGTAATAGCATTAAAGAATCATTAGCCACGGTAGATGAAAGACGTAAGTTTTGGGAGCGTTTCTTTTCTTCAGCAAAAATTCCAACCATTACCAAGCGTGAACAATTGGAATCTCTATATCTCGATACCTTACAAGATAAAGTGGAAGTGACGTCAGTTTTGCATTGGATTCAGTTTAATCATGATGTCGAAAACCTTTCGATTAAAGCACTACGTTTAATGCAAGAATCTGAATTGGTTTTGTATCCAACGAATTGTCCATTTGAATTTGTGGATTTATGCCGTCGTGATGCAGACAGAGAAGAATACCAAGATACACACCATTTAGCTGGGTTAATCGAGAAAGCTAAAGCGGATAAATTAAGAGTCTGTGTTTTCACGGCTAATGATCCAATTGCTTCAGAGATGAAGCTCTTGATGGGCAATGACAAGTTAATTAGAATTGCTGAATAAACCATCAACTTAGTCTAAACTTTAAAGAGTAGGCTTCGTGGAGGTGATTATGGATCACCAACATCATCAAAAAGATAACCCTTTAGTTAACGATCTCGTGACCAAAGGGTTTATTTATACCACTTTGTATCACTTATCGTGGCCGCAACAAACCTTAACGGTAGATAGCGGCCTAGTGCTAAGGTTTTATCACCGCGGCATGTTAGGCATAACGCCTGCTCACTACAAAGGGGACAGTGCTACGGTAATATCGGCTGGAATTCATGGTGATGAAACTGGGCCGATCGAGCTGGTCGATAAATTGGTTTCGCAAGTACTATCTGGTGAGGTGACCATCAGCCATCCGTGTTTGTTTATTTTTGCTCATCCCGATGCCACCATAAAGAAACAGCGTTTTATAGAACAAAACCTCAATCAACTTTTTGAAATATCCAGTAGGAAAGTACGAGGAATTGAAAGTGAAATTGCCGCTAAAATAAAAGATGTCGTCGAATTGTTTTTTGAACGTTCTTCTGGAAAGAAACGCTGGCACCTTGATCTTCATTGTTCCTCTCGCCCTTCTCAATATCCTGTTTTTGCTATCCGTCCGGCTACCAGACATCAATCTGACATCACCGACCAAGAATTAAAATACTTTGCTCAGCACGCAGATGTTCAGGCTGTTTTGTTATGTCATCATCCTAGTTATGCGTTTAGTTGGTATACCGGTGAGTATTTCCAAGCGAAGAGTTTAACCATCGAACTTGGGCAACTTAGATCATTCGGTGAAAATGATCTTTCCGTGTTTACATCGTTTTTATCGGGTATGCATTTATTGCTCAATCGAAATGGAAAGTTAGATGATGTGAATTGCATGAATCAAGATATTGCAGTTTATGATGTGGTTGATGAGATCCGTAAGCAACATCCAGATTTAGCCTTTACAGCACAACAAGCACTAATCAATTTTGAGCCACTGTACTTAAATCAAGAATACGGAATACAAGGCGGCGTTCCGATGATCTGTGAATCTGGTGGTTACGCTTTAGTGTTTGCTAATGATAAGGTGGATATCGGTCAGAGAGCGGCATTATTGGTCGAAAGAATTCGCTAAAGATAAATATATTATGAGTTTACTTTTCAATTGATGCGTAACTGGTATGGTATCGAAAACACCGCAAGCTTATACTCTTCGTACTTGAAGCTGCAGCTTTGTTGACGGCGTTCATTCACCCCAATCACATAGACGAGCTATGCTCATGGGGCTTCATTCACTTGTCGCCTCACTGCAACTCCAATGATTTTGAGTATACATAAGTGACTATGATCATATGCAATTCAATCAGTTAATTCACACCAAACACCAGAGCTGGAAACTGCCATTCATTTTAATCACGATCTTTTTAGTCAGCGTGAGTGCTATCTATTTATCAGTTGGTGATTTATCCCTGTCTTTTTTCCATCCTATGTCTGATTTACAGCAACAAGTGATCGTCAACCTTCGACTACCTAGGTTGCTTGCTGCCATATTATTAGGCGCTTCACTTGCGGTGGCTGGTGCAACTTTACAGGTCTTATTAGGCAATCCGCTGGCAGAGCCCGGTATTATTGGTATTTCAGGCGGGGCAAGTCTAGCGATGGTGATCGCCTTGTTCTTTTTTCCTGTCTTAATGTCGCCACTAGGTTCAATGGCCGTCGCGATATTGGGTTCGTTAGTTTTTACGCTTTTAATTGTGTCACTTGCCAAAGCGATGCGTTTAACCACAGGCCGCTTGTTATTGATTGGGGTAGCGTTAGGGATTTTATCTAGCGCCGTTGTGACGTGGGCATTTTATTTCAGTGATGACTTTAACCTCAGAATTCTAATGTATTGGCTAATGGGGAGTATTAGCGGAGTGTCTTGGGCTCAAGTGGCACTAGGGCTCATAATGTTACCCTGTATCGTTTGGTTGTGTTTCAAAGGTCGAGATTTAGATTTATTGATGGCAGGTGAACAACATGCCAAACAACTCGGCTTAGATGTGTTTGCTCTACGTTGGAAGTTGATTATCTATGTGTCGATATTGGTCGGCTGTTCAGTGGCGATTGGCGGAGTGATCAGTTTTATAGGTTTAGTGGTTCCGCATCTCATTCGTTTGATTTTTGGTAGTGAAAACCGTTACCTGTTACCGATGTCTGCACTGTGTGGCGCAAGTTTATTGGTACTGGCTGACTTACTTGCCAGAGTATCACTGACCAGTGCAGAACTGCCTTTAGGTGTAATGACAACGACAATTGGTGCGCCAGTGTTCATTTGGATGTTACTACGTGGGCATGATCAGAATTAATTATGAATAAAATAACGCCTATGCTCGATATAAAAGATCTCAGCGTATCAAATCGTTTGATGCCAATGAGCTTTCAAGTCAATCCTGGGGAAATCCTACATGTGATTGGTCCAAATGGGAGTGGTAAGAGTACCTTGCTTGCAGTGTTATCTGGCTTACTTTCGCATCAAGGAACCGTCACTTTTGGTGGTGAATCAATCGCTCAATATGATTTGAAAGAACTGGCAACGATCCGCGCCTATTTATGTCAGTCAGATCGACCGGCGTTTAATATGTCGGTCTTTCAATATTTATCGCTCTCTATCAACAAAGACATTCACCATGATGTAGTAGAAAAAGCGGTGAGTGAAATTACCACGCAGCTTTGCATTACCGACAAGCTAGGCAAAAGCATTCATCATTTATCCGGTGGTGAATGGCAAAGAGTACGACTTGCCGGAGTATGTTTGCAAGTGTGGCCAACATTAAACCCAGATGCGAAAGTATTGCTGCTCGATGAACCCGCAGCGCCTTTAGATGTTGGTCAAGAAAGCTTGCTGTACCAAATGATAGCAGTGATGGCGCGCAAAGGGTTAACCGTAGTGATGGCAAACCACGATTTAAATCGAACCTTGAGACATTCGGATAAAGTGTTGATTCTCAAAGAAGGTGTATTAAAAGCAGTAGGCGAAACAAAGTCGCTATTAACCAGCCAATTACTGACAGAGATATTTAATACCCAAGTCACGCGTATTGAGCATGATGGACAAACGCACTTATTGTTTGATTAATGGTTTGGTATTGATGTCTATTTTAACTTAATCATACTACTTCGGGGGCTTTAAAGTTGTCATTCCAGCCGAGCCTAGGCGAGAGCAGGAATCTATTTACCACAAGCGTATATTAGACGTTTGAGTGTGCTTTCTTTAGATGCGTTTAACGAAACAATAAGTGTTCGAAAATCACTCGCTCCCTTTCACGTTCAGTGTGTTTATACAGTTATAATTAAATTTTTTGGGTATTAAACGGTTTTGGGTGAAAGCGAGAACTTATACCTATATGCGATCTATCGGAATTCATTGTAAGGCATTGTTAATTAAAAATAGTATGTAAAAACTGAAAGTACATCCCTGTCACAACTGGCTTACTAAACCCAATTCTCGCTTTCTCCATCGCATAAAATCGGCTAAATGCTTTTAAAAAAACGCTATTAGAGTATCTTTTAGCTATAAATGAATTGATTAGCAGTGAACGTGTTGAAATAATCTGCGGGTTTATCCGTGTTTCTTGCTAATATACTGTTATGTTTTCGTTGAAAATGTTGCTCCACGTTATCGAATTATTGATGGTTTGTTTGATGACTTTATAGTTTGTATTTTCAATTTGAGAAGTCTATCTCAGGGAGGATGTTGATGGATGTCTTGTTTCTAATAGCAGCGATTTTGTCGGCGTTAAACTTGTTACATGCGGTGATATATAAGTCTATTTTTTTCGCTGGCGGTTGGATTGACTACTATGAAAATAGGTCACACTTTTGGGCTGGATTTACCGCGTTTTTGATGTTTTTATTTTTCTATGGTGGGTTCTATTTTGTAATTTTCCCTGATTTTCGAGGCGAGTAAATTAGAGTTGTAGCCGTCGATAAGTAGACGCTTCAAATTGGTTTAAGCGTTATAGATCTAGGCAATCAAGTTTTTGCCAAGTTCGGTAAGCGCGTATGACAAACATAACAAAACGACTATGGTGTCAATAACTAATTTTTAGCAAAATTTTCATCCCACATGGAGCCATCTCTTATCATCGAATTTAATATGACTACCATCTTACGAACACAAGCGATGATGGCTACTTTTTTAGGTTTTCCAGCTTCAACAAGGCGTTGGTAAGTGGCTTTGAAAATAGGGTTACATTGCATAGCTGACATCATCGCCATGTAAAGAACGGTCCTTACTTGCGACCTGCCACCTTGTATTGTTCTCTTGCCTTTATAACGCCCGCTTTCTTTGGTTATCGGCGCAACGCCGATAAGAGAAGCCGCTTGTTTATTGGAGATGTATCCTAACTCAGGCATATTGCTGATGATTGATGCTGCTGCGATATTACCTATACCGGGGACACTTTGTAAGAGTATGTTTTTAGCTTGATATTCGGGGCAATTTTCGATGAGTTTAGTCAGTTTATCTTCGATTTTTTTGATTTGATTTTTCATCGCTATGAGCATCGGTTTTATCGTTGAATGCAGTGATTTAGGTAAGATTTGTATCCGGTTCTTTTCCATAGTTTGCATCGATAATAACTGATTTCTGCGGACGACTAAGTCACTCATTAATCTTATGTTTTCAGCCTTTATAATAGTAATTTCTGGCTTGATAGATTCAGCAAAGTGAGCAATTAACTCGGCATCCAGTCTGTCATTTTTTGCTCGACGCCCAATGGCGCCGGCGAAGCGTTTAATGTGCACGGGATTAGCTCGGACTATAGGGAGTTTTGCTTCAGCACATTCAAGCACAAATGGCATTTCTAAGCGCCCAGTGGCTTCAATGACGATACGTTGTGGGGCATGTTTTTTGATTTTTTTAATCGCTTCTTTAATACCTTTTTCATCATTGGTAACAGTGAAATAGATATCAAGAGGGCGAATGAATATGTCTAATTGTGATTTGCCAGTATCAACACCGACATTAATGTTTTGAAGTGTATTTGTATTCATAATAAGCTAACTCATGCTTGCGTAATGCGGGTTCTAGACCCAGTCGACTATTCGAGGTTTATGCTTGGAGTTCTATGTAGCGTTCATGTTTGTTATCGGTCTCTCAACAGAGGAGCCAGTGTTCAAACGAACTACTACATAGAGAGCTTTAGTTGCAGCTAAAGCCTGGGTCTCACATTACCCAAAAGCAGAGTTAATTTCCCATACAAGCGCATCAACGGTATTTTGTGGCCATTGATCGCCATTATCAGCCTTGCCGCAGAAGAGCATCATTTTCCTTACCCGTTTCGTCGCTACCGCAGCTTAAAAGAAGAAAAGGCCAACTCCCAACCGCTGACCTTAGAAGAGGTCAAACAGTTCTTAGCGAGTTGCGAGCCGCAATGGCAAGATTATTTTTTACTGCGATTTTGGACAGGGATGCGTAGCTGTGAAGTTCATGGCCTGTATTGGGAGCACATCGATTTTAAACACCGACTCATTCGTATTCGGCAAAACTACGTCAATGGTGAGATCTGCGATGTGAAGACGCCAAAATCGCGTCGGGAACTGGCCATGTGCGATACCTTATACGCCGCATTGCAACGTCAATGGCAACAACGTGATCCAAGTAGTCCGTTTGTGTTTAGTGGTAAAAATGGAAAAGGGCTCGATACCCATTACATCAGCACCAAGGTTTGGCACCCTACCCTGAAAAAAGCAGGATTAGCGCCTCGTCGTGCTTATGAAACGCGCCATACGGCGGCAGTGCTGCATATCGCCGCGCATGAAAACCCTCTCTATATCTCTCACATGCTAGGACACAGTGACACCAAGCTGCTGTTTGAGGTTTACGCCCCTTATGTCGCCAACGCATCACGTCAAGATGGACGGGCCTTTAGCACGATGATGCAAGGAGACGCAGCATGATGATCTTATCGTTTAACCGCGCGCAATACTTTCAACAAAATCTCACCGATATAAAGCAATTGGGCGCCTTTGCATTGGGCATTGAGTTGCCCTCGGTGCATACCCTGATTGGCAATAAACCCGAAATGGTCTTGTTCTCTTTGCATGAGCAAGTCTTATTAGAAACCATCGCCAAGCAATGCTATGACAATTTTATGAAAGCGCCACATTTACAGTCCGTACTCAATAACTATGCAGAAAATCTATTGTTCTCTGACATTGCAAGCTTTGAGGATGTGCGCTTACATGCCAAGACACCAGGCTTGCCGTTAGCGAAATACTACAGTGCGATTAAGCACAGCTATCTTGACCGAACGCTGATATGGGAGAAACACCTGCAATGCTGCAAAGCGTTATCACTGGCCATGTATGAACATTGCACCGATCCACGCAGCCATATTTGTTATGACAAAGAAAGCGTGATGGTCAGTAAACCGCATGCCAAACAATGTGTGTATTACTCAGACTTCGATAAGCCTAGTGTCTTTAGTATCGGCCAATATGAGTATCATCAGCGCCCTTGGCCGGTGAAAAAAGACAGGGAGTTTTAGAGAAAAAAGAAGTGTGAGGTGAGCATTAACGACACATTCCTATTCGTTTGGGGATGAGTCGTTATCGTGCGGCTTTGGGAAGTAGAGACGCTGTTTTTTTCATTGATCGTCATAGTGATTCATTACATCCGAAAATAAAGCCACTATGCCAATAAAAACACAAATCAGCATAGCAATCGCGGTTATGAATGAACATCGGGTATGGGTAAAGATGAGTGGCCTTAAAGCCTAACGGAAAGAGAAAAAATGGACACAGAAATGATTTCAACACTCGAGCAGAAAATCTACAAACTCGAAAAACTATTGAGGTTAGATGGCGGCTCGAATTCCTTGATTAGACAAATCGCTTTAGGGTTATTAAGTGAAGAAGTACAAAATATTTGGTGGCGATCGGAAGAGCCTTTTACTAAGATGCCCTCACCACAATTACAAGATGACATGGCATTATTTGCTATGCATGCCATACAGAATTTGCGCCAAGAACCTGAACTATTTGAGCAACTATCCAGCGGTATTAAAGCCTATCATCAGTGTGCCTCTGAGTATCAATGGGATCTCAGCTTACATATGCAGCGACCAGAATGGCCGTTACTAAAGTATTGGTTGGCGTCGATAAATTGTTGCTGTCGAGCACAACAAACCCACCAAGTAGAACTGTGGAATAAGCACTTACGACTGACCCACTCAATGCTTATCGGTCAGTACCAAAAAGCCATGAATCCTGACTGTATTGTGGGTTATGCGGAATGCGAAATAACAATAATTAACTTAGAAAAACATCTTTGCGCCATCATCAGTCATCAGCCGTTTGAAGCATTTCAAATAGATGACATGATCTATTTGCATTACTCATATCCGACTTAAGTTGAATTAGGCTTTCTCTTCTAAAGGCCGGTTTAATCTTACAAGAAACTAAGTGTCGTACTTTCAGGTACATATCCCTACCCAACACTCCTCGGTGATACAATTGATGGTGAGGAACGTCATCCTTTGTTTGCCAATCAACACCTTTAGGCGTTAAAAACCCTAAGCGACAATCACCACAGTGCGCGACGACTAACTGATCCTGTAATTTCAAGGCAGCGGTCATACAAAATGCAAAACTGGCTCTTCTATGCTCAAGTGACCTTACAGCTTTTATGATTGCATTCTCGAGAGTAATTTCATCACCAATGATGTTCTCTGAAAATTCATCTTTTAATAGCTCACAAAACTCACTAACAGCAGCAACAGTGTTCTCGTTATGATCGATGCCATCACACACAATATAGAAGTGTCCACCTTGAGCTGGCCAATGATCTGCATAATCCGCATTGACTTGCTCAAAGCCACCTGCTTCACAATTTTAGGCAAAACGGATTCGTAAATCTTCCTATGACTAAAAACCAATTATGGTTTTATCTTGTTAAATGTATATACTTCTGATAGATTTCCAGACGTCTAAACGCTTAGATGTTTAAATTTTAGAGGGATATATGTTTCAACATGCCAATAAGGCACTAATCTTAAGTGCCCTTTGTATATTAACAGCTGTAATCTTACCTATCATTTTTGTACCTGATTTGGTAGTTGCTTTAATTTCAGAGCTTTATCGTTTTATCACAACTGATATGGCTTGGTTTTTCTTATTGATGGGTGTTGGTGTGACCATAGGTGTCGCTGTACTCATTTTTAGCCGCTTTGGTGATATCCGCTTAGGTGGTAAGAATGCTAGACCTCATTATTCAAAATTCACATGGATTTCTATGAACTTATGCTCGGCTTTAGCTGCGGGGATCTTGATTTTTGGAATGTGTGAATGGATGTATTACATCAACACGACACCTTTTGGCATTAAAGCAGGATCGCCTGAAGCTTACGAACATGCCATCTCTTACGGTATGTTTCATTGGGGGATTTCTGCGTGGGGTTTTTACCTCTTGCCTGGTATTGCTTTGGGTTATCTTTATTGGAATAAAAAAAGTGATGATCTGCGTGTTTCGACTCTGTGTCACAATGTGATTGGAGGTGAATCAAAATTTTATAAAGCTCTTCGTTTTATCATTGATTCTATTATTGTTTTTGGTTATTTCATGGCAATCATGACAACTGTTGGCATCGGTGTGCCTGTGATCGCCAAGTTGTCGAGTCACTTGTTAGGCATTGATGATACTTTTGGTTTTAAAGTCGGTGTAATTTGTGTATTTGGCGTATTCTTTATGCTTTCAACTTCAAAAACGATTGCAAGAGGAATGGGGATAATTAGTACATTTAATGTTCGCTTGTCATTGGTTTTCTTTGCATTCGTATTGTTTGCTGGTGATACAGGATTTATTTTAAATAATTTAACTATGTCGATTGGGACAACGATTCATGAATTTACACGAATGAGTTTCAATGCAGATTCTGTTCGTCAGACTGGGTTTATTCAAGGCTGGACCATTTTTTATTGGGCTTGGTATGTTGCATTAACATTTATTTGTGGCATATGGATTGCGCGAACTTCATACGGTCGAACATTTAGAGAGATAGCGATTGCAAATAGTGTTTGGGGCGCTGCTGCATGTTGGATAACATTCGGAATTTTAGGTAGTTATGGTATGTCACAAGAGTTACACCATGGTATTGATTTATCTTCACAAATTGGAGAGATTGGAAATAGTGGTGTGACATTAAAAGTGCTAGATACTTTGCCAATGTCATCTATTTGTATTGCTGTCTTTGTTGTTTTGGTCTTTTTTAATCTTGCTACGACAGCAACGGCTAATGGTACTTCTTTAAGTATTTATACCTCAGTTGGTTTAGCACGAGATCAAGAACCGAGTTCCCATTTTAAAGTTTTTTGGTCGTTAATGTTTCTCGTGGTTCCATTAGGTATTCTATTTCTTGAACATACTATTGATGGATTAAACGTGTTAACAACGATTCAATCTATGATCACCATTTCAGCTTTACCGGTCTTATTGGCTTTGGCTGTGTTATTTACATCATTTTTTAAAACCTTGAAAAAAGATATCCATAGTGGTGAGTTATTCGATTCTGTTGCTGATAATAAAATGCATAAGTGGGGGTAATATGCCATTAACTGATTTAGAGCGCTACACTATTGATTTAATGGGCATTAATAGTTATCAAGTCGATGGAAAACTTGAAGCTATTGAATATGTCCGCAGCATATTAGAGCAAAAGACCAATGCTGTAATCGAAGTAAATACGGAGATTGAACCATGTTTAATTGCGCGGATTGAGGGCAGTAATAGCAACTTTAAATTGTTGCTAGAAGGCCACCTTGATGTCGTGAATGGCGAAGCACACCAATTTATACCGCAAAAGCGAGGATCCATGATTTATGGTCGTGGTAGTGCAGATATGAAGAGTGGTTGTGCATGTATTTTAAGTGCGTTTATTGACGCTGCCCAAGATACAGAATTAAAAGGTGATGTCACTTTAGTTTTTACAACTGACGAAGAAACAACAGGTGCGAGTATTAAACATTTGTTTGATAACAATCATCTAGGGAAACATGATTTTGCAATGATCCCAGAGCCAACTAATGGTCAAATTTGTAATGCCCATAAAGGGCAATCATGGATAAGTGTTGAGTTTCATGGTGTTTCTGCACACTCTAGCTTACCTATGCTAGGACAAAATGCCATTTATATGGCCATGGATTTTGTTCAAGTACTCCGCCGTAACACGCAAAATTACAAAGAAGATCCATATTTTGGTAAAGAGTCTATCAGTGTAGGAGTGATTGAAGGTGGTACAGACCCTAATGTTGTACCAGATTATGCCAAGGTTCGAATTGATAAGCGTTATTTACCGCATCAGGATGTTCAGACTGGACTTGATGAAGTTCAAATTGCATTGAATGAATGTCGTGAAAATGATCCCATGTTTCGTGCGAGTGTTCATTTAGAAGGAGACTGGAGCGGATTGTTGACTGAACCTGACATATCATGTTTTCCCACGGTTCTTGATACCATTTCACAGCAAATGAACCAGAAAACTAATATTGTGTATTGGACTGCTTGGGGTGAGGGAGCTTTCATCAGCCAATATGGCATACCGACAATTTATTTTGGTCCTGGAGATACGCAACTGGCACATACTCAAAATGAACATGTAGATATGAAACAAGTCCATCAAGTAAAACAGACTTACAGCTCATTAATAAACACACTTTGTGGTATGACTGAATACAAAACTTACCTGATAGACTAAAGCCTCATAATTAACTTTCAAAGTTGAGAATGCTGTATATACTGATTGTATGTACAGCATGAGGTTTAGTATGTCAGATAACGATGAAAATCAGAAAAAGGTCATACGAAAAGAGA